>DBPS01000025.1:26696-65195 GCA_002304935.1 Candidatus Humimicrobium oleiphilum | reverse complement strand
TAATTTTTGAATAATTTTAATGACCCTAGACTTGCTGTAAGGATAGGAGACATATCTTTAAAAAATCCTGTGATCATGTGCTCAGGTACTTTTGCAAGCGGAATAGAGTATAATGAAATCTATGAGACGCAGATCATCGGAGCTGTCACTACAAAGAGTTTTTCTCTAAAACCTATGGAAGGCAACAAACCTCCCCGTCTTTGTGAAACTTCATCAGGCCTTTTAAACTCCATAGGACTGCAGAATGAAGGGATAGATTATTTCATAAAGGAACAGCTTCCGCTGGTTAAAAAATTGAAAATCAATACAATTTTAAGCATTCTGGGTGTAAGCAGCTCAGAATTTGCCGAGATTGCTTCAAAAATAATAAAAATTGAACACGAACTGATAGCAGTTGAGTTAAATTTATCCTGCCCTAATATAAAAAAAGGCGGCATAACTCTTGGCTCAGTCCCGGATTCTGTTGAAGAGGTCACTTCAGTTGTCAGAAAAACCTTGAACATACCTGTTGTAGTAAAACTAAGTCCGAATAATGATAATCTTGCTGAGATGGCAAAACGCGCAAAAAGCGGAGGAGCGACCTGTGTTTCCCTTGTCAATACTCTTATCGGGATGGCTATCGATATCAATACTTTTAAACCCAGGCTGGGAAATATAATAGGAGGGCTCTCAGGGCCTGCCATAAAACCTGTTGCACTTGCCAAAATATATTCTCTTTATAAAGCAAATATTCTGCCTATTATTGGTATGGGTGGGATATCTGGCTGGCAGGATGCGGTTGAATTCATGCTGGCAGGCGCCAGCGCTGTCGGCCTTGGTACTGTAAATTTTGTTGAATATGATGCTGCAGTAAATGTTATAAATGGATTAATTGATTTTATTTCCAGAAAAAATTTAAACAATATAAGTGATTTAACCGGTAAATTGAAAGCAGGGCAGTGAATTGGAAAATTATAATTCTGTAAGTGCGGCAGATATAAGGAAAAACTTGAAAACCAGGGACAGGCTTATTCTCAGTATGGATGTACCTACAAAAAATGATGTACTTTCAGTATTAAAAGAGCTTGAAAATGAAATATCTACAATTAAAATAGGCCTGGAGCTCATATACAATGAAGGAACAGATATAATAAGCACGGTTACCGGATGCGGTTATAAAGTGCTGCTTGATGCCAAACTGATGGATATACCAAATACAATTGCCGGTGCGCTAAGAGGGATTTCAAAGCTTGGAGTAAATATGATAACCATACACACTTTCGGAGGTTCAGGAATGCTGCTCAGGGCAAAAGAAGAACTTGTCCGGACTGCAGAAAAAAATAATCAGTTGTCTCCCTTGCTTTTTGGTGTTACCGTTCTTACAAGTCTTGATGATGCAGATCTGAATTCATTCGGGTTTTCAGCAGGTTACACAAGCGTGGTAAAAAACCTTGCCCGGACTGCAATAGATAGTAAAATTGATGGTATAATATGTTCTCCCAATGAAGTATCCGTGTTAAGAGAATCTTTTGGAAACGATTTTCTTATTGCTACGCCCGGTATAAGGCTTCCTGAAGATGATACCGGAGATCAGAAAAGATACAACACACCTGAAAAAGCAATAGAAGACGGAGCCGATTTCATAATAGTCGGCAGGCCGATAATTAAAAGCAGCGATAAAAACGGAACAGTAAAAAATTATCTGAAAAGAATGGAGAGAAGATAGAAATGATTAAAGTAGTTGAGCAAAATACAAAATCTGATCTTTTAACCATATTAAAGGAAACAGGGGCTGTCATGGAAGGTCATTTTAAACTGACCTCAGGTTTTCACAGCCAGCATTATCTTCAATGTGCAAAACTTCTTCAGTATCCTGAAAAAACCTATGAAGTAGCCAGGGAAATACCTTTAATTGTTGGAAAGGAAATTTCGGACTGTACCCAGACAATAATATCACCGGCAATAGGCGGCATATTATTTGGCTATATGGCTGCATATGTTATGGGTAAAAAAATGATTTTTGCTGAGAGAAAGACGGATAAAATGGAATTAAGAAGAGGCTTTGAGATAAAAAGAGGAGAAAATATCATAATTGCTGAAGATGTTATTACTACAGGCGGTTCTGTAAAAGAAATAATAGATATATGTAAAGAGAGGCAAGCCAACATTAAAGCAATTGTGTCAATTGTGAACAGGTCAGAAAACATAAATTTTGGGGAAATACCTTATTATTATCTGATTAAATTCGATATAGAAAAATATGATCCTTCTGATTGTCCGTTATGCAAAAATAATATCGAGTTGAATTATCCAGGCAGTAAAAAAAATAACTAAGTCTTATAGAATATTAAAGAGGGCATATGCCTGTACCTTTCTTAACAGATGAAGAAAAAAAATCTGCACTTGAAAGTGCCAGAGAAATCAGAAAAAAAAGATCTGAAATAAAAAAAGGATTAAAATCATGCAGTATTCTTTTAAAAGAACTGCTTGAAGAAAATAATAAATATTTTATGATAGCAATGGAAATGAGAATACAGGATTTGATTAGAGCGCTTCCAGGGTTTGGAGACATAAGGGTCAGTAAGGTTTTAGGGGAGTTAAAGATAAGTCCGAGAAAGAAATTCAAAGGACTTGGCCATAAACAGAAATCCCGGCTCCTGGATTATTTTCACAAGCTGTATTCTGATACTTAATTATGCTTGTTTTATTTATTATAATAACCTATACCTGTATATTTTTATAAACACTATGAAAAATAATAAAAAAGGAAAGCTCTTTGTTGTTTCCGGACCTTCAGGTGCAGGTAAAAGCTCACTGATAAAAGATGTACTAAGAGAATTGGAGAATTTTAAAAAATCAGTATCTGTCACTACAAGAGCGAGAAGAGCAGGAGAAATTGATGGCGAACATTATTACTTTATAAGTATAGAAGAATTTAAAGGGCTGATAGAAAATGATGAACTGATAGAGTGGGCGGCCTATTGCGGCAATTATTACGGGACTTTGAAAAAAACTGTCAGTGAAAATATTGAAAGAGGCATAAATATGATACTTGTCATTGATGTTAACGGAGCAATGCAGGTTAAAAAAATCATGAAGGATGCCTATCTGATTTTTATAACGATTTCTGATCTTTTTCAGCTTGAAAAAAGATTAAGGGGGAGGCAGACGGAAAATATTAAAAAAATAGGAGAAAGATTGAAAAAAGCTAAAGAAGAATTGATGTATGAGAAACATTATGATTGCATAATAGTCAATAATAATTATAATGAAGCTTTAAAAAATTTGAAATATGTCTTAATTTCAAAAGTAAAGGGAGAGTTTAATGGGCATACCGAATGTTGATTCATTACTGGAGTCAGTTGATAGCAAATACACGCTTTGTATAATAATAGCTAAAAGATCAAGAGAGCTTGCTGATTATTTTCATGCTAAAAGAAATATGGAAAGAACTAATATAATAGGGCCTCTTTTTGAAACTGAAGTAGCTGATCCGCTTGAAATATCATTTAATGAGGTAAAAGATAAGAAAATAGGTTATATAAGAGTAAAAGATGGAATCAAATAAAAAGGCTGTTGATCCTCTTTCAGGTAAAAAGATCCTTCTTGGAATTACCGGGGGAATAGCAGCATATAAAACAGCCGGCATATGTTCCAGGCTTAAAAAAAAAGGATCAGATGTTTTCTGTGTTCTGACACCTAATGCGGAAAAGTTTATAAATCCTGTTACCCTAAGTGCTCTTAGCGGACACAGGACAGTAACAGATATGTTTGACAATCATGAGAAAGTGTATCATGTAAGCCTTCCTCAAAGCTGCGATATTATACTTATTGCACCGGCAACTGCCAATACTATCTCTAAAATAGCCAATGGGATATGCGATAACTTTTTAACGACATCAGTCGTATCATCATCTTGCCCTGTTCTTATTGCTCCTGCAATGAATGAAAATATGTGGATAAATCCTATCATTCAGAACAACATTAAAAAGCTGGAACAATATGGAAGATATTTTTTTTCCGGTCCGGGAAAAGGAAAACTTGCCTGTGGAACTGAAGGTACAGGAAGGATGCAGGAAGAAGATATCATAATTGAAGATATGGAAAACCTAGTTGTTTTAAACAATGACCTGAAAGGGAAAAAGGTACTGGTGACTGCAGGAGGTACGAGGGAAAATATAGATTCTGTCAGATATATATCAAATTATTCAAGCGGGAAAATGGGATATGAAATCAGCATGGAAGCAGTGTTCAGGGGGGCAGAAGAAGTCATTCTTATAACCACGGCAAGGAATTCAGGTAAAATTTTTAAAGGCAAAACCATATTAGTCAATAATACTGCCGAAATGAAAGATATGGTGCTGAAATATTTTAATGATGCAGATATTATTATAATGACTGCTGCAGTTTCTGATGTAGTACCACAAAAAAAGTTTGAATACAAATTAAAAAAGAAGGATGAGCTTTTTGAAAATCTCAAATTCAGGGAAAATGATAATATTCTTGAAATTATTTCAGAAAAAAAGAAAAAAGATCAGATTATTGTAGGATTTGCTGCTGAAAGCTCACAAAACATAGCAAATGCTATTGAAAAAATTAATAAAAGAAACATAGATTTTATTGTTCTTAATGATATATCGAGAAATGATATAGGTTTTGAAAGTGATTATAATGAAATTACCATTATAGATAAAGATGGTAAAATCAGAAAAGTACCAAAGGCAAAAAAAAGATTGATTGCCAGAGAAATCATTGATCATATTCTGAAGTAAGTATTTTTTTGAAAGATAAATATAACTTATAATAATTATTTTATTGTTTTTAACGGGAGGAATTAATGTCTAAAGGCGGAAATTATCTGTTTACTTCTGAATCGGTAACTGAAGGTCACCCTGATAAAATGTGCGACCAGATAAGTGATGCTATCCTTGATGCCATCATAAGTGATGATAAAAAAGCAAGAGTTGCCGTGGAAACTCTTGTAAAGACAGGCCTGATTGTAGTTGCCGGGGAAATAACTACTGAAACTTATGTTGAAATACCGGATATTGTAAGAAATGTTGTAAGAGACATAGGCTATACCAGGGCAAAGTATGGTTTTGACGCCGATACATGTGGTGTTGTCGTTACGGTTGGCAAACAGTCCAGCGATATAAATATGGGTGTCTCCAAAGCTTTTGAAGCAAAAATAGGTAACGGATATAATGATGAGCTTGATCTTCAGGGCGCAGGAGATCAGGGAATGATGTTTGGATTCGCATGTAATGAAACACCGGAGTACATGCCTCTTCCCATACAGCTTGCACACAAACTCGCACACCGTCTTGCTGAAGTAAGGAAGTCAGGCATGATACCTTATCTTCGTCCTGATGGAAAAACACAGGTAACAATTAAATATGATGCATGGAAACCAGTGAAAGTAGATACCATTGTAGTATCTACCCAGCATAAACCTGAAATAGATATTGAGAGTCAGATTGCTCCGGATATGAAAGAGTTTGTAATCAAACCTATTATACCTGAAGAATATCTGGATGATTATAAGATATTCGTTAATCCTACGGGTTCATTTGTAATAGGTGGTCCCATGGGAGACTCTGGATTAACCGGCAGAAAGATAATAGTTGACACATACGGCGGAATGGCAAGGCATGGCGGAGGAGCTTTCTCAGGAAAAGATCCTTCAAAAGTTGACAGGTCAGCAGCTTATGCTGCAAGACATGTGGCAAAAAATCTGGTTGCAGCAGGTGCAGCTGATAAGATAGAGGTACAGATAGCATATGCCATCGGAGTTGCTCATCCTGTTTCAATAATGATTGAGACTTATAATACTGAAAAAGCAGACAGATCCAGGATTGAAGAATGTGTAAGAGAAATATTTGATTTAAGACCTGCAGCTATCATTAAGAATCTTGATCTTTTAAGGCCCATATATAGAAAGACAGCTTCTTACGGACATTTCGGAAGAAATGACAGGGATTTCACATGGGAAAGACTGGATAAAGTTGAAGATGTCAGAAATTATCTCGGTCTATAATTGAAATATTATTTTTCCTGTATGATTAATAAAAAATGAAGGTAAGATATGCCGAAGTTTATTTAAATATAAGAACTTCTGAAATTGATTCTGCCTTTGATTATCTTATACCTGAGAACATGCAGGGGGATGTTAAAAAAGGATCCGTTGTAGTAGTTCCGTTTGGGAAAAAAACGCTAAAGGGAATAGTTTCAAGAATAAAAGCTTATTCTTCTTTTGATTCAGATAATTCAGATAGAATAAAAGAAATAATCAAAGTTTTTTCAGATTATAGTATTGACATCAAGCGGATAAAGCTTGCACACTGGATGTCTTATTATTATATCAGTTCTCTTGGAAATGCCCTCAGGCTATTTATGCCACCCGGCTTTAATTTTAAAGAAATAAAAAAGATACCGTCTTTAAAACAAGAGAAATCATATCGATTATCTTCATTTGGAGAAAATCTTGAAAATTATCTTTCAACAAGACCATCACAAAAAAGAATTATTGAATTTCTTGGGAATGCAGGCCAGACTGTGCAGAAAAGGCTCCTTAAAGAAACAGGCTCCAGCAGTCAGTCATTAAGGCAACTGGTAAAGAAAGGATATATTTCCGAGGAGTCTCTGATAGTAAAAAAAGACTTTAAATATGATGATTATGTTTTGGATAATGGTGCAGATGAAAGTAAAGAAATAATCCTGAATAGTTCACAGCAGAAATGCGTGTCTGAAATAACCGGTTTTATAGAAAAACCGCTTAATCATAATTTTTTGCTGGAAGGTGTGACAGGCAGCGGCAAAACAGAAGTGTATATAAGATGTGTAAAGAAAGCACTTGAAAAAGGTAAAACCAGCATAATACTGACTCCTGAAATTTCTCTTGTGCCGCAGCTTTATTCCATGTTCAGAAATATGTTTAAAGATAAATGCTGCGTATATCATTCCGGAATGAGTGAAACGGAAAGATATGAAAAATACTCGGACATCCTTTCAGAAAGATACAAAGTAATAATAGGTACGCGGTCAGCCCTTTTTACACCATTTAAGAATCCCGGAATAATAATTATCGATGAGTTTCACGATACATCATATAAAGAAAATTCAGGATTAAGATATTGTACCATAGAGACAGCTTTAAAATTCTGCAAGATATATGACATTCCCATTGTTCTTGGAAGCGCCACACCTTCGATAAGGACAAAATACAGATTTGAAAAAAATAATAACTCTAGCATTTTAAAGCTTGATGAAAAAATATTTAAGGATAGCAAAGTAGACAGAGAAATAATTGATTTAAAAAAAATAAATAGTTTTTCAGAAGACAATATCATAACAAATAAATTATATTCAGAGATTTTCGACAGGGTAAACAAAAAAGAAAAAGCAATAATTTTTATAAACAGAAGGGGATACAGCAAATATATAATATGCGGCGAATGTGGTTTTATCCCAAAATGTGAAAATTGTAATCTGCCTTATACCTATCATAGTGTTGGAAATAAGCTTAAATGCCATCACTGTGGCAAAGAAATTGTTTTTGGCAAAACATGTCTGCAATGCAATAGCAAAAGGGTAATGATGCTTGGAACCGGAATTCAAAAAGTTGAAGAAAGAATAAGAAAAAGATTCCCGGATGTTTCCATAGCCAGAATGGATTCAGACGTTACATCCAAAAAGAAATCCCATGAAAAGATATTAAATGAATTCATAAGATCTAATCCGTCTATCCTGATAGGGACCCAGATGGTTTCCAAAGGATTAGATATAAAGGATGTAACGCTTGTGGGAGTAGTTAATATAGACAGTATGTTTTCCCTTCCTGACTATATTGTAAATGAGAGAGTTTTTCAGATACTTACCCAGGTAGCCGGAAGAGCTGGAAGAGGTTTTAAAGATGGAAAAGTCATTATCCAGACTTATAATTCAGACGGGATAATAATTAAAAGCTTTATGAAAGATAATTTTGAACTTTTTTACAATGAAGAACTTAAGCTCAGGGAAAATCTGAAATATCCGCCTTACTGTAATCTTATAAATATTATTATTTCCGGAAGCAGTTATGAAAAAGTCAGTGAAACATCTTACAGGCTTGCAAAGGAGGTCCTGAAAATCAAAAATCATACAGATTGCGAGGTGCTAGGGCCAGCTCCTTCACCATTTGTAAAAATAAATAAAAATTACAGATGGCATATTCTGGTTAAATCCTTTGATATCAATAACTTTATCAGCAGGTTTACTAAAATGTTCAATGAGTTTAAAATAGAAAAGTCTGCAAGGGTATTAATAGATGTCGATCCTTACTGGATTTTATAATTTTTCAAGCGGAGTGTGATTATAAATGGCAATTAGAGAAATAAAAAAGCTGGGAGATCCTGTTTTAAGACTTGTAAGTGAGAAAGTGGATAAAATAGACAGGAATATACTTAAGATAATAAAAGATATGATAGACACCATAAACAGTGATGAATATAACGCAGTAGGTCTTGCTGCTCCCCAGATCGGTATCTCCAAAAGAATAATAGTAATTAAATGGGATAAGACGGAAGTTTTTATAAATCCTGAGATAAAAGTGCTCGATAATGAAGAAGAGGAAATTCAGGAAGGATGCCTGAGCGTTTATTCAATTGCCTGTATGATGAAAAGACCTAAAAAAATTTCAGTAAAGGCATTATCTCCCAGAAATGAAGAATTAGATTTTAAAGCAGAAGGAATGCTTGCAAGAATATTTCTTCATGAGGTTGACCACCTTGATGGAAAATTATTCATAGATTATCTTGATAGCAAGAAAAAAAGGGAAATAATGCTTAAGGTCTCAGAAATCAATTCAGAAACCAGTATTTAAAAGATAGGATGATTTAGTTGAAGATAGTTTTTTTTGGCTCATCTGATTTTTCTGTGCCTTTTCTTGAATATCTTTACAATGCAAAGCATGATATTGCTGCAGTCGTAACGAATAAAGACAAAATTGCAGGAAGAGGAAAAAAAATAATACCAAATCCTGTAAAAGTTTTTGCGATTAGCGAAGGCATTAAAACTTTGGAAATCATAAAGCTTGATGATGATTTCTATAAAAAAATAATAGAAGTTGACTTCGACTGTTTTGTTATCGTTAGTTTCGGCCATATTATTCCAAGGAAAATCATCGAACTTGCCAATGACAATATAGTCAATGTCCATCCCTCAGTCCTGCCTCTGCTCCGGGGCCCTTCTCCGATAATTACAGCACTTCTTGAAGGATTCCAGCAGTCGGGGATAAGCATTATGAAGATTAACGAAAATCTTGATGAGGGAGAAATTTATGCACAATCTTTATTCAGGATAAGTGATTATGAGAATAAGGATATGCTTGAAGAAAAAATGATAAAAATAGGAGCCCCTTTGTTAAACAGTGTATTGGAACTTATAGATAAAGAGCTTATAGAAACATATCCTCAGTCCGGAGTGCCTACTTTTACACGTTTGTTTGATAAAGATGATTTTGGAATAGATTGGTCATCCGGTTCAAAAGAGATAGTAAACAAAGTCAGAGCTTTTTCACAGGAACCGGGTGCACAAGCCAGGTTCAGGAATATGAAGATAAAAATTTTAAGTATGAGACCTGCAGATGATTATAAAAATTATATTTCCCTGGATGAATCATGTCATTCTTTTAAGAAAGGGGAAATAATCTCTGCGGATAAGTTAAACGGCATAATTATTTCTTGCGGAAAAAACGAAGCTGTAAAATTACTGGAACTGAAACCTGAAGGAAAGAATAAAATATCGGTTTATGACTTTTTAAACGGATACAGAGTCAAAACCGGTGAGTGCTTTTATTAAATAATAAATGGAAAATGCCAGAAAAATTATTTTTGATTTACTTCTTGAATATTTTGTTAAAAAAAATAATCTAAGCGATTTAATCGATAAATATTTAAAAATCAAAAGACCAAAGTCTCAGGATAAAAGTCTTATTTATAATATATCAAAGGGTGTTGTAAGAAGATATATTACTTTGGATTTTTTAATATCAGTAGTATCTGGCCTGAAAATTGAGAAAATTGATATTTCGTCATTGATAGCGCTAAGGATTGCATTATTCCAGATCATTTTTTTAACACGTATCCCTGATTATAGTTCAGTTAGCGAATCTGTCTCAATAATTAAAGAAATAAAAGGCCAGAAATCAGCTAATTTTGTAAATGCTGTTTTGCGAAAAGCAACAAGAATAAAAAATCTTTCTGAATTCCTTGAAGATAATATAGGAAAAATAGAAGACAGAAATAAACAGGAAAGCGTCAGACATTCTTTTCCTGAGTGGCTTATCAGATACTGGAGCAAATCTTATAATCCGGATACTCTTAGAAAAATCATTGAATATTTAAATAATAATCCGGAATTTTATTTCAGAGTCAACTCGTTAAAGATATCAGAAAAAACCTTATACGATAAAATCTCTATTCTTTCTGGCAAAGTATATGAAAAATTTTTTGGCGGCACTGCTTTTAAAATTAAAGATAATTTTGAACAATTTATTAATTCGGAATTTATCAGTAAAGGATTATCATTTGTTCAAAATCTCACCTCGCAAGCTGCCATAAAGTATTTTCTGGGCCCTGTTCCTGGTGAAAAAATACTTGATATAGGTTCTGCTCCTGGAGGAAAATCAATTTCCAGTGCAGTAATGATGAAAAACGAAGGGGAGATAATCGCAGTTGAAAGTAATGAAAAGAGACTGACAATGCTGAAGGATAATTTGGAAAAGATGGGTATCATTATAGTTAAAAGTATTAAGGCAGATGCAGAAAAAAATAATTTCATTCAGATTGAAGAAGCAAACAATGAAGATGAAAAAGAAGAAAATAGCAGGAAACAAAAAAAATACAGTGATTATTTTCATGAATATTTTGATAAGATTTTTATGGACCTGCCATGCAGTTCATTCGGTACAATTTCAAAGAATCCCGATGCCAAATATAATAAGAACATTGACAAGCTTGTAAACTATAAAGAGAATTCTGTTAAAATCCTTAATAATGCAGCACCCTATTTAAGAAAAGGAGGTAAAATTATATTTTATACCTGTACTCTGTCTAAAATTGAAAATGAGGAAGCAATTGATGAATTTATTCGCAGAAATGAAGGAATATACGCTATTGATAATTCTGAGATCGTCAGAAAATTAATTAAGGAAAACATTAAAGATTTTCCAGGATTATGCAATCTGAAGGAATCAGAAAATATTATTGAAATATTGCCATATCATTTAAATAGTGAGGGGGCAAGTATCTGTTCATTAGTTAAAATAAAATAAAATTAAAAAAGAATATAATTATATAAATGCATATTATAATTAATAAAAAGGAGTTAATTTGAAGATTGGGATTATGAGTGATACTCATGGAGATATAAAAGCCTTCAGCACTGCGTTTGAGATACTGGAAGATACAGATCTTTTAATTCATTGTGGTGATATATTTTATCACGGACTTTTTAACATGATAAAGGACTCATATGATCCTCTGGAGCTTGCAAAGATTGTGAATGCTGTAAAAAAACCGATAATATACGCAAAAGGGAATTGCGATAGTGAAGTGGATCAGCTTGCACTGGATTTCAACATTCTGGATCCGGTAAGAATTTTCTTTTATGATGGCAATATTTTATATATTCATCACGGAGACAAAAAAGGGGATAATGAATTACTGGATCTGAGTAAAAAATTTAAATTCAATTTTTCTTTAAGCGGGCATACCCATATTCCCAGAATAGAAAAAAAGGGTGGATTGATTTTTATAAATCCAGGAAGCCCGTCTCTTCCAAAAGCGGGTTTTCCGCCGACAATAGGAAAAATTGATTTTACTGACAATATAATAAATATAATAAATATTGACAGCAGAGAAGTAGTAAAAACTGAAAAAATAAATATTTAAACAAAACAGCATTATAGGCAAATATTTTAAAAAGCAGGATAAAAGGCATTTAAAAACTATATTATATCGGGAGTAGGCGATATGGAATGTGTATTTTAAACTACTTTCTTGACTTTATTGCTTTTCAGGCATCTTGTACATATATTTACTTTTTTTACAGAACCATCTATTTCAACTTTAACTTTTTGAATATTTGGTTTAAAAGTTCTGTTATTCTTTTTATGTGAATGACTTATACTGCTTCCAAACAAAACTTCTTTATTGCATATATCACATCTGCTTGCCATTTTTTCTCCTGTTATAAATAAAGACTTATAATATATAAATTAATTTTATTACTAATTGCTGATAATATAAAAATATTAAATATTTAAAAAATCAGCTAAAAAACAAAATTGAATGTTAACATTTAATTTTTAAATTTACAAGAAAAATATAAGCTTGCATGAATATTGTTAAAAAATTAATAATAAAAATTGCCTGCCTGTTTAAAATCAATCTTAATTATAGCGGATTAAGGCTTGAAACGATATCGCTTTTAAAAGATATTTATCAAAAAAAAGACGGCGCTGCTGAAAGAAAAGAAGCGCCGGATGAAGAAAAATATATTCTTTGTCTGGGTGATTCAAATACATTCGGGTGGAATCATTTATATAAAGATTCTTTCCCGGCCATGCTTGGTAAAAAATTAAATAAAAACAGGAGCAACGAAGCTGTTAAGGTACTCAATCTTGGAAAAGGAGGCTCAAAAATAGAAGACCTGGACATTGATTTACTTCAATTCTTCAGGTCCCGGAAGAATATTATCATGGTTTTTAATTATGGCCTGAATAATGTAATACTGGATAATATTTTTAAAAACTATTTTTATGAAAATAAGTCTAGTATTAATTGGAGCGGATTAAGTGTGGAGGATTTTAAAGATTATCTGGAAAAAACTGCAAATAAATATTTAAAAATTCTAAAAGAATTTTTTGAAATAAATATAAAAATAATAGTTATCGGTTTGTACAGTGTAAATAGTACCAGATTAGGGAAAAAGCGGGTTTCAGCCGAATATTATTTGAATCTCCAAAATGATATTTTATATTTTTTTAATAGAAAATTAAAAGAGATAGCTTTACAGACAGGTGTTCATTTTATTGATTTATGGGAAATTTTAAGTGATACGGATACGAATAGAGAGTATCTTTATAAAGACGGGTTTCATTTGAATAAAAAAGCTTATGGAATTATTGCTGAAAAAATAGATGATATTTTGTTAAAATAAAAATTAGGAAAGAAATACTTTTTTAAATTAATATTATTTTAAAAATCTTGAAGTTTTGTTTATTATTAATATTATTTCTTGAGAATAAGATTTAACAATATAAAAGAGGTTGTATACAAATGATTATCAAACTTGAAAGTTCAGATATAAAAAAAGCTACTTCAATAATAGTGGAACACTTTAAAACCAGTGAAACCAAAATAAATAACCTTAATGTATTTCCTGTGCCTGACGGAGATACAGGTACTAATATGCTCCTGACTCTTAAATCTATTAAAAAAGAACTTGCAAAGTTAAAAAATAATGATATTCAGACTATAGGCGATGCTGTTTCATTTGGCGGACTTATGGGAGCAAGGGGAAATTCGGGCGTTATACTCTCCCAGATATTCAAAGGATTTTTTGATGAATTGAAAAAAAATAATTCTTTTAATCTTGATAATCTTGAAAATGCTTTAAATTCAGCCAGGGAGCTTGCTTATAGTTCAGTCCAGAATCCGACTGAAGGAACAATGCTTACTATTATAAAAGATCTTTATAATTATATAAAAACATATAATGAAAATAATAATGACAATGTTTTTTTATCTGAACTTATTGATAATATTATCTCTGAAACAGAAAATTCCCTTGTAAGGACAACGTTTCTTTTGCCGGTTCTCAAAGAAGCAAATGTGGTTGATGCCGGTGCGCAGGGAATACTTGAAATACTTGTCGGCTTAAGAAAAGCATTACAGGATTTGGGAAAAATTGACTCCAGCCTCAAAGGCAGCACTGGTGAAAAAAATATTCCCATTACTGAAACTGTTAAAGAAAAAGCTGCCAGGGCAGATTTTAAGCAGCCTGCTTATGAAGACAGGGAACTGAAGGACCTAAGTATTTCTTCGGACATAAAGAATATTTATTGTACTGAATTTATAATCACCGGACAAAGAATAAATCTTTTACGCCTCAGGGAGGATATTGAAACCTATGGTGACAGCGCAATGGTTGTCGGTAATGAAAACCTTGTAAAAGTTCATGTCCACACCAATCATCCCCACCGTGTTCTCGGAAGAGCACTAAGGGAAGGTGTTATACATGAAATACAGATAAATAATATGGTTGACCAGCATATGGAAAAAATGAAGACAGTTCCGGCTGCTGAAAAACCGATTTTGACGTATGGCCTGATTTCTGTGTCAAACGGGGAAGGCCTGGAGGAAATTTTTAAAAGTCTTGGTGCTGATATTGTAATAAAAGGCGGACAGACAATGAATCCTTCAACGTATGAAATAGTAAAAGCTATAAAAAAACTGGAAACTGAAAAAATAATCATATTCCCAAATAATAAAAATATAATACTTACTGCTAACCAGGCTGCAAAAATCGCCAGAAAAGATGTAACTGTAATTCCGACGAGAACAATACCCCAGGGCATAAATGCAGTTCTAAATTTCAACAGGGATCTTACAATAGATGATAACCTGAAGAATATGGAAGAAGCTTATAAAAGAATAAAAAGCGGAGAAATTACTGTCGCTGTAAGGGATGCCAATCTTCTTGTGGGAGAAATAAAAAAAGGACAGTTTATCGGATTGTTCGACGGAAAGATAAAAGTCATTTCAGACAATCTGATAGGTGCGACAATCGAACTTATAAAAGATATGATAGGTGAAAATGACAGCATAATTTCTTTTTATACAGGCAAGGATTCTTCGGAGTCTGAAAATGAAGAGATAAAAAATGGAATAAAGAAATATTATCCTGATATTGAGATAGAATTTTATAAAGGCGACCAGCCATTTTATAATTATATCTTTTCAGTAGAATAAACTTACTGTCTTTTTTAAAAAGAATAGAAATGTGGTGATCTCAAATAAGAATCATTTCAGGTAAATTTAAGGGAAGAAAATTAAAAAGCCCGCCTGGTCTTTCCATCAGGCCTACTTTGGACAGAGTCAAAGAAAGCATTTTCAATGTTCTTGGTTCCTACATATATAACAGCAGGGTTCTGGACCTGTTTGCAGGCAGTGGTTCGCTGGGGATAGAGGCTTTAAGCCGTGGTGCAAAAACAGTTTGCTTTATAGATAAATCAGCTGATTCCATAAGGCTTCTCAAGGAAAATCTTTCACTGATAAAAGACATAGATGAAGAACCAGTTATAAGACAACAGGGAGCAGCAGAATTTTTGTCTTCTTTTAATGAAGATTTTTTTGACATAGTCTTTCTGGATCCTCCATTTAAAATTGATAAAGAGTATATGATTTCAGTCTTTAATCTATTGTATAATGGCAGGATAATTGATAAAAATAGTGTTATAATTTATGAATTCTTTTTTAAAAGAGATGTTGAAAAAGAAATTGAGTTTTTTAACATCGACAAGGTATCTTCTTTTGGGGAAAAGAAGGTTATTTATTTATCATTGAAATAAAAAGTCAATTATGAAGAAAATTTCTTTATGTCCGGGAACTTACGACCCGATGACTGAAGGTCACAGAGATATAATTCGCAGATGCTCTCAGATTTTTGACAAGGTAATAGTTCTGGTATCGAATAATCCTAAAAAAACACCACTTTATTCATTGAAAAGAAGAATGGATTTTATTGATAAATCTCTAAAAGGGTTAAAAAATGTAGAGATAATGTCTTATGACGGTCTGCTGATAGATATTGCAAAAGAGAAAAAAGCAAATGTAATAATCAAAGGCCTGAGAGCTATCACTGATTTTGAATATGAATTTCAAATGGCACAGATGAATAAAAAGCTTGCCCCTGATATTGAAACTTTTTTTATAGTTTCCAATCCAAAATATGCCTACCTGAGTTCGAGTGCCGTCAAGGAAGTCGCAAGTCTTAATGGCTGCATCAGAGATCTTGTCCCCAAAGAGATTGAGGAAGAAATAGTGAGTAGTTTTAAAAATAATTATTTTGACTGATTTTAAACATGCATATTGCATTAATAGCATGTATTTTTTTTAATAATCTGTTTTAATATTATTTTATATTTAATTTTATTAAACAGATTTAATAGAATTATTTGTAAAAATAAATTTAAGAAAATATTAATTTATTACCCGGAGTAGAATATGGATGCTTTAGAAATAATTGAAAAGATCGAAGAATTTCTGGATAAAAGTAAAAGGATGCCCTTTACATCAAATATTATTGTAAATGAAAATGATATTTATGAGATGCTTGATGAGCTGAGAAATGTCCTTCCTGAGGAATTCAGACAGGCAAGATGGATAGTAAAAGAAAGAGAAGGAATGATAGAAGAGTCCAAGCGACAATCAGAGAGAATAATCAGGGAGGCAAGGGAAAGAGCGGATATGCTTGTCAATGAAACTGAAGTCTTAAAAAATGCCACAAGAAAGTCAGAAGACATGCTTGCAGTTGCAGAAGCAAGATCAAGGACTATAAGGCTTGAAGCAGAAGATTATGCCGATGAAAAACTTGCAAGCCTTGAAGCAGCTCTTCATAAAATCCTGTCAGCTATCGAGAAAGGAAGGGAGCAATTTAAATCCGGGCTTAACACAGAGAACCGGGAGTGATTTTACCGGCATATTGATTCAAATATATTGCAAGATATTTAATTTGTTGCATAATATCAGATTTGTGGTATATTTTTTTGCTTGTTTAATGTAATAATTTTTAATATACGAGAGGATGATTTAATTGGCAGTTCCAAAGGGAAATACATCAAAATCAAAAAGAGATAAAAGAAGAACACATGATAAACTGACTGCGGTTAATGTTGTTGAATGTCCGCGTTGTCATTCCAAGAAAATAGCGCACAGAGTTTGTCTGAGCTGTGGTTACTATGATAATGTAAAGATTCTTAAATCTGATGAAAAAGAAAAAAAACCAGCCAAAGCAGACACAAAAGCTTCTTAATTTAATTTTATAATTTTTAAATAATAAAGTATTTAAAATAATTTAAAAGTATAGATGGAGGAATTCTAGTGAGTCTTGAAAAATTTTTTAATCCTGATTCTGTTGCAGTCATTGGAGCAGCAAGAGAAAGAGAAAAAGTAGGTCATACCATTCTTGCAAATATAATAAATTTCGGGTTTAAGGGTAAAGTCTATCCGATTAATCCAAAAGCTGATTCAATACTGGGTCTGAAATGTTATAAATCTCTTTTAGATGTTCCTACCGATGTCGATCTTGTTGTAATAGTCATACCAAGCAAATACATAATTGCAACTATTGAAGAGTGCAGCAAAAAAAATGTTAAGGGTGCCATCGTTATTTCTGCCGGTTTTAAAGAGACGGGACGTGAAGGAGCGGAACTTGAAAAAGAATTGGTTAAAAAAGCAAAAGAATATGGAATAAGAATTTTGGGACCTAATGTCCTGGGAATGATTAATTATTCCAGCAGGCTTAATGCAACTTTTGCTCTTGGCGAACCAACTGATGGGGAAATAGCGTTTATGTCTCAGTCCGGTGCTTTGATAACAGCGATACTTGACTGGGCAACTACCCAGAAAATACCAATGTCGAAATATGTTTCAGTTGGAAATAAATGCGATATCGCTGAAAAAGATCTTTTTGAATTCTGGGCTGAAGATCCAAGCTGTAAAGTCATAAGTGCTTACATAGAAGGAATAAATGATGGCAGACAGTTTATAGACATGGCATCAAAAGTAACCAAGAAAAAACCTATAGTTGCTATAAAATCCGGAAATACTGCTGCAGGTGCCAAAGCTGTATCTTCACATACAGGCTCACTTGCTGGTTCTACCAAAGCTTATGATTGCGCATTAAAACAGGCAGGTATAATGAGGGCAAGAACAATAAGGAATCTTTTTGATTACTCAACAGCTTTTGCATATCAGCCTCTTCCAAAGGGCAAAAATGTAGTAATAATAACAAATGCCGGCGGTCCCGGAATAATGGCTACAGATGCCTGTGAAGAAAACAATATAAACCTGACCGCACTTGATGCAAAGACAGTAGAAAAATTAAGAGAATTCTTGCCGGCAGCAGCAAACTTTCATAATCCGATAGATGTTCTTGGAGATGCTCTTGCAGACAGATATGAGAAAACACTGGAGACTGTGATTGAGGATAAAAATGTTGACGCGATAATCGTTTTGTTAACACCTCAGTCAATGACACAGATAGATGAAACTGCAAAAGCTATTGTTGACGGTATTCAGAACTCAAAGAGGAAGATACCTGTTATTGCATGTTTCATGGGTGGAAATGGCGTAAAATCAGGTGTTGATTTTCTGATGCATAACAGGATACCTTGCTATGACATTCCTGAGGGAGCTGTCGCTACATTGAAAATAATGATGAATTATGCAGACTGGATCGATAAGAAAGTTGAGAAAATTAAAAAATTTGATGTAGACAATAAAGCAGTAAAGAAAGTTTTTGAAGAATGCCGAAAAGAAAAAAGATTTGAACTGGGTGAAACTGAAGCAAGAAAAATACTTGAGGCATATAAAATAAGAATACCTCAGGCTATAACTGCCAAAGACATTTCAGAAGCAAAGAAATTTACTTCAAAAGTGGGTTATCCGGTTGTACTCAAGATAGACTCTCCAGATATACTGCATAAAACTGATGTGGGCGGAATAAAAGTGGGCATCAAAAACGATACTGAACTTGAAGAAGGCTTTAACTCGATTATGAAAAGTGTAAAAGCTAAGAAACCTGATGCAAGAATAAAAGGAATATCCGTTCAGGAAATGATAATGGATAAAAAGGAAACCATTATAGGAATAAACAAAGATCCCCAGTTCGGTCCGATGATTATGTTCGGACTTGGTGGAATCTATGTGGAAGTATTAAAAGATGTTTCATTCAGAATCGCTCCTATTACAAAAAGTGATGCTTCTGAGATGATAGATGAAATCAAAACTATCAAGCTTCTTAAAGGAGCAAGAGGGGAAAAGCCTTCTGATATTGATAGCATTATAGAAATTCTTCTGAAAATATCCCAGCTGGTTACAGATTTTCCTGAAATAATGGAAATGGACATAAATCCGTTATTTGTAAAATCACAGGGTCTTGGTTCTATAGCAGGAGATGTAAGAATAAGAATATCCGAGTAAAATAAAAATGAATAAAAGGAGGGAATTATGATTCCCCTGTATTTTGTCTCGAATGAAGCTTACTCAGGAAAAAGCTCGTTTTGCATTGCTTTAGGCAAGATACTTTCAGATAAAGGTTTAAAAGTAGGCTATATGAAACCTCTGGGGACTTTGCCAGCCAGATTTCAGGGCCAGACTATTGATGAAGATTCCCAATATGTCAAAGAAGTTCTGAAATTAAATGATGAGCTGGATGATATTTCTCCAATAGTGCTTACCCAGAATTATTACAGGGAAGGTCTGAAAAATGCTGATTTTTCAAAAGAATTCCTTAATATAATTGAAAAGTCTTATCTGAAGATAAAGAAAGACAAGAACATTGTATTAATGGAGGGCGCAAAGAGTATTGAACATGGAAGTTTTTTGGGAGTTTCAGCCAAGGAAATATGTACAAAATTAAAAGCTAAGGCAATACTTATACTGCGTTATTCTCCTGATATTGCTGACTATGTCCTGCTTGCAAAGGATTTTTTGGAAGATAGTTTTGGAGGTTTGATAATTAACTGGGTTCCTTCAAATCAGTCAGATTATCTTGACAATATACTTGTTCCTTTTTTCAGGAAAAATTCAATTGAAGTTTTTGGGACGATTCTTTCTGATAAAACCTTGCTTTCAGTAACGATAAAAGAACTTGCTGAATTTCTTGAAGGGAAGATATTATCTGCAAAAGATAAGACAGATACACTTATTTCTTCTTTCATGATCGGTGCAATGAGTGAGGAGCAGGCAATTTCATTTTTCAGACAGCAGGCTGACAAAGCGGTAATAACAGGGGGAGACAGACCTGATATTCAGCTGGCTGCACTTGAAACAGATACAAAATGTCTGATACTTACTGGTAATTTTTCACCTTCTTCAGTGGTTCTTAACAGGGCAGAAGAATTAAACATACCTATTATCCTTGTAACTTTTGATACTTTGAAGACTACTGAAAAAATTAATGAAATATTGGGAAAAGTACGATTTCATGAATTTACCAAAATTGACAAGATGATAGATATAGTAAAAAATAATATTAATGTCGATAAATTAATCGCACTAAAGTAATTATATCTTTTTTCGTTATGGATGATAAAGTAAAAAATATAGTCGTTCTGGATGCAATGGGAGGAGATTTTGCACCTGGTGAAATATTAAAAGGAGCAAGTGAAGCTGCAAAACTTTATGACTGCCATATTATTCTTACCGGCATAAAGGAAAAAATTGAAAAATCTTTAAAAGAAATTCAGGTCGATCCTTCGCTTTTTGAGATAGTTAACTGCAGACAGGAAGTTTTAATGAATGACCATCCCGGTGAAGTCATAAAGCAAAAAAAAGATAGCTCCATATTTATCGGAACAAGAATTACTGCAGAAAATCAGAACAGTGCATTTGTCTCAGCAGGCAATACCGGTGCTGTCATGGCTTCTTCGCTAATTAATATTAAAAGAATTCAGGGAGTATTGAGACCGGCAATTGCTGTAGTCATACCTCTTTCTGAAAAGAAAATAGTATTAATTGATTCAGGAGCCAATGCTGACTGCAAACCTCAGTATCTGGCACAATTTGCAAAGATGGGAAAGATTTTTGCAGAGAGCATACTTGGAACAGAAAATCCCAAGATAGGACTGGCAAATGTCGGGAGCGAAGAGGAGAAAGGAAACGAACTTGCCATACAGTCTCATCAGCTTTTAAAAGAAGTAAGGGATATAAATTTTATTGGAAATGTTGAAGGAAGAGATATTTTTGACGGAGCCTGTGATGTAGTAGTCTGCGACGGGTTTACCGGCAATATATTATTAAAATCCATTGAAGGAATAGCTAATTTATTTTTCAGCGAAATAAAAGGAATCTTAAAAGCAAATTTTGCGTCTAAATTAAGTGCAATATTTCTTAAGAATTCATTTATGAAAATGAAAAGAAAATTTGACTATGAAGAATATGGCGGCTCATTCCTTATAGGGGTGAATGGAATTGTTATCATTGCCCACGGGAGCTCAAAAGCCAAAGCAATAAAGAATGCTGTAAAAGCTGCAATCCAGGGCCAGAATTATTCTATAGTTGCTAAAATTGCCGAATCAATTAATAATTAAAAACCGGTATTTATCATGGAGGAAAAATGGAAAATTTCGAAAAAGTAAAAGAGATCCTAGTAGATGTTTTAGGCGCTGATGCTGAAACCATCAAACCAGAAAGCAAATTTGTTGATGATCTCGGTGCAGATTCACTAGATCTTGTAGAACTGATAATGTCACTTGAAGATAAGTTTCAAATTGAAATAAGCGATTCGGAAGCTGAAAAAATTATTACAGTCCAGAATGCATTAGATTATATAGAAGAAAATTCCAAGTAAAACTTTTAAGATGTATGAAGAAGGATTGTATACAAAAAAAATACTGCTCTGGCTTTTCAGATTGAAAATAATCCCGGGTGATTTAAAATTATACTATACAAGCCTTACTCATAGGTCTTTTGCCCATCAGATCAATAAAGATTCAAGGGGAAATGAACAGTTCGAGTTTCTCGGTGATTCAGTATTATCATTTATAATAACTACTTATCTTGTAGAAAAGTTCGGTCATTTTTCTGAAGGAAGGCTTGCAAAGATAAGATCCTATCTTATAAAAAAATCAACTCTTGCTTATTATGCTCTTGAAATCAATCTGAGCGAGTATGTATTATTAAGTGAAAACGAAGAACAGTGCGACGGCAGAAAAAAAGAATCGATTCTGGCAGATAGTTTTGAAGCATTTATCAGTGCGATCTACCTGGATAAAGGAATTGATTTCATAAAGAAATGGTTTTTTGAATTATTCAAACCTTTTATTGATGAAAGTATATATAGTCATGATATTTTTGATTATAAAACTTATCTTCAGGAAATACTGCAATCCAAGGGAATGCCTCTTGTAAAATATAAACTGGCAAGCGCAGAAGGACCTGACCATAATAAATTATTTCATTCAGCAGCAATGCTGGAAAACGAAATAATTGGTATAGGCTCAGGAAAAAGTAAAAAAATATCTGAACAAGCTGCTGCAAAGAATGCACTGGAAAAATATGTAAATAAGTGATATTAGAATCAATTGACTGCAGGCATCTTTTAATATAATTTATTTAAATCAAAGTATTTAGTTTATTAAAGGAATTTTTTTGTTTTTAAAAAGCATAAACTTAAGAGGATTTAAATCTTTTGGAACAAGAAACAGTCTTGTTTTTGAAAAGGGAGTATGTATAATCGTCGGACCCAATGGAAGCGGAAAGAGCAATATCGTTGATGCAATATCATGGGTGCTTGGCGAGCAGAGTCCCAAATCACTCAGAAGCTCTACTATGGGAGATGTAATTTTTAAAAGCAAAAAAGAAGAACTGGCTATCGCAGAAGTTTCGCTTGTCTTTGATAATTCCGATAAATCTCTTCCTGTCGAATTTGCTGATGTCAGATTTACCAGGAGAGTCTATCTCAGAGGTGGTAGTGAATATTATATAAATTCATCACCAGCAAGGCTATCTGATATTCAGGATCTTATTTCGCAAAGCGGAATCGGTAAAGGGCTGTATACAATAATCAATCAGGGACAGATAAACAATGTAATAATGTATAAGGATATCGAGAGAAAACAGGTAATTGATGAAATCATAGGAATATCAAAACATAAAATCCGCAGAGATAAGTCCAGATCCAGACTGGCAAATGTCGCTGAAGATATTGATAGATTAAATGATCTGATAAAAGAAATAAAAAGAACAATGGATCCTTTGGAAATAGAGGCTAAAAAATCAAGAGAGCTAAGTGAAATCGTCTCCGAGCTAAAGGAAGAAGAACTATCCCTGTTCATAACAAATATAAATAATCTTAACCTGCAATGGGATAATGAAAATAAAAAAACAGAAGAAAATATCAGGGAAATAAAAGAAATACAGGAAAAATTAAACGAGCTGAATGATAGCAGGATAATGTTTGAAGATGAACACAGTATGCAAAAATCTGTTCTTGAGGATTTTGAAGAAAAAATAAATAACTTTAAACATTATTTCAATAAGCTTGACAGTATCCGGCTTTTAATTAGCAACCGGCAGACTTCAGTTGAAACAATATCGAATATGATTGATTTCAGCATTAAAAATATTTCAGATAAAAAAGAAATTCATACAGATGGTGAAATAAAAAGAGGCAAAGAAGAACTGATTTCATGTCTTGAAAAGCTGTCTGATGAAATTGATAAATACAGTATACTATTTGATGATATACATAAAAGGCTCGGCATATTTGTAAAGCCTGATTATCTTGAAGATGCAAGCGAGAGATTCAGCGAATTGAGAAACATGTTTGAAAAAATCAGGAAGATGATTTTAAAAGAATTGAATTTAAAAAAATCAGGTAAAAAATTAATCCAAAAAAACAAGCCAGATATCGGGGATGAAGATATCAGCCAAAAAACATTAAAACTTGATAGTGTTAAGAAAGAAGTAAATAAGTTAATTGAAGAAATCAGCAGTTTATCCGATATGCTTGAAAGATTTTCAGCAAAATCTGAAATATTCAATGAGAAGATAAATTCAGAATTAGAGAAAAAAAAGAAAGATTATAATAAAAAGTCAGCATTTTATAACAACTTCGATGAAAAAATAAGCATGCTCAACTCAAGAAAGAATTTCCTTGAAAATGACTCTTACAGAGCTGATCTTAAGAAAGAACAGATAAAAGAAAAAGTAAAAGACCTCACCATAAAGATTTTTGATGATTATAATCTTTCACTGGATTTTATACTTAAGAATTATAAAGAATCAGAAAATCCTGAAGCTTCAGAAAAGAGACTACGATACCTTAAGGGAAGATTGCAGGGTTATAAAAATATAAATCCAAATGCTCATCTGGAGTATGAAAAAATAAAAGAAAGATTTGATTTTTTAAACAATCAGAAAGACGATCTTGCAGAAAGCAAAAACGAACTGGAAAATATAATTAATGACCTGAATATTGAGATAAAAAAATTTTTTAATGAAAAATTTCAGGATATCAATGAAAATTTTAAATATTATTTCAAGATACTTTTTCCTGCAGGAGAGGGTGAACTCATTATCAGGGATAATGAGAATTATGAAGAAGATGAGTTCGGTATTGATATAAAAGCAGATACCGGGAGCAATAAGAGCGTATCACTGCAGCTCCTTTCCGGAGGAGAAAAAGCACTTGTTTCAATAGCTTTTCTTTTTTCAATATTTGCAACTAATTCTTCACCATTTTACATATTTGATGAAATAGAAGCAGCTCTTGATGATGCAAATCTTGACAGATTTCTGACACTTGTAAAGACTTTTTCAGAAAACAGGCAAATAATAATTATAAGCCACCAGAAGAAAACAATGGAAATCGCAGATATTATTTACGGATTTTCAATGCAGTCAAATGGTGTGACAAAAATAGTTTCAGAAAGATTAAAGGCATTAAATGTTTAAATTATTTAAAAATCTGAATTATATATGGAATAAATTTACAAAAGCAGGAGACGATTTCTGGGACCTGCTTGAGGAAGAACTTATTCTTGGAAACATAAGTTTTGAAACCGCAGACATGCTTATTGCCAGATTAAAAGAATATAGCTATAAAGAAAATATCAGCGATCCTGCATCATTAAAGAATCAGCTGAAAAATTATATTCTGGATATACTTCAGGATGGTGAAAGTAATGAATTATTAAATATTGGTTCACCCAGGCCTTCAGTATTTTTAATTGTCGGAGTAAATGGTGTGGGCAAAACCAGCAGTATTGCCAAGCTGGCAAATCTTCTGGCAAAGAGCAGAAAAAAAATCATTATTTCTGCTGCTGATACTTTTCGTGCTGCCGCAATAGAACAGATCCAGTATTTTGGTGAAAAAATGGGCATAGAAGTTGTTCATCATCAGCGCTTCTCTGATCCAGGGGCTGTTGTTTTTGATAGTCTTGACAAGGCAGTCGCAAAAGATGCAGACATAGTCATTATTGATACAGCCGGAAGAATGCAGACTTCATCAAATCTTATGGATGAATTAAAAAAGATAAAGAGAGTAATAGAAAAAAAGATCGGAAGAGAGCCGGATGAGATTTTACTTGTCATTGATTCAAACGTAGGACAAAATGCCAAATCACAGGCTGAAATCTTCAATGATTCAATAGGAGTAACGGGTATAATACTTACAAAGATTGACAGTACTTCAAAAGGCGGAGTAGTTATTACTATAAAAAATGACCTGAAAATACCTATTAAGCTGGTCACTTATGGAGAAAAAATCGATAATATTGGTTATTTTAATCCTTTGGAATTTGTAAATGAGCTGATTGGATGAAAATATGTTTGAATTTTTGACATCAAAATTTGAAGATTTGTTTTTTAAAATTAAGAATAAAGGCAAAATAAGCCCCAAAGATCTTGATGATGCGTTAAGAGAGATCAAACTTGCTTTGCTGGAAGCTGATGTTAATTTCAGCGTTGTAAAAGAACTGCTTGAGAATATAAAAAACAAAGCATTGGGAGAAAACATACTTGAAAGCCTGACACCTTTTCAGCAGGTAATAAAAATAGTAAATGAAGAAATGACAAAGATTCTTGGCGGAGGTTCAAGCCTGATTAATTTTTCACAGAGAATTCCTACTATTATCATGCTTGTCGGACTTCAGGGAACAGGAAAAACAACTGTAAGTGTCAAACTTGCCAATCTGTTAAAATCAAAATATTCCAAAAAAGTAGGGCTGATTGCTGCAGATATATACAGACCGGCAGCAATCCTTCAGCTGATAGATTATTCAAAAAAAATAAATTGCGAAGTCTATCATGAAGACAATAATAAAGATCCTGTAAAAATTGCAAAAAACGGAATCGATTATTTAAGAAAAAACTATTCGGACGTTGTTATTATTGATACTGCCGGAAGACTTCAGATAGATGAAGAAATGATGGCAGAAGCAGTTTCAATCAAAAAAGAATTAAAACCCCATCAAATATACCTGGTTGTCGATTCCATGTCCGGACAGGAAGCCGTCAATGTTGCGAAAGAATTCAATCAGAAACTTGAATATGATGGTATTATACTTACAAAGCTCGATAGTGATTCAAGGGGAGGAGCGGCTTTATCTATAAACCATGTAATAAAGAAGCCTATCAAATTCATATCTACAGGTGAGAAAATAGAAGATTTTGATATTTTTTATCCTGACAGAATGTCATCGCGCATTCTTGGCATGGGAGACGTACTTTCACTTATAGAAAAAACAGAAAAGGTAATAGATGATAAAAAAGCCAGAGAACTTGAAGAAAAAATATATAAGAATGAGCTAAATTTTGAAGATTTTGTTTACCAGCTAAAGAGCATAAAAAAAATGGGTTCATTCGATAAAATTCTGGGCATGCTCCCTATGATGGGTAAAAACAAAGCTCTTAAAGGAATAAACATAGATGACAGGCAGCTTGACAGAATAGAAGCAATAATAAATTCAATGACAATTGAAGAAAGAAGGCATCCGCATATAATCGACGGTGGCAGAAAAAAAAGAATTGCAGGAGGAAGCGGTACAAATGTCAGTGACGTAAACAACCTTTTAAAGCAATTTGAAAATACCCGGCAGCTTTTAAAGCAGTTCTCAGGGGGAGGTATGAAGAGCTTTGATTTTATAAAACGAAGATTTTAAAATATTTTTAATAAAAATTAAATATTTTTATATTAATTTAATATATTGTTTAAGTGTATAAAAACAACTTTAAAAAATATTTTGCAAGTTTTTTATAAATCTATATAATTTTAAACAATGTGAAAATATGGTATACACCAATTACAGGAGGAATTGATTTGAGCGTAAAGATTAGATTAACGAGAATGGGTTCAAAAAAGCAGCCTTATTACAGAATTATTGTTGCAGACAGCCACTCTCCTCGTGACGGAAGATTTATTGAGAATATAGGGACCTATGATCCCAAAACAAATCCATCAACAATCGAGCTTGATAAAGGAAAAGCTTTGGACTGGTTAAAGAAAGGTGCAACTCCTACAAATACTGTCAGGAAATTGTTCGATATAGTCAATTTAAAAAGCGATAGTGAAAGTAATCAATAACTGGAGGTAAATAGTGAAAGAATTACTAGAGTACATGGTTAAAGAGCTGGTTGATAACCCTGATGAAGTACAGATAACCGAAGAAGAGGAAGGAGATAAAACTGTAATATTCAAGCTCAAGGTAGCGGAGAATGATTTGGGCAAGGTCATAGGGAAAAAAGGAAGAACAGCTAATGCCATACGAGTTGTCATGAGAGCTGCTTCTGCTAAAAGAGGAAAATCATCTATTGTTAAGATTATTGATTGAATTTGTTAATTTATATATATTTTAGACATATAAATGTCTGAAAAAGATTTTGTTCTAAGATTAGTTGGGATAATCAGTAAACCTCATGGTATAAAAGGCGAGGTTATATTAAATATAATTACTGATTATCCCAATACTATTATACCGGGTCTTGTATTATTGCTTGATGATTCTGGTATAGATTCTCTTGAAGTCGAGCACATAAAAAATCCTGATTTCACTATTCGCAAGAGTGCAATTATCAAATTTAAGGAAGTTAACAGCAGAAATGACGCAGAGGCTCTGAGAGGCAGAAAGCTTTACAGAAAAGACACAGATCTCCCTGCCCGGAAGGAAGGGATTTTCTGGATTGACGATCTTATAGGGTGCACTGTTGAAAATTCTAATGGAACTGCGCTGGCCAAAGTCATCGAAGTCTATAACGGAATAGCAAATGACAGCCTTCTTGTTAAAAAATTATCTGCTGATATTAAAATATCGGGCATAAAAGGAAACTCTTTTTATATACCTTTAACGGAAGAATTTATAAAAAATATTGATACTGAGTTAAAAAAAATAATAATAAACAAACTTCCGGAGTATATTTAAATTAAAAAGTTAACTTTGGAAATAGAGTTAACAATTATTAAAATCTGAGTAAAAATCATAATGATAATCGATGTTGTAACCATTTTTCCTGCACTTATAAGAGATTTTGCGGATTATGGCGTCATAAAAGAAGCTTTTAATAAAGAAATAATCAAACTTAATATCCACGACTTAAGGGACTTTTCAAAAGACAGGCATCGAAAAGTGGATGACAAGCCTTACGGAGGAGGATATGGTATGGTTATGATGGTCCAGCCTTTTTTTGATGCTGTCCGTCATATTAAAAAGGAGAACAGCAGCATAAGCAGAGGCAAACAGAAAACCATACTTTTTACTCCAAGAGGGCAGGTACTTAATCAGAAATTAATTAAAGATTTATCAGACCTGGATAATATAATAATGTTATGCGGAAGATATGAGGGAGTAGATGAAAGAGTCTCTGAATTAATTGTGGATTTGGAGGTTTCTGCCGGAGATTATATTCTGACCGGGGGTGAAATCCCTGCAATGATTCTTATAGATAGCATAGCCCGCCTTATGCCGGGAGTGATTCACAGCATTGAATCACTGGAAGTCGAATCTTTTGAAAAAAATCTTCTGGAATATCCGCAGTATACTAGACCGCCTGCTTTCAGGGACAAAAAAGTTCCTGAAGTTCTTCTAAGTGGCAATCATTTGGAAATTGAAAAATGGAGAAAGAAGAGATCTATAGAAATCACAAAAGAAAGAAGGCCGGATTTATTTGACAAATCCTATTAAATTATTTATATTCTTAAGGTTATTTTTTAAAATTAGCAATGATTAAAATTCTTATCATAGATTTGGAGAAGATATGAACGGGCTTGAAAAGATTGAAAGCAAATATTACAGAAATGATATACCTGATTTTAAACCTGGAGACAAAGTAAAAGTAAACATAAAAATAAAAGAAGAGAATAAGGAAAGAGTCCAGACTTTTCAGGGCATAGTTATTAACAGGCAGAGTAGTGGCCTGAATGAAACTTTTACTGTAAGAAAAATATCCTTCAATGTTGGTGTTGAAAGAACATTTCTTGTAAACTCTCCGATGATCCATTCAATTGAAAAAGTAAATACAGGTATTGTAAGAAGAGCCAAACTATATTACCTGAGAGATAAAATAGGCAAGAAATCAAGAGTTAAAACTGTAGAACAATAGAAATTTATATTTAATTTATTTTGCCAATGGGCAAACACTTAGTTTCTTCAAAAAAAGAGAAAAGTCGTTCCAAAGAATTATTGTCATATTTAATTGTTATTCTTTGTGCTGCCCTTGTTTCGGTACTTTTCAGAATATTTTTGTTTGAACCATTTATAGTTCCCACCCCTTCGATGGAGCCGACCCTTATGGTCAGTGACAAAGTCATAGTCAATAAATTCTCTTATAAGTATTTTGGTATTGAAAGAGGGGACCTCGTAGTGTTTCACTCACCTGTTGACAGCGATAAAGACCTTGTCAAGAGAGCAATTGCTTTTGAAGGAGAAACTGTTACCCTTAAAAATGACGGGAGTATCTATATTAATGATAAGAAGCTTGAAAATGATTATTATAATCCCGATGATAAACCTGTATATACGGAACAATCTTATAAAATAGGTAAAGGCGAAATTTTTGTAATGGGTGACAATAGAAATAACAGTTATGACAGCAGATATTTTGGTCCTATTACGGAATCTGAAATATTTGGAAAAGTTTTTTTTATTTACTGGCCTCCTTCAAGAATAAAAGTTGCCAATTAGCCAGATGTATGGCCTGAAATGAATTTATCCGAGCATAAAAGAATTCTTAATCTTTCAGTATATGAGGATAATCTATGTCTGCAGGGATTTGATTTTATTGCAGGTATAGATGAAGCTGGAAGAGGTGCTCTTGCAGGGCCTATAGTTGCGGCAGCAGTCATTCTTTCAAGAAAAGATTCTTTTATTGAAAAAATAAATGATTCCAAAAAATTGAAAGAGAAAACAAGGAATGAACTTTATGACAAAATAAAAGATTGCTGCATTTCTTATGGAATAGGAAAGATAAGCTCAAAAAGAATTGATTTGATTAAACTTGGAAATGCCAATAAAGAAGTATTCAGAAATGCTTTGTGTAATTTAAGCGTAAAACCACAGATAGTAATAACGGATGCACTATCTTTTGATTCAGAAATACCGGTACTGCCGATTATAAACGGCGATGAGTTATGCGTCTCAATATGCGCTGCTTCAATACTTGCCAAAGTATTCAGAGATAATATCATGAAAAAATTCGATGAGATATATCCCGGATATGGTTTTAATCATAATAAAGGATATGGTACAAAAGAACATATAAAGGCAATAAAAAAACTGGGTTTCTGCCCTATACATAGAGAATCATTTTATATCAGCCAGTTATATCAGGAAAGTTTTTTTAGTGAAAATCAATAATAAATTTTTGGGTAAAGCCGGAGAAATAATTGCTGGAAACTACCTTTTAAATAAAGGTTTTAAAATACTTTTTAGGAATTATATGTCGAAATACGGTGAGATAGATATTATTGGTGAAAAAAATGACTGCTATTATTTTTTTGAAGTTAAATCGAGATTAAGCGATGAACACATAAAACCTTTCGAATCTGTAAACAGTAAAAAAATCAGGAAGATATTAAACACAATGGATTTTTTTCTCCAAAAAAATCAGACATATTCTTCTGATAAAGACAGGAAATTAAAAATAATATCAGTAATTTTCAGCCAGAGCCTTTATCTTGCTTTTTGCAGGATAAAAGATATAAATGATATTGATTATAGCAAGATAAAAGAAGGAGAAGACTATAAAATAGGGATACTGGATATATTTATTTAAATATATAAATAAATAAATAATTAATTATATAATTGCATATATATTTAAATGATAATATAATATTTATATGTTTTTCAATATAGATAGTTTTTCTCTTTCAGGCATTGATGCTGTAAAAATAAAAGTAGAGATGAATATTTCAAACGGTCTTCCGACTTTTTCGATAGTCGGCCTGCCGGATAAGAGTATTAATGAGGCAAAAGAAAGAGTGCGGGCATCAATCATCAACTCAGGATTTAAATTCCCCCAGAAAAAGATAATAATCAATCTTTCTCCTGCTGATATTAAAAAAGAAGGACCTTATTACGATCTTCCTATTGCCTTATGTATCCTGGCTTTAAGCAATCAGCTCAGACACGACTATCTGCATCTTTCATGTTTTATAGGCGAATTATCTTTAAACGGAGTACTTAATCCTGTAAAAGGGATATTATCCATGGCTGAAAAAGCCAGAAAAATAAATAAAGAATATTTTTTCATACCTTCATCTAACTTTAATGAGGCTTCAATGATAAAAGATATTAAAATAATTCCCTGCGATAATCTTGAACAGTGCGTTTTCTTTCTGGAAAATGAGAAAAAAACAGCCAGTTACTTTGATGAGATGAATATCTTAAAAAACAGTGAAGGAAATTTTCATACAGATAATACGGCAACAGAAGAAATGGGAGATTTTAAAGAGATAAACGGGCAGTTAAGGGCCAAAAGAGCAATGGAAATCGCAGTAAGCGGTTTCCATAATATTTTACTTGTCGGTCCTCCAGGTTCCGGTAAATCAATGCTTGCCAAAAGATCTTCAAGTATCATACCTGCACTTGATTTCAAAGAAAGCATAGAGGTCACCAAAATATACAGTATTTATAAGAAGAATATAAAAAAGCTTATAGGTGAAAGGCCCTTCAGAAATCCCCATCATTCAGTGTCTCTTGCCGGCATGATAGGCGGTGGCTCGAATATCAAGCCCGGAGAGATAAGTCTTGCTGACAGAGGCATTCTTTTTCTTGATGAGTTCTCAGAATTTGGCTCAAAAATAATAGAAGCATTAAGACAACCTCTGGAAGATAAGAGAATAGTTATTACCAGGAACGGAAATACTTTTAAATTACCTTGTTTTTTCATGCTCATAATTGCCATGAATCCCTGTTACTGCGGTTTTTTCAAAGACAAAGAAATAAAATGCCGATGTTCTTTAAGAGAAGTTGAAAAATATTGGAGAAAAGTTTCAGGTCCTATGATTGACAGAATAGACATACAGGTCAGTATGCCCAGAGAAAAGACAAATGTTTACCGCGAGAAAGATATTGAAGATTCAAAAACCATAAGGGCAAGAGTCGGAAATGCCTTTGAAATACAAAGAAAAAGAAATAATTCTTATAATTTTGATTTTAATTCCCAGGCAAATACAGCTGCTTTAAACCACTGGATAAAATCAGATTCATTAAAAAAATTAATAAGCGGCTATGCCAGAAAATTAAATTTAAGCGCCAGGCAGATTTCAAGTCTTGTAAAAGTTTCAAGGACCATTGCAGACATAGAAGGCTCTGGAAAAATAAAAGAAGAACACATAACGGAAGCACTTCAGTATAAGATAATGCTGTCAAAAACCTATTTTTCCAATATTAATTAAAAGCTATCAAGGCAGTAAATGAGTAAAGATACTTCAGAAATATTAAAATTAATTCTTAACAAACATTTAAAACCTTCTGAAATCTCAAAAATGTATAAGAATTCAAAATCTTTTGATGAGGCAATGCAAAACATAAAAGGATCTTCTGCTGTAAACGATGGTCTTTTTACCGCAGATAACTGTAACAGGCAAAATTCAGAAGAACGGATAATTGAATCATTGAATAAAAAGAAATTTGATATAGTTAATATTGCACAAGATAATTATCCGTATTTATTAAGAGAAATTTTTTTTGCCCCTCCTCTGCTTTTCTGTAAGGGGAAAATTGAAATCTTAAAAAGCAAATTATGCATAGCGGTTGTGGGAACCAGGAAATGCACCAAATATGGAAAAGATGCTGCAAGGTTTTTAAGCTGCGAACTTTCAAGACTAGGTTTTACTATTGTAAGCGGAATGGCGATAGGTATTGATAAAACTGCGCACGAATCTGCATTAAATGAAAATGGGAAAAGCATAGGGGTTCTGGGCACCGGAATTGATGTGATTTATCCTCCTGAAAATGAAAATCTTTTTAAAAGCATGGCAAAAAAGGGATGTCTGCTAACAGAGTTCTTTCCATCAGTAAAACCATTGAAACAAAATTTTCCTGCAAGAAACAGGATAATTTCAGGCATCTGTACGGGAGTAATAATAATTGAAGCTGGAGAAAAAAGTGGTGCTGTAATTACTGCAGAAACTGCTTTAAAGGAAAACAGGGAAGTATTTGCAGTCCCGGGCAGCATATTTTCTGATAAAAGTTGTGGATGCCATAAATTAATACAAAATGGCGCCAAGCTTGTGAATGACGTTGATGATATACTGATTGAACTTGAAAATTATATAAAAGAATATGGTACCAAAACTGTTTCGTTCAGGAATAAAAAACAAGAATATCAGAACAAAGAAGAAAAATCAGATACTTTTCATATGCCTATACCGGCAGAACAGAAAAATATTATTTTAAAAGTTCTGAATAGCATAGATTATATTGAAAAAAGCTTTGAAGAAATACAAAAAATAACAAACATGGAAAAAAACAAATTACTCAAAATCATATCTTTCCTTCAGCTGAATGATTATATTATTGAAAAAAGCTTTAATAATTATGTATTGAATAAATAAATTAATAATATAATAATGAAGAAAAGAAAAATCCTCATGATTGGAGAATAAATGCTTTTTAGAAAAAAGACTGAAAAACCAAAAAATCCCATAGGCCTGGTTTTGTATAATTATGATGAGAATTTAAAAAAGAAAATTGAAAAAATAATAACTGCTGCTCTTTCCAAAAGCAGGCTAAATATTGGAAAGAACTCAAAGATGTTTAAGACTGTTTTGGATGATTTTAAAAAAATGAAAGACGACATTTCAAAAGAAAAATTAAAAGTTGATTACAGATCTGACAAGGCAAGGGATATGATAGTGGAAATGATAAAAGATACAGAAGATATTATTTTTGCTCTGGATGGAGAAAGTCTTATAAATGATGAAAATAAAATAAACACAATAAAAGAACTTCAAAAAGAAATAAATGAAAAAAGATCGATAATCCGTGGAAAATTAAGAGATGTTGAATGTGATTATTATTAATTATTTAATTGAAGAATAATGCTGATAAACAAAAGTATAGATTTGTTTGAAAAATTTATTGTTTTTGAAAAAAATCTTTCGCCTAATACCATAAAAGCTTATAAAAACGATCTCTCGATATTTGAATATTTTTTAAAAAAAGAAAAAATTGATGATACAGAAAATATAGATTATCCGTTTTTCAAGAATTTTTTAAAATTCCTGGATAAATATAATTACAGCAACAGAAGCATTATAAGAAAATTATCTACTTATGTTAATTATTTCAAGTTTCTTGAACATAACAAACTTATAAAAACACAATTAAGCCAGAAGATATCCGTCCCCAAAAAAGAAATGAGATTTTATAATTTTTTATCGGAAGAAGAAACGGAAAGATTTCTTGAAAATATTCCTTATGATAATGAAACCGGCATAAGAGACAGACTGATTTTTGAGATTTTTTATTCCACAGGAGTAAGGATAAGTGAACTTGAGAATATTAAGATAAAAGACATAGATTTTAATAATTATGAAATAAAAGTTTTTGGGAAAGGCAGAAAAGAAAGAATCGTATTTTTAACTAATGAGGCAAATAATTTTTTGGATAAATATATGAAAATAAGGAATTACTTTCTTTTTGAGAAAAAAACCAATTCTTATAAAAATAATGAATATCTTTTTCTTAATACAAGAGGTGAAAAACTGTCACAGAGATATATAAGAAAACTTCTTGCAAAATATATTAATTTATCCGATTTAAAAAAACATATTTCACCTCACGGACTCAGGCATAGCTTTGCAACCCATCTTTTACAGGAAGGGGCAAACATAAGAGCTGTGCAGGAACTTTTAGGACATTCAAATCTTAATTCTACACAGATATATACACATCTTAATTTAAAGAAGATAAAAGAAGATTTTAAGAAATTTCATCCAAGGGCAAAATGATTTAAATGCAGTTTTAAACCGGGAATGCAAAAATATAAAATTAATTCATTTGCTCAAACAGATATATTATGTTAAAATCTTCCAGAAAAAAATACACACACCGCAATACGAAAAATGGTGTTAATTACCTGCGGTGGAGGAAAAACCATTAATTTTAGGAGGAAAATTGAACGAAGTTACTATTAAGCAGCTTCTTGAAGCTGGCGTGCATTTTGGTCATCAGACCCGCAAGTGGAACCCCAAGATGAAAAGATATATATTTGCTGCAAAAAATGGAATATATATCATTGATCTTCAGCAGACCACAGTATTATTAAAGGAAGCTTATGATTTTTGCAGGAGTATAGCTGCCGGCAACGGAGTAATACTATTTGTAGGGACAAAAAAGCAGATCCAGGATATTGTTGAAAAAAATGCCAAGGAATGCAATATGCCATATGTAAAAAACAGATGGCTTGGAGGTACTCTTACAAATTTTGAAACCATTCTCAAAAGAATAAGAAGAATAGAGGAAATTGAGAAAATGGAGCAGGAAGGTGTTTTTGAGAAACTACCCAAGAAAGAAGTTCTGGGTTTACAGAATGAATATGAAAAGCTTGATTATAATATCGGGGGAATACGGGATTTAAAACGTATACCTGATGCATTATTCATAATAGACCCTCATAAAGAAGAGATAGCGGTAAAAGAAGCTAAAAAGCTTGGGATACCTATTATTGCCATAACAGATACAAATTGTGATCCGGATGATATCGATTACCTGATACCCGGAAATGATGATGCCATAAGGGCCTGCAATCTTATAACAAGTGCAATAAGTGAAGCAGCGAAAGAAGGCATATCTAATGCAACAGCGATAAAAGCGGATATTGAAAAAGAAAAAAAAGATCAGGAAGAGACTGATAAAGCTCTTGCAAATGAAAACAATGTTGAAGAAGAAGCACCTGAAGATGATGAAGTATGGGCTTAATTATTATAAATTCAGGCTTATTATTAATTTTATAATAAGCTTCTAAAATAGGAGAGTGAAAAATGGTAGAGATAAAAGCAGGACAGGTTAAAGAATTAAGAGATAAATCCGGCGTAAGCATGATGGAATGTAAAAAAGCACTGGAAGCGTCATGCGGAGATATGGCAAAAGCAGAATTGATTTTGAGAGAAAAAGGTCTGGCTGCAGCCACCAAGAAAGCATCAAGAGCCACAAATCAGGGGCTGATTGATAGCTATATACATCTTGGTTCAAAAATCGGTGTTTTACTTGAAGTGAATTGTGAAACTGACTTTGTGGCAAGAAATGAGATGTTCAGGGAATTTGTACATAATGTTGCACTTCATATAGCTGCTTCAGCCCCGAAATATGTTACCAAAGAAGAAGTTCCTGCTGAAATAATTGAAGCTGAAAAAGAGATTTATAAAAAACAGGCATTAAATGAAGGAAAACCTGAAGCAGTTGTGGAAAAAATAGCTGAAGGCAAACTGAAAAAATTCTATGGGGAGAACTGTCTCATTAATCAGCTTTATGTAAAGAATAATGATATGACAATAGAAGATCTTCTTAAAGATGCGATACTTAAAATTGGTGAGAATATCGTTATTAGAAGATTTGTAAGATTTGTCCTGGGCGAAGAATTTTAAGATATTTTGCTTGTTATATTTAATAATATAAATTAATTACCCTGTCTGTTTATATTTTAGATGCATTCAATAATTTATAAAAGAGTGTTACTTAAAATCAGTGGTGAATCATTGAAAAATGATAGCTGCAATGGAATTGATTTTAAGATAATGGACAGAATAGCAAACGAGATAAAAGAGGTCAGCGACTGGGGAGTAGAGATAGCTATTGTAATAGGTGGTGGTAATTTCTGGCGGGGAATCAATGCAAGCGAACTCGGCATGGAAAGAGTTGCAGCTGATTATGCCGGAATGATAGCTACCATAATTAATGCAGTTGCTCTTCAGGATGCTCTTGAAAAAAAAGGCGTAATAACGAGAGTGCAGTCAGCAATAACGATTCAGGAAGTAGCTGAGCCGTTCATAAGAAGAAGAGCTGTGAGACATCTTGAAAAAAAACGTGTTGTTATTTTTGCATGCGGAACAGGAAATCCTTATTTCAGCACAGACACAGCTGCAGCTTTAAGAGCACTTGAGATTAATGCAGAAGTTATTTTTAAAGCTACAAAAGTAGATGGTGTTTATGACAGGGACCCTATGAAGTTCAGCGACGCTGTTAAGTTTGATAATCTGACATATCTTGACGTGATAAAAAAAGGTTTGAAAGTCCTGGATTCTACAGCTACAACCTTGTGTATGGATAATGAGATTCCCATAGTAGTTTTTGATATAACAAAACCTGGAAATATTAAGAAAGCATTATCAGGTGAAAAAATAGGTACTTTGATTAGCAGGGGGTAAAAAATGAAAGATATTCTTTTGGATGATGCTGCTAAAAAAATGAATATTACCATCGATAAGACTGTTCATGAATTTAATTCTATAAGGACTGGAAGAGCTTCAGTAAATCTGCTTGACAGAGTTACAATTGATTACTATGGAACAAAAACTCCCGTAAAACATGTGTCCAGCATAAGTGCACCAGATGCCAGAACAATAGTAATATCACCTTATGAAGCAAAATTTTTAAAAGATATCGAGAAACAGATACTTGTTTCAGATCTTGGCCTGAATCCTTCAAATGATGGAAAAGTAATAAGACTCATAATTCCACCGCTGAATGAAGAAAGAAGAAAAGAGTTAGTGAAGGTTGTAAAGAAAATTGCTGAAGAATCAAGGATTGCAATTAGAAATATAAGAAGAGAATCAATAGAAGAATTGAAAAAGATGGAAAAGAAGTCAGAGATAACTGAAGACGATCTGAAAAAAATGGAAGATGACATGCAGAAACTTACTGATGACAGTATCGAAAAAATAAACCAGATACTTGCCCAAAAAGAAAATGAAATAATGGAAGTGTAGGTGTTTTCCTATAAGATTCAATTTTTTTTCAAGAGCTAATGATTCCAGAAAAAATCTTTCGATAGATATTATAAAGAAAAACCCGATCCCATTGCATGTTGCAGTAATAATGGATGGAAATGGAAGATGGGCTACAAGAAAAGGGCTTCCACGTATCGCCGGACACAGAGAAGGCGTAAAATCATTAAAATGCATTGTAAGGCTTTGCGGAGATCTCGAAATAAGATATATCACGGCATATGCTTTTTCCAGCGAAAACTGGAGCAGGCCTGAAAATGAAGTAAGCAGTCTGATGAAACTCTTTTATGATACCCTTGCTTC
>DBPS01000025.1:25669-26663 GCA_002304935.1 Candidatus Humimicrobium oleiphilum | reverse complement strand
TTTCAGGAAGCTGAGAAAATCACTGAAAATAATAAAAAAGTCATATTAAATATTGCATTTAATTATGGTTCCAGACAGGAAATAATAAATGCGGTAAAAAAAATATTCATATCTCTTAACCAGGGTTCAATAAAAGCCGAAGAAATAAATGAAAAAACATTTACAGCTTTTTTATATACCAAAGATCTGCCAGATCCCGATCTTTTAATAAGGACCAGCGGGGAATACAGGCTAAGCAATTTTCTTTTATGGCAGACGGCTTACTCTGAATTTTATTTTACAAAAACTTTATGGCCGGATTTCAGGGAAAATGACTTTTTTAAAGCTATTCTGGAATATCAAAAAAGAAGCAGGAGATTTGGCAAAATCCAGTCATGAATATAGCACTACAATATATATATGCGCTTCTTGCATTTTCACTAATAATAATTGTACATGAATTAGGTCATTTTATACTGGCCAAGATAAACAAAGTCCATGTTGAAGAATTTTTTATCGGTATGGGACCGAAATTATTAAAATTCAAATCAAAAAGCGGGACTTCATGGGGGCTTTCTGCAATTCCGGTAGGTGGATATAATAAAATAAGCGGAATGAACAGGGAAGAAGAAATACCTGAAGGAAAAGAAAATCAGGTATTCTATAAAAAATCTTATTGGTCAAAATTATCAATAATAATCGGCGGAGCTTTTTTCAATGTTTTATTTGCTTTTCTGCTTATATTTATTTTTTTCAGTATGGGTATATATTCTGCTACAAATAAGGTCGATTATGTCCAGGAAGGCTCACCTGCATATGCTTACGGAATTCAAATACATGATGAAGTCATAAAAATAAATGATAATGAAATTACAAACTGGGAGGAATTTTCAGGGAATATAAAAAAATATCCCGGTGAAAAAGTTTCACTGGTAATAATAAGGGATAAAAAACAGATTGAAATTGAAGTAATACTTGGAGAAAAAGAAGGGGAAGGCTATCTGGGTATAAGTCC
>DBPS01000025.1:0-25554 GCA_002304935.1 Candidatus Humimicrobium oleiphilum | reverse complement strand
GCACTTGTATCGCTTTTGCTTGGCTTCAGCAATATAATACCTCTCCTGCCTCTTGACGGAGGGCACATAGTCGTACTTACCATAGAAGCAATTAGGAGAAAGCCGTTAAGCAAAAAAGCAGTGAGTATTTATAATTCAATAGGAATAGTGATTTTTATTTCTTTATTCCTTGTGGGGATAGTATTTGATATATTAAAACCTATAAACATAATGAATATGTAGAAAAATGGAAATAAAAAGGAAAAATACAAAAGAAATAAAAATAGGAAGCAGAAAGATCGGTTCGGATAATGCCATACTGGTACAATCGATGACTAAAAATAAATCTGCGCAGCAATTTCTTCTCAGAGAAGAAATCAATAATCTGATTTCAGCCGGATGTGAAATAATAAGGGTTGCCATCACAGATGCTGAATGTATAAAAATAATTAAAAAATTTATAAAAGAAGGGCTATTCAAAAATAATCCTATTGTTGCTGATATTCAGTATGACCACAGACTTGCACTTGATTCATTAAAAGCAGGGGCAGATTGCATAAGGATAAATCCCGGAAATATAGGAGGGATTGAGAAAACAGAGATATTAATTGAAGAAGCAAAAAAAATGAATGCATGTATAAGAATAGGCGTTAATTCAGGTTCAGTTGATAAAAAATCATTAAAAAAAAATAATTTCAATAAAACCGAAGCTTTGCTGGAAAATACTCTTGAATATGTAAGGTTTTTTGAAAATTGTAATTTTTACAATTTCAAAGTATCTGCCAAAGCCTCATCTGTAACAGATTCCATTTATCTTTACAGAACTCTTTCAGAAAAAATTGACTATCCTCTTCATCTTGGAATAACAGAATCAGGTAATGAATTTTCAGGAGCAATTAAATCTTCTGTCGGAATAGGGATACTTTTAAATGAAGGTATTGGTGATACAATAAGGGTTTCACTGACTTCTGACTCTGTCAAAGAAGTAAAAGCAGGGTATGTGATATTATCGAGTCTCGGCTTAAGGAGCTATGGGGTAAATTTAATATCCTGTCCCACATGCGGAAGAACAAAAGCAGATCTTAAATATTATGCAGAAAATGTAGAAAAAATAACAGCAGGAATAAAGAAGCCATTAACAATAGCAGTTATGGGATGTATTGTGAATGGTCCCGGGGAAGCAAAAGAAGCTGATATTGGAATTGCATTTGGAGAAAAGAAAGCTGCCATTTTCGTAAAAGGCAAAACCATTAAAAGGGTAAATGAAGCAGATGTTTTAAAGTTATTTAATGAAGAGCTGGGAAAGCTTATTGAAAATAAAGACAGTGTTTCAAAAAATTTTTAAAAGTTCTGACAATGTTTTAAACATAAAGTTTATCATATTATAATTTATTTTATTTATATAACCGATTGGAGAGTTAATTGAGATTTACAAATAATTTTATACCTACATTAAAAGAAGAACCAAGTGAATCTGAAATAATCAGTCACTCTCTTTCCATAAGGGCAGGCCTCATAAGAAAAGTAGCATCAGGGATTTATTCATTTCTTCCTATTGGTTTTAAGATATTAAAAAAAATTGAGAACATAATCAGGGAAGAGATGGATAATGCAGGAGCCCTGGAAGTTTTAATGCCTGTGATCCAGCCGGGAGAATTGTGGCAGAAAACAAACAGATGGTATGAATACGGTCCTGAGATGTTTAAGATAGCAGACAGAAACAAAAGGGATTTCTGTCTCGGTCCCACACATGAAGAGCTTTTTACCACAATCGCAGGTTTTGAATTAAATTCATATAAAGACCTCCCTATAAATCTGTACCAGATACAGGTAAAGTTCAGGGATGAGATAAGACCAAGATATGGCCTGCTGAGGGCAAGAGAATTTATAATGAAAGATGCATATAGTTTTGGCGCGTCCCAGAAACAGCTTGATGATGATTATAAATCGATGTTTGAAGCTTATTGCAAAATAATCGAAAGGATAGGATTAAGATATAAGATAGTTGAAGCGGATACCGGATTAATTGGTGGAAGTTCTTCTCATGAATTCATGGTCCTTGCTGAAAACGGAGAAGAAACTATAGTATATTGTGATGCATGTGGATATGCAGCAAATATGGATAATGCCGGATTTGAAATAAATGCATATAAAGATGACAATACAAAATCTGAAAAAGAATTAATAGAAGTACACACGCCTGATATAAAAACCATAGAAGAGCTTGCAGATTTTCTGAAAGTAAAAAATTCAAGTATTATAAAGACAATTCTGCTTAAAGATGATGATAATAATTTCTATGCTGCTGTTTTGTCAGGCGAAAGATTTCTTGATATAAGCAAAATAGAAAAACTGCTTAATAAAAATCTGGAATTTATAAATGAACAAAATAACATTTTAAAACTTCCTGTCGGATTTGTAGGACCCGTAAATATGGATAAAAGAGTTTCAATAATCGCTGATTATTCAGTATTTGAAAGGAAAGACATGATTGCAGGTGCCAACAGGGAGAATTATCATATTATTAATGTTGATTCTTTTAGAGATTTTAAGGCAGATAATTGGGGTTATTTTTCATTTCCGATAAAAGGAGATCTTTGTCCGAAGTGCAAAAATATACTGAATTTTGAAAAAGGTATAGAAGTCGGCCATATCTTTAAGCTTGGAACCAAATACAGCGAAAAATTAAATGCCAGATTTCTGGACATAAACGGCAATTTAAAGCCATTCGTTATGGGATGTTATGGTATAGGTGTAACAAGGCTGCTTGCTGCAACTATCGAGCAGTGCAATGATGATAAGGGGATAATATGGCCTGAAAGTATTACTCCTTTCAAGGCAGTAATCATTGTAACAAATATGACAGATGAAAAACTAAAGAATGCCGGAGAAGAAATATATAATAATCTTATTTCTTCAAAAATTGAAACTCTGTTTGATGACAGGGAAATAAGTGCCGGTATCAAGTTTAAAGATGCTGATCTTTTGGGCATCCCTTTTAAAGTAATAGTAGGCAGAAAATATCTTCAAAACGATATAATTGAAATCGAAAACAGATCAGCTTCATTCAAAACAGATGCCAGATTTACGGAAGTTCTTACCTATCTCAAGGAAAACTGACCAAAATAAAATATGTTTGAAATAAATGAAAAAGTAACCCTGCAGGGGATCATTGAAAAGATTGTTTTTAAGAGTGAAAATAATGATTATAAGATCTGCAGGCTGAAGACAAGTGATTCTGGTGTAATAGAAACAATTTTCGGTAATTTTTTTGATGTAAATAAGGGTGAAAATGTTCAGATAACCGGAGAATATGTCAATAATCCCAAATATGGCAGACAAATAAAAATTGAAAAAATTACAGTAATTCCTCCTACTTCTGATACTGGCATTGAAAAATATATAGGCTCAGGTCTTATTCCAGGTATCGGACCTGTCATGGCAAAAAAAATTGTTCAGCATTTTGGCAAAGAGACTCTATGTATCCTTGATGACGAAATAGAAAAATTAAGCGAGATTGAAGGATTTGGCAAAAAAAGAATAAAAAACATCAAAAAAGAATGGAAAAAACAGGCTCAGATAAGAGATACAATGATTTTTCTTCAATCTCTTGAAATCACTCCTTCGAATTCTGCAAAGATATTAAAAAAATATGGAGACGATGCTGTATCAGTTGTAAAAAATAATCCGTACAGACTTTGTGAAGATATTTTTGGCATAGGATTTAAAACGGCAGACAGGATTGCTCTGAAATCAGGTATTAACAAGAATTCCCCTTTCAGGATAAGTGCAGGAATCAAGTATATACTGAAAAAATTTGAAGAAGACGGGAATTGTTTCCTTCCGTATGACTTTCTGATTTCTAAAGCCTTGGAATTTCTGGAAGTAGAGATACTTGAAGTAGAAAAAGCGCTTGAAGTTCTGGAGAAAGAGAATCAGATAGTTATCGATAAAGAAAAAATCTATCTAAGGGACACTTACGAAGATGAACGTTTTGTTGCTGAAAAATTAAATAAAATAAAAAGTTATAAGATAAAGAACATTTTTGAGAGTTATGACTGGAATAAAAAAATATATGAACTTTCTTCCAGGGTAGACGTAGTTCTTGACGATGACCAGAAAGATGCCATCAAAAGTGCTTTATATGAAAAAATAATGGTAATTACCGGAAGTCCTGGTACCGGTAAAAGCACAATAGTAAATTTTATATTAAATATTTTTGAATATGAGAATATGTCTGTTTATCTTTCTGCTCCTACCGGGAGAGCATCAAAAAGATTATCTGAAACTACAGGTAAAGAGGCGAAAACTCTTCACAGGCTGCTTGAATATAATCCAAAATCAAATTCTTTTAATAAGAATAAATATAATAAACTGAAATGTGATCTGCTTGTAATTGATGAATCTTCCATGATCGACATCAAGCTTGCCAGGGTATTACTGGATGCTCTGGATGAAAAAACCAGAATAATATTTGTTGGTGATTATGATCAATTACCTTCAGTTGGTCCCGGTAATGTATTAAGTGACATTATTAATTCCGGGAGGTTTCCGGTCATAAGGCTGACAAAAATATACAGACAATTCGGTAAAAGCATTATAATCAGGAATGCTCACCTGATAAGAGACGGGATATACCCCAAGCTTTATCAGGCAGATATGCTGGAAAAATCCGATTTTTATTTTATCGAAAAAAATGATCAGGAAGAAGCAGTAAAAGTAATACTGAAACTGTTACAGTGCAACATACCTGACAAGTTTGGTTTTGACCCTTTAAAAGATATACAGGTGCTTGTTCCGGTTTATAAAGGTATAGCAGGTGTGGATAATCTTAACTTTCAGATACAGAATATCTTTAATAAGAGCAGGGAAAAAATCATAAGGGGAAATAATGAATTCAGGCTTTATGACAAGATAATACAGCTAAAGAATGATTATGAGAAAGATGTTTTCAACGGGGACATAGGCTTTATAAAAGAAATAGATTTTTCCAACCAGAAATTTAAGGTCGATTTTGAAGAAAAGAAAGTAATTTATGATTTTTATGATGCAGATCAGTTATCTCTTTCATATGCTATTTCAATCCATAAATCACAGGGTTCAGAATTCAAATGCGTAATAATACCAGTTCTTACTTCCCATTATATGCTCCTTCAGAGAAATCTCGTTTATACCGCCCTGACCAGGGCAAAAGAACTTGCAGTAGTTGTAGGCAGCAAAAAAGCAATAGGAATGGCTGTAAGCAAGAACTATGTTGAAAACAGATTTACAAACCTAAAGAATCTTTTGTAAGTTTTTTATTTATTAAAAAACATTTATTTTATAAACATATTTTTGTTATAAAAGTCTCAGCTGTACTTATATTGAATTATTTTTTTTTCATGTTATAATCATTCAAGGTTTTTTAGTTATATATTATTTTATGTTAGTGGGCAAAACCCACTATTTTTATTATTTAATGATTATTCTTGCAGGTGATAAAGATTGAATAAAGAATTGATAAATGCTCTAAGGGAACTTGAGAAAGAAAAGGGTATAAAGATAGAAACCATTATTGAAGCCCTTCAGGTTGCTCTTGTTTCCGCATATAAGAAAAATTACAAAATAACTTATGAAGCAAAAGTTGACATAGATATCAAAACCGGTGAAATAAAGGTTTTCAAAATACTTGATGAGCAGGAAGCAAAAAAAACAGGAACTGATGAAGTAGATGTTACTCCCGAGAATTTCGGGAGAATAGCAGCACAGACTGCAAAACAGGTTATAACCCAGAAAATAAAAGAAGCTGAAAGAGAAGTTATGTATAATGAATTCCGGGACAGAGCCGGAGATATGGTTATAGGGATAATACAGCAAAACGATTCAAGATATACCCTGGTAGATCTTGGTAAAGTAGAAGCTCTCCTTCCTTTAAGTGAACAGGTTCCAGGTGAAAGATATAAGCACGGAGAAAGGATAAAATGCTATATATCTGAAGTAAAAAAAGGGACAAAAGGTCCTCAGGTTATTGTATCAAGAACGCATACCGGTTTGATAAAAAGACTTTTTGAACTGGAAGTACCGGAAATTTATGAGGGTATAGTAGAAATAAGAAGCGTTGCAAGAGAAGCCGGATTCAGGACGAAGATTGCAGTTAATTCGAATGAAAAGAATGTAGATGCTGTAGGCGCCTGTGTTGGTCCCAAAGGTTCAAGAGTAAGAATGGTCGTTGATGAGCTTGCAGGCGAAAAAATAGATATAGTACAATATAGTGATGATATAGTTTTATTCATAAAAAATTCTCTTAGTCCTGCAAGGGTTTTAAAAGTGCTTACAGACGAAGAAAAGAAGTTTGCTTTAGTTGTTGTGCCTAATGATCAGCTTTCCCTTGCAATCGGAAAAGATGGCCAGAATGCAAGACTGGCAGCAAAGCTGACTAACTGGAAAATTGATATAAAGAGTGAAATGCAGTACGAAGAAGAATTAAATGAAGCACGAGAAGAAAGAAAAAAAGCAACATAAGCAGGTGATTGTAATAAATGGGTTCAGCCAGAATATACGAGATAGCAAAAGAGAATAATATTACATCGAAGGAGCTTCTGGATTTATGCCGCATTATAGGCATTGATGCAAAGAGCCATTCTTCATCCATCAGTGAAGAGCAGCTTGTTAAAATAAGCAAAGCTTTAAAAGAAAAAAGCGGTGATGATAAGAAGTCAAAACAGACTGCCAAAAAGACTGATGAGCCATACAGCGAAAAAAAACCGGCTGACAGGGAATCAGGGAAAAGCTCAGAACAGGATGAAAAAAAACAGGAAAAGGCAAAAAATGAAAAGAGCAAGCCGACTGTTGCAAAAAAAGTACAATCTGCAAAGTTTGAAGAAATCAGCGAAGATTTGCATGATGACGATTTTGAATTAAAAACGAAGCCTGTTTCCAAATGGGAAGAAGAAAAAAAGATAAATATCCGAAATGTCCTGTTAAAAGAGCTCGACAAAGAAGAACAGCTTACAAGATTTCGCGCAAAACCCAAAGGGTCCAAGGAAAAGACTGAGAAAATAACGAAGCCGGAATTCATACATTCTGAAAAAGAAACAGAAAAAGAAACTGAAGACATAAAAAAAAGACCTGAGATCAAAAAAATTATTGAGATTCCTGCCGGAATAACTTTAAAACAGCTTTCTGAAAAAATAAGCATACCATCAAACGAGATAATCAAAACACTTTTTTCTCTTGGAGAAGCAGTTAATATAAATCAGTCTCTTGGCAACGACATAATTGAAATTCTTTCAGAAGAATATAATTTTAAATTCAGCATAATAGGATTCGAAGAGAACCTGGAAGAACTTTTCAAAGATTCTCCGGACGATTTAGTATTAAGACCTCCCATCGTTACTGTAATGGGGCATGTCGATCACGGAAAGACTACTCTTCTTGATTCCGTAAGAAAATCAGATGTTGCTGAAAATGAAGCTGGCGGTATAACCCAGCATATCGGTGCTTACCAGATAGAATATAAGGAAAGAAAAATTACTTTTATAGATACACCGGGCCATGAAGCATTTACTTCAATGCGTGCAAGAGGAACGAAAGTAACGGATATTGCAGTAATAGTAGTAGCTGCAAATGATGGAATTATGCCTCAGACAATAGAAGCTATAAATCATGCAAAAGCAGCCAATGTCCCTATTATTATAGCTATAAACAAAATCGATCTTCCGGATGCTGATTCAGCAAAAATAAAGAAAAGTCTTACAGAATATAATCTGGTCCCTGAGGAATGGGGAGGAGAAACTATCTGTGTTGAAATATCAGCAAAAAACAAAATCAATATTAATGAATTGCTTGACATGATTCTGCTTGTGGCAGATATGAATGAAATAAAAGGAAATCCAAATGCTGAAGGCTTTGGGATAATTATCGAATCAAGGCTTGACAAAGGGCTGGGGCCTGTTGGCTCTATAATCATTAAGAGAGGTTCAATAAATATAGGAGACTTTTTCATAGCCGGTAATTCTTTCGGGAGAGTAAGAGCTCTTCAGGATGATAAAGGAAATAAAATAAATAAAGCTTTACTTTCCCAGCCTGTTGAAATATTGGGATTTTCAACAACACCAGAGGCAGGGGACCAGTTTTTTGTAGTAAAAAATGAAAAAATAGCAAAAAATATTCTTGCAAAAAAAGCTTATGCAGAGAATTTAAGCAAAATATCTGAAAGCAGAAGGCATATCAGCCTTGAAGAATTTTCAGAAATTGCAAAATCTGCGGAAGTAAAAAAACTTGAGATAATACTTAAAGCAGACGTGAACGGCTCCCTTGATGCTGTTGAGCAGTCACTTAAAAAAATTGAGGATGAAAAAATAAAAATAAATATTCTGCATAAAGGCGTAGGAGCCATAACTGACAGCGACATAATCCTTGCTGCTGCATCCAATGCTATTGTAATAGGTTTTGGAGTCGTACCTACTTCAAAGGCAAAAGAAATTGCAAAAAAAGAAAAAGTAGATATTAGGACATATAATATAATATACAAGCTTATTGATGAATTGATTCTTGCTTTCAGAGGTATGCTTGAGCCTGAGACAGAAGAATATGAAAAAGGCAGAATAGAAGTAAGAGAATTATTCAAAATGCCCAAAGTAGGTTCAATTGCAGGTTGTTATGTGCTTGAAGGAGAAGCAGAGCGCAATAATCTGGTAAGGATAATAAGAGATGGAAAAATCATACATGAAGGTAAAATAGCATCTATCCATAGATTTAAGGAAGATGTTAAAAAAGTAAGTGCGGGATATGAGTGTGGAATAAAAATTGAAAATTTTCAGGATATAAATAAAGGCGATATACTTGAAATCTTCGAAATAAGAGAAATAAAAAACGTCCCTGCCTGAACCTCAGAAACATTTAAAAATTAATTTAACAAATAATCACTGATATTTAATTTGTTTAATTGTGGATAAATTAAAAAAAACTGAAATCGATCTTCAGAGAGAAATCAGCTTTATAATAAACTCAAAGGTAAAAGACCCCAGGATAGGATTTGTAACTATCACAGGTATCAGACTTTCTCCTGATTTTCATTATATGGATGTTTACTTTACATTGCTTGATGAAAAAGGAGATATAAAGTCCTGCCTGGATGGATTAAACACATGTAAAGGTTTTATCAAGAAGAATATTAAGACAAGAATAAGAATAAAAACTATGCCTGAGATAAAATTTATATATGATAAATCTATAGAAAACGGTTTAAGAATAAACACGATTATTGAAGACCTTAAAAGAAAAGAAAAAAATATTTGATATGAACATAGATGATTTTAATAAAAACAGCCTGGAATTTTTCAACACCATAGAAAAAAATACAGATTTTCTTCTTTTTACTCATTCGTATCCTGATGGAGACGCTCTTGGTTCACTTCTTTCCTTATATAAGATGCTAAAGAAGATGAATAAGAATGTTTTTGCCATATGCAATAGTGAAATGCCTTATCAGTATAAATTTCTTTCCGGCAATGAAGAAATAGTAAAATCAATGGATAATATTGGCGATGATACAAATTATGTTTCCATCTTTGCTGACTGTGCCGACATCAAAAGGATAAAAATCGATTACGAAACCGTAATAAAAAAGTCGGGGAAAATAATTAATATCGACCACCATCTTAGTAATACTTATTTTGGTGATATCAACATAGTTTTTTCAGAAAAATCTGCGACTTGTGAAATAATCTATCTGCTATTTGAAAAATATTTTCATGAAAAAATAGATAAAGATATCGCTGAAGCTTTGTATACCGGTATCCTTACTGATACCGGCAAATTCCAGTATTCAAATACAACAAAAGAAGTGCATAAAATAATTAGCAGTCTTCTTGAATATGATATTGAGCCATCAAAGATATACAGTAGCATATATGAGAATGAACCTGCAAACAGGTTCAGGTTTCTTGCATTGGTTTTTAAAAGAGCGAGGATACTTAACAACAATCTTATTTATTCTTATATAAAAATGAAGGATTTTGATAAATTTAATCTTCCTTTCTCTGCCAATGATGGAATAATCGAAATTTTAAGAACAGCTAAGGATGTAAAAGTTGCAGCACTTTTCAAAGAAGTCAGTAAAAATAATTACAAAGTCTCTCTGAGATCCTCAGATGAATCTGTAAATGTTGCAGTCATTGCTGAAAGATTCGGCGGGGGAGGTCATAAAATGGCTTCTGCTTATGTTGCAGAAGGTAATTTGATGAAATCAGTGGCAGAACTTCATAAATCAATTAATAATAATTAAAAAAAGCTGCAAGAATATGACTTTAAAAAAAATAATAGATTTCAACGGAGCGATTTTATTAAACAAAAGTCCCGGCATGACTTCTTTTGACATGCTGAGAATACTTAAAAAGAGTTTTTTTTTAATAAAATAGGACATGCAGGTACGCTTGACCCGATTGCAGAAGGCCTGCTGATTATATTACTGAATAAAGCGGTAAAATTATCCTCTGACTTTTTATCACTTGATAAAGAATATATTGCTTTAATCAAACTGGGCATAATAACAGATTCCTACGATATGGATGGAAATATAATTAATACTTTTAAAGTACCTTTTCTGGAAAAAAGTTATCTGTCAGAAATAATTAAAAGTTTTCAGGGAGATTACAGGCAGACCATACCTGTTTTCAGCGCTAAAAAAATAAGAGGCAGACATCTGTATGAATATGCCCGTAAGAATATCAGCACCGATATAATAAAAAATGATGTCAGTATTAACAAAATAAGTATAATTAAATATCAGTCACCTTACTTACATTTAAGATTATCAGTCAGTTCAGGGACATATATAAGAGCAATCGCAAATGACATTGGTGAAAGGCTGGGATGCGGAGCAGCGATGGCAAAACTTGACAGGATAAGGATCGGTAAATTTTTAGTTAAAGACTCTGTCGAAGCAGAAGAAGCTGTAGATATTTTAAATAATTATAATAAAAAAGAGCCTGGATCTGAAAAGATATCAGATTTGAAAGCAATTATACCGGTAAAAAAAATAGTCAAAGATTATAAAAAAGTATATGTCAAGGAAAGATATATAAATGATCTTGAAATGAACAGTCCTTTATATGAAGAGATGATAGAGCCTAAACCAAACTTTGATCTGGAATTCAAGCCCGGAGAAATAATAGTTATCAGATTAGGAAAAACAAGAAAATCATTCATTCACAGAGCAATTTCGGAATTTAGCTTAAAGAAAATATCAAATGAAAATAAAAAACTTTCAAAATTTCTTTTAATAAACTAAAGTGTTCGGATATGGTAAAAATAATAAGCTTAAGTGAAATAAAAGATAATTATTTTAAAGATAAGAATATTGTAGTCATAGGTTTCTTTGATGGTGTCCACAAAGGCCATGAGAATATCATAAGAAAATGTGCTTTGAAATCATTGCAGACAGGCAAAAAAAGTCTTGCACTGACTTTTGACAAACCTCCCCAGAATATCATAACCGGCAGAAAAGAAAAAAAACTTATTATTTCTTTCGAAGAAAAAATAAAAATAATTAGGAGAATGGGGATAAACAGAATAGTTGCTGTAAGCTTTAATAAGTATTTTGAAAACCTTACCCCCCGACAATTTTGTGAAGATATAATTGCAGGCAAGCTGAATGCAGCAGAGGTTTTCGTAGGGGAGAATTTTAAATTTGGCAAAAATGCTTCCGGAGACACGGATTATTTAAATACTTTTTTTAAGAATTCAGAAATTACAATCAATATTATTGATCTTTTAAAGATTAATGGGAAAACTGTTTCAAGTACTGAAATAAGAAGATTTTATGAAAAAGGAGAAATCGGTAATATAAAGCTTTTTATGGGGCGATATCCTTCCATATCGGGGAAAGTTGTCAGGGGATTTAACAGGGGAAGCAGGATAGGCTTTCCGACAGCAAATATAGAACTGGATGAAAATTATATGATTCCGAAAAAAGGAGTTTATTTTGCAAGAATAAATATCCAGGGTTATAAAAAAGTATTACCGTGTGTTGTAAATATTGGGAATAATCCTACTTTCGGTTTAAGGAAATTATTGCTTGAAGCTCATATAATCGATTTTAAAGAAGAAATATATAACAGACTGATAAAAGTCGAACTTATCAGATTTCACAGACAGGAATTAAAATTCGCTGATGAAAAAGAATTAATAAAACAAATAGAATCCGATATAGAAGAAGGAATAGAATTTTTTAAAGTTAAAAACTATAATATTATCTGAACATATCATTAAAAAATAATTTTTTGGTCTTAATAATAATACGATAAGGTGATATTATTGTTTTTTAAAAAAAATTATTTGACTAATCAAATAAAATTTAATAATAATATAAACTTGTGCAATTATTTTTTTAAGGATTTGAGAAAATTAAAAATATTTTTATTTGCATAATAATTAATAAAAGGGGTGAACTTAGAAATTGTCTATTACTAAAGAATTAAAACAGGATATTATCGGTAAGTTTAAAATACATGAAAACGATACTGGGTCGACTGAAGTTCAGATTGCTATTTTAACAACAAGGATAAATAGACTAAACGAACATCTTAAATTAAATAAGACCGATCATTCTTCAAGGAGAGGGCTTGTTACAATGGTTGGAAGAAGAAAAAGGCTCATTGAATATTTAAAGAATAATGATCTTTCTAAGTATAAAAGTCTGATTAAAGAGCTTGGACTTAGAAAATAGCGGTTGTAAGACTGACAATAATAAACAAAATAATTTTGCTTGGAGAATGATTTATAAGTAATGAATGAAAAAAACAATCATGTCGGTGAAGACAGTATAAGTGTGGAGATCGGTGGAAAGATAATTTCTTTCTCAACCGGTAAACTAGCAAGGCAGGCAAATGCCTCTGTTCTTGTAAAATGCGGAAGCAGCGGAGCTTTGGTAACTGCAGTAATGTCTGAAAATGCAGACAGAAACAGTGATTTTTTTCCTCTGGTTGTTGATGTTGAAGAAAGAATGTATGCAGCAGGAAAAATACCAGGCGGCTTTTTTAAAAGAGAAGGCAAGGCAAGCGACAAAGCAATATTGCTTTCAAGACTTACAGACAGACCTTTAAGGCCTCTTTTTGACAAAAATCTAAGAAATGAAGTGCAGATAGTTGCTACAATATTATCTGTAGACCAGATAAACCCATTTGATGTACTGGTAATCAACGGAGCATCGATGGCTCTGACTATTTCAGATATTCCTTTTGAAGAACCCATAGGCGCAGTCCGAATCGGCAAGGTAAATGATGAATATATAATTAATCCCAGTTATGATCAGATAGAAGAATCAAATATCGATATAGTTATTGCAGGTACTGAAAACGCTATTTTAATGGTTGAGGCAGGGTGTAATGAAGCCAGTGAACAAACAATCATAGATGCAATAGAAATTGCACATGAAGAAATAAAAAAATTAATCAGAGTCCAGAAGGACTTTCAAAAAGAAATAGGTTTGGAGAAAAAACAGGCTATTCTTTTTGAAGTGGATGAAAATGCAAAGAACAGATTAACTGAACTTGCCGGAAATCCCATAGCAGAAAAACTTGAAGAAATAGTGAAATATGCTGAATCCGGCCAGATTGAAAAAGTAATAGAAAATTCCAAAAAAGGCTATTTCCAGGATGAACTTAAAAAAATATCCGAGAATATAGTGGAAACTATTAAAGAAGAATTCCCGGAAAGTATGCCTACCATTGAATACAGCTTGAAAGAACTTGAAAGGAAACTTGTCAGAAGAACTATTATAGACAAGAGCATCCGTCCTGACGGTAGAAAACCCGAAGAGATCCGTCCGATCAGCTGTGAAGTAGGATTATTCCCCGAAACCACCCATGGAACGGGTTTATTTACAAGAGGAAAATCACAGGCCCTGACAATACTTGCTCTGGGCTCAATGAAAGAATCGCAGAGAATAGACAGTATTGATAATGAGGAATTCAAAAGATTTATGCATCATTATAATTTCCCTGCTTTTTCAGTAGGTGAAACAGGCGCATCAAGAGGTCCCAAAAGAAGGGAAATAGGGCATGGAGCATTAGCTGAAAGAGCAATCAAGCCGATGATACCTGATAAAGAAAATTTCCCTTATTCTTTAAGACTTGTTTCCGAGATACTTTCTTCAAACGGCTCAACTTCAATGGCAAGCGTATGCGGTTCAACTCTTGCTTTAATGGACGCCGGTGTACCGATAATTAACCCTGTTTCAGGGATAGCCATGGGCCTTATAAAGGATGAAGATAGTGAAAGATATGTTGTTCTTTCAGACATACAGGGAATAGAAGATTTTTACGGTGATATGGATTTTAAAGTTGCAGGAACTGAAAAAGGAATAACAGCGCTGCAGATGGATATAAAAATAAAGGGAATATCTATCGATATCATAAAAGACGCTATTATCCAGGCTAAAAAAGGAAGAATGTTTATTCTCGAGAAAATGCTTGAGACAATTCCGCATCACAGGGAAAATCTGTCCTCATGTGCACCAAAGATAACAACTTTCAGAATTCCAAAGGATAAGATAGGTGAAATAATAGGTCCCGGTGGAAAAAATATAAAAGCAATAAAGGAAGAATTTGATCTTGATGAGATTGAATTATATGACGAAGATAATGAAGGTGTTGTACAAATAACATCAGCAAATGAGGATAATGTCATTCTGGCAAGAAAGAAAATAGAAGCACTCGTAAAAGGTTTTGATGATATAAATATCGGTGACGAATATCTTGGTACAGTAGTAGGTATTACCAAATTTGGTGCTTTCATAAATCTTATTCCGGGGATTGACGGCTTGCTTCATATATCGAAGATATCAGATAAAAGAGTAGAAAAAGTAGAAGATTTTCTTAAACTTAATGATAAGCTGATGGTAAAAATATCTTTTATTGACAAAAAAGACAGAAAAATCTCCCTCGAACGAGCCTGATATTTGATCCCTTTAAAATTTTCCAGAAAGGTAGTTGGGGTATAACATTGTCCAAACCTGTTTTAGAAAACTATGAAATCACTGAACTAGACAATGGTATTAGAGTTGTAAGTGAATACATACCTTTTTTCAGATCAATATCTCTTGGTCTCTGGGTTTCCAGCGGTTCAAGAAATGAAGAAAAAAGAATAAGTGGCATAACTCATCTTATAGAGCACCTTGTTTTCAAGGGAACAAAAAAAAGGTCAAATAAAGAAATAGCTATTGAATTTGATTCAATAGGGGCAGATTTTAATGCTTTTACAGACAAAGAGAATTCCTGCTTTTATTGTGATTTTATTGATACTCATCTTGATAAATGTGCCGAACTATTATTTGATATTGTATTTAATGCTGTTTTTTCCAGGGATAGTCTTGATACAGAAAAGAAAATAATCCTTGAAGAGATAAAAATGGTTGAAGATACTCCTTCAGAAGATATTCTTAATTATTTTTATGAAACAGTTCTTGCTGACCATCCCTTAAGTTTCCCGATTCTCGGGACGAGAAAATCATTAGAAGAAATAAAACAGGAAGATATAATAGATTATTTTAATAAAAATTATGTTTTTAAAAATATAGTAGTTTCTGCTGCAGGTAATGTTAAGCACAAAGAGCTGGTAGATGCTGTTAAAAAAAATATAGATAATTTTGACTCAAAATTTTTTAAAGAAAAAGAACCAGCTTTTTTGAAAGAACCTCTTGCCAGAAAAAATCTAAAAATCATTAAAAAAAGAATCAATGCCTCCAATCTTTGTTATGGAACCATAGGCTGCAAAAGATCAAGTCCGGACAGATTTCCTCTCGGACTGCTTATGAACATAATAGGTGGAAGCATGAGCAGCCGCCTTTTTCAGAAGATAAGAGAGGATAATGGCCTGGCCTATTCAGTTTATGCAGGTAATACCCAGTATACTGATACCGGCCTGATAGATATTTATGCTGCAAGTGACCCTAAAAATATTGTTAAAATTGTAGAAATAATTGAAAATGAAATCAGTGATATAAAAGAAAATGCTTTAAGCGACAGCGAACTGGAAAGAGCAAAGGAAAATATCAAGGGGGGCATTGTCCTGAATATAGAGGAAATCAGTTCCAGGATGTTCAGATTCGGTAAAAGTCTTTTGATGGAAAATCAAATTTTGCCTATTAGCCATATTTTAAATAAAATAGAAATGGTAAAAGCAATTGAGATACAGGAAATTGCGAATAAATACTTTAATCCTGAAAGGATAGATATAGTGATAATGGGAAAAGCAAACAAGAGGAGTTTCAAATGAAAAAAATAGCTCTTTTTGGAATATGCGGCAAAATGGGAAAAGCCATGCTTAGCGAATTAATGCTTGAAAAAAAAATAAATATTGTTGCCGGATTTGACAAGGTTAATATAGGTACCGATATAGGTGTTTTAAACGGAAGGGACATAACAGGCGTAAAAGTTACAGATAGCTATAAAGATATTAAAGAAGCAGGTCCTGATCTTATTATTGATTTTACGGGACCGGATGCAGTATCTGAAAATATCAAATGGGCAATAGAGAATAATATCGATATCATAGTTGGTGCAACTGGCCTGAAAAAAGAGGAAATCGAGTTTTTAAGAAAAAAAAGCAAAGAATTTAAAAGCAAAGTTTTTATTGTCCCCAACTTTTCAATAGGGGCAGTAATAATGATACTAATCAGTAAATTGAGTGCAAGATATTTTGAAAATTGTGAAATAATAGAAATGCATCATGAGAATAAAAAAGATGCTCCCAGCGGTACATCGATTTCTACTGCAGAAAGCATTGCAAAGATAATAAAATATAATGATTCAAAACTTAATAAAGATGAGAGGGAAAGTATTGAAGGAAGCAGAGGTGCGTTTGTAAACGGCATCCACCTTCACAGTGTAAGACTACCGGGACTTCTGGCGCACCAGTGTGTTATTTTCGGTTCAAAAGGGCAAACGCTTACAATAAAGCATGACAGCTTTGACAGGACTTCTTTTTATCCCGGGCTGATTATGGCAATACAGAATATCGATAAGCTATCAAATTTTACATATGGACTGGAAAACTTAATAAAATTATAAAAAATTTTCGGAGGAGAAAAATGTCAGATTTTGGTGAAATAATTACTGCAATGGTTACTCCTTTTGATAAGGATTATAATATTGACTGGAAGTCTATGGATATAATTATGGATTACCTTATTGAAAATGGAACCGACAGTTTTCTTATTGCAGGTACTACCGGAGAATCACCTACACTATCAGACAGGGAAAAAATTGAATTGTTCAGGTTTGCAAAAAAGAAACTTAAAAACAATATGCCTTTAATCGCAGGAACAGGAAGTAATGATACAAAACACACAATAGAACTTTCAAAAGCCGCTCAGGAAGCAGGCGCTGACTGTGCATTGATTGTAACTCCATATTATAACAAACCGACACAGAACGGTTTGATAAATCATTACAGACAGATATCTGAATCACTTGATATACCCATCATTTTCTATAATGTCCCTGCCAGGACATGCTGCAATATAACTTCTGCAACCAGTTTGAAATTAGCAGAATTTAAAAATATTGTGGGAGTAAAGGAAGCCAGTGGAGATATGAGACAGATAGCAGAAATAATAAGAGACTGTCCCGGGGGATTCGTTGTATATAGTGGAAATGACAGTGATACTTTCCCCATAGTAGCATTGGGAGGAAAAGGAATCATTAGTGTTGCTTCCCATATAATCGGAAAAGAAATCAAGGAAATGATAAGTTTGCTAAACAAAAACAAATTAAAAGAAGCAGCGCAGATGCACAAAAAATATCTGGATATATTTCATGGTATATTTTTTACCACCAGCCCTATTCCTATAAAAAAAGCATTAAACCTTATGGGAATACCTGCAGGATATTTAAGACCTCCTCTTTATGATATGGAATTACAGGAAGAGGAAAAGTTTGTCGGGCTTCTGACAGAATACAAATTGATTTAAGGTTTTTTATTGGGGATATGGCAAGAAGAACAAGTTTAAAACTTATACCTCTGGGGGGCTTAAACGAGATAGGCAAGAACATGATGGTCCTCGAAAAGGACAATGACATGATAGTCATTGATTGTGGTGTAATGTTTCCAGATGATGAATTTCTTGGACTTGATTATATTATTCCTGATTTTTCTTATGTCAAACAAAATTCAAAGAAGTTAAAAGCTATAATCATTACGCATGGCCATGAGGATCATATAGGGGCTGTACCTTTTTTATTAAAAGAAGTAAATGCTCCGATTTATGCAAACAAACTTACTCTCGGGCTTGTTGAATTAAAGCTTAATGACCACCAGATTTTTGAAAACGTGGCTTTAAATGAAATAAATGAAGATACCAGACTTGAAATAGGGTCTTTTGAAGTTGAATTTTTCAGGGTGAACCACAGCATACCGGAGTCTTTTGGTGTAATTATTAAAACTGATATAGGTATTATCCTTCATTCAGGAGATTTTAAGTTTGATCAAAGTCCGATAGACAATAAATTAACTGATTTTTCCAAAATAAGTGCGTTTGGCAGGCAGGGAGTGCTTGCTTTGTTATGCGATAGCACAAATGCTGAAGAAAAAGGTTATACTTTGCCTGAAAGAGACGTTGGGAAAACTCTTTCAGAAAAATTTTCCCAATCAGAAGGAAGAATCATAATTGCTACATTTTCATCACATATACACAGAATACAGCAGATAATGGATATGTCTGCAAGTTTTAAAAGGAAACTTGCAATTTCAGGAAAGTCGCTTCTTAAAACGATTAAAATATCAAGCGAGCTTGGATTTTTAAAGATTCCGGAAGATCTTATTATCCCTATAAGCAATATAAATGATTATCCTGTAAAAAGAATTGCAATACTTTCAACAGGAACACAGGGAGAACCATTATCGGCTTTATATAAAATGGCCTTAAATGAACATAAGAGAATACAGATAATGAGCACAGACATGGTAATAATTTCAGCTTCTCCCATACCTGGTAATGAAAAAGCAATAGCAAATATAATCAATATGCTTATCAAGCATGGTGCAGATGTTTTTTATGAGTCCATAGCCGGTGTGCATGTTTCAGGGCATGCAGCCCAGGAAGAAATAAAAATGATGATAAATCTTGTAAAGCCCCGATATTTTATTCCTGTTCATGGAGATAATATGCATAAAACAAATAATGCAAAGCTTGCTTCAGGGATAGGGATACCGGATAAAAATATAATAATAGCCCAGAATGGTGATGTTATAAAAATAAATGCCAATTTCTGCAAAATAACTAACAATATCAATATGAAAAATATTTATATTGATGGCATAGGATATGGCGAAATAGACGATATGGTTCTGAAGGATCGCAAATTACTTGCAAGAGACGGAGTAATATTTAATATGCTTAATATAGATATAAAAAAAGAGACGCTTGCCGCAGAGCCTGAAATTATGTTCAGAGGAGTCACTTATATGGAAAATTTTAATATGATAATTAATGATTGTAAAAATCTTATTAAAGAATCCATACTGACTTGTTTTAGCAATAATATAAGGGCACAGTCAAATATTGAAAAATATATCGATAGCAGGCTTGAAAAATATCTTATTAAAAAAATCAGAATAAAACCTGTTATAATGACAAAAGTTATTTTTTTAGATAATAATAAATCTGATTAAATATAGAATTTTTAAAAATGGATAAAGATAAAAAACCAAAATCCAAAAGTTCAGGTAATCTGCAAAATAAAAAAATCAAAAAAATTCTGGAAGATCAGCAACGCTTTGAGAAAAATTATGTAAAAAGCAGAGTTGAAGTATACGGGATTCTGGTAATAATGATATCCATACTTTTCCTTATCAGCGTTTTTGTTCGCAGCGAAGGCGGACTCATCCTTAAATATATAAATTATTTCCTGTCATTTTTGTTTGGAACGGGAAAGTATATATTTTCAATTCTGGTACTTTTTTGGGGAATCAGCTTTTTCTTTAAGAAATCCAGATTTTTAAAAGTAAGGCTGGGTATAGGATTTATAATATTTTTTCTTGCGCTTCTGGGAATACTATCATATGCAGACACATCTGAAAGCCTGTTTGATGAAATATTTTTTTCTACCAGAGGAGGAATTACAGGTTCTGGTATTTATTATGGTTTTTTAAAACTTACAAATAAAGCTGCTACTTTGACAATACTGATTTTTTTTCTTCTGTTTTCACTGCTTATAATTACTAATATTTCTATTATAGATTTGTTAAAAAAGATTACTGCCAGGATAAAGAGTTCAAGAGAAAAAGCAAAAGAGGCAAAATTCAAGAATCAGGAAATTGTACAAAAAAATAATTCCATAATTCAGCTTCATCCTGAAAAAGAGTCGCTAAGGGTAAGTTATTCAGATGAAAAAACCTCATCAGAACAAGGACAGATAAATAAAAGATCTGCTGTTCTTAATGTCGAAGATAAAAAGCAATTTCCTTTTATAACCAATCACGTAAAGAAGAAAAGTGATTATGATGAGTATGATTATCAGGGGGATATGGGTGAAAAAAGTCCTCTGCTGGATAGCTTAAAGAGCCAGCCGGTGACAGCTGGCAGAATAGCCGGCAAAGAAGAAGTAAGGACTTCTGAAAAAAGAACAGACTCCCAGCTTGAGATGCCTTTGGATAAAAAAGACGATTCTGATGATTATTACAGACTGCCTCCCCAAAGCCTTCTGAAGAAATCAAAAATGCTTTCACCTTCTTTATACAAGCAAGATATCAAGGAAAATATTGTTATACTAAATAATCTTTTCAGGGATTTTAATCTGGCTGTAAAAGTTTCTTCTGTAATAAGAGGCCCTTCTGTGACTTTATATGAATTGTCTATTTCACCAGGTGTCAAAGTGCAGAGATTGTTAAGCCTGGAAGATGATTTCTGCGTTGCTCTTGGTTCATCCGATATAAGGATTCTCACACCTATTCCCGGTAAATCTGCTATAGGTATCGAAGTTCCGAATAAGATAAAAAGCATAGTTACTCTTGGCGATGTTTTTTCTGCTAACAGGGAAGAAATGTCAAAAAGCCCTTTAAAACTTCCACTTGGGAAGAATTTGTCAGGAGATATAATAAGTATGGATATAAGAGCAATGCCTCATATTCTGATAGCAGGCTCTACTAACTCAGGCAAGAGTTCATGCATAAACAGTCTGATAATATCATTGCTTCTAAAAGTCATGCCCAATGAAGTCAAGTTTATAATGATAGATCCCAAAATGGTAGAGCTAAGCATATATAATGGGATTCCCCATCTCCTTGCTCCGATTGTTGTAAATCCAAAGAAAGCTGCAGTTGCCCTGTCTTGGGCTGTTGAGGAAATGGAGAACAGGTTAAAAATACTATCTGATTATAAGTGCAAAAATCTGGAGCAGTTCAATCTGGAGGTTGAAAAAAACAAAGCAAATGATCCCGAGCTTGTCAAATTGCCTTATATACTTATTATAATTGATGAACTTGCAGACCTTATGCTTGTTGCTGCCTCTGAAGTAGAGGAAAGCATAAACAGACTTGCAAGTATGGGAAGAGCTGTAGGACTTCATCTGGTAATAGCGACACAGAGGCCATCCGTAGATGTTATAACAGGAGTCATAAAGGCAAATATTCCTTCCAGAATTGCTTTTAATGTAGCATCAAATACAGATTCCAGGGTAATACTGGATATGAGCGGGGCTGAAAAACTTATCGGAAGAGGGGACATGCTTTATCTGCCTGTATCAATGAACCGGCCTGAAAGGATACAGGGAGCTTTTGTAACAAGCAGCGAAATAGAGATCGTAACGGATTATATAAAAGACCAGAAGAAAGTTTTACCTGCAAAAGATATATTTGAATCTGAGATAAAGACAGAAAAAAGAGAGATGGAAGATGACTCTCTTATCTATGATGCCTTTGAAATTTTTTTGGAGTTCGGTCATGCATCAGCATCTCTTCTTCAGAGAAGATTAAGGATAGGATATTCCAGGGCAGCCAGAATAGTCGATCAGCTTGAAAACAAAGGATTTATAAGTGGATATGATGGAGCAAAACCAAGAGAAATTCTTGTTTCAAGGGAAGATTTTTTAAAATTCAAGGAAGATCTGGGATTATAGCTAAATGAAAACATCAATCATCTGCATAGGAAGTGAAATAAACCTCGGACTTATAATTAACACGAATGCAGCTTATATAGCACAGAGACTATCAGAAATAGGCATTGAAAGCAATATTATAATCTCAGTAAAAGATTTGAAAAATGATATAAAAAAAGCAGCAGATTTTTGCATAAACCATTCAGATATAATAATTTTAAGCGGAGGTCTTGGTCCTACGGAAGATGATCTGACAAGGGAAGCTGTAGCTGAAATGCTGAATGTCAGATTAATAAAAAATGATTTGCTGGATGATAAAAGCCTGAGATTTATAAAAAAAGAAATCAGTTTAGAATTAAGAGAAAAACTACTGAAACAATCATATATTCCAGAAGGGGCACAGCCAATAATTCCCAATATAGGAAGCGCTTCAGGTTTTGAGATACATTTAAAGGAAAAGGGAAAATGGTTGTTTTCCATTCCGGGGGTTCCAAAAGAAATGAAAGATATGATTGATAACAGTATTATCGATAGGATCAAGAATATTTCAGATTCCCGGAAAGAGAATAATGAAAAAATATTAAGGAAAGTTTTACTGACAACAGGTATTAGTGAAAGTGAAATAGAAGAAAAAATACCTGATATTTACACACTGGCAGCCAGACTGGGTGTTGAAATAGGCATAACTGCTTCTCCCGGAATGATAAGGCTGATAATTGTTTCAAAATCAGTTTCTGATAAAACAAATACTGAAAATGTCAGAAGAATAAAAAGCATGCTTGTAGAAAGATTGGATGAATTTATTTATGGAGAAGAAAACATGCTTATTTCCGAATCCTTAAAAGAAACAATAATGAAATCCGGTAAAAAAATAACTATTTCTGCTGCGGAGTCCATGACCGGAGGGCTGATTTCGCAGATGATAACTGATGTTCCGGGAAGCTCAGAGTACTTTAAAGGCTCAGTTATTTCCTATAGTGAATTTTCAAAAATCAAACTACTGGGTATTGAAGAGAATATTTTAAAGAAATATGGGGCTGTAAGCGAGCAGGTATGCAGAGAAATGGCTTTGAACGCAAAAAAAATATTTGATTCGGATTACGCTGTCAGCATAACTGGTTTTGCAGGTCCGGATGCAGGAAATAACATTGATAATGTCGGTCTTACATATATGGGTATTGCTATGCCTGGCAAAGACATAAGAGTATTTAAACTAAAATTCATCGGTACCCGGACTGAAATAAAATACAGAGCCTCACAATTTGCTTTAAACAAGCTTAGGCTGCAGATTCAAAATTCAAACCAATAAAAAAATATCTTGAACTTGCCAGCAGATAATAACACTATCTACAAGAGAATATTTATCGGTATAAGCATCCCGGAGGATATCAGCCGGTTTTATTATGATATGGCATCTGCTTTAAATAAAACTTACAGTTCCGTAAAGCCGGTTTCTTCCCGGAATATACACTTAACGTTAAAATTTCTTGGCAGAACGAATATCAGTGATTTAGAGAAAATAAAAAGCTGTCTGCATAAAGGGTTAAAAGATATTCATTCTTTTGAATATAATATCGAAGACAGGATAGATGCTTTCCCGAGATTGAAGAATGCAAGAATAATATATAGTTCAATAGGAAACGGAAAGGAGAAGATTGAAAATATCTACAAAATCATTCTTAAAGCAGTGTCTTTTATGAATTTGGCAGAAGATAATAAAAAATTTACGCCGCATATCACAATAGCCAGAATAAAAAATAGCTTTGACTTTACAAATATGGTCCCTGGAATAAGAGCGAAAGAATTTAAAAATATTAATTGTGACAGAGTCCTGGTATATGAAAGCATTCTGTCTGAAAAAGGAGCAGAGTATTTTATAATCGATGAGATATTTTTAAAAAATAAAAAAGAAAGATAAATATTTATTTATTATGCAAAAATATTAGTGTTATAGATGATATAATAAATAAAAAAGAAAATTGTTTTTATATTTATGAATAAATGTTATAATATGCAAAAGCACATATATGATTAATTTTAATACTCTAGAGTGAAATTTTAGGAGAAATAATGGAAAGAGAAAAAATTATTGAAAATGCTCTGGCTCAGATTGAAAGGACTTTTGGAAAAGGTTCAATAATGAAGCTTGGCGATAACGGGCCTTTAAAAGATATCGAAGCTATTCCTTCCGGTTCGATAGAGCTTGACATGGCGCTGGGCGTAGGAGGCATACCCAGAGGAAGAGTAACTGAAATATTCGGGCCTGAATCAAGCGGAAAAACTACTCTTGCCCTTCATGTAATAGCAAATGCGCAGCAAGAGGGAGGTGTAGCTGCTTTTATTGATGCTGAACACGCTCTGGATCCGGGTTATGCAAAAAATCTTGGTGTAAATACTGAAGAACTTCTCCTTTCACAACCGGATAGCGGAGAACAGGCGCTTGAAATATGCGAGATACTTTTAAAGAGCGCTGCACTGGATGTAATTGTAATAGACTCAGTGGCAGCTCTGGTTCCGAGAGCTGAGCTTGAAGGAGAAATAGGCGATTCTTTTATCGGATTGCAGGCAAGACTGATGTCACAGGCTTTAAGAAAACTGACAGGTCTTGTAAGCAAAACAAAAACCATAGTAATATTCATAAATCAGCTCAGGGAAAAAATAGGCGTAATGTTCGGGAATCCCGAAACCACTCCTGGCGGCAGGGCTTTGAAATTTTATTCATCTGTCAGACTTGATATCAGAAAAATTGATTCAATAAAAAACGGAACCGAACTTGTTGGAAACAGAGTGAGAGTAAAAGTTGTAAAAAACAAGGTTGCAGCACCTTTTAAAATTGCTGAATTCGATATTATGTACGGAAAGGGAATATCAAAGGAAGGAAGTATCGTTGATATCGGGACTGAACTGGAAGTAATTGCAAAAAGTGGTTCCTGGTATTCATATAAAGGTGAAAGAATCGGACAGGGAAGAGAAAATGCAAAAATGTTTCTGATGCAGAATAATAAAATACTTAAAGAAATTGAAAATGATATTAAAGAAATCTACAAAACAAAAAAGGTTTCGATTGTTCAGGAAGATTCTGACATATAAGAGCAGGCTCTCTGAATGATACTTGAATTCAGGTATGATTTAATAATTTTTTCTATTTTTAAATATAAGTCCCTGACTAGGCTATCCATCATAAAAATAATATAGATTATTGATTAATAATCTATATTAAAATCCTTAAAAAATTTATTGACTTATATACCCTGAATGCTATAATTTATAACGCTCTGAATACAGAGTTGTTTATTTGACTTTTTATTTTTAATTACCTGCCAAGTCAGTTAAAAATATTTCAAAAATAAAAAAAATATTTTGTTGACAGTGCAGTGTGGATATGATAAATTGTTCAAGTTTGCTTTTGTGTTCTTTGAGAACTAAATAGTGCGAGGTTCCAATTCTTAATAATTTCTTTTTAAAACTTTTTGAGAGTTTGATCCTGGCTCAGGACTAA
>DBPS01000037.1 GCA_002304935.1 Candidatus Humimicrobium oleiphilum | reverse complement strand
GGAAGTAGCTGTCCGCTTATAAGTTTTAAAAAAGTCGTCTTTCCTATACCATTGACCCCGACCAGGCCTATTCGGTCTGAATCATCGATACCCATCGAAAGATTCTCAAAAAGATTCTTTTCCGAAAACCCCTTTGAAACATTTTCCAGAGTTAAAATATTCAAAATTTCCCTCCCCATGGGGACGTATAATTTGGCACCCATTAAGCTAAGATATAGGGACGCATAATTGGCCCCAATACTCACTATGGGTACGGATAATTTAATCCCTAATAACAGAATCATCTGATAGTCATCAATAATATTTATAATTTGACACCAGGCATGAGAACAGTTTACCGGTCATCAATAACCGCTGCCAAATTTCTCCAAATTCTCCTGCAATTTCTGTTACTAAAGTCTTAATCTAATATATAATATCAGGAATATATAATTGCAAGAATAAATAAAGAGTAATAACAGAATTATTTATATAAAATTTTAAAGGAGTGAATTTTGGAAACCGGACTTAAAGGTAAAACTGTTCTTCTGACCGGTGCTTCAGGAGGCATAGGTTCTGAAATAGCAAAAGCATTTGCAGATGAGGGAGCTAATCTTGTTCTTACGTATTTTAAGGGGAGAACGGGAATTGAAAAGCTTAAAGGAGAACTTGAAGAGCAGCGCAGCAAAGCAAAAGACAGTAATGGGTCAGAAGAGATGAAACAAAACAAGGGCAGGAATCTCTATATTCCAGTTGACCTGACTTCTGAGACTGATGTTGATAAGATGTTTAAGGAAGCAGATAACGGTTTTGGCAGAATAGATGTTTTGGTGGCTTGCGCAGGTGCCTGGTCAGATCCAAAATATATAGCAGACAGGACACTGGAGGAATGGGAGACAGCTTTTAAGCTTAATTCCACTGCCTGCTTCCTTCTTGCAAGAGGTTTCTTTAGAAATCTTAGAAAGTACCCGGAAGATAATGCATCAATTGTATTTATCGGTTCGACTGCCGGGGATATGGGAGAAGCCCAGCATCACGATTATGCAGCTACAAAATCAGCAATAACTGTCGGTCTTCTTCATTCCTTAAAGGTAGAGATAATCGATTTTGCAAAATTCGGCAGGGTCAATGCAGTAAACCCCGGATGGACAGCAACTGCCATGACCAGGGGACTGCTGGATGACAGGCAGTTTGTAAACACCATAACTTCTACAATACCGCTTAGAAAGGTTGCTACAACAAAAGATGTTGCTAGCGCGGTGCTGTTCCTTTCGTCGGATTTGCTGGCAGGTGACATTACTGGCGAAGTCCTCACTATTGCAGGTGGAATGAGGGACAGACTTTATCACGGCGAGCTCAAAGGGGACGTATAATTTGGCTCCCATACCAACAATAACTAGCTGAAAGCATCCTTTAGTCTTATTCAAATTTTTAAAAATAAGTAATTGGCAGTTCTTTCTATTGACATATAATATAATAATATTAAAATTATATATTATATTTATATATAATATTAATATCTTTAATTTAATTTTCTCAATTTTTAATAAAGCACCAGGTACTAATTTAAGAAAGGAATATTAAGGATTGCCAAGGATAGCAAGAAAAGATAATGAAACCAGTTTTTATCATGTAATGGTCCAGGGTCTGGCAAAGGAAATAATATTTGAGAAAAAAGAATTCAAGTATGTATACCTGAAACGTATTAAGAGATATAAAACAGATAACGTTAAAATTTACGCCTATTGTATTATGCCTAATCATGCACACCTGCTTGTTTATACTGAAAATGTGAATAATTTATCTCTGCTTATGAAAAAAATCAATCTAAGCTATGCAGTATATTACAACAAAGTCCTTGAAAGGGTTGGTTATGTTTTCAGGGACAGATACAAAACCCAGGGCATACATAGCACAGAACATTTAATCAGCTGCCTTAATTACATCCATAATAATCCGGTAAAGGCAGGACTGGAAAAACAGGCTAGGGATTATCCTTTCAGTAGTTATCCGGAATATCTATTGTTTGGCTTAAAAAAAACCGGCAGCATAATCGATATTAAAGAATTTCTGGAGATTACAAAACTAAGCATAAAAGAAATACTTGAATTAAACCAAAAAGAATATAATGATGATTGGATGGATGAAAAACCATCAAAGGGTTTTGCCCAACTGGTAGATGAATTTATAAAAGATAATAACCTTAATGACATAAGAGAAGTAAAGACTAACAGAAAATTATTCATGTGCCTGATTGATAAAATCAATAAAGAATCTTCTTTATCCTTAAGAAAAATCTCTGAAAATCTTGGTATTTCCAGGAAACGTATTCATGGGGACGTATAATTTGGCCCCTACCTACTATATATAAAAGTATAGGAACATATAATTCAATCTATCTACTACAGGATCAGATAATTTTTTATTCTCAATTTTTTCAATATTATTCAATAGTGTGGGGCCAAATTATACGTCCCCATGATATAATCTATTCAATAAGGGAGAGGGGGACTTCCATATTTAAGTTTATAACATCACTTCTGTTTAATAAAGCGACAAGGCCTTTGATACTGGGCTCGATCAGAAAGCTCATCTCCCTAAAATTAAAACCTGGCAAAAATAACAAATATCTGAGCTCAAGCCCCAGAATAATGCAGGAAAAAAAGCTCATGGTGTCTGCTATACTTAATTCAGTCGAAAGATCCATACAAAAGAAAATAATCAGTCCCAAAATCACTTCTGCCGTTCTCAGTCTTTGGTCAAAAGCAGTTGCAACCCCAAAAAATGACAGTATGCCGGTCAGAAAATTCTATAAAAGATATGGCGAGAAGCCCCCATGGTTCCTTGTTATAAGCCCTGGTCATGCCTGCAACTTAAAATGTGATGACTGCTACGCAGCATCAAATCCAACAGGCGCAAAGTTGGGGTACAAAATACTGGACAGACTCATAGGAGATGCCCTCAGGATGTGGGATATAAAACTTATCGTATTTTCCGGCGGAGAACCCTTCGCATATCAGTCGGAAGGAAAAGGGATCCTTGATATTGCCCAAAAATATCAGGACTGCCTTTTTTTAACATATACAAACGGTATGCTCATAGACAGAGATACAGCATCCCGGATAGCAGAATGCAAAAACCTTACTCCTGCAATTTCAGTAGAGGGAATGCGGGAAACAACAGATAAAAGACGGGGAAACGGAATTTTTGACCGGGTATTGTCCGGTATGGAACTACTAAGACAGCATGGAGTTCCCTTCGGGATATCTGTTACTGCCAACAGCTCCAATCAGGAAGAGATACTGGCAGATGGTTTTCTTGACTATTTTTTTAAAGAACAGGGCACATTTTACGCCTTTTATTTTCAGTATCTTCCGATGGGAAGAAAAGCTGATTTCGAGCTTATGCCTTCTCCCGGACAGAGAGTTGCCTTTGTTAAAAAGCTCTGGGATGTGATTGAAAGAAAAAGCTATTTTATACTTGATTTCTGGAATCACGGAACGCTTGTAAAAGGATGTGTTGCTGCAGGAAGACAGGCAGGAGGATATTTCCATATAGACTGGAATGGAAAAGTAATGCCATGCGTTTTTGCTCCTTATTCTCCAGTAAACATAAATGACATTTATAGTCAGTCTGATAAAACCATTAATGATATATGGGAAGCACCATTTTTCGGGGCTATAAGGGAATGGCAGAAAGAGCAGGGTCATGGTAGTTCAGAACCAAAAAAAGAAGGTAATCTTTTAATGCCCTGTCCTTACCGCGACCACTATGCCCGGTTTGCTGAATGGATTGAAAAATACAGGCCTGAACCTGAAGATGGCTCAGAAAAAGATAAAATCTCGAAATTAAAATATTATGAAAAAATGACAGCTTACGATAAAGAACTTGCTATCCTTCTTGATCCTTTATGGCAGGAAGAATATAAAGGGGCTAAAGGGGACGTATAATTTGGCACCCTATGTTAAGTAAAAGCTTTTTTCTAATCTCAAATAAAGATACCGAAATTAAAAAGTGAGCCAAATTATACGTCCCCTTTAGCCCTCTCTTTCTCTTATTTCAATCTGCGACCTGAAAACAACCTTTTCACTCTTCTCATTGCTTCCTTCTATATAAATAAGATTAGAGTCAAGCGCAGATATATCTTTATAAAGAACCAGCGTATCTCCGGGCAATGCCTCATTTATATAATTGATTTCTATGCTTTTTGTCTCATATTTTTTATGGTCTTCAACATTAAAACAATCCATGCCATAGTCTATATACCGGGAATTATTAAGATGTCCGTTAAAATCTATATCACTGTACCCAATGACTTTTCTATAAACAACATCAAGCTTTTGCCCGAATGCCTTTAATTTACCCAGTCTGCAATCAATAGCTCTCTCAATGCCGGGAGTACCAGGACTGTGCCCGATAAGCTCAGTCTTAGCAATTTTTCTTTGTGAGATATCTATAATTACCCAGTTTGATACTGCTGCCGCTATTATATTTCCTGCCGAATCCTTTGCCAGAAAATCTCTCTCAAACTCAAGTTTTCTCTGCTCCTGCTGCCATGTTTCTATTAAAATCTCTTCTCCAAAAAATGGATTTCTGGAAATTTCTACTTTTATTTTTGTCAGTACCCATGCAAAATTAAATTTATTTTTAAAATCTTCAATACCGAAACCGCGGTTTTCTACATCCATTTCAGCTGCTTCCTGAAAATAATTGAATAAAACGCTTAATTTTAAGGTTTTCATAAAATCAACATCGCTTACCCCTACACGATACTTCTTTTTGTATGGTGGCATTATCTCCATCTTTTACATCCCTGCTTTTTTATGATTAAAATACTGGTAAACCATTTTATAGCAAAATATATTTTTTAAAATATTTTATTGGTTTTGCCTGTAAATATCTCACAATTTCCCATATATAACCCAATTCAATAAAGTTCAACATCCTTATAATCTTTAAATAAGATACAAATATTATTGAAACCTATTTTCAATAATATCGACAAATATTGAAATACATTAATAATGGGAAAAGAAAGAGGCGAAATGAGCAAGATAACATTAATAATCGTAGGTATCATCGTAGCAGTTATGGGAATACTTGCGGTAATTCCCGGTATCGCTTTAGGTTCAGAGCCGTTATGGCACTCAGTTGTTAAAATCATCATCGGACTCATAGCTATAATAATCGGACTAGCAGACAAGAGAAAAGCATAAGTCTTATATCTGATAGTCAGCATATCAATACCAGCCATTATTTATTAATGACTGGTATTATTTTATTCTCTGGATGTTGTCTTACAATCCTGGAATTATCTATTTTCCTCTCTATCACCAGCTGCTATTAACCATCATTAAAAGACGGAACCAAATTATACGTCCCCAACTTATAATCGGGAATAATATCAAAAATTCAATTAAGGAAATGGGTTATAAATATGATTTTGTATCCCAAAAACTTAATATAACCAGACAAACTCTAAACAATTATATTAATGGTATCACCCTAATAGATATAGAAAAATTGATTAAGCTCTCTGAATTATTAAAAAGAAACATTGATTATTTTTATAAAGATAATTTTGTTTTTGGAAATTATTTATTTAGAAGCGATTCTGAAGTTGATAACATAACTAAAGTTAAATTTGAAGAAAGAATAAGGAAATATTTAGAAGTAGAGAAACTGGTTGGTAAAAAAACCATACCCTATATGCTAGATGTTTATCTTGAGAAGCTTGATAAGGAATTTATTGAAACTATTGCACAAAATTTAAGAAGATTTTGGAATATCGGTTTGCTAGAGCCAATAAACAATCCGATTAATCTATTAGAACTTAATGGTATAAAAGTATTACAGTCCAGCTCGCCCGACCATGAGATATCGGGTTTTTCTGCTTTTAATGATAAAATCGGATACTGTATCTATTTGAATAGCAATAATACTATAGAAAGACAATTCTTCACTTCAATTCATGAGCTAGCCCATTTCATATTTAATAGAAAAGATTATGGAATAGAATTATCTGCAAAAGAAAATGAAGGCAAGGAAAAAATAGCCAATTATTTTGCCGGAGTTTTTTTGGTTCCAAAAGATTCATTAAATAAATTTGTTGAAGAAAATTATTTTAAGAAAATAGATTTTGAAGAAGTGTGTCTAATCAAGAAGTATTTCAATGTCTCTGCGGAATGTATTATTAAAAGATTATTCCAGGAAGGCAAAATTGATAAGGCAAATTATGAAATGCTAAGAAATGAAGCCAACGAAAAAGTCGGTTCTTTCGGAGAAAGGGAACCAATAGAGAAAAAATATTTTATTGATAATTTCAGATTTAATAATTTGGTAAAAAATGCTTATATGGAAAACAGGATTACTACCTCTAAACTTGCTGAATTATTGAATATAAGAATGGATGAGGCTAATAGAGAAGCGGANNTCGACAGGATATCCTTAGACAGCAATATAATAAAGTAAGAAATATTCTTGATAAGATGAAAAAGAGTACAATGTATTTAAGTCAGGCACTTTACGATAAGGTCTTAAAAGATTTTAATCCATGAATCTATAGAACGCCACAGATTAAACTTATATCGATTTCAAAATTACGGGTACCAGATTATACGTCCCCAAGTGTAAAAATATTTTTACATCTTTTTAAAATTAATGTAAAATATATTAGTCATTATGCTTAAAAATTAAATTTATATAAAACAATCTGCAGAATTGAAAACAGAAAAAGATTTAAACGAAAGAGTCGGAAAGAATATAAAGTGGGCGCTAAAAGGGTCTGCCTTAAGCCAGAGTAAGGCAGCTGCAATGCTCGGTATATCAAGGCAGACCCTAAGCAACTATATGAGCGGTTCCACCCCCATTGACATAGCAAAACTTGCAAGGATTGCCGCAATAACCGGCAAAAGCCTCGAATATTTTTATTCCGGCAAACTTCACCAGCCCGCCCCCATATCCG
>DBPS01000019.1 GCA_002304935.1 Candidatus Humimicrobium oleiphilum | reverse complement strand
CTCCAAAAAGTTTTTTTAAAACTTCCTGGATATCTTTTGCATCTTTTACCTTGTACTCTTTAAGAAGAGCACGCAGCTGATCTCTTGGAATTATTGACATTGTAACCTCCTGTTAGACTAAATATTATTTTAGCTTTGCTAGGAGGTTTACACAAAGTTGGGCTTGTTGCCAAACTCCTAATATTCCTATATATTATAGTTAAATAACTATAATATATAGGAGAAATTATGGGTTATACTGCAAAAATACAACAAATTACATGTAAAGATTTCAATCAATATTTTATAAACTTCCCTCGTGTTTTTTGCAAAATAAAATTCCTCACTTTTGCAAAAATTTTTCCCCAGGCACCAATGGGGAATTTTTAGTGGCCATTTTTTTTAAATCATATAATTTCACCTCCAGTTATTTTAATGTTGATTGATTTAATCTGTTGCTTGGTCCAGGAAATAATAGCAGTTGACAATGATGAAGTACTCTATCGATTATTGCCCCCGTCATTTGCTCATCGTAAAATACATTTACCCATCTTGAAAACTCTATGTTTGTATTGATGATTAAAGATTTTTTCTCATAACATTCTGATACTACTTCGAATAGAATCTGAGATCCTATTCTGTCAAGAGGTACGTAGCCCCATTCATCACAAATTAAAAGCTCTGTTTTTGAGAGCTGTGCCAATAGTTTTGAAAGCTCCCCGCCTTTTTTAGCCTCAGCAAGTCTGTTGACAAGCGCAGATGTCCTGAAGAACTTGGTTTTTTTATGCACTTTTTACATGCCTCAAGCCCCAATGCAATTGAGAGGTGAGTTTTGCCTGAGCCAACATTTCCATACATTACTATATTTGTTGCAGTTTCCAAAAACTTTAAATTCTTTAAATAGTCAGGGTCAATACCCTCAGGAAGCGTTACCTCGTCAAAGACAAATGCATCAAAGGCCTTAAGTGTATAAAATCCGGCAAGTTTAACTAACCTGTCATTTTTTGAAGTTTCCCTACGCATGTATTCTGCCTGTAGAAGCTTTAAGAGAAACTCTTGGTGGCTGCCGGCCTCAATGCTATCTGATATTTGGGCCATATTACTTGAAAGCCTTAGTTTTTTTAAATAATCAAGTATTTGCTCATTTATCACTGCCTCTCACCTGCCTTTAGAAGACATTTATCATAAAGGGAAAGCTGTGGAGCATATTTTTTAAGCTCTGGAACAGAAGAGGATAATTTTATCGGTTTTAAAGGTGCTATAACTGGATTTAAATAGCTATGAAGGTTTGCAAGACTGTCTTATCAGTTATTTGGTACTCAAGCGCCTGGCTAACTGTATCAACTGCTGCCTCAAATCCGCTCTGCTCTGAAAACTTTGCAATTGCAGATAGTATTTTTCCTTTCTGGGACTTGTTTAAACTTGCCAGGTAATCTTTTAAGGGATCAGGAAACATTTTGTATATACCCGTATATTTTAATGCGCCCGGAAATCTTGCAAGTTGTGTAAGATATGGAAGCCAGTTCATGGAACTCTGTTTTGAAGCCCCATATAGCCTCTCATGGACAGTTATTTCTCTTAAGGACTCATCAAGGGGTGCTACGGTATTAGCAGTAATTTTTACCATAACATAACAATTTGCATATTTAGGGGAAACCGAATATTCATATAGTCCGTCAAGAATAAATTTACCGTATCCATTGGTTTTTTGTCTTTCATATCTTGAAGCATCAAATGGACTTTTCGGAAGCTTAATTAGCTCAAGTTTGTCTTTTACAAATAAATCATTATGGGTTTTATTTTTTTTGTAATGACCTCTTTGGCCATCTTCTTCACAAATGGTAAGCAGCTCTTTGTTAAATTTTAAAATATCATCAAAACTGGGTATTGGCACCAGCATGTTTCTTCTGTGGTATCCTACTTTTGCTTCAACATTTCCTTTCTCATGTCCGGCGCCAATATTGCAAAACACAGCTTCAAACCCGTAGTGGGCCTTAAACTTTAAGAATTTATCAGTTAAACTTCTTTCTCCTTGTTTTAGAACTTTAGTTACCACACTTGACGCATTATCAAACCATACACAACTTGGCACACCGCCTCTATGTGAAAAAATAGATATCAGTCCTTCTATCAGGCACTGCAAATTTTCTCCTTTAAACACCTGCAGGTATCCTTTATTGCTTGAGGGAAAGGAAAGATTTAGGTATTTCCCATCACAGAGTTTTCCTCTCTGGTAGAATTGGCAGTCTCCAAAGTCTGTCTGAGCCTCTCCGGGGATATGTTCAAGGGGCAGGTAGCTGCGAGTTTTGCCAAATATTTCTTCTTTCTGTAAAGAAACATAACTTGCGACTGTTCTGTATGAGCAGTGAAAGTTTTTGCCATATTTTTTTACCAGTCTGTCAAATACTCTTTTTGCAGTATGACGCTGTTTTCTTTTTGCTTTTTTATCAACTGTAATACAGGAATCAATATCACATTTAAATGCATAAAGTTTTTTAAATGAAGATTTCTTAACTGCTGGAATTGGCGGACTGTTAAAATCTTCTTTATTTAAATAGTATCTTACCGTCTTTCTGTCAAATCCTGTTTCTCTTGATATTTGGCTTATCGTTTTCCCTTTTTCAAAATACTGTTTTCTTATATCATGTATTTGGGTCATTGTTAGCATCTCCTTTATTATCCTCCTTGCATTTGATGTGGTTATCAATACAAGGAAATATTATAGCTGGTGCAGCAATGACCTATTTTGCAATACTGAGGAATTTAACATTGCAATATTGGGGAATTCCTTTTGCAATACTTTCCTATTTAATTATGCAATAAATACCTCGTCTAGCTGCTTTGGCCATGAACTTTTTTAAAGGCTATGCTATTGAATATACAGATAAAGACACCCTTACTCTTAAAAGGAAGAATGAAAAAAAGAGGTTAAACAAAAGATTTAGTACAGCATCTGTTTAGATCCTTGGATACCAAAGGGTCATTTCTTAAAAAAGCTGGATAAATTTACCCCTTTTAATTTTGTAAGAGGCATTACAAAAGACTACTATTCTAGTATAGAAAAACTCTCAATTGGTCCGGTTATGAGCAAAGATTCTTCTGATTAGATATTTATTTGACATACGTTCTGAAAGAAAAGAGATATTGTCAAATGTTGTGGATTAGAAATTTTACACATCCCCCGGAACACCATTATGCAACCGCCTCCTCAACAAGTTCTCCATCAACAAACTTCTTGTTTTCAAGAACGAGAGTTATTAACTGATGGCCCTTTAATTTCTTCCAGGTTTTTGCAGCTTCCATTGCCAGCTTAAAGACCATAGATAGTGTTGCTGTTCTTGAACCGCATCCTTTCGTCTTTGTTGTCCTTAACCTTACCGTTGCAAAAGTTGATTCAATTGGGTTTGTTGTACGGATATGAATCCAGTGGGTTGCCGGATAGTCATAGAAGGTAAACAGATCCTGCCTGTCTTTTGTCAGACACTCTACAGCTTTGGGATACTTGGGCTCAAAGCTTTGGGTAAAATGATCATAGGCCTTTAGTGCCGACTCCTTGGATGGGGCCATATACATTTCGTGTATCATGCTCTTTGCCTTAGACTGGATAGACTTTGGCATCTTGTCTAAAATATTTGCAGTTTTATGCACCCAGCATCTCTGACGGCGTGTTTTGGGATATACCTCAGCAATTGCCGCCCAGAATCCAAGAGAGCCGTCTCCTATGGCAAGACTGGGATCAAGAGCAAGTCCTCTTTGCTTTAAATCAAGAAGTATTTCCTTCCAGCTAATTTTACTCTCACGATATCCGTCAGATACAGCAACTAGCTCCTTGTTTCCGTACTTGTCTGCACCAATGATAATTAATATGCATGATTTACTGTCATCAAGTCTTACATTAAAATAAATTCCATCCACCCAGAAATATACGTAATTTTTATGGGACAAATCCCTGCTTTTCCATTTAAGATAATCACTTTCCCAGCAGTTTTTAAGACGAACAATGTTTGTTGCAGACAGCCCTGCGGCTCCCTTACCTAAGATAGCAGACAGTGCTGTAGGAAAGTCATTTGTAGATATTCCCTTAAGATAAAGTGCAGGAATTAAATTATCGATACTGGGAATTCTTCGCAGATATCTGGGCAATATGCTACTTGTAAATCTTTGGCAAACAGGACAAGACTTTAGGGACCTGTCATCAACTCTTGGCTGTTTAATATCAAGCGGTCCCATACCGGTAAGTATTTGCCTGGCCGGCATGTATCCGTTTCTTGTTATATTTTTATTTCCATCTCCATCTGTAAGATGAGAATGTTTTGCAATAAATTCAGCTACTTCATTTTCAAGTGCAGCCTGTAACATTTTTCTTGCACCGTCTCTTGCCACCTGTTCAAGAACTGACCAGGTAATTTCCTCTTTAATAAATTGTGGTTTTTGATTACACTTTTCCATGGAACATATTCTCCTTTATTATGTTTTTTCAACAATAATATTTTAACGGAGGGTATGTTCCTTTTCTATATCAATCCACAACTTTTGATTGTATCTC
>DBPS01000032.1 GCA_002304935.1 Candidatus Humimicrobium oleiphilum | reverse complement strand
GAAAACAAGCTGACCGGCATAAAGCATGACAGGAAAGAAATTGAAGAAATATTATTAGAAACAGATCTGGGGAATTACTTCGCCGGCATTACTTCTGAGGAATTGCTTAAATTACTATTCTGATTCAGACAGCAGCTTTGCAGCAATAAGTTTACCAAGACCTCTTATTTCTTAAATAATCATATATTTTATAAAAGTTTTATAAAATCCGTTTATATTTAAATGTATTTATATGATAATTATTAATACTATTTACAAATTTTTGTACTGACTACAAAACGGAGGGGTTTATGTCAAACAATAGTGCTACTGCTTCAAGATTCTCTTTTGCCTATTTCAGAAAATTTAATGCAGTAATGTTTGTGCTTCATCTTATTCAGGCAGTGCTTATGCTTGTATTGGGACTGACACTGAATAACATCAAAGACTTCAGGCTTCCTTTTACTGTATCTTTTCTGAGTTATGATCCTGTACAACAGGGGCTGGTTTCAAATACGCAGAATATCGGAACATTGCAGATAGGGCCTTTTGTTTCAATATTTCTTTTTATGTCAGCTCTGGCACACTTTCTGGTTATACTTCCAAAAGTAAATGGTTTTTATAACAGCAGACTGAACCAGAAAATCAACTATTTCAGATGGTTTGAATATGCATTAAGCTCTTCAGTAATGATAGTAATAATAGCAATGCTTTTCGGAGTATATGATCTTGGAAGCATTATTTTAATAATAGGATGCAATGCTACCATGAACCTTCTGGGTTTAATGATGGAAATACATAATCAGACCACACAAAAAACAAACTGGGCTTCTTTTCTTATAGGATGTTTTGCAGGAATTATACCATGGGCAATAGTTCTTATGTATTTTCTGGGTGGAGGAAATTATGAGCAAATCCCATGGTTTGTATACGCAATATTCGGGACTTATCTTGTATTATTTAATCTGTTCCCGGTGAATATGATATTGCAATATAAAAAAGCAGGAAGATGGAGCGACTATCTTTATGGAGAAAGAGGCTATATAATACTCAGCCTTGTTGCCAAGAGTCTTCTTGCATGGCTTGTTTTCGCAGGAACAATGCAGCCTCAATAACAGGCAGGTTTTTTAGCAAAAATTTGCTGTCAGGAAATAACAGCAAAGTTCTTATAGCTATAAACTATAATAATTACAGTCATAAAGGATAAACAGATATAATATATTGATTAATATCACAGGTATTAATAATAAATAAATTATTATATGAAAAGACTGCTTTTTCCGATAATATTTTTAATAATAATTCTGCTTTTCCCTTTGATATCATGCAGAAAAGAAGCCGGATTTGATTCTTTGATTATATGTGAAGAAATCAATGAAAAAACGCTGGAAGCTGTAAAAATAAAGGATATTTTTGATATTGATACCGAAGAAATATATGCGGTTATAAAATACAGGAATGCAACGCAGAAAGACAGCTATTTCTTTGTCTGGACAAATATAAATACTGGGGGAAAAATAACTACAGAAAAATATTTTCTTGCCAATAAAGAAAGCCCGGAATCAGGCAATCTTGTTTCAGTATTAAAATTAAAAGAAGAAAGCCCGGCTATTACCCCTGGGAAATATAAAGTTGAACTTATATATAATAATAAGCTTAAATCAACCGCTTTTTTTGAGATAAGAAGGCCTGAGCTGGAAATAGTATCTATGGAGCTTGCAGGCAGATTGAATGAAGACGGTTCTCCTGCTGAAATAACCAGGGAGTTCAGGCAGACAGACTCTCTTTATCTTAGCATCAAAGTTAATTATATGCTTAAGGACAATGGTTTTAAGGTCAGATGGTTTGACAATAAGAATAAAATCCTTAAGGAAAACCTTTATGTTATTAATAAAGATAATTTTAAAAATCAATATATTACTTTTACGCTGCAAAGCGGTACAGGTTTATTTCAGGATGGGAATTATGAGGTCGATATCTATTTGAATGATAAACTTATTAAAACACTATCTTTTGAAATTATAAAAACAGAATTAAATTTATCTTCTTTTTCAAAAAATACAGAGTATTCAAATAAAGAAAAAAAGTTTTCTTTCAATATCCCTGATAACTGGGAATATCTTGAATTTGAAAATGAAGGCCAGTTTCAGGTTCAGATAATACCACCTTTATCTAATATGGAAATCGGTTTTTTGTTTATGGTCGCTTCAGATACGAAAGATTTTTCTGAAGATTCCTTATCAAAATTGCCTGATAAAATCCTGGCATCCTTTATTTCCGAAAAAGAGCTGGAAGAAAAAGAAACCGGAACAGGTTATGGAACCATACGAAATGAAATTGAATATTATGAGATAAAAAAAATCTTTGCAGATCAGAACAATAATGAATGGCTGCTTCCTTTTTGCTTTATGGTCCATGATAATAATTTATATATATTATACGGAATCATAAATGAAACAATGTTTTCAAAAGAAGTAAGCGATGAAATATTTTATGGAATAATTGATTCGATAAATTTTAACTAAAATAACAGAAGTGAAATTTATAATCTGATAAAAATTGATATAAAGAACAAAAATTAATAAACCAGAGGGATTTATCCCTCTGGTTTATTTTTATAAATTCCTCATAAAGTACTTCGATTCTCAAACAGCACAGGTTTTATTTGCTGGTCTGTCTTTTTCTCATAACTGCCAGAACGGTGCCTGCTGTTATTATCATTGAAACACCTATCAGCATAATAATGTACTGGATACCTGTAAACGGAAGTTCCTGTACTCCAAGAACCTGGATTGCTCCTTCAGATTCCTCTTCTTCAACTTCAGTTATACCTGCAACTGTAATTAAAGGTGTTCCTCCGCCACCGGTTGAAGGTGGAACAGGAACATTTGTTACCTCATCAAAAGCGTCAAGCACATTGGTCTCATCTTCCACAAACAGGGCATTTCCACCTATATGATATGTATATACATTAGGATCAATATAGTACCCCGCTGGAGCTGTTTTTTCCTGAAGAGTATATATACCCCATGGAAGTCCGTCTATGAAAGCTTTTCCATTTGCATCAGTAACCAGTACAAATTCTGTTACATC
>DBPS01000034.1 GCA_002304935.1 Candidatus Humimicrobium oleiphilum | reverse complement strand
AAACAGGCATTAATTGAAAGAGGGGCATGATTGAAAAGAATCGTTAAGAATCTGGTAACCATATTATTATCTGTAATAACTCTTTTGATTATTTTTATAGCCCCTTCGGCCATATATGCTGACATATCAAAAATCGTATTTGCATCATATGTTGGTGAAGGCAATTCTGAAATATACATAATGAATGCTGACGGTTCCGGGCAGACAAGGCTGACTAATAATACTTCAGATGATAAAGAACCATCATTTTCGGCAAATGGAACAAAAATAGCGTTTGTCTCAAATCGCGATGGCAATGAGGAAATATACATAATGAATTCTGACGGTTCCGGGCAGACAAGGCTTACAAACAATAATGCAAATGATAATTTGCCATCACTATCACATGACGGGTCAAAAATAGCATTTTGCTCAAACCGGAGCGGCAGTTGGGAAATATACATAATGAATGCTGACGGAACAAATGTAGTAAGGCTGACAAATGACTCTTATACCGACTATGCTCCATCATTTTCACCAGACGGGTCAAAAATAGCATTTGTATCAAGCCGGAGCGGTGGCTTTTACGAAATATATATAATGAATGTTAACGGAACAAATGTGGTAAGGCTGACAAATAACTCTTATATTGAGAATTACCCATCACTATCACCTGACGGGTCAAAGATAGCATTTTGCTCAAACCGTTACGATAGCAACTTTGAACTATTTATAATGAATGCTGATGGTTCAGGACAGACAAGGCTTACAAATAATTCTGGATTTGATGGAAATCCTTCTTTTTCACCTGACGGGTCAAAGATAGCATTTACATCATATCGTACAAGTAATCGTGACATATACTTAATGAATGCTGACGGCTCAGGACTGGAAAGGATTACAACTAATACTGCTCCTGATGATGATCCTTCATTTTCATTTCCAGTTTATGTGCCTCCTGCTCCTGATGCAGCCTCTTCAGCAATTAACTTTAATGAGAAATCTCTTTCTGAATACGGGAAAACCCCACAGGATTTTATTATATTCCTTTATAACAGGATACTTGAACGGGAACCGGATGAAGCAGGATATGATGAATGGGTAATAGCTGCGGACAAATACAGCTTAAGCTCAGCAGAACTTGTAATGCGGTTTATTTCAAGCACTGAATGCCAGGAAGACATTTCCGGATACAGTAATGAGCAGTTTGTTATCTTTCTATATAAGTCACTCTTTAACAGAGCTCCTGACAATCAGGGATTTGACGGATGGATATTAAATATGAATGAAGGCATGACAAGAGAAGATGTAATAAAAAACTTCTGCAGCTCTCCGGAATTTAAAGAAATTTCCATCTACTTTGACTTTGGGGACGTATAATTTGGTACCAGATACTGTTTTTTCAAATTAATTATAGTTTCTGACAACCTGTACAATAATAAATGCTTCCTCCCATATAAGTCTCTTTCTTAATAACTTCCCCGCATTTCCTGCAATTTGTGCCTGCAGTATTTTTACCTACTTTGGTTTTATATCCTCCCAAATTGCCAAAAAAGTCCTTTTCTGTTTCCCTTCCTCCCCTGCTGGCCATTTTCTCAAGAGTTGATTTTAATGAATCAAACAAGTTTTTACTTTCATCCCCGGTAAAGGTGCTGACTTTTCTTTTTGGGTGTATTTTTGCATTAAACAGTATATCCTGCAAGACTCCATTTCCCAATCCAGGGATTCTTTGATTTGTTGCAAGAAAAGCTTTGGCACTCAATACTTTAATATCAGGCGATGACAGGATTTTAATAAAATATTCCCAATCAAATTCTACTGAAAGTGGTGATGGTTTTTCTTTGGCTTTTAAATAGTATTCATTATCAAATTGCCCCTGTCTGTAACAGTAGATACCACCATACATCTGCACAGTAGCACTCACCGCTGTCAGGTCCCCAAACTCCATAAGAAGTTGATGTTTCTGAGGCCTCTCTTCGTTTTTTTTGTGAAAACCAAGATTTATACCTTCACAAAAAGATAAACATACATTCTCTATTTTTATCTCAATCCAGCCTCCAAAACAATCTGAATCACCTACTTTTTTACCTGCAAGCAAATCATCATATTTGTTTGGATCTTCATAATACCAGGCGAATCTATGAGGACTTTTTGCGGCTACGACTTTCTTGATTTTCTTTCCATATATAGTCTCATTAATCTGTCTGGCAATTACAACCGCCTCTGGTAATTCTATCATATTATTTTTCCCGCTCCGGGATATATGATCTGATATAAAATTCTATTTTTTATAAAAAAAGAAATTTCCGTAATATCATAATGCTGCCTGCTTACTATTTCAAATTTTCCCTAGTGCTATTATAATTTTTAACTTTTTTGTATTTATCAGATATATAAATCTTTTTTGATAGTGCAAACTAATTTTCATTAATTATAATTTTATTATATGAATATTTTAAAAATAAAAAACAAAAAAGAGCTTGCAGAAGCATTAATAGGGCTATAATGTTTCGTATATTTTATAAGTAATAATAATATTTTTGCACCATGGATTTCGCATACTTTTGCATGTATTGCTGCAGTAATCATCGGTGATTGGAGTGTATTACAAATCATCTAATTTAAGATTTAACCCTGACTGTTTACAAACTCCATAGCTTTTCTGATATCTTCAGAAATCATCTTTCTTTTGATTTTTTCTATATTAAAACTTTCCCCAGTCTGGGTATATGATGGGAAAAATCTAATGCCATTGCTTTCAAATATACTCTCCCTTATTTTGTATGTGGATCCCTTTGGTATGATGCTTTCTTTACGCTTGTCTTTCCAAATGTAATTAATGCTTTTGATTGCAAAATCTCCCATAAGCATAACAGCTCTTATATTTTTAAATTGTTCAATTTCTTTTTGGAGCAAGACACTGCAGTTCTTCAGAGTCTGGGCTGAAACAAGATAATCCTTTTTATGACATTTCAGAGCTGTGGTAAAATAAATACCCTTTTCAAGATACGTGTCCGTTGAGTCAAAAGCATATCCTGCATCCATGAAAGCCTGATTTGTGGTTTTAAGAAACGATGAGTTTTCAGATCTATAAAAATAATCATCCAGATTTCCTGGCACTGCTTCCGAAATTATAATTAATCTGATTGAATCCGGGTTTATATCAATATGTGAAAAATGCCTGATTATATTAACATCCCTGCACTGATTTCTGCATGTAAATTTATTTATTATCACTGGACATTCTCTTGTCAATATTTACTACTTTTTCAAGAAACAGTGTGAAGGGGACCAAATTATACGTCCCCATTTACATTAAACATCCTGCATATATCGAACCATTCTTCATTATATAAAAATACCTTTAGTGTGTCTGATTTGGATGCACCACTATCCATATAACTAACCCAGCTTTCAAACCCATCAGCATCAGGATTTCTTGATAAAAATGCCTCATACAGAAAATTAATAAATTCCTCATTAGTCATGGCGTCTACTTTTTTGCCAAGTTCATCTGAGAATATAAAATGCTCTACTATCTGGCTGCCTGAAAAAATATTGCCATTAAGCTGTCCGGTCCAGTATTCTTCTCCCTCTGCATCAGGGACTCTTGCAAGTATGGTATCATAAATCATTTTAATAAAACCTTCCGGAGTCGGACCATAATGTGAAACCAGCTGATCTATATTCAAATCCATAAGTACCCAGTCATAAGGAGTAAGTGGTCTTGGTTTAACAGGATCAAAGCCTCCGAATTCAACTATATAATATCTTGTATATTCACTCGATGAATCATTCCAGGTGATGGAGCCGGCAAAACCGATTTCAAGAGAATCTTCTTGTCCATTTTCAATATAATCGCCCCTGTCATTAGGTTCATTTGTGTTCCATTGGGTATATGACCAACTCTCACCAGTTACCCAGCACCATCCCTCATCCGGACTATCTCCTGATTCCCATTGCTGATAACCGCCTATCCAATAACTCGAATACCATCTTAATCCCAGATTTTCAATTATAAAGTCTTCCTCCTCTGCTGAAGTTATCGTAACAAGATACCCCTGTTTTCCATTATATGACATTGCCTGCGCAGCATTCTTTGCATCCTGCCAGGGTATGTTATTTCCTTCTTCCAGAATAAGCCGATAATAGTGCCCGTTTCCCGACCATTGCAACGGAGTTGTCGGTGCGGGATCACCAAGAATAAATGATGGAAAAACAATCATTGCGGATATGACAATAACAAGAGTCACAAAAAAAGATAATGCTAACTTTTTTTTCATCTACTACTTCCATCTAAATTTTTTATTAATAAAAAAGCAGATTATGCTTAGTCTTTTAAGCTGTATGGCTCAATTCTGAAATATTTATTAAATAACCGAAGCAATAAATTTTTCTTATTGTATTTAAAAATTATATTATAGTAATTTTATATAAGTCTAATTTTATTAAGAATTATTGTCAAAATATTTTATTCCTGGGGACGTATAATCTGGCTTTATTTCTGCATTTGAGAATTTAAATTTCGACATCATTATTATTATTTTAATGACTAAAAAATCATAAGCAAAATTAAAAAATTATCCTGCGAGAGTAGCAATAATTTATAAAAAAAACAGAATGAACTGTACCGGAACAGATTAGGACAATAAAGATGTTAAAAATTCTCTTCTACAAATCTTTGATTTAATATAATATCTTATTCATTCTTTTTTTTATTAAATATGTCTTTGTTGCCTTGGATAAACAAAGTTCATAATTTTATTCCCCAAAAGGAGTTCTTTAAAAATGTTCAATAGAAGCTACAGGATATATCCATACCGTTGGATCACACTGATGTTATTTATGCTGATAAATATATCTATCCAGATAATGTGGATCTGTTTTGCCCCGATAACAGGTCCTGCTGCAGAATTTTATGGTGTATCAGATCTGAATATCGGACTTCTTGCAATGATTTTTATGATTATCTATATACCATTGTCTATCCCGGTCTCCTGGATTATTGATACAATGGGATATCGGAAATCAGTCAGTATCGGTGCAGGAATAATGGCTGTTGGAGGCCTTCTGAGAGGATTTTTTGGTACAAATTATACAGCTGTCTTAATCACAACCATAGCACTTGCTATTTCCCAGCCTTTCATGATGAATTCAATAAGCACAGTAGCAGCCAAATGGTTTCCAATTGAAGAACGTGCAACGGCCTCTGGTCTTGCTCTTGTCGCGAATTTTCTGGGTATAGCTATCGGACAGGTTCTGTCTCCTGCTTTGTTTTTTAGTTTTGGAATTATTAATATGCTGCTCATATATGGTGGATTTTCAGCTTTTACAGCACTGGTCTTTATAATATTTACCCGGGAAGCTCCTCCTACCCCGCCCTGTCCGGAAGATATGGAAGGCAGAGCGCTAATGCTTGATGGTTTAAAAAGCATGCTCAGAATGAAAAATGTATGGATAATGTTGATATTGTTTCTTGTGGGGATGGGAATATTTAATGGTATTTCTACATGGATTGAAAGTATAATAAGACCTAGAGGATTTACTGTTTTTCAGGCTGGAAACCTCGGAGGTATTTTACTATTCGGAGGCATTGCAGGTGCAATAATACTTCCAATTTTGTCTGACCGCCTGCAAAAGCGTAAGCCTTTTTTGTTGATTGGAATGATTTTAAGTATTCCTGGCATGCTTGGTGTTATTTATACAAACCAATACTGGCTTTTAATGATTTCCATGTTTTTCCTGGGCTTTTTCCTTATAAGCCTTGCTCCAGTCGGTTATCAGTATGTAGCTGAGATAACTTTTCCGGCTCCGGAAGGGACATCAAACGGGCTTCTTAATCTTGCCGGCCAGGCTTCTGTCATATTCATATATGGGATGGAAATACTTAAAGGGAAGGACGGCTCATTCAGGATATCCCTTTTAGCGCTTGCAGGCTTAATGGTGTTATGTGTTATATTGATTCTCTTGTTGAAAGAATCAAAAATCTTAAATACCGGAAAACTTCTTAAAGAACATTAACGGATACCAATACCTCCGAGACAAAAGTTTTAAATTTAAATAATTTTTATAAAAACCAGATAAATAGTTATAAATCAATCCGGTCATTAAGAATTTGATATAATAATAAATATCGACAAAGCAATTATAAAGAATATAATCGACCAGGCTACAGTAGAAAGAACAATAAAAACTCCCTCTTTTATCCTGCCTCTGAAAGCTAAAAATATGGGATGCACGAGAGCTATTGACCCTGTGATTAATGCACTGACGATAAAAATGGTTAAAAACATAAAACCCTGAATGATTTCCATATTCCCCGAAGAAACGAACAATCTGGAAATATTATTCATAATAAGTAAAACAATAATGTAGTATGCTGCCAGTCCGAGTGACTGATAAAGACCTTTTAAGATTATGCTCTTTACTTTCATTATTCCTCCCTAATGTATAAATATCTGTCTGTTTTTAGGTTATATTTTTATAATGAATTTGTATCAGTTTGAAACTAAATAATTTATTTTCTGTTAAACAGTATATTAAATAATGAGCCAAATATATATCTCCTTACGATTAAAGGGGGCCATATTATACGTCCCCAATCATAAGAGCAGGATCATTACGATAATCCTGCTCTTAATTTTCTTTACAATTTCGGAACAAGAAAAATTTCTTGAAACCGGAAAAAATTATTTTATAATCTATCTCTTTATTGCTATCTTTTTTTACTATCCCTTATCTTTCTTGTTTTTTCCGACAAGCCAGATAAACAAGCCCAGACATAATAAGAAAAACCCAACGCCAATGGGTCCGCTCCAAAAGAAAACAAGCCACCATTCCATTATTTTCCTCTTTGCTATTTTTATTAAAAATGTTTAAAAATACTATAAAATTATTATAATAAAATTTTTATAATAATAGCAAACATGACTGATAATTTTCAATTAGGCTTATTCTCATCCAGACTGATCATTAGCGTATTGAAAAAAATATAAAAATTGTTATAAATAAACCCACAGGGACGTATAATCTGGTTAATTTACTGAAACTATACTGCCCTGCTTTCCCTGAATTTTAATAATCCAGAAATATATTGACCAATTGCTGTCCAGGTTCAGCATCACCGATTACTGTAATTCTCCCACTTGCATGCAGAATAAAAAAAATAATCATAAATGATTAAGATGCTCTACTATTCCATAGCCACCACTAACAGGGTCCTTAAAGATATCCCAATGCGGGGGAAAATAACTCAACAGACTGAAAAGAACCAGATTTATTATAATCAGTAAAATCCCGATTATATTAAGCACCGGTTTTTTTTCTTTCATCAGCATTAGCCTGTAGCTGACTATCTGCGCAACAGCTATTGCAATAAAGAAAATTACTATGTCTATAGCAAGACTTTCAATTTTAAAAATAATAGTGTAGCTATAAAAAAGTGCAGCGATAACAGCTGGTAAAACCAGAAATGAGATTCCTTTCGCAAAAAAGAAATTTTTTGTTTTCCTGCCAAATGCAAAGAACTCAATTATTCCCCATACAAAAGCCGGCCAGAATCCTATTTTAAAATGCTCCCATACACTCTCATTGACTCCGCTTATAATTGCCATCGGCCTCCATTCACCGCTAAGCTCAAAAGTAAAATGAAGAAGAGCCCCGGCTGAAAATATAAAAAGTATACCCATCATCTCCCATAGCAGGATTCTTTTTCTATTCATAAATCACCTCCGTAATTTTTTAAAGCTGATTATTTATTATATAGTAATAAATCTTTGTTTTAAACTTTTCCCTTCAGGGGACGTATAATTTGGCCCCTGAATACCTCTGATGAGTACGTTATCCAAACTGAGATTTAATGTTCTCTCTCAGAAACACATAATATGTATAAGGATAAATTTTTAGTATCTTATCTGATAACGTTATGCAGGTATTTAGATTCAGACTTTAATTTTGTCGTTTTGCCCAGGATTATTTTTTACCGCCTCTATATCAGATTATAGTTTTATCGCCCTGGTAATAGTTTTTTATTTTTGCAATTAAAATATTTGAGCCGGCAAATATTTTGTATATAATAATATTCTTATAAAATATTATTATCTTAATAAAATAATTTCAAAAAAAGGAACTACACAAAAATGAAAGCATACAAAGTCATTTCCATTTTACTTGCAATTCTTCTTTTGCTTACAAGTGTTGTTTCTATTATTTCCGGAATTGTGATGATTGCAACAAACGGTATGGGAATGCCCCTATCCTGGCTTGAAGGAACAGCTTTTAAGTCTTACATGATTCCAGGCCTTATCCTTCTGATAATAATCGCCGGAGTAACAATGCTCGCAGGTATTATGCTTTTAATGAAGAAAAAATATGCTCCTGAGACAGCAGCAATTTCAGGATTTGGCCTTCTTATCTGGCTATTTACAGAAATGTATGTTCTGACAAAAATGGGCAGCCATTTTCTTCATGCAATTATTTTTACCGAAGCTCTTGTAATACTGATAGCAGCGATAATACTTTTTAGGCTTTCTATAAGAAAAACTGGGAGAGTATAATGTTCTATGTGATTACATATTTTATCTTGCTGAAAAATGAAATTGGAAGATCTTGGCTTTAATAGCTGGTTTCAAAAAAAATATAATCCAAATAACGATGATGAATATTCGCCTGCAAGAGTAATTGCTGTTGACAAGAACAGAATCCTTCTTAGAAATGAAGAAAGTGAAGTGTCAGCTGAACTCACAGGAAAATTACTATTTGAAGCTGATTCCAGCCTGGATTATCCTACAGTCGGAGACTGGGTAAAGGTTCAGTATTTTGATGAAGGAACTTTTGCCATAGTTCATGAGATACTGCCAAGAATGTCATTGCTGAAAAGAAAAATGGCTGGTGGCAGTATAGAAAATCAGCTAATTGCCGCAAATATAGATACCGCTTTTATTATGCAGACTTCCGGCAGCGATTTCAACATAGCCAGACTTGAAAGATATCTGACTATGGTAAATGAGAGCAATATAGAGCCAGTCATTCTGCTTAGCAAGGTTGATTTAGTCTCCGAGGAAAATATTGAAAAAAAAGTCCTCAACATAAAAAATCTTAAGCATGATTACCTGGTAATTCCATTTAGCAATAAGACCAAACTGGGACTGGATGCAATAAGATCTGCCATCAAGTCTGCAAAAACATATTGTCTGATCGGTTCATCAGGAGTCGGCAAAACCACTCTTATAAACAATCTGATTGGCAGGGATTTGTATTCTACGGGGCATGTAAGAGAAAAAGATGGAAAAGGAAAACATGTCACAACCAGAAGACAAATGATAATTCTTGAGAATGGCGGACTGTTGATTGACACTCCCGGAATGAGAGAATTGGCAAGCATAGATGCACAAACCGGATTAGATGATACATTTAAAGATATCTCTATTTTTGCAGGCAACTGTAAATTCAGGGACTGCACCCATACTTCTGAACCTGGATGTGCAGTTCTGGAAGCTGTAGAAAATGGCACATTAGATAAAAAGCATTTTCAGAATTATTTAAAACTCCGCAAGGAAATTGAATATAATGAAATGTCCTATCGGGATAAAAGAAAAAAAGACAGAGATACCGGAAAATTATACAAGCGCATATTAAAAGAAATCATAAAGGATGTTTAATCCGAAAGATTTCTCCCTGTTCTGACTTTTCTCTTTATCAGCAGGACAATTATTCCTATCACCCCGACTATCAGCACTAACGGACATATTATTGTAGCCAGAATAAAAAATACTGGTTCATCGCCTGTTCCTGCCCATGCGCTCTCGCCCAGTATCTTTATCAAAACTGCATATACCAGGTTATGAAGCAATACACCCAGACCCATACCTAATGCAGAAGCGCCTGTTAGTATAAAAAATGCTTTTGAAATTTTTGTAATTTCAGCCATTTTAGCCAGGACAATAAGCACTATTCCAAAAACAGCCAGGACAATAATGGAAAGCAAGCCGGAGATAAACCCGATATAAGGAATATAATTAAAATACATGCCGGCAGCAATCGTCAGGAATAGGGCAAAAGTAACCCAGAATGCTGTAATGGTAGGAATAAATAACTTATTTTTTTCATTACGCATATTGACCTCTTTGATTTATTTTAAAGATGATCTCAGATTTATTGACGTTTTTCTAATAAATAAGATTTATATAAAGATTTTTTTTAGTATTTATGATTTATTATTTATTTTATTCAGTAATTTGCTTTTGCACTAATATGCGTCACTATCAATTTATATACAAGTGTCTTATCAACAATATTTTCATCAAAAATAAAATCTTCATTTGCTCCAGTCTGGTGCTTCAATATTCTTTTAAATGCATATAATTTTTCTTTTCTATCTTCAATAAAACTGATTTTTCCTTCCCCTATTACACTCTGATACAGATAGCTATATCTGCATGCACTGTCTCTTTTTACCAGCCCTTTTTCAAAATCCATTTCAAAACATATTTCAGGATTTTCTTCTAAAAGTTCTATTTTTCTTCCTGCCGGGGCGCTGTGAAAAAACAGCGTCAATGTTTTATCTTTATAAAAATATCCAAAATTAAGCGGCACTATATAGGCTTTATCTTTATCTGCCATTGCAATTCTGCATACTCTGCATTTATCTATTATTTTCAGAATATCTTTTATTTCTTTTACTTCTCTGTCTTTTCTTCGCATAAGTTAATTTAAGCCTTAAGTGTTTACGTATTAAATATGATTCTGGTTTGCGATACTTTTCTATTATTAAAAATAAATATCGCCTGTTATGTAAAATATATTAGTTTCGTATTTAAAAATTGTTTTTTAAAGAGTATAATTTTCCATCCAGAGTGTCTTTTTTCAGATTTTTATATTACAACATTTATCAAACAAAAGAAATTAAAAAATGCAAGGAGAAAATAACCAGATGAAAAAGATTTACTGCGCAATTATTTCTTTAATCATTATGCTTGGAACCATTCTCGGAGCTGTGTCATGCACTTCATCAGCTTCACAGGATGTTGAGACTCTGACTTCCATTTCAGAACAGACTACAGCAGAATCGATTGGAAAAACGGAAACATCAGATCCCAAATCCGAGGTTATTGTTTTTAATGATCCTGTTCTGGAAGAGAAAATTAGAGCGGCTATGGACAAGCCGGAAGGCGACATAACAGTTGGTGAAGCAGAAACAGTAAAAAAAATTGATGGTGATATAGAATGGCAGTCACCTGAAGAAATGATGATTAAAGATATAAGCGCATTAAAATATTTTACAAATCTTGAAGAGCTGGAACTGCAGTTTCATGCAATAACTGATATAAGTCCGCTTGCCGGAATGATTAAAATGAAAGGCCTGAGTCTTGGCGGTAATAATATTGGGGATATAAGCCCTCTTGCTGATTTGAAGGAACTCAACTTTCTGGCAATATTCAATTGCCAGGCAAAAGATTACAGTGTTCTTAAAAATTTTAATAACCTTTTCGGCCTTCATATAGACTACTCTCCCTTTGAAGATTTAAGCGTCCTTTCAGAAATGAAAGATTTGCAGAGACTTACATTTGTTGAAACAAAAGTAAGTGATGTTTCACCAATAGCTAATCTGACAAAATTAAAAGTCCTTAAACTGGAAAACTGTCCTATCGAGGATCTTTCTCCTCTAAAGGATATTTATCCAAATCTTGAAGAAAAGGATTTTGAGCTGGAGTAAATCAGGTCATGAAAAAAATCCTGTATAAATAATTAATAATTAATAATTAAAAAAAATAGTAACTAATTAAAAAAATCTATAAATCATTCATATAGGTAAAAAGCACCTTTCAGGTTGAAACTGTCGGGTGCTTTTTTAATTATAAAAATCTTTTACCTGTGCCAACTCCGACTGATAATACTATAATACTATTTAAAAATATCTATAAATCTTGCCAGTACAAATTTAAACTGATTAAAAGAATGTATCTCCCTTAGAAGACTGATAATTATTCTTGGACGAAAATAAAATCTGTAAAATGCACTTTTTAAAATTTTATGCAGCTGTTCCGGCGAAATTCCCGGAGGAGAATATGTTATTGCATTATCCTGGAAGTTGTCCCAGGAAAGAGAGTTCAGGTCTATCTCGCCTTTTTCCAGCAGATCATCAAATATTTTCGTCCCCGGAAGAGGCAGAAAATTGCTGTACTGTGCCCTGTTTAAGGGAAGAGAGTTTACAAATTTAATGGTTTCCTTAATGTCTTCAATTGTCTCTGTAGGATAACCCGCCATCAGAAAACCAGTCATCTTGATTTTTGTGGTATTTGCTATCAGCATTATTTTTTCTCTCATTTTTTCTAGAGTTACCTGTCTGCGCATATCTTTTAAAATCCCAGATGAACCAGATTCAATACCCACGGCGAAAGAATAGCATCCTGATTTTTCCATTAATTTTAAAAGCTCTTCGTCCAAAGTATCAAGCCTTACACCATTAGGACATGCCCAGTTAATCTTTATATTTTTATCCAGAAGAAGATTGCAGAATTCAACTACCCTTTCTCTGTTGAATGTAAAATTATCATCTTCAATATGTATTTCCCTTACCCCATATTTTTTAGTCAGTAGTTCGATTTCACTGACAATATTTTCAGGGCTGCGCATTCTGAGACGTCTTCCTGTAGTACTTTTTACGCCACAGTATGTGCACGAATAAGGGCATCCTCTTGAAGTAATTATCGGAGCTGCCGGGAGCGACTTTGTAAATGTTCCGTGAGGTGCATGCGGATATGTATTCGGATCTATTGATTCCCAGTCCGGAAAATCAAGACTGTCAAGGTCTTCGACTGCATTTCTGTCATTGACCAGAACCTCATCTCCCTTTCTGTATATAAGGCCTGGAATATCAGATAATCCTGCTGCCTCTCTTATTATATTTTCTCCAATTCCATTTTCTGTTCTCTTTCCGGTATCTGTCTGCGCTATAGTCTCTATTTCTTTTCTGATCTCTTTTCCTTTTTTATTATATGCCTCTGCTTCTGATTTTATCTTTGCACCCGTCTCCTCTTCCCAGGAGTTTTCGGCCGTTCTGGAAATATAATCACAGAATTTAACAATTCCTATTTCGGCTTCTCCATAAAAACCATAATCCAGGTTTCTTATTTCCTTCATTGTGTGTTCGGGGAGTCCGGATATATGAGGGCCGCCAGCAATGGTGATAATATCTGAATCTACTTCTTTTACAATCTCTGCCATTTTGCGTACTGATGAAAAATCACAGGTAAACAGCTGGAAACCTGCAATATCAAAATTTCCAGAGTCCAGGAAATTTTTAAAATCTTTGTAATCATAATTAAGCTTTGCGCAATCAAGTATGGTAACGGAATGTCCATGTTTCTTTAACTGGCTTGAAAGATATCCAAGTCCAAGATTGGGTATTATTATTGGCATTTTATTTGTAACCGGACGAACTAAAAGTATATTCATTCTCTTATGTTGTTCCTGATGTTTTCTTAATAATCCTGATAAATCATCATAATAATAGCTATAATATATTTAATTTTGATAATCCCGGATATTAATTAATCCCTGATTTAGATAATCCTGAATTTAAATTAATTCCTGGTTTAAATAATCCAGGATTTAACCAATCATGGATTTTAAAATATTATTAAATACCGATTATGAATTAAAATCAAAGGGTTTTATGGGGAAAAAATATTAAACATGCAGGAATTTTGCATATTGATTATCACAGCTTATTTATTTCTGATAAAAGCGACGACAGCATTCTGGCATCCTTTTTCCCAGGACTTTTTTCCACGCCTGTCATAATATCTATGAACTTTGAACCTGTTTTTTTTAAAAAATCTGCAATATTTCCCCTGTTAATGCCTCCTGCGGTTATGACAGGCTTTGAAGAGTATTTCATTATCTGTAGGCAGAAATCCAGATTCAGCTCTGCGCCATTTTGACAGGCATTTGAAGGAGTCCTGGAATCTGCAAGCAGGGCACAGATATTTGTATTGCAGATATTATCTACTATGGTCTTCAAATCTGTGGTGCCAAACTGAAATAGCTGTTCTTCAGAATCAGGCGGAACGGTTTTTATCACATCAATACCTTTTCTTTTTAAATAATCAGCAATAATACATGTATCCCGCAGTGTTTCCCTGAAATGCAGCTGGATAAATGATGGACTAAGATTTTCTGCCAGTTCTATTATTTTTTCCGGCTCGCCTCCGGTAACTATACAGCTTTTATGTGGAGGTTTAATAATTTCCAGTAATGGCAAAGCCTCTTCCCTGCTTAAATTCCATGGTACAGAAACAGGATAGTTCACAACCAGTCCTATGATATCAATGCCCATATCCATACATAACTGAACATCTTCTATGTTTTTAAGACCACAAATCTTTATTTTGATATTTTTCATATTATTTATCTGATTTTCTTCATGTATTTTCAAATCTTCATGCTTAAAGATTTATAGAAACCAATCATATCCTCTGCCTGCCAAATAGCAGTTCCGACAAGCACTGCATCAGCACCTGCAATTATCGCCTCTTTTGCTTCCCCCGGTGTTTTGATAGAGCTTTCGCTTATCACTGTTACATTATCAGGAATGCAGCCAGCAAGTTTTCTGGTCTGGTCAATTGTCCCATCATCTTTTTCAAGTCCGACTATATCCCTGTTATTTATTCCGATAAGTTCTGCTCCAATTCCTATAGCTGAAATGAGTTCCTCTTCTGTATGGACTTCAACAAGGGGCTCCAGCCCAAGGGCAAGAGCTTTTTTATATAATTCCTTTATAATCGAAAAAGGCTGAATGGCACATATAAGAAGAACTGCGTCTGCTCCATTATCTTTTGCACTCTTTAATTGGTCAGCTGAAATAATAAAATCTTTTTGAAGCACTGATATATTACCTGCAGCTTCTGATATTTTTCCCAAGAGCGCTATTGAGCCGCCAAAATATTTATTTTCAGTGACTACTGATAACGCGGGAGCACCGGCTTCAATAAGTTTTTTTGCCATTTCCGCAGCATCTCTTCCCTTTAACAATTCACCTTCTTTTGGCGAAATATATTTTATGTCAGGGATGACAGGAATAAATCCCTGTTTTTTTCTTTTTAATATTGCATCTGAAAATTTTGTATTCATCGGCCTACTCAAGAAAAGAATTTGACATTTCCTTAAGCTGGCTTAATTTTTCATATGCAGCTCCATTGTCTATAAGGTTTTGTGCCATTAAAATACCTTCCTCAAAATTTTGTACTTTTTCCCCTACTTTAAGTGCTCCTGCAGAATTCAGAACTATCGCATCTCGTCTGGGACCTGTAAGTTTGCCGGAAAAGACTTCGGTAATAGTCTTTGCATTTTCCTGTGGGGTTCCTGTTTTTATTTCCTCGAGCTGACAGGATTTAATTCCAAAATCTTCCGGTGCTATCTCATAAGTAGTTATTTTTCCATCTTTAAGCTCATTTATTCTTGTCCTGCCAAGAATAGATATTTCATCCAGGCCTTCAAGACCGTAAACAAACATTGCATTTGTATACCCGAGTTCTTTTGCCACAAAGGAAACACTTTCAAGTAATTCAGGCTTGTACACTCCAAGAAGATGTCTTGGCGCGAATGCAGGATTTATAAGGGGGCCTATAATAGTATAAAAGATAGTTTTGATTCCCAAATCTGTTTCTGCAGGCAGAACTTTGCACATTACCGGATGAAACAGGGGGGCATAAATAAATACTATTCCGATATCTTCAATCATTTTTTCAGCCTGGGAAGGAGTAAGGTTAATATTGACACCAAGCGCTTCCAGTACATCTGCACTTCCCGAAAGACTGGAGATCGAGCGGCTTCCGTGTTTTGCTACAGGTATCCCTGCCGCTGCTGCAACAATAGCTGTAGCAGTAGAGATGTTAAAAGTACTAAGCCCCCCGCCTGTCCCGCAGGTATCCATGAGATCTTCTTTTACTTTAGGCCGCAGAGGAATGCAGTTTTCACGCATAGCTTTTGCTATATAAGCTATTTCTTCAAGAGAGGCTCCTTTCATTAATAGTGCAACCTGAAAACCTGCTATCTGCACATCGCTTACTTCATTATTGTTTATCGATCGTATAAGATTAAAAATTTCCTGTTCCGTCAGCTCCTGATGCGTTGTGGCTTTATTCATAATCGTTTTATACATAATATTTCCTTCCTTTTTTTATTTTTTAATTTTCAGAGCCTTTTTAAAACCCTGGATTTTATTTTTACCAATTTCCTTCATTGTTTATATTTTTTATATCTGAAGTTTTACTTTTATTGATTTCTTTTATCATTTTCATTTTTATTTTCAATGCCTTTTTTAAGGGCAGATACAAATTCAGAGACCGGACCTATACTGTTTCTGCCGTATTGTGCAATTAGCTTTACGATTGCGCTTCCTACAATAGCTCCGTCTGAAACAGCAGCCATGGCACCTGCCTGTTCCGGCGTTGAAATTCCAAATCCGATGGCGCAGGGTGTATTGGTAACATTGCGGATTTTCATTACCATCTGTTTAATATCAGTAGTTATGTTTTTCCTTACTCCTGTAACGCCAAGCGATGATACGCAGTAAATGAATCCTCCAGCCTCTCTTGCAATCATTTCGATTCTTTCTTCAGATGTTGGAGCAACCATGGAAATCAAATCAATATTACTGGCTTCAAGTGTTTCAAGAAGCTCATCTTTTTCCTCAAAGGGCATGTCAGGAACAATTATTCCGTCTATGCCGTGCTCTGCACATCTTTGTGAAAATTTTTCTTTGCCATAATTAAAAACAGGATTTAAATAGGTCATAAAGAGAAGCGGGATATCAGTCTTTTGCCTTACTCTGCTGACCATGTCAAACAGCTTGTCTGTGGTGCATCCGTTTTTTAGGGCACGTTCATCTGCCCCCTGTATAACTATCCCTTCTGCAACGGGGTCTGAAAAAGGGATGCCTATTTCTATAAGATCAGCTCCTGCTTTTTCCATTGCCGGGATAAGTTTTTCAGTAGTTTCTATATCCGGATCTCCTCCGGTAATAAATGCAATAAGTGCTTTGCCTTTATTAAATGCCTCAGTAATTCTATTCATATATTTTAACCCCCCTGTATCTTGCAATTGCTGCGACATCCTTGTCTCCTCTTCCGGATAGGTTTATTACTATTATTTTTTTATCAGACATTTCGGGAGCTAGTTTCATGGTGCAAGCAACAGCATGTGAGCTTTCAACGGCAGGAATTATTCCCTCTGTTCTTGAAAGATATTCAAACGCTCTTACTGACTCTTCGTCAGTAACAGGAACATATTCAGCCCTGCCGATGTCAGAAAGATATGCATGCTCAGGTCCTATTCCAGGATAATCAAGCCCTGCTGAAATCGAATAAACCGGTGCAATCTGACCGTATTCATCCTGACAGAAATATGACTTCATTCCGTGGAATATTCCGACTTTCCCATTGGAAATCGTTGCGGCATTTTTTGG
>DBPS01000033.1:53512-82345 GCA_002304935.1 Candidatus Humimicrobium oleiphilum | reverse complement strand
AATATTATTCAGATACTACCATATTCTTTTTAATATTAAGATTTGATACTTTCTAGTATTATAACTTTCTGTTATATTTTATAATTGCTTTGTTTATTAAATTTTATATATTTGATCGGAGACGTATTAATGGAAAATTTTAATTTAAAAACAGGTCTTACCGGAGAAGCAAAGGTCAAAGTCAGTGAAGAAAATACTGCATTGAAGTATGGGAGTGGAACTATAAACGTTTTTGCAACTCCTGCAATGATCGGTCTTATGGAGAAAGCATCTATAACAGCTGTTGATAAGTTACTTCCGGAAGGTTTTGCAACAGTTGGCACAAAAATAGATGTAAAGCATCTTTCCGCTACACCAATAGGTATGAATATCACTGCAAAAGCAGAGTTATTGGAAATAGATAATAAAAAGCTTAAATTTAATATTGAAGCTTATGATGATACGGATAAAATCGGAGAGGGTACTCATTACAGATACATAATTAATCTTGAAGATTTTATCAAAAGAAACGAAATAAAATTAAAAAACTTAAAGTAATTTACCGATGTCTTTAAGATTTAAGAGTTTTATAATAATAATCTCTTTTATAATTGTTATTTCCGTATTTTTTGCTGTCAGCTATTATCATGTTTTTTTAAACTATTCCAGAGATATTGAAGGCAGATTTGCAGAAGACAGCATAGAGCGTATAAATACTTCATTAAATATTGAAATAAAGGATTTTGCTTTTATTTGCAGCAGTTTTTCGGACTGGATAAAAACTTTTGATTTTATAAATAATCCTAATGCAAAATATATTAATGATAATCTTAAAAAATCTGATTATGAAAATTTTGGTTTTGATTTTGTTGCAATAGCAGATCTGGATGGAAATATTATTTATGCAGATTCTTATGATTATCTTCTGAAATTAGGTCTAAAATCAATAATCAGAAATATCTTTAATAATAATACAATAAAAGAGGCTTCCAGAAATATTGAGGAAGTCAGCGGGATTATAAATATCAAGGATGAAGCTTATATCATTTCTTTCAATACTGTAAAGAAGAACAAGGATTCTATTAACCCCAATGGCTATTTTATAGCGGGCAGAAATATAAAAAATTCAAATATTTTTAAAGTAAAATATGATCCAGATTATTTAAGTTTTTCTCTTTTTGCTGATGAAAACAAAGCAACAGATTTTAATGAAATAAGAGCCGAAGTTCTTTTAGATGATCTTGCAATCAGGCAGGAAACAGAATTAAAAGGTCTTCATTCCTATCACCTGGTAAGGGATATCTCCGGGAAACCATCAATATTGCTGACTTTATATCAGAAATCCAATATATCCGATATCAGCCGCAAAACAACGATTTTTATTATATACACATCTTTTGCGGTAATTATTATTTTAATATCAGTTTTTATTCTGGTCTTTGAAAAATTTGTAGTCTCCAAAATTGCAAAATTAAATGAGAATATAAACATGTTCATATCCGGTAACAAATACGACCTCAGCTTGTTTGACAAGAGAAATATCAGTAAAACTGATGATGAAATTGATAATCTGAGCGGTAATGTCCAAAAAATTCTAAGGATGATAAATTATCGCTATTCATCAGAGAAGATCTATACCGGAATAGCTAATGATTTTTTAAAAATAGATTATGAAAAATCAAAAATAATTTCTTTCATAAACTCATCTCTTGAAAAAATAGGTAGTTTTACCGGAGCTGACAGAGCATTCATCGGGCTAATAGATGAAAGCATGGAAACTGCTTCTGCCATTTATGAATGGAATGCTTTTGGCATAGAACCGTTAAATGACAAATTCAGCACGTATCCTTTTGAAAATATAAAATCTATATTAGATATATTACCGGAAGAAGGAGTATCTCATTTGAAGTCAGCTGATGAATTTAATGATACTCAGCATGAAGTAATGAAACTATTTAAATATCTAAACGTCAAATCATTTATAGCTGTTAACTTATATAAAAATAATGAAAATCAGACAGCTTTTTTGTTTATTAATACAGACATTGAAGAAAAGTTATGGCATGATGAAGAAATAGAACTGTTAAAAAATTCTGCCAGTATTTTTTCCAAGGCATTATATCTGATTCATAAATAACAGATATGGATAATTTGTCCGTAATTTAATATAATAAAAATATAATTATTTTTTTTAAATAAAATGGACTTATTTTACTTTTATCAATTCATAATACTTGCTGTTCTTGCTGTTTTACTGGTTAATTTCTTATTTAATCTTTATTTATTCAAAAATATAAGAAATTATAATGATATTGGCAGCTTGGCGGATAACAAACCTCTGGTATCCATATTAATTCCTGCAAGAAATGAAGAAAAAAATATTGAAAGATGTTTAAAATCAATCTTAAACCAGGACTACAGAAATACCGAAATAATAGTTCTGGATGATAATTCTATTGATAAAACAGCAGAGATTGTCAAAAAACTTGCAGAAAAAGATCCAAGAATAAAACTGGTTTCTGGCAAACCCCTTCCTCAGGGATGGCTTGGTAAAAATTTTGCCTGTTTTCAGCTCTCAGGGTATGCAAGAGGTGATTATCTTATATTTACAGATGCTGATACTTATCATTTTGCTTCTTCTGTTAAATCAGCCATTTCATGCCTGATTGCAAACAAACTGGATGCTGCGTGTCCTTTTCCAAGACAAATAATGGTCTCTCTTTCAGAAAGAATGGCAATACCTTTTATAAATTTTGCAATACTTCTTTTTATGCCTCTTGCCTTAATCAGAAAATCAAAAAATCCCCTTTTTTGTACGGGTGTGGGACAATATTTTATTTTTAAGAGAGAGGCTTATTTTGGAATGGGAGGCCACTCAGCTGTCAAAGGAAAAATACTCGAGGATGTTCATATCTCTAAAAAAACCAAAGAATCAGGTTTTAATTATATGATTTTTGACGGAAGCACATCTCTTACATGCAGGATGTATAAGAATTTTCATGAAGTCTGGAAAGGTTATTCCAGGTTTATGTTCTCAGCTTTTGATTATAATTTCATTACTATGTTCCTGGTGCTTACTCTTGTAACCATATTCCTGTTCATGCCTTTTGTTTTTCTGCCGCTCGGAATTTTTATTTATAAATGGTCCCCAGGCATAATGACTTTTATAATCTTGCAGGTATCTATTATAAGCATCATAAGAATATGTATTTCACTAAGGTTTAAGGAAAATCCCTTAAATGTTTTTATTCATCCTTTATCAATGATATTTATTGTATTGGTATCCATGAACTCATTTATCCAAAGCAGACTTGGAAGCGGCATTTCATGGAAAGGTCGTACATATCAGGCTCAGAGCGGTTCTAATGAGCTGGATGTCTTTGAAGAAGATATTGAAGAGTTTAAAATTAAAAATAACTAAAAATAAATTTATCTGATTTTCGGTGTAAAGAGGTCCTTCACTTTGGTTTTTCTATCTATCCTAAAATTTTCTTTTAAGCTTTTTGAGTAATTTATATATTTCGGAAGAATGATAATAATCAGGAATAAGCCCATGAATATATAAAATAGCTTTCCTGTTAAAATCAGTAAGAACAAGCTAACGCAAATGATAGCTGCAATTACACCCCATATCATGCTTTTTAATAGGAACAATACAGACACTATGCCAAAACCATAAGCAATTATTGAAAAAGGATTTAAAGCAAGAAAAAAGCCCAAAGAGGTTGCTATTCCTTTTCCACCATTGAATTTTAAAAAAGGTGAGTAGTTATGTCCTGCTACTGCAAGACAGCCGGCAATTGCTGATATGAGCAGAGAATCTGTATAATACATAGCCAGCAGGTAAGGGGCGGCACCTTTTGAAATATCCAGTATTATTCCGGGAACACCCCACCATTTCGAAACATTGAAAACAAGATTCCACCCACCAGGGTTTTTATCTCCTATTTTCTTAAGGTCCTTTTTTCTGACAAGTTTCGCGATTATATAGCAAAAAGGTATTGAGCCAAGAAAAAAACTAAAAATAAAAATTATAATTTCTTTTAAATATACAGTCTCTAACATATTCCCTCTTGTTTTAACCGATTTTACTAAAGAAACTATTTTTTTAAAATAATATAAAAATACTTAAATAAAAATAATTATTCTGGATCAGGATTATAAGAAATAAAAAAATTAGTGCTATTATATTATAAAATAGCACTAATTAAAAAATACCAAAACTCAATTTATTTTTTATCTTATCATTCAAATCAGATGAATGATAAAAATTTGTTTTTATTGTTTCGATTTAATCTTAAAAACTTTTGTTCCGCATTTTGAACAAGTACCAGTTATTGCTGGTCTTCCATTTTTCATTGTAACTTCTTTAGCATCCTTGATCTCGGTTTTTGCTTTACACTTCACGCAATAAGCATCCACAATTGCACCTCCGTTTTAATTATAATTATAAATTAACAATGATAGCAGATTCGAATGACAACAATTTGTATTTACTTACAAAAAATAAATTGAAAAAATTAACTTATGCTTAAATTCATATTTCATTATAATAAAGAAATGAGCATGATAATACAAGGTTTTTTTAAAAAATAATTTTTTATTTGGATAGCCTCTAAATATTAAATTAATATAATAAAAATATAATAAATTAATATTTATAAAAGGTTTCAATATGTTTAATAACAATATAATTAAACTCTTAATAGATGAACCAGCCTACAGGCACAGGCAAGTATTAAGTGAAATATATTCCAATCTTGTTGAGGACTGGGATAAGGCAACAACTCTTCCTCTGGAATTAAGAAAAAAACTTAAAGAAAATTTTAGTCTTGAGATAAAAGGAAAAATAATTAATTCCGGGAGGTCAGACAGTCTGAAAGCTGTTATTGAGTTTGATGACAGAATATTTGTTGAATCGGTATTGTTAAAACACAAAGATGGAAGAAACACAGTATGTGTTTCTTCCCAGGCAGGATGTGTAATGGATTGTATGTTCTGCACTACTGCATCTACTGGTTTTGTAAGAAATCTTTACTCGTACGAGATACTGGCACAGCTACTGTTTTTTTTAAGGATTTTAAATAAAGAAAATAAAAGAATTACGAATGTGGTATTTATGGGGATGGGTGAACCTTTAATAAATTATGAAAATGTGATGGAAGCAATAAGGATTTTAAATAATAAAAACTTTTTTAATATCGGTCAGAGAAAAATATCGGTGTCAACATCCGGAATACCATCAAAGATAAAAAAGCTTGCTGATGAAGGATTGCAATTAAATCTTGCAATTTCCATTAATGCATCCAATGATAAAACAAGAAGAGCAATCATGCCGGGGGCTTCAAAATATCCCTTAGAAGAAATATTTGATTCTGCAAGATATTATTTTAAAATAACAGGCAGAAGGATAATGTTTGAATACGTCCTTTTAAGAGGTATAAACGATAAAGAAGAAGATGCCCTGGAGCTTTCTGAAAAAATAAAGGATATAGAAAGTTTTGTGAATATCATCCCTTTTAACGGAGAAGGTATTTATAAAAAACCATCTGCCAGGACTATTAATACGTTTAAAGATGCTCTGTTAAGGCAAAAAATCAGTGTTACCCAGAGATATGAATTTGGTTCAGATATTAAAGCGGCATGCGGACAGCTGGTATTTAAGTTTCTGTGATTTGGGAATTGATAAGATTAAAAGCCGTTTCAAAATCCTGCTCTTTAACAAAAAGCCTGACCCCCCAGTATAATTGCGCAGAAGGATACATTTCTCCTGCGTCATCAGACATTATTATGCTCTTTATTCCATTTGCTTCCAGCAGGCTTTTTATTAATTCTGCTTCCATTCTGGAATTAAAAGTTTTTATTAGTTTTAAGCTGTTTGCCATAATTAACTATTATTTTTTGGTAATTTTGGTATCAGCCAGCCAAGAAAGGCATCTACAGATCTTGACTGTAACAAAGCTTTTCCCGGACCGGTAAGTTCTACTACCAGCCCCTCACCGCTAAGTAATGTCGATTTCAAACCGCCGATTTTTTTAACCTGAAAACCAAGTTTTTCTTCAAAAGCTACAAAATGGCCGGTATCTACAATATATTTTTCATTTACACCAAGCACAATTTCATGAATGGCTCCATAACTCGATAATATAACTTTTCCCTGACCTGTAGCTTTTAGCAGTATCAGGCCTTCAGATGCAAAGAAAGATTTTGCACCGCCCCATTTGGTATCAATATTTATACCGGATGAAGAAGCGCAATAAGAACCTGATTGTATCAGCATCGTTTCATCAGCAATATCCATAACAAACATATCACCCGGTAATGCAGGTGCAAGATTTATTTCGCCGCCTTCAGAAGGAGCAGTGAAAGTATTCATAAAGAAAGATTCTCCTCCGAAAAATGATCTTCCCAGAGCTTTCATAAAGCCACCTGCAGCCCTGGTTTCGATATTGATGCCAGAGCTCATACTAACCATCGAGCCTGATTCGACTTGTATATTCTCACCTGGAGAAAGTTTAACATTTGCCATACTATATGAAGGTGCATACATTATTTTTACTTCCATCAGTTCTCCTTTTTATAATATTTTCTGTAAATAAAAGTATAGCTTGTATTTGTTAAACTTAAAACAAGCTTAGATTATATTAGAAAATATAAGGTATAATGGCTTTTCTTTTTTCCGGATAATCAGGAAATTGTTTTTTGTACCATCTATGATTTTTATAAGCCCTGGGTAAAAGATTTGATATTGTAAAGACTGCAAATGCCAGACCTGGCAAAGACCAGGTAAGTACGGCCCAGCCTATCCATTCCAGCATTTCCCCCAGATAGTTTGGGCTTGATATCAGCCTGAAAAGTCCTTTATCTGGTATTTTATACTCTTGTTCACCAGGTTTTCTAAGTCCAAGAAGTATATAATCTGATTGTATATTTATTATCATACCGATAATAAATATAATCAAGCCGGTTATAAATCTGGCACCAGAAATCCAGGAAAGAGGATATTCTTCGGAAAAATAAAATAAATATCTGCCATTTAAATAACTGTTTATAAAATTAAATATAAGCGCAAAGATCAATATTAAAAATGGAAATTTTTTATTTCTGCTGCTCATTCTGCAGGGATAAATCACGGATCTGTGGAAATAATGTACTGACCATATAACCAGAAAAATCAAAGCGACAGGGCTTGTTTTTTTATTACCTCCAAGAAAAAGAAAGACCATTGTTGCAAAAGAAGGGAACTCCATTAAAATCCAGCCTATCTTCGATTTTAATGTTATCCCCCATCCTTTTCTGAAAAATTTTCCATAAGGTGCAGAAATAAAAAACAGACCTATAAATATAAAAAATGAAGTAGCAAAGACAGCCATTAAGAGGATATTGAATATAAAGTTTTCACTCATTTATTCTATAATTTAAAAAAAGCTTTTTATTAAACACAAATATTAATTAACCGTGTAACTTTAACATTATAACAATATTTAATAAAAAAAATAAAAGACTAAAAAAAATAATTTTAAAATAATCCTGAATTGCAATATATTATAAACTTACTTATCTTAATTTTTATTTAAAAAATATTTACAGATTTTAATGGGAATAATTATATGATTCAGATTATTTTTATCGCAATAAGCCTTGCAATGGACTGTCTGGCTGTTGCAATTGCAGGTGGTGTTGGCTGCAGGGATAAAAAAATAAGATTAAAATATGCATTTAAAATTGCAGTTTTTTTTAGCCTGTTTCAGATGGTCATGCCTCTGATAGGCTATGCGGCCGGATATGGATTTAAAAATTTAATTTCCAGTTTTGATCACTGGATTGCATTTGTGCTGCTTGCTGTTATAGGGATAAAAATGATATATGAAGGCGCCAAAGGTAAAGAAAAAGAAAATAAAGAGAAAAACATAATAAACAATAAGACTCTTCTTATATTGTCAGTTGCAACAAGTATCGATGCTCTTGCTGTCGGAATAAGCTTTGGCATAATGGATGTTTCTCTGCTTCTCTCAATTCTTGCCATAGGAGCATTTGCTTTTATTTTCTCTTTTGCCGGATTCTATCTGGGCAATAAAGCAGGAAGTTTTTTCAGTTGCAGGATAGAAATAATCGGCGGTGCAATCCTTATCCTGATAGGTATAAAAATTTTAGTTGAACATTTATTTGGTATTAGCTTATATTTCTTTTAAAAACTTTTAAAATACTTCCATATTCTTTATAAAGAACTATATTTTAATCTGGAGATTATGGCAAAAATAAAACCCTGATGATAGAATACAATTAATTACAAATTGATTTAAAAGAAATTATAAATAATAGATTATAAACAAAATTTTTAGCAGCAAGAGGTAAAAATGGAGAGAAATAATAAAATAATATACTTCGGAATAATTGTCGGTGTATGTTTCATAATAGGGATATTGATTTTTTCCATGTTCTTTTACAAAACGAGGCCACAGGAAAATACAATGTGGGTTACCGGTTCTGTAAAACAGCAGGTAACATCAGATATTGCCAAATTCAGTGCCTCTTTTTCCAGGAACATACCTTCAGATGACTTGAAATCCGGGTATTCCCAGATGAAGACGGATGAAGATATAGTCAAACAATTTTTTAAAGAAGCAGGATTTGATGAAAATTCCATTAGTATTTCTCCGGTATATATGGACGCACCTTTTATGTATGATCCTAATGCTGCAAAAGAATATATATTAAGGCAGTATGTTGAAATACAATCAAATGAGGTGCAAAAGCTTACAGACCTTTCAAAGAATATCCAGAAACTTGTAGATGAGGGTGTAATATTTTCTATAAACAGTTTGCAGTATTTTATATCCAACCTGCCTGAATTAAGGATTAACCTCCTGGCTGATGCAGTAAAAGATGCAAAAGCAAGAGCTCAGAAAATTGCGGAAGGAACAGATAAAAAAATAGGTACGATTAAGACTGCCAACATGGGCGTGGTCCAGGTTCTTCCGGTTAATTCCACAGAGGTTTCTGATTATGGTACATATGACACGGGAACGATTGAAAAAGAAGTAATGATAACAGTAACTGTCTTATTCACACTGGAATAGAGATAAATTAAATAAACTGGGAAATATCATTAAAAGCAATTAAATAAAAGGGTATAAAAAGCAGTTATATGCTGATATATTGATTTATATGCTCAGACAAGTCCGGTTTCTTTCAGCCAATCGATTGTATCTTTAATGCATTGCTTAATAGGCCTTGGATTATAACCCAGTTCTTTTGCCGCTTTATCATGAGAGATAAAAGAGTTGCTTACAAGAGTTTCAACAGAATATCTTGTGAAACAAGGTTTTTTTCTTGTCAGCCAGTAATATAAGGGCATGATAGTCCCTATGGCTTTTGCCACTTTTATCGGGAGATAATGATCAGGAGCCTTTATTTTGGTAATATCCTCAAGTATTTTCATAAGTTCGGAAATTCTAACACGCTGTCCTGAAAGAATATAACTTTCTCCTGTGCGTCCTTTTTCAGAAGCATATATATGACCTAATGCAACATCTCTTACATCAACGAAATCAAATGCACCTTCGACCATAAGTTTTAATTTTCCTTTTGCATAATCGATGAATGTCTGGGTAAGAGGGGATACAGGAAAATCATATGGTCCGATAACACCGGTAGGATTCAATATCACAGCATCAAGACCTTCTTTTACGGCTTTAAGAACTTCAATACTTGCATTAGCTTTTGCGCTGTCATAACAGCCTCTGGGATTATTCGAACAGTAAGGGGCAGACTCGTCAATTATTATTCCTGACGGAGGTTCTTTTAAAGCATGGATGGTACTTGTATATACTAGTTTTTTTATCTTTTTTTCAAAACATGCTTCTATTATATTTATGATGCTTGCGTAATTTACTTTTGTGAGAGATAAACGATCACCGGGCATTATGGATATTTTGCCAGCCAGATGATATACAACATCTACTTTGTCAAATGCATTGATGAGAGATTCCTTATCAAGGACATCGCCATAATATTTTGTAACAGGAAGATCTTTTATTGGTGTTATATCAGAAGTCTTTCTAAGAAAAATACAGACTTCATGATTCTTCCTGAGCAACTCTCTTACCAGAACATTCCCTAAAAACCCAGAAGCACCGGTTACAAGATCAACCATAATTTATTTTATGAATTTGTTATAATTTTATATAATTTTTACAATTTTAATAAATTAAATGATTTGTTTCAAAAGAAATCATAAAATTTTAAATTATTTTGAAAGAGCTTAAAATGAAAACAAAAAAATTCACAATTCTTCATTCAAATGATATGCATGGTGATTTTCTGGCAGAGATAAAAGCAGGGGAGAACAAAATGGTGGGAGGCCTGTCTCTGCTTTCAGGCTATATAAATAAAGTAAGAAAAGAAGAAGAGAACGTGATTTACGTTATTTCCGGGGATATGGTCCAGGGCAGTCTTATTGATTTTGAATATAAAGGAATATCAACCATGGAAATAATGAATTACCTTGCGCCGGATGTTGTTGCCCTGGGAAACCATGAATTTGATTACGGGCTTCCACATTTGCTTTTTCTGGAAAAAGTCGCCAATTTCCCTATTGTGAATGCAAATCTATATATTACCCAATACAATAAAAGACTGATGCTACCTTACCTGATTATAAATAAAGCAGGTTTTGATATTTTATTTACAGGTGTAGTAACTGAAAAAGTCATTGATGCTCTGAGACAGGACAAACTGATTTCAAGTTTTGTCAGCCTGGAGGAAGCAAGCAGAGAAATAGGGGTTATTTCAAATGCTTATAAAAATGACGATATAGATCTGACAATAGTACTGACACATATCGGCTTTGAATCAGATATTGAGCTTGCCAAGCTGCTGGATCCCCAATGGGGAGTAGATCTTATAATTGGTGGTCATTCCCATACAATACTTGAAAAACCGGAAGAAGTTAACGGAATATATATAGCACAGGCAGGAGTGGGGACTGATCAGATTGGCAGATTTGATATTCTGGTTGATGATGATACAAACAGTATTGTTGATATGAAATGGCAGCTGATACCTATAGATGATAGCATTGCCGAACCGGACAGGGAACTTGAAAAATATATCAATACTTTTAAGGAGAGCATAGACAGGAAATATAATACAGTTGTGTGCAAATTTACAAAAAGAGCAACTCATCCATCAAGGGAAGAAGAAACAGAACTGGGGAATATAATTGCTGATGCATTTGCTGAAATAAGCGAAACAGATGTAATGCTTGCCGGGTCCGGTTCTATCAGAATAAAAGAGATGGGACCGCTTGTAACGCTGAAAGATATTATGTCCTGCTTTCCTTATGATGATGCCTTAACAAGACATTTAATTTCTGGCAGCAAGCTAAAAAGAATATTTAACCATATAATGAGAATAGAGAACCGCAATGGAGAAGGTGAATGTTATCAGACAAACAAAAAGGTAAAGGCAGTTTATAATGAAAGATTAAGAAGCATTGAATTACTGGAAATCGATGGCAAAGCAGTGGAAGACGATTTATTCTACAAGCTTTGTATCCAGAGCTATCATTTGAACAATTCTAAAGCTTATTTAAATATTTCAAATGAGGAACTGATTGAATCAGGAAAGTCCAAAGTAATAACAACATCTGCCCAGGAAGTATTACTTGAATATTTAAGAAATCATCAGAATCTTGACGGAAAAATAGAGGGCAGGCTTGTCTATAAAGTCTGAACAGATTTTTATTATCGATTTTTTTATTAATAAAAAAATGAAAGGGAAATGAAATGGAAGAAGAAAATAATAATGAAAAATCCAAAAAAAGAGGCGGGTTGATCAAAGAATTTAAAGAATTTATTATGAGAGGCAATGTAATAGATATGGCAATCGGAATAGTTATCGGAGTTGCTTTCGGAACTGTTATTAATTCTGCGGTCAATGACATAATAATGCCGCCTATCGGGTTATTGCTGGGTAAAGTAAATTTTGCCAATTTGTTTGCTGTTTTAAAACAAGGCTCTACTCCTCCTCCATACAATACTGTCAGTGCGGCAGGAGAGGCGGGAGCAGTGACTTTAAACTACGGTTTATTCATTAACACTATAATCAGTTTTATTATAATAAGCCTTGTCATTTTCGGAATAATAAAACTAATGAACAGATTCAGAAAAAAAGAAGAACCGAAACAAGAGGAATTAAAAGAATGTCCGTATTGTTATTCATCGATAAATATAAAAGCTGTAAAATGTCCTAATTGTACAGCTGACTTAAAGTAGCATCTTTTAAAAAACTATTTAAAATAAAACAACCTCCCCGAGCAGGGAGGCTGTTTTATTGAGTAAGGCAGGCGTCCAATTCACTTGCTCTTAGATACTCTCATCTTTTTCTCTTTTTTGTATGTTTATTTGCGAAACTTGTTTATTTTTAAAGTTAAAATAATTATTTAATTAATTTGTAAAAACTGTTGTTACAACTCTTCTGCCTTCTACTTCCACCATTGAAACTCCTATTTTCCCATACTGTGCTCTCAGTATGTTGGCTCTGTGGGATGGGCTGTTCATCCATGCGTTAAGGAAAGCTTCCGGTGAACCTACTGATGCTGGCTGGCATTGTGCAAGATTTTCACCAGCATAGCTGTAACTTATTCCAGCTCCTCTTAAAAAATTGAAAACATTAGTTCCTTCAGGAGTGTAATGTGAAAAATAATTTCTGTTTATCATGTCCTGACTTCTTGCTATTGCAACATCTGTAAGAGCGCCGTCTGCTGCAACAGGTGCAAGACCATTTTCAACTCTGACATTATTAATTAAAGCTGCTACCTGATTCTCATAATCTGTAAGTGCAGCTTCTTTTACAATTGCCGAACCCGTACTACTGTTTGAATTTGTAGTTGTTTTTCCCTGTACCTCGATAATACCTTTAGGGGACATAAAAGCAGCAGAACTAATAAGCAATAAAGTAAATATTGCTGCTAATGAAACGAGGATTAGCAAACCTTTTGCATTCTGGGTTCTTGCCTTCATTTTTTACCTACCTTTTTTGTGTAATTTTTTACTCAATAAAATTTACTCAATAAAAAAGCCATTTAACTCAGAGGCTAAATGGCTATAAGAAACAAAATAATGTCCTATAAAAGGAAAATAATAGCCGGTTGCACCACTCGCTCCTTACATTTCAGGTGCCCAAATTAATGAAATGTAAATCAAAGCCTCTATTAAGAAATTATTTAAATATGTTATCAAATAAACTATTAATTATTTAACGATACTAATAATAATAATTAAATATATAATTGTCAATAAATATTTAATAAAATTTTATTTATTTTATTAATTAATTAATATATTAAATAATTTATTATATTTAAATAATTTAAAAATTATTTTTAAATTATTTGTAAAATATAATAATATATGTATTAATATGATTTACTTTATTTAAGATCATTTAAAAAAATAAAATGAGGGCAGAGTTGCCCTTTATAGGCAAAGAAGCATTTTATATCTTTCAAAAGATATAAGAAGCTTCTTTTTTTATTTGTATATAGAATAATTTGCGAAGGAGTAAAAAATTGAATTATATTAAAAATGTTATGGATTCAGTTATCCGGAAAAATTCTAATGAAAAGGAATTTCTTCAGGCAGTGAAAGAAGTTTTATTTACATTAGAACCTGTTTTCGAACAGCATCCTGAATACGTAAGGGCAGGGATACTTGAAAGAATAGTTGAGCCCGAAAGAATTATAATTTTCAGAGTTCCCTGGATAGATGATAATGGCATGGTAAAGGTTAACAGGGGATTCAGAGTCCAGTTTAATGGTGCAATAGGCCCTTATAAAGGAGGACTCAGATTCCATCCTTCAGTGAATGCAAGTATTATAAAATTCCTTGGTTTTGAACAGATTTTTAAAAATTCTCTCACCGGATTACCTATAGGAGGAGGGAAAGGGGGCAGTGATTTTGACCCTAAAGGAAAATCTGATACTGAAGTAATGAGATTCTGCCAGAGCTTTATGACTGAACTTTCAAAATATATTGGTGCAGACATAGATGTTCCGGCAGGAGATATCGGAGTTGGTGCAAGGGAAATCGGGTATCTTTTTGGATGGTACAAGAAATTGAAAAATTCTTATGAAGGTGTCCTTACTGGAAAAGGCTTGGAGTATGGAGGAAGCCTGGCAAGGACAGAAGCTACAGGATACGGACTTATTTATTTTATGGATGAATTGCTGAAATCAAATGGCAAATCTTTCAGAGATGCCAAAGTAGTTATATCAGGTTCAGGAAATGTTGCCATATATGCTCACCAGAAAGTAACTGAACTGGGTGGAAAAGTAATTGCGATGAGCGATTCAGATGGTTACATACATGATCCGGAGGGAATCGATCTTGATACAGTAAAGTTGATAAAAGAAAAAGAAAGAAAAAGAATCAGAGAATGTTCATCTATAATAAATACTACTCAGTTTTATAAGGGATGTTTAAACATATGGGATATAAAATGTGATGTTGCACTCCCATGCGCAACACAAAATGAAATAAATATTGAGACTGCGAAAAAACTTGTTAAAAACGGGTGTTTTGCAGTAGGGGAAGGCGCAAACATGCCCTGCAGTATTGAAGCAATTGATTATTTTATAAAAAATAAAGTTCTTTTCGGCCCTGCAAAAGCTGCAAATGCAGGTGGTGTTGCAACTTCTGCTCTTGAAATGGCACAAAACAGCATGAGGTACTCATGGAGTTTTGAAGAGGTCGATCTCAAGTTAAAGAATATTATGGTAAACATCTACAACAAAGCAAGTGAAGCTGCGAAAAAATACGGGCATGAAGGCAATATGGTTGTAGGTGCAAATATTGCAGGATTTATAAAAGTTGCTGAGGCAATGCTTGCTCAGGGAATTGTTTAACAACTTAATTTGGTAATTAATTTATTTTTAAAATAAATAATATAAGCCTGGATAGATAGATCTCTCTCCGGGCTTATATTATTTACAAGGATCTGTAAAATTTATTTATCCTCAGGCAATTATTTAAATCAGAAATTTATCTAAAAAAGTTACAGCATATTACAGTCTCTATTTATGTTCTCTTAGCTTTTAGAAGACCTTCTTCTCTTCTGATTTTTCTCAGAGCTTCCACATATTCTTTATCATAAGTGCAGCATCCCACATTTTTCTGCCTTATAAGAAGTTCGATGCACTGATCACATGCTGTACACCAATTAATCTCAGCTTCTCTGTTTTCTTTCATTTTTGCTGCCATGCTTGAATCAGCGAGGGACTGTCTTCCAATGGCAATCATGTCTGTAACTCCGTCTTTTATATTCTTATTGCCCCAGAATCTGATTGAAGCTTCCTCTTTTTTTACTGCCTGAAGATTATTATTACCATTATTTAATACTGAATATGCAGAACCGATAACTACTGTTTCAGGTTTTAAAACGCTTTTTACTGCTTTCTGGAATGTAAAGTGAAGATAAACGTCATCAGGTATTTTTTTGTCTGGTTGCGATAATGCTAGAGTAATAGAAGGACAACCTGCTGATACCAGGATATAATCTGCTCCTCTTGCTTCCAGATTTTTTACAAGATCAAGAGATTCACTGATATCCATAAGAGCTGAATCAGGTCCTGCACTTCCGCAACCACCAGGAAAACCTTCCCATACAGATATCTTTGAACCTATCAGGAAATTCGGATCATTTATTTCTTTCTGAAGCCTCTCATAAATAGTATAAGCAAATCTTGTCCTGTTTTCCCAGGAACCGCCAAATTTCCATTTTCTGTCATTATAAGGCCTGAGTATCTGAGAACCAAGATAACCATGACATAATTTCATATCAATACCATCTGCACCTACAGCATGAGCAATTTTTGCTGAAGTAACAAAATCATCCATAATTTTTTCTAATGTTTCTTCTGACAGAAGCTCTCCCCCAAAACCAGGCAAAGGTTTTACAGTAACTCTTTTTGAGAAATCAGGATGACTTATTTCACCTGAATGAGTCAGCTGGAACAAAAATATTGTTTTTGGATTTATTGACTTCATTTCCTTCACAAATTTTGCGAGTGCTTTCTCATTTCTAGGCATAATACTTAGCTGCATTTTTCTTGAACGGCTTTCATATCCGACAGTAATAGCCTCAAGGACGACTACTCCTGAACCGCCTTCAAAGTGCTTGCTGTATCTTCTGTAAGTTTTTTCACCAGGGTTTCCTTCATTGTCCGCGTCGCAGCATTCCATTGCATTAATTGCAATTCTGTTTTCAGAAACTTTATTTCCTATTTTAATAGGTTGAAACAAATATTCAGTTTTGTTCATTTAAATCTCCTTTTAAATATTTTATTATATTAAGATCGAGATTTTTTATTTCAAAAATTATCTTATAATTAACGAAAACTATAGATAAAATATGTATAATTATAGTTATTTTTTATATTAATTAAACCCTTTGATTAATGGATAAAAACATATTTATGCCTTTGATCATTACTAGCCTGGCAGGGCTTTCTACTACAATAGGAAGTCTTCTGGGCCTTTTCTTTAAAAGAAAAAATCCTAAATTCATGAGCTTCGTACTTGGATTTACTGCCGGAGTAATGGTAGGGATATCCTTTTTGGAATTATTCCCTTCTGCATTTGCCCATCTGGGTCTTTTAAAGGCAAGCATTGCATTTCTTGTGGGATTTACTTTTATTTTTTTAGTAGACTTCTTTATTCCTCATGAATATCTTGGTGATAAAGAGCATATGAAAAAGCAAAAAAACAGCCGGCTCTTAAGGACTGGTTTTTTTATTGCTCTGGGAATTGCTATTCATAATTTCCCTGAAGGAATAGCAACTTTTTACAGTTCCATGATAGATGTAAAAATGGGGATACCTATTGCTATATCTATTGCAATACACAATATCCCTGAAGGACTTGCGATTTCAGCTCCGATTTATGAAGGTTCCGGAAGCAGGCGCAAAGCATTTTTGTGGTCTTTTGTTTCTGGATTATCCGAGCCTCTTGGAGCTCTTCTCACAATTCTTATTTTCTATCCTTTCTTAAATATTGATATACTAAATATTATACTGGCAGGAATTAGCGGGATTATGATTTATATTTCACTCGATGAACTTATACCTGTGTCGAAGTCCTATGGTTTCAGCCATATACCTATCCTCAGTTTTATCGGAGGAATAGTAATTATTATAATAAGTCTTCTTCTGGTAAAATAAGATATAAAAAATAAATAAAAAAATATAAGACTTGTCAGAGCATCCGGATACTGTCAGTATATAAGAACCATATTTTATTTTACTTAATATATTTATTAATATATTATATATTTCCTAAATTATTTCAGGTCTTTGGAATTACTAAAAATCGGAGGAAAATATGTCTGGCAATGGTTATGATTTTAATAAAATTCTTTCCCAAAGAGCGCAAAATCTTGAGGCAAGTCCTACTTTTGCACTTGAAAAGAAAATAGATGCGTTTGATTTAAAATTAAAAAAAGAAGGTCAATTTGTTATCAGGTTTGGTATCGGGCAGCCTGATTTTAACACTCCTGAGAACATCAAAGACGCCGCCAAAACTGCTATTGATGAGAATAAAACAAAATATACTGCTTCAACCGGAATAAGAGAGCTTAAAAGTGCGATTCTTGAAAAATTCAGGAAAGAAAATGATCTTGAATATGAATTAGAAAATATTTTTGCAGGTAATGGTGCAAAACAGGTTCTTGATGTGATCATCAGGACTTTCATAAATAAGGAAGACATAGTCCTTGTGCCTGTTCCTTACTGGGTAAGCTATACGCAGCAGGTAATCCTGTCGGAAGGAAAACCTGTTTTTGTAAAATGCAATAAAGACCTTAAAATAGATTTAAATGATTTGGAAAAAATCTGTATCAAGTATGGTAAAAAAATAAAACTAATAATATTGAACAGTCCGAATAATCCCAGCGGGGCGGTTTACAATAAAAGCGAACTGGAAGCTATTGGAAAAATATGTTTAAAATATGGGATTTTTATTATTTCAGACGAAGTATATGAAAAATTTATTTATGGAGATGTAAGGCATTACAGCATTGCTTCATTTAGTGAAGAATTAAAGGAAATAACCATAATAGTTAATGCTGTTTCAAAAACATATTCAATGACAGGCTGGAGAATCGGATATTGTGCCGCCGCCAGAGAGATTATAAATCAAATGGCAAAAATACAGGACCAGGCTTCCTCAAACCCATGCACTCCGGCACAGTGGGCAGCTGTTGAAGCTCTTGCCGGAAGCCAGGAGTCAGTAAATGTAATGAAAAATGAATATGAAAAAAGGAGAAATTATATTTTTCAAAGACTTTGCAGTATAAAAAATATAAAATGCAATCTTCCAGGGGGAGCTTTTTACATATTCCCCGATATATCCGGACTTTTTAATAATGAAATCAAGAATTCTTTTGATTTTGCAGATCAGCTGCTTGAAAAAGACTTCGTGGCAGTGGTTCCCGGAGCCGCTTTTGGTGATGACAGATTTATAAGAATCAGTTATGCTGCTTCAATGAATAATATTAAAGAAGGTATCGACAGATTTGAGAATTTTTGTAAAAGGATTTCATAGTTAAATACAAAGCATTATAATTTAATAAGAATAATATAAAAAAATATTGATATAAAAATGAAAAGGTTTACAAAAACCGGACTATTTCTGATTATTGTTTTTTTTATAGTTATTTTCTTACCCTGTAATATCTATTCCCAGGATAATGTTAATAACGAAGAGCAGCTTACATCTCAGGATGAAGTACTAATCGTGCAACCTTCGGTCTGTTTTATCTCTACTTTCTGGTCTGCAAGGGTTTATGATGACAATATTGAAGAATGGAGCAAACCTTATTATTACGGTCCGGTCTGTGGAACAGGTTTTTGTGTCAATTCCGAAACAGGCCACATCATCACTGCCGGTCATGTTGTAGATATTCCTTACAACACTTTAAAGAGAGAAATACTGGACCAGTATATTTTAGATAAATATCCTGACGATTATTATGAATTGTCCGAATCAGACTGGGACACTATTTTTATTTTTTTTAAGGTAGAGGGAATACAGAAAAGCACACCGGATAGAGAAATATTTGTACAATTCAATCAGGCAGTTGCATCCATACCTGCTGAAAAAGATGATAAGTTTATAAGAGCAGAATTAATTGAGTTAAGTGACCGGAAAAACAAAGATATAGCGATGATACAGATTCAGCCAGTTACCGGAAAAGCGCTTTCTGCAGCAATTCTTGCTGATTCGTCCGATGTTGAAATTCTGGATCCTGTAAAAATCATCGGATATCCATGGACTTCTGACATAGGCCAGGATAATACACTAAACACTACTGTAACGAGTGGCACACTGAGCGGGAATATAATTGTTGCCGGAAATCAGCTCATACAGATACAGGGTGATGCCAGACCCGGGAATAGCGGAGGTCCGGTTCTTGATTCTTCAGGGAAAGTAATAGGAATAATTACAAATGCTACAGATTTTACCAATAATTATCTGAGACCGAGCAATGATATAAAGATTGTAATGGGGAAGATAACAAATAAAACCGGGATAATTGAAGAGGAATGGAAAACAGGCCTTGCCATGTTCAGGCAGAAACATTACAGGGAAGCAATAAAGCATTTCAGCAATGTCTTAAATCTTAACCAGACTCATTTGCTTGCACAGGAATATAAGGCAAAAGCACAGAAAAATATTTCTGATGATATTCCATTAATTGCTGAAGATAGTGCTACGGATAATGAGGGAACTTCAGAAAAATCAATTGCAGCTACAAGCACAACAGGTATTACTGATTTTAAAGAATCTGTTAAAAAAGAAGACAAAAGCATCAGTTTTTTAACAATAATATTTATAGTCGCCGGCTTTATATTGCTGGCTGTTCTTGCTGCAGCAATAATCATTATTCTGAAGAAAATGAAGATAAATAAGAAAAATATAAAAAATTACAATATTACTGAAAAAGAAGATTCAGTAATTACGGTTGAAGAGTTGAAAGCTACCAGGGAAACTAATTCTGAAAAAGGCATAAAAGAATTTTTCTGTTCAAATTGCGGAGCATCAGTCAAAGAAAACCAGCCCTTCTGTTCTCAGTGCGGGGCAAAACTAAACACATAATCAGTTATTCAAGGCATTACCTTAAACGTATTCAGATTTTTAAATTAGTGTATAATATTTATATATAATATTATTTTCATAAATTTAAAATTTTAAATGATGAAAGTTTCCCAGAGCAATACAGATTACAAAGAGAAACTGAAAAATCTTTATAAATTCAATGAGATTCTATTGAGGAATTCCCCTACTGCTATTGTGGTTTCAAATGCCGATACGTCAATCAACTACATAAATCCTGCTTTTGAAAAGCTGACAGGCTTTAATTCCAGTGAGACATTAGGTGTAAAAGCTCCATATCCCTGGTGGGATAATAATGAAAAATCAGAACTTATGAAAATATTTTCAAAGATGATATCCGGTGAACAGCCAAAGGCTGAATTCTCTTACAGGTCAAGAACAGGAAAGAAGCTCAAGGTTATCATTTCCTGCAGCATTTTTAAAGAAAACAGTAAAGTCAGATACCATATTGCAAACATAGTAGACGTTACAAAGGAAAGAAGAAAAGAAAAAAAGCTTGAATACTCTTCTTTTCATGACAGCCTTACGGGTATTTATAACAGAGCTTTTTTTAATGAGGAAATTAAAAGATTAAGCAAAAGCAGGCTTTACCCTGTCAGTATAATAATAGGAGATATAAATAGCTTAAAGCTGATAAATGATGTATTTGGACATGACAAAGGTGACCTTTTATTAAAAAAAACAGCAAAGATAATAAAAAAAAGCTGCAGAAATGAAGACATAGTATCCAGATGGGGAGGGGATGAATTTTCTATAATACTGCCAAAGACAGGGAAAGAAACTGCAGAAAAAATCATTCTAAGAATAAAAGAACTATGCAAACTGGAGACTATTAAATCACTACCTATAAGCATCTCTCTGGGTTCTGCAACTTTTGAAACCGAAAAACAGAATATTAAGAACATAATCAAGGAAGCAGAGGAAAAAATGTATGATGCAAAGCTGATGGAAAGTGAGCATGTAACCAACCTGATTATCGGGGAAATTGAGGACCTGCTGATAAGTAAAAATATCGAGAGCAAAAAGCATATCAACCGTCTGATGGAAATGGCAAAAAAAACTGCTTCTTTAATCAATCTCAAAAAAAGTGAAACCGATAATCTTGAGTTTTTATGCAAATTCCATGATTTGGGCAAGATAACCATACCGGAAAGCATTATAATGAAAGCTGACAAGCTACTTGATAAAGAGTATAAGATAATAAAGAAAAACCCTGTAGCAGGAAGCAGGATAATTGAATCATCTCCGAAAATTGCCCACATATCTGAACTTATTCTTTCGTATCATGAAAGATGGGACGGGAAAGGTTACCCCAGAGGATTAAAAGGTAAAAAAATACCTTTTCTTTCAAGGCTTTTTTCCATAATAAACAGTTATGACACAATGACTTCCCATGATGTTTTATATAAAGAACCTAAAACAAAAGAAGAAGCAATAGAAGAACTGAAATCATGCGCAGGAACACAATTTGACCCTGCGCTGGTAGATGAATTCATTAAAGCAATTTAAAACTTTTTAATTTGTCTGGCATTTCAAATAATCTTTATATGTTTTGATCTTATTGATTATTTTGTCTTAAATAATAGCAAAAACAAATAGCAAAGATAGCAATTAATTAAAAAAATAAATAAAATAAGCTATCAGATTTAATATAAGCAAGATGAAAAAAGGAACGTAATGAACAAGATTAATATCAAAACCTATAAACCAGGTAAAATAGTTTGTGTGGGAATGAATTATAGAAGCCATATTAGTGAACAGGATGGAAGATTTCCGGATAAACCTGTCTTATTTTGTAAGGCAGGCACAAGCCTGATAAAGAATAATGAAGATATTGTTTGTCCGGAAGAAGTAAGTGAGCTTGATTATGAAGTTGAACTTGCAGTAATCATCGGAAAAAAGGCTAAGGATATCAGAGTTGAAGATATAAATAATTATATATATGGCTATACGATAATGAATGATGTGACAGCAAGAGATGTTCAGAAAAAAGAGGGACAGTGGTTCAGGGCAAAAAGTTTTGATACTTTTGCGCCTGTCGGCCCGGACATAATTTCAGCAGCTTATATTACAGATCCCAATAATATCAATCTGAAAAGTTATGTGAACGGAGAATTAAGGCAGGATTCAAGTACTTCAGATATGATATTCGGAGTTTATGAGCTTGTCTCATTCATATCCCGGTCTATGACTCTTGAGGAAGGCGACCTGATTTCCACAGGTACTCCGGCGGGAGTAGGGGCTTTTATGAAACAGAAAAGTTTTTTAAAAGACGGAGATATAATCACCTGCCATATTGATTATATCGGAGATCTGGTAAACAAAGTAATAAAAAGATAAAAATAATACGAAACTATTTTTTGTAAATTTCAAGATTTCCACTTATAATTTATTATTAAACAAAAAAACGTTTTTTTATATTTTGCGAGGTTTTTATGAACTCAAGAGAGAAATTTCTTTCAGTCATGAAAATGCAAGGTTCGGACTACAAAAATGTTGAAATCCCAAAAGTGGAATTCGGATACTGGGCAGGAACTATAAGAAGATGGTTTACGGAAGGTCTGCCCATGATTGAAAATATCCCAAGAAATTATTCTGATGGTATTGCCATAATGGCAAACAAGAATATTTATGGCGAAATGGAAAAGGCAGGAGATGTAAATGTCCAGCCTTTTTTTAATCTTGATCAGTATCTTACAAAATTTCCTGTTGATTACAGTCCGATGCTAGAAAGGAAAATAATAGATAAAACAGAAACACATATTACATATAAAGATGAATATGGTGTTACCAATAAAAGCACAATAGACATAACCACTCTTCCGATGGAAATCGACAATCCTGTAAGAGACTGGGATTCATGGTATGAATATAAACAACATTACGGAAGCGAAACTATTTCAAAAAGACTCCCTCCCAACTGGGAAGATGTCGTAAAAAATCTTAAAAACAGAGATTTTCCAATAAGGCTTGGCGGTACGAACGGGGGTTTTCTGGGATTCCCCAGACAGATCATGGGAGTAACAAAATATATGATGACGCTTATAGATGATCCGGAACTTATACATGATATTAATAATACATTCTGTAGGTTTTTAATTGAATATTACGGCAGAATATGCAGCGATGTTGAAATAGACTGCATATTGATATGGGAAGATATGGCATACAAATCCGGTTCGCTTATTTCGCCGCAGCATTTCAGGGAATTTATTACTCCTTACTATAAGCGTATTATTGCTTTTGCCCGTGAAGCGGGGATAGACATAATTCTTACGGACAGCGACGGTTATGTCGAAGAGCTTATCCCGCTTATAGCGGAAACGGGAGTAACCGGTATGTATCCATTTGAGATAGCAGCAGGAAATGATATTTTAAGAATCAGAAAATTATTTCCGGATTTTCAGATTATGGGGGGATTTGACAAGAGGAAAATGTTTAAAGGCAGCAATTATAAACAAATAGATGAAGAGTTGGAAAAAGTCGGGGAGATGTTGAAAAAAGGAAGATATATCCCTCATACTGATCATTTTGTTTCTGAAGATTGTACATTTGAATTTTTTTCCTATTACAGGAAGAAGCTTAATAATATTATTGATGATTTTGGCAAAGGAAAAAAATAATAAATATAAGATTTGATATCAATATTTATTTTGTTACTGGCGTTGTGCAATTATTGATAATTAAAAATATATCTATTTTAAAATAATAAATAATATTTTCAGATGGGAGGAAAAATTGATAGAAATAAAAAATATAATTCCAGCTGAAGGTGAACCGGATATAAACAGGCTGCTTGCTGCCTTTAAAAGAAAACCTGTTGACAGAGTACCTAATTTTGAGATTCTCATTGAAGACCAGCATGTTGAAAAAATTCTTGGAAAATATGCGGGTAATACTCTTTCCTATGGAGGTGATCCGGCAAAAGGTGCAAATGCTGAAGCAGGAAGGCCTATGTATCCGGATGATTTTATCGATCTTTGCTGCATAATCGGACAGGATGCACTTCTTTTTGATGGAGGACTGTGGACACCTTTTAAGGCACAGGATAAAAACGGGAACTGGGTTCCTGCCTACAGCAGATCGGTAAGGACCAGAGAGGAATTTGAGTCCCTGAAACTGGAATCAGAGGAGCATATAAACAGTACTGTCAGATATGTCAGGGAATATAAGGAAGCAATAAAACGAAGAGGTAAAAAAATTGGGGTTTCAGCTCTTTATGGATGCATAATACAGACATTGTATGAATTTGTTGTGGGTATGAATGATTTTATGATGATGGTTTATGAAGACAGGGAACTGGTTGAGGAAATGCTTGAGACTTCTACGGTTCATTTTGTCAATCTTACCAAAGCTCTTGTAAAAGAAGGTGTCGACTTTATCTTTCCGGCTGATGATGTTGCTTTTAAAACAGGTTTATTCATACCGCCTAAACTATTTAAGGAAATCTGGGTTCCAAGGATGGCAAGGATATTTGAACCAGCAGTGAATGCAGGTATTCCGGTAATGTTTCATTCAGACGGAAAAGTCGATGATGTTGTTGAAGATCTGATAAATATGGGACTGGATTGCCTGAATCCTCTGGACCCTTATGGTGTCGACTACAGGGATTATAAAAAAAGATATGGTTCACGATTATGTCTTTCGGGCAATATAGATGTTGAATTTCCATTAGGAAACGGTAATCCGGAAGATGTGGATGCAGATGTAAAAGCCCATATGGAAGTACTAAAACCAGGGTACGGTTATGTAGCAACCTGCTCTCATTCTATTGTAAATTATATTCCGCATGAAAATTATATAGCTTATATCAATGCAATACATAAATATGGCAAATATTAACAGCAGTCTAAAAGTTTAAATAGTTAAAAATAAATTAAAAAATTAAAAAATTAAAACGAAAGGTATTATAGATGTCTATATTGGATAAGATTTACGAACTGACAGTTCAGGGAAATTACAGGGAAATAGGGGAAGAAGTAAAGAAGGCAGTGGATGATGGAATAAAAATCGACACAATTATCAATGAATCCCTTTCAAAAGCCATGCTTTATGTCGGCGACAGATTCGGCGAGGGGGAACTTTATATGCCTGATATGCTTCTTGCTGCAAAAACAATGAAAACAGCAATGGATATATTAAAACCTCTGATGAAAGGCGATGAACATATCTCTGAAAAAGGTACATTGGTGATAGGAACAGTAAAAGGAGACCTGCATGATATTGGGAAAAACCTTGTCATTACGATGGCAGAAGGTCAGGGTTTTAAGGTAATAGATCTGGGTATTGATGTCGATTATGGGAAATTTGTAGAAGCAATTAACGAATACAGGCCAGACATTGTTGCCTTTTCAGGGCTGCTGACAACTACCCTGGGCAACATCCCAGATCATATAAAAGCACTGGAAGATGCCGGGCTGAGGAAACAGGTTATCCTGGCGGTCGGCGGAGCTCCTGTTACAAGAGAGTTTGCAGACAGGTACGGAATTGAGATTTATGCTCCGGATGCTTCTACAGCAGCAAAAGAATTTGTAAAAGCTTTGTCAGAAAAAAAATAAAAAAGTAAAATATCAGTTATATTTATAAGTTTTTTATATAAGGGATAAAAATGGCAAACACCAGGAACATAAGGAAAGCCTTATGTGAGATTGGAAAACTATGCTTTGACAGAAATCTTCTGGACTCAAGCGGAGGAAACATCTCAATAAGAGATGAAGATAAAGTATATATTACGCCAAGACAGGCAGGAGAGCATCATCAGTGGTCTATAGAAGAAGATATGATAATAGTCACAGATATGTGCAAAGTACCTGTAATTGGTGACTCAGATAAAATTACAAGAGAAGCTATATGTCATTATTATATTTATCATGCTTTTCCTGATATCAGGGCTGTCCTTCATGCCCATCCGCCATATATGATGACTTTTGGCTCTGCGCATATGGATATACCTGCAGTTTCCGAAGGTACGAGATGTGTTATAAGCCCGAAAATACCGATAACGCACATTGAAGAATCAGTTCCGGGTTCAGAACAGCAGGCGGTAAGAATAGTTGAAAATTTTAAGTGGAGGAGGAGCCGGGATCCAGAGGCAGGGCTGATTTGCGGTATTCCTTTTCACGGAGTATTTTCTGCTGCTGCCGACCTGAATTATGCTTATTTGTATGTTGAAGTTGCTGAAACTAACTGCAAGATTCTTATTAACAGGCAGATAATGTTTGGAAATAATCCCAAAGCTGATTTTTCTATCCATCACGATATATCAAGAGAAGAAATATCGACAATTGCCCAGTCAAAAGAAGTATGCCCTTCAGGATTAAGATACAGGGATGCTTTTGGTAATGAGACTACTTATAAAAGCAGTGAAAATGATCGATTTCTTTCCGGACAGCAGCATACTGGAATTTCTGAAGATATGGTAAGCAAAATAACCTATGAAGTTCTAAAAAAGATAAAAGGAAATTGATTGGATATTTTTATAAATTATTCTTTTCTTAAGGCATAAGATGGGAAATAAAATCGGCAGCAATATTGAAATCAGCTTTTTTGATATTTCTTTATGGTTTGGGAATAATAAAATACCAGACTGCTATTCAACATCCATAGAAAATGTAAAGGCACTATTATCAGAAAGAAACAAATCTTTTAAAATCTCAAATACCGTGCTTTCCAGTTTTCTTTCAATTTACTCTTCTCCGGAAAAAGGCAATGAGGAAACATACAAGCTGATTAAGAATTATGAGTTAAACAAGCTCGGCGCTTTTGGAACATTATTTATGGAAAAAAATTTTTTTATTGAACCTTTGGAATTTGGAAAATGGATAGAAAAAATGTATACAGGAGGCTTCAGGCTCTTCAGGCTTATGCCTCAGACACAGAAATACCCATATGATCCTGATTTGTTCAGCCAGTTTTATGAAGTCCTTAATTTTTACTGTTTTCCTGTAATAATAAGCATTGATGAAATGAACATGAGTAATGAAAATTATAAAAACTGGACGGGAATAATTGAGATTACTGATTCCTATGAAAATATCCCGATAATAATAGATGGCGGTCTTAAAGCAAATCCTGAAATTGACAATTATCTTTTTTCAATACTTAATAATACAGATAATGTGTTCATCGAGATCCATAATCTTGCTTCTCCGGAGCTGCTTGAAAATCTGGTTAAATGCGGCGGCTCCAAAAGACTTGTCTATGGAAGCTGTTTTCCTTATTTTGATACTCAGACAAGTACCTCATTTTTAAAAGAAAGCTCTTTAAAAATAAAGGATAAATTAAATATTTCTTCAGGTAATATAAAAAAAATCTTTGACGAAATCGCTATTTAATTTTTTAATTAATAAATTAAAAACTTTTTATTTTAATCAGACGTGAAATTATGGGCAAAAACGAAAAAAAACTTATTCTGCTTACAAATGATGACGGAATAGAAGCTGAAGGCATTAATGCTCTTTATAAAGTCTTCTCCCAGGAAGAAAATTATGATGTGAGAGTTATAGCGCCTCAGTTTGAAAGAAGCGCTGTCGGTCACGGGATAACAGTTTTTGATCCTATATGGGTTAAGAAAGAATACAGAAACGGCAGGTTTTATGGCTATGTAGTCAATGGCACTCCGGCAGACTGTGTCAAACTATATAACGAACTTATTGGTAAAAAACCCGATCTTCTTGTTTCAGGCATAAATCGTGGTTCCAATATAGGGGAAAATATAATTTATTCCGGCACGGTATCAGCAGCAACAGAAGGAATATGTAATGATATACCATCAATAGCTGTATCTCTTGATAGCTATATTGACACCGATTATTCATTTGCGGCAAAATTTTCAAAAAAAATCTCTGATTTTATTTTTGCAAAAAATAATCTGCCTCCCAAAATGCTCCTGAACATAAATATCCCTGACCTTTCTGAAGACAAAATAAAAGGGGTAAAAATAACAAGACAAAGCGATGCAAGATTTAAAGATTTTTTCCTGAAAAGAACTGATCCAAGGGGCAGGGATTATTACTGGATGGATGGAGAGTTTGTTGAGATAACGCATTGCGATGACAGCGATTATTGTGCCGTAAGAGATGGTTATGTTTCGATAACTCCCATACATTACGATATGACTGATTACGGTAAATTATCTTTTCTGGAAAAGTGGGAAATAAAATTAAATGAATAATTTAAAAAAACAATATATTAAAGATATACAGGCCGGAGATACAGTCAGCTCTTCTTTTCTTGTTGTAAGAAAAGAAAATAAAAAAGGAAAGAACAACAAAGATTTTATCGATGTTGAATTGCAGGATAATACAGGCAGGATTAATGCAAAAATCTGGAATGATTCAATTCCCAGGGCTGATACATTTGCAAAAAAAGATATTGTATTGGTTGAGGGCAGGGCAGAAGATAATTTCGGCAGACAGATAAATATAAAAAATCTTAAAAAAATAGATTCTCAGGATATTGATTATTCTGTTTATGATTTCAAGAGCAGGAAAGCTGACCCGGTTTTGCTGAAAAATCTGACAGATTTTCTAAATAATACAATATCAGAGTTGAATAATATTTTTTTAAAAAAATTACTTAAAAGTTTTTTTGACAAGCCGGAATTTTTGGAAAAATTCACATATTCCACTGCTGCCATAAAAAATCATCATGCACTTGAAGGTGGACTTCTTATACACAC
>DBPS01000033.1:49804-53502 GCA_002304935.1 Candidatus Humimicrobium oleiphilum | reverse complement strand
ATGGTTGTTTGTGGTGTAATACTACACGATATAGGGAAAACAATTGGATATTCAGTTGAAAATTTTCTGGATATTAATGATGAAGAAAGTCTTATAAGCCACATAAGCATCGGTTATGGTATGGTTCTTGAAAAAATAAATTCCATCAAAGGTTTTCCTGACAGAATCAGACAGGAACTTCTTCATATAATTTTAAGTCATCACGGTGCAAAGGAATTCGGTTCCCCCATAGAGCCGCAGACACTTGAAGCTATAATAGTTTATAATGCGGACAGGCTTGATGCTGATATCGATCATTATTTTACCTTGTCGCAGGACAGCCTTGAACCGAATGTTTTTCAGTATTCAAATTACTTCAGGAGAAAAATATTTATTAAAGATAATACTTTAATTGCTAATGAGAATAATGCCAGGTTTCCTGAAGGAAAACAGAATAAAAACTTCTTACAGGATAAGTTACTTTAATATAAGTACAAGTCCGATAAGAATAAACATTACATGCAGCACCAGGATATAAATAAATATATAAGTAAAAATGGAACCTAAGTTAAAATTCATAACATTTGAAAAAGTACCGGAAAAATTTTTATAGGTGTTATTTATATTGATGGTAATATTGTCAATATTTTCGCTTATTTTAGTAAGATCTGTTGAATTTGTGCCTATATAAAGAGCAGTCCTGCCTATATCAGAAGATAATAAAGAAAGACTATCTCCTATCCCGGTGAAATATCCATAAGATTTCTCAAGAGGCCTGTAACCCAGTATTTCAAAATTTATTGTTTCTGCAATATCGTAAAATGCAGATGAAGAGTTTTTAAGTAATTCCTGTGCATTTGCCAGGGATTCCTCAACCTGTTTTAAAGTAAGAGACGCATTTTCAAGCCCTTTTGAAGTGTCTTTCATCATATTTGACACAGACAATATGCTTTCATCCAGAGAAACGGCGAAATTGGTTTCCTCCTGGCTGAAAGATAGATTCTTATTCAAATACGTCAATCCTGTTACCGATAAAGCACAACCGGCGATTCCGAAAAAAATCAATATAATTGAAAAAACATATGTTATGAAAGATTTTTTAGAATTCATCTGATTCTCCTTCCGGAAAAAGGCAAATATTAACCAAATAATTAAGAATATAAATATAACTAATTTTATTATTTTTTTTATTATATTGATAATGAAAATAAATATTTATTAAAAAAACTAAAAAATTATTGACAATCTGATAACATATAATTAAAGTTAGATAAGACTAACATTAATATTTTAGTATATCTTTATAAGGTAAGGTTTATAAAAATGTTTGGCAGAAAGTTTAATTTAAAACACAGCCATGGTTTTTTAACAAAAAGGAACACAGGTTTTACAAAAAAAGGAACTTTGTTTCTTTGCGATGCAGAAAAAAACACCAGCTATATTATAGATAATATTTTTGCAGGCCACATTCTTATACAAAGGCTGTTTTCAATAGGGGTAATTCCCGGTGAGACTATAGCAGTAGGGGATATATCGGCATGGGGACCTGTGACAATCATTGCAAAAGGAATAAAAATTGCGCTGGGCAGAGGGGTAGCAGCGAAGATATCTTTAAAAAGGATTAATGAAACCGTTGATAATGCATAGACTATAGATAATGCATAGAATGGATAAGGTAATAGAATGGATAAGATAATCAATGTTGCATTAATAGGAACACCCAATTCCGGCAAGACTACAATTTTTAATGAGCTTACGGGTGCAAGGCAGCATGTGGGTAATTATCCCGGGGTTACTGTTGAACATAAATCTGGAGAATTGATAAAAGACGGATACAGGATAAAATTCACTGATCTTCCGGGCACTTACAGTCTTTTTGCATATTCTCCGGAAGAGGCAGTTTCGAGAGACTATCTTATAAATGAAAAACCGGATGTTGTCTTAAATATAATAGATTCTTCAAGCCTTGAGAGAAATCTTTATCTTTCAACCCAGTTAATAGAGATGGATCTGCCTATTATCTTTGTTTTCAATATGTTCGATTCGCTTAAAAATAAAACTGATTATGATTTTGAACTTTTATCCAAATTGCTGGGAGGACCGATAACTAAAACCATTGGAAATCAAAAAAAAGGCATTAAAGAGATTCCTGGCATCATTATCGATTTTTTCCAGGAGACATCAGGCAGGAAAAAAATAAAAATAAATTACCATGATGAAATTGAGAATGAAATAAAAAAAATAAGCGATGTTTTTATAAAAGAAAAACCTGATTACAATGAAATTGATGATTTAAGATGGATTTCTGTCAAGCTGCTTGAGCAGGATCCTGTGTTTATAAAAGATATAATCAAAAAGACTGATGATCTGTTTTACCAGAAACTGGAAGCCAGGGTAAATAATTCAATAAATCATATTAATAATATTTTGAAATCTGAACCTCTAAGACTCATAGCAGAATCAAGATATGGCTTTATAAATGGCGCTTTAAAAGAAGCACTTATTTTAAAAAAAGAAAGCAATGAAAATATTACTGACAGGCTTGACGGGATACTCTTAAATAAATATCTTGGTCTCCCAGTTTTTGCATTTTTAATGTGGGCAATGTTCCAGGTAGTTTTCAAACTGGGAGACTATCCCATGAACTGGCTTAATCTTCTGTTTCTGAAACTTTCCGAATGGCTGACCGGTATTCTTCCTTCGGGACTTCTGCAGTCTCTTCTGGTCGATGGGATAATAGCGGGTGTCGGGGGGATACTGATATTTACTCCAAAAATAATGCTTCTTTTTATTTTTATTGCTTTTTTTGAGGATAGCGGCTATATGGCCAGAGTCGCATTTATTATGGATAGGATTATGCATAAAATCGGGCTTCATGGAAAATCATTTATTCCGATGCTTATAGGTTTTGGGTGCACAATTCCTGCATATATGTGTGCAAGAACCCTTGAAAATAAAAACGATCGAATGATAACAATGCATATTAATACTTTTATGAGTTGCGGCGGCAGGCTTCCCATCTATATATTATTTGCAGGGACTTTTTTCCCGGATAGTGCAGGAAATATTATATTTTCAATATATTTTATCGGAATTATCTTTGCCATAGTAACTGCAAAGCTTCTGAGGGTGACAAGGTTTAAAGGTGAGGCAGAACCTTTTGTAATGGAGCTGCCTCCATACAGGATGCCTTCGCTTAAAAGTATACTCATACACATGTGGGAAAGGACCTGGCAGTATCTTAAGAAAGCAGGTACTATAATCCTTGCAATATCTATAATAATGTGGTTTCTTTTTACATTTCCGCTTGCGCCTGGCAACGAACCCTCCTCGCTTGAAGATTCATATGCTGGAAGAACAGGGGTTTTTATATCTCCTATTTTTAAACCTCTGGGATTTGACTGGAAATTATCACTGGCATCTCTTACAGGAACTGCAGGCAAAGAAATAGTTGTATCGACAATAGGGACATTATTCAGTCTTTCAGACAATGCTGATAAAGAGGAGGAAGAAAATAAGGGGAATTTATCTGAACAAAAAAAAGTTATGGCTTCAATTTCCAAAACATACCATCCGCTGACAGGCTATAATTTCATGTTGTTTTCCTTGCTTTATTTCCCCTGTATAGCCAGTCTCGTAGTTTTTCAGAAAGAAGCTGGTTTTAAAGAGCTTATGTTTCAGATAGCATTTACCCTGACTCTTGCATGGACTGTATCGTT
>DBPS01000033.1:21322-49743 GCA_002304935.1 Candidatus Humimicrobium oleiphilum | reverse complement strand
ATTTTTTAAAAAGAAATGATAATTAGCATTTTGCTATATAATGTGGAAAAATATAATAGATTTTATTTTTTTGGAGATGATCTGATTGGTTAATTTATCTGCAAGTCTTGAAGACTATCTTGAAGCAATATATGTGATTAATCAGGATAAAAAAGTAGTAAGGGTCAAAGAAGTCGCTGAATTTCTGGATGTTAAAACCCCTTCTGTAGTTGATGCTGTTTCAAAACTGTCAGAAAAAGAGCTTGTTGTGCATGAAAAATATGGTTATCTGACATTATCAAAAAAAGGAAATGATGCTGCAAAGACAATTTATAACAAACATGAACAGATATTTAAATTTTTAAATGAGGTTCTGGGCATGGATGAAGAAATATCCCAGAAGGATGCCTGTGCCCTGGAACATCATATAAGCAAGAAATCCATGGAGAAAATGATAAAATTTATGAAGTTCCTGGAATCAAAACCAGAAGAATATGAAAAATGGATAAAGGATTTTAATAATTTCATCAAGTCTGATGAGTAGATTTTAAAAAAGTAAAAAAGAATGCAAAAAATCAAACTTAAAAAATCAAAAGGAAAATCTTTGCTCAGGAAACATCCCTGGGTTTTTTCAGGTGCAATACAGGAAGTGGAACAGGGGATCAAAGAAGGTTCAATAGTGGAAATATATGATTGCAGTGGTGGATTCATTGCAAAAGGGCATTATCAGCCAGGGACTATTTCTGTAAGAATATTGTCTTTTGACAATGAAGAAATAAATAAAGATTTCTGGGAAATGAAGATTTTGTCTGCAATAAAAAAAAGGAAGCAGCTTGGCTTTTTTGATAATCCTGACACGAATGTCTTCAGGCTTATCAATTCCGAAGGCGATGGATTAAGCGGCCTGATAGCAGATTATTATGACGGCAATCTGGTGATACAGGCCCATTCCGCAGGCATGTTGCTGAATATGGAATTGTTTAAAAATATTTTTCTGGACCTTATGGGGGATAAGATAAAAACCATAGTTAATAAAAGTAGCGGAACAGTATCATTTAAATCGAATATAAAAACAAAGGACGAAATTATTTATGGGAACCTTCAGAATGGTGGCATAAAAATAAATGAAAACGGTATTGATTTTTATGTTGATATTTTAGAAGGACAGAAATCTGGTTTTTTTATTGACCAGAGAGATAACAGAAAGCTTCTTGAAAAATATTCATATAATAAAAGAATATTAAATACTTTTTGTTATTCAGGAGGATTCAGCCTTTATGCTTTAAAAGGCGGGGCAGCTGAAGTTACCAGTGCAGATAGTTCCAGAAAGGCTGTCGAACTTCTTGAAAAAAATATATTAATTAATAATTTTGAAAATAGAAATCATAATATTGTGATTGTTGATGTTTTTGATTTTTTAAAAAATAAGGATAAAAGATATGACCTTATAATTCTTGATCCGCCGGCTTTTGCAAAACACATAAGCTCCTTAAATCGCGGTTTGCAGGGATACTTTAATCTGAACAGGCTTGCACTTGATCAGCTTGAGGAAAACGGTATACTATTTACTTTTTCCTGTTCCCAGGTTGTCTCAAAAGAAGAATTTAAGAAAACTATTTTTAAAGCTGCCCTGAATGCCGGCAGGGAAGTTTCTATAATTCATCAGTTAAGCCAGCCTGCTGATCATCCCATAAATATATATCATCCTGAAGGTGAATACCTTAAAGGCCTGGTACTAAGTGTTAAATAAAAAATTTATCTTTATATAGTTTATCTTTATATGGTTTATTCTGATTTAGCCATATTCTCACCGCTTTGGCATTAATTTTTTTTCACTATATAAAAATAATGTTTTTTTTATTTAATTTTGGGGTTAAAATATATTAATTAATTGAATAAATAATTAATATATTTTTTATAAATAAGTAAGTAGAGGAATTTTGTGCAGATAACTGCATACTCTATAGTGCTTTTGACAGCCGCAATCATTTCAGGTCTTCTTGCACTTTATATCTGGTATAGGAAACCTGGTTATATTAGTTCGGAACTATCGCTTCTGATGATAGCTGTAACTCTGTGGACATTATCATCTGCAATGGAAAGCATAGTCCCTGACTTATCCTCGAAGATTATATTTTCAATCGCTGGATATGCAGGGATTGTTTCAATTCCTGTTTTATTTCTGCTTACAGCTTCAAGATATACACAGTATGATGAATGGATAAACAAAAAGTCTGTAATATTGCTATGTATAATCCCGTTTATTACCATAATTATTGCTGCTACAAATAATTTCCATAATCTGTTATGGAGCAATATTTTCATAAGACAGGGATATCTGGGCATACATGCGGTATATGAAAGAGGGATATATTTCTGGGTACACATATCCTATAGCTATATAATAATATTATTTGGCATCCTGGTTCTTACAAGAGCAATATTCAGGTTCCCCCGTTTTTTCTCCAAACAAACGAGATTTCTTTTTGCGGCTTCAGTAATTCCGATGATGGTCAATATAACTTATACTATTTCACCTGAATTGTTTGACTGGATGGATGTTACTCCTGTCAGCTTTGTTATTTCTGCAGTACTTCTGAGTTTTGCTATTTTTAGATATAAATTACTTGAAATGATACCTGTTGCCAGGGAAAAGATAATAGATAATTTAAATGAAGGAATAATGATTCTTGATCCGCAGAACAGGATAATTGAGATAAATTCTGCTGCAAGACAGATGTTTGAAATAAGTTATGATGAGGTTGGAAAACCCATAGATGATATTCTCAAGTACTGGCCATCGATTATAACAATGGTCAATTCAAAGGAAGATAATATACAAAAAGAAATACAGATAAATAAAGCAAAAAAAATCTATCTTGAATTAAAAGTCTCATTAATTTTGGACAGAAAAGATAATATTATCAGCAGGATGCTGATTTTCAGGGATGTTACTGAGAGAAAAACTGCTGAGGAAAAACTGAAGCAGATGTCTTTTCACGACAGTCTGACGGGGCTTTATAACAGAGCATTTTTCGAAGAAGAAATTAAAAGATTAAATAAGGTAAGACAACTACCTATAAGCATAATAGTTGCTGACGTAAACGGTTTGAAACTAATAAATGATGCTTTTGGACATCAGCTTGGCGACGAGCTCTTAAAAGTTGCTTCCAGGATAATAAAAAGGTGCTGCAGGTCAGAGGATATTGTTTCCAGATGGGGAGGAGACGAGTTTATTGTTCTTCTTCCCAAAACGCCAGGCAAGCAGGCAGATGATGTTATGAAAAGAATAACCAATGAATGCGAAAAAATAAAAAATTTCAAGATACCATTAAGCATCTCAATTGGAAGTTCTACCAAGCTTAGCGAAAATGCAGAAATAAAAAGAGTTATTAATGAAGCTGAAGCAAAAATGTATAAAAATAAAATTCTTGAATCAAAGAATACGCATCAGTCTTTTATTGAATCGCTTTTAAAAACACTGCAGGAAAATGATATTGAATCTGAAGAACATACAAATATGGTGCTTGAACTATCTGCTTTGCTTGGNNAAACTTCATGACATAGGAGTAGTAGCAATGGATGAAGAATTGATTGAAAAAACTGGCAGGCTGAATGATTTTGAGTGGGAAATAATCAAACGTCATTCAGAGATAGGCTACAGGATTGCTTCATCATCTACAATCCTTGCTTCAATTTCAGAATATATACTCAGTCATCATGAGTGGTATAATGGGAATGGGTATCCCAGAGGTTTGAAAGGACTGGAAATCCCATTAATTTCAAGGATTATAACTGTCGCAGACGCATATTCAGTCATGAGAACAGGAAGAATTTATAAAGAAAAAATGGATACAGAAGATGCTGTTGATGAATTAAAAAGATTTAGCGGTATTCAGTTTGACCCTCTGGTAGTTGAAAAACTTATAGAACTTCTGGAACGCATGGGAGAATTGTCCACAATATAATTTCTTAAAGAGTACTGTTTTTATATTAAAAAACATTTTTTTAAAACAAATTCAATCTTTTCTCATATTTAATCATTATAAATAGAATTATGCATGGTATATTTTTATAAAAGGTAATTTTTTTATTCAGTATCTTGCAATGTATAATACTATGTGATATTATGCACTTGTTATAATAAAGAAAGGACCTGAAAATGAATATACAATTTAAGAAAGGAGTTCTGGAGCTATGTGTATTATCGCTCTTGACAAAGCAGAACAGGTATGGCTATGAGCTGGTTAATGAAATTTCCAAGAACATTGAGATTTCTGAAGGGACCATTTATCCTTTATTAAGAAGATTGAAAAACGAAAATTATGTAACTACTTATCTTGAAGAGTCCAAAGAAGGTGCCCCCAGAAAATACTATAAGCTTACTGAAACCGGAAAAGAAATAAATGATTTGCTAAAAAAAGACTGGGAAGAATTTGTAGAAAAAGTTAACCATCTCCTAGAAGGCGGTGATATTAATGAATAAAAAAACCTTTTTGGAAAAACTTGAGAAAAATCTGAAGGGACTCCCTAAAGATGAAATCAAAGATGTCCTGTTTGATTTCGAAGAGCATTTTAGCATTGGTATCCAGAAAAACAGAACAGAAGAAGAACTCTCTTCTTCGCTTGGAGATCCAAAATTACTTGCAAAACAGTTAAAAGCAGCTTCATTTATAAAAAAAGCAGAGGAAAATACTTCCGCAGGAAATATCGTAAGGGCAGTTTTTACATCTATAGGGCTTAGTTTTTTTAATCTTGTTTTCATCCTGCCACCGTTTATCGTAATCATTGCTTTGATTGCGGCTCTTTTTGCATGCTCGGTAACAATTTCAGCNNTATCTGGCTTTTACAGTAAATCCGGCAGTTGGCATATTTGCTTTTCTCGGAGTTGCAGCCCTGGGAATACTGTTTTTTATAGGAAATATTTATCTTTCAAAAACTATATACAGATTAATAGTCAGATATCTTAAATTCAATCTTAATATTATCAGAGGAAGGAGGAGACAGGATGAGCTCTAGGATGAAAAAATTTTTAATAGCGCTTTCTATAATTGCAGCCGGCTCACTTGTAATTGCAATCTCCCTGTTTTACTCTACAGGCGGCCTTAAGCAACTTTCTTCAAGCACGAATGATATTTCGCAGACTGAGGAAATTAATGCTTTAGGTATAAAGGAGATAAATATTTCATCTGTAAGTACGCCGGTAAAAGTAATTACAAATGATGGCGATAAAATCAAAGCAGATCTCAAGGGAAAAATAAAAACAAATATCGGCGGTAAAACTCCTGAACTCAGCATTCATAAAGTAAATGAAGAGCTTGATATAGAAATCATTTATCCCTCAGTAGTGGGTTTTGGGTTTTTCGATATTTCTGAACTGAGTCTGGAAATAAGTATTCCCAGAGATATTAAAGCATCAGCAAAAATAAGTACGACCTCTGCCAAAATAGAGATAAAAGAAATAAGAATAGAAGAGCTTATTACGGAAAGCGTATCAGGAGCAATTGATGTTAATAATATAGAATCCGGCAGAATTGAAATAAAAAATACTTCAGGCAGGTGCCTGGTCAATGATTCAGCTGGTACAATCCATATTAAAACTGTGTCCGGGGAAGCTTTAGTGAATCTGAAAGAACTAAAAGATGATATAGATATTTCCAGTGTTTCAGGTGCTGTCAGCCTGACAGTTCCGGAAGACAGCTCTTTCATTTTTGATTTATCATCAGTTTCAGGAAAAATTGAGAATAATTTTAATGCAAAAGTAAATTATGCTGACAGACAGGGTATAAAAGGAAATGTGGACAGTGGAGATTTTGATATAAATATAAATACTACGTCAGGCAGAATATTGCTTGACTATAAATAAATGGAGGTGATTTAAATGAAAATCAAATCAAAAATAATATTTCTGATTGTCGTTTTAATAACTGCCAGCTTGTTTTTAAGCTCCTGTATAAATTTAAAAGGTCTGACAATAAAAGGCTCTGGAGAAATAATAACAAAAGAATTTAATGTCAGTGGTTTTAATTCTTTGAATTTTTCAGGTGTAGGAAAAATTGAAATAAGCCAGGGGCAGGAAGAGGCGCTTTTTGTAGAAGCAGAAGATAATATTATTGAAAGACTGGATATTAAAGTAAAGTCAGAAACGCTTTATATCGGCATGAAGAAAGGTTTCGGTTATACATCTGTTATTCCTACCAAAGATATTGTCTTTAAACTGATTGTAAAAGAAATAAAAGATATCAAGCTTTCAGGAGCAGGTTCAATAAACGGAAATGAAAACATTGATATTGAAAGACTAGATATTTCATCAAGCGGGCTTGGCAATATAGATATGAAGATAACAGGAGACAGTACCAAATCTATGATTTCAGGAGCAGGAAGGATAGATCTTGAGGGAGAAGTTAAAACCCAGGAAATCCATATTTCCGGATTAGGTTCATACAATGCAGAAAACATGGCAAGCAATGACTGCAAAATAATAATATCGGGAGCGGGCAGCGCCAAAGTGAATGTTATCCAGAACCTGGATGTAAATATCTCAGGATTGGGAAGTGTTGAATACAGCGGCAGCCCTTCAATCAGACAGAGCATTTCAGGGGGAGGAAATATAAAGAGTGCTGATTAGTCTGGAGGCATAATTATTATCCTGGCTCTGATGCATTCTGTATAAAAATTTCTATTTAAATAAAAAAAGGAGAAAATAATGACTGAATTAACAAAAAAAGAAATTGAAGAAGGGAAAAAAGTCCTTGGCGGAGTAATGATATTGCTGTGGGTAGCAGGTGTAATAACCTGGCTGGGGCTGATGTCTTTTAATTGGTTAAGCTGGATTCCTGACTGGATGCCTGGTGTTCATATGGCCGGAAAATTTACAGATTCTCCAGACATCTTCTCATTTGTAATACCGGGACTTTATGTAGCTTCACTTGTAGGACTTTATATAAGAAAAGGCTGGGCAGTTCCGGTTACGAGGGCAGCTCTTGTGGTTACCATGGTTATATTCTTTCCTGTAGGGACTATTTTTGGTGCTATTGTATGGAAAAGGATAAATGATCCTGTCGCCAAGAGATATTTAAACTATGGCATGAAAAATGATAAAGATATTGAAAAAGATGAAAGTGTGGCTAAAGTAGAAGAAGATACTGCAAATCATGGTAAAGAAGATAATAATACCCAGGTTTAGAAGGCCTTTAAAAATTTATAAACAAGCCGGGATATTCTACTTCCGGCTTGTTTTTTTATCTGCTGAAAATAGACACTTTATTTAAACTTTGATATTCTAATTTGTAATAATTGATTTTTTACAGGCTTTTTAAGTTTTGCTTAAATGCTTTCATATTAAGAATTTTTAATAATATCAGGCAGAACATTGTTTTCATATTATTCATATTTATAAAAAAATGCATAAGGCAGAAAAGGAGAAAAAATGGGAATATTCGGAATTATTATTTTTCTTGTCGGTTTGATAATGCTTATTATAGGAGCCGTAAATCTTCTGCAGACAATATTTTATCTGGGACTGGTAATATTAATCATAGGAATACTGATATATTTTCTTTCAGGTTTCAGGACTGTAAGGCCTACACAGAAAGGAATTATTGAAAGATTCGGAAAATATATGAGAACAAGGGATCAGGGGCTCTCATGGATAATTCCTGTGTTTGAAAAAATGTATAAAGTCAACATAACCGAACAGATGGTTGATATACCGCCACAGATGGTGATAACCCGTGACAAGCTAAATGCAGAAGTTGATGCTGTTGTCTATTATAAAATAGTAGATGTAAAAGCAAGTGTCTACAATGTTGATGACCATCGCTCACAGCTTACCAGTCTTGCAAGGACAACACTCAGGGCAGTCATTGGAAATATGACTCTTACTGATGCAAATGAAAACAGAGCTTCTATTAATACCAAGGTTGAAGAAGTGCTTGACAAAGAAACTGCAAGTTACGGAGTCGAAGTATTAAGATGTGAGATTCAGAAAATCGAGCCTCCTGCCGATGTACAGGTTTCCATGAATAATGTTGTCAAAGCTGAGCAGGAAAAAATAGCAGCCAATGATTTTGCTACCGCTATGGAAACAAGGGCAGATGGAGAGAAAAGGGCAGAAATTAAAAGAGCTGAAGGAGTAAAACAGGGATTAATATTGTCAGCTGAAGGCAAGGCAGAATCCATCAAGGTTGTTGCCAATGCGGATGCAGACAGGATAAAAGTTGTTAATGAAGCTGCTGATAAATATTTTATTGGAAATGCCCAGATACTTAAAAAACTTGAGACTGTTGAAAATGCATTAAAAGAAAATGTTAAATTTATTGTTGATTCAGACAAAGTCCAGACAATTGTTACGGATGCAGCCGGAATCACACCGGTTCCTACGGAAAAAAACAAGTAAAATTGTATGATTTTTGTCATGTCCGGAAAATTAAAAATCAAAGATTATAGAAGATAGGTTGCTTTAAAGCCATAGCAGATTTGCCAGGAATTATCTGACTTATGATTATAATTAAAGGATATCTGGTCTGCTATGGCAAAAATGTAATCAGGATTATTTAAAGCTGAACAATGTGCTTGTTCTTGTTTTCAAGAGCTATCATTATCGATAGATAATCCCTAAGATGGCGAGTGATTAAGAAATTATTTAAAACATATTCTCTGGCAAGTTTGCCCATTTTTTCACTGATATGCTTTCTGTTTAACAAGTATCTGATTCTGAAAGCAGCACCTTCATCGGAATGAATTAAAAAACCTGTCTGATGATTTATTATCTGTAGTGTTATTCCTCCAACAGCTCCTCCGATTACTGGCTTTCTTTTCCAGAGAGCTTCTGTGACAACCAGGCCGAAACCTTCTTTGCTTGAATTCTGAATGATTACATCTGCTATTCTCTGAAGAACATTAATCTCTATATTACTGTTAGGCTTTAAAAGAAGTAGTTTTATATCAGGATCATTTCCCGCTTCCTGACGGACTTCATCATAGACGATTTTCCCTTCAGGATCATCGCTGGCTTCTCCCCCGGCAAGTATAAGCTGGCAGTTTATCTCCTTTTTAACCATTCTGTAAGCATTTATTACTCCCAGAGGGCCCTTGAATCTGTCAAATCTGGAAACCTGTAAAATTATTGGTTTGTCAGAATTTATGCCAAATGATGAGATAACATCATCTATTTCGCTTTTTTCAAGCTCTTTGTTCTTATCGCTTAAAGGGTCAATTGAAGGTGGCACAAGATACTGGGGATGGGGAAGAACCCTGGTAAACTTGGCTATGGAAAAAATGCTTGCATCATACTGAAGCAGATACGATTTTAAAAATTTCCATAAGCTCAGATCGGGCTTGGAAAGATCAATATGGCATCTCCATATCCATTTACTTTTGTTTTTATTGAAATGTCTGATAATGGGAAGCGGCTGAGGGTCATGAATAAAAACAAAATCTTCGCTAAATTCAAATTTTTCTGAATTTTTTTTATTGACTTCAAGATAATGCTCCAGCATTTCCCTGGGAAAACAAATTTTTTGTCCCTGAAGAGCATTATGTATGTTTTTGGTGGTATTGAAGAAGTCGCTATCTCCACTTATCGTCTCCCATTTTGTCTGAATGCCAAGCTCATTTAAAAGCGGTACAAGCCTGTGAAGTATTTCTGCAACCCCGCCACCGTCTTTAGTGGAATTAACCATGATAACTTTTTTCTTTTTAAGATTAATCGCAAGAGACTTAAGCTGATTGATATAATTTTTTCCGACAATATCTGCGTAATCATTTAACTTGTTCATTTTTGTGCAATCTGTGTCTGATTATTGTTAGTATTTTTTCTTTGGCTTCGATAAGACTATAAAAATAAAAATCTATTTCTTTTAAATCTCCGGCAGCCTCTTTTTCATCCAATTCTTCTATCAGCCATGAAGAAAAATCATCTTTTTCTTTATCATTATTTCTTTTTCTTGCTTCATAAAAATGATAATAAATTGAGCCCAGAGGAGCCTGTTTTATGCAATCGTAAAATTCTGCAAGGCTGGATGCTCTCATATCCAGTCTGAATATTATTGTTGTGGAACTTGAGAAATAAAATTCAAAACCCGGCCTTACCCACGGAACAGTCACCAGATCCCATAAATGTTCCTCTATTATTTCCATAACTGCAATTTTTGCTTCATTCACATTATTGAAATTATAAGGGTCAAAGTTAGCAAACTTTTCAGCCAGAGCCATATCTTCGAGAGAAGTTGCAGCCCACTGGGCAAAATCATTAGGGTACTCTAATACCTTGAATTCATTTTTAAACGGCGACTGATACAGATGATGAAAAACTACCTTGTCTTCTGACTCTTCAACTATATTTAAAAATTCTTTTAAATTTGATGCTTTTTGTCCTGTAGGACTTATCAGCATAACACAGTTATAAAACTCAAAAGCCTTTATTTTATTTTTTTTCATGTAAATAACTTATCATATTTTATTTGTTTTTTAAAATCCGTCAGGTTCTAATTATGATCAGTTTGTTATAATATAAAAAGAAATCCGAGCCTTTACTGTTTAAAATTTCAATATCAGGGGGTTTTTATGAATAAATACCTGAAAGATAAAAGATTATTGATAGTCTCAAACAGAGTGCCTTATTCTGTTAGCAAAATAGACGGAAAAATAATCTATAAAAAAACAGTGGGAGGTCTTGTAACTGCACTCGACCCTTTGCTGCAGAGAATAGGAGGACTCTGGATAGGCTGGAGCGGAGTTTCCGGAACCAACAGGGAAACAGGGGACAGAGTAGTGATAGAAGAAGGTAATGGCTTAAAAAAATATGAACTTAAATTTGTCAGGCTTAATGAAAATGAGATAAAGGATTATTACGGAGGTTTTTCAAACAGGACAATATGGCCTCTCTTTCATGGTTTTTTATTCCAAAGTTTTTTTGATCACAATTACTGGAAAGCTTATCATAGGATAAATAAAAAATTTGCCAATGAAATAATATCTGTCATAGCAAAAAATGATATTGTCTGGGTCCATGATTATCATCTTATGCTTGTGCCTGAGATATTAAGACATAATAATACAAATTTAAAAATAATTTTCTTTTTGCATATTCCTTTTCCCAATTATGAGATTTTAAGTGCTCTTCCATGGAATAAGGAAATAATAAAAGGGCTTTTGGGCTGCGATATAATAGGTTTTCAGACCAAAAAAGATGCCGTTAATTTTCTAGCAGCATGTAAGGAGATCTTAAAACTAAAACCCGATTTTAATCAATTTAAAGTCAGTTATGAGAACAGAGCTATTTATGCCAGGGAATTTCCAATAAGCATCGACTTCGAAAATTTTCGAAAACTGGGAGAAAAAAAAGAAAAATCCAAATTCATAAAAAATATAAAAGCATTTTCCAGAGACACCCGGTTCATATTAAGCGTGGAAAGGCTTGATTATACAAAAGGATTAAAAGAAAGATTCAGAGCTATAGAACGATTCTTTGACAAATATCCTGATTATCGCAATAAAGTAGTCTTTATTCAGATTGCAGTTCCAACAAGAACAAAAATACAGGAATATGAAAGGTTCAAAAAGGAAATTGATGAAATGGTTGGCAGAATAAATGGCAAATTTGCAGAAGGATTATGGGCTCCCATAAACTATATCTACAAATCCTTTAGTCAGGAAAAGCTTGTTTCATATTATAAGCTATCCGATATATGCCTGGTCACTCCTTTAAAAGACGGAATGAACCTTATTGCCAAAGAATATATTGCTGTAAGATCAGAAACAGACAGTGTGCTGATATTGAGCAAATTTGCAGGTGTTGCACAGGAGTTAAAAGAATATGCTATAATGGTGAATCCTTATGATATAGAAGGAGTTGCTGACAGCATAAAAGATGCCCTTGAGATGGACATCAGAGAAAAAAGAGATAAGCTGATCAAAATGCGTGAAATAGTAAAAGAAAGAGATGTTTTTTACTGGCTGGATACTATAATACATTCATTTATAGAGCTGGTTTGCAAAAACAAATAAGAAAAAATTCCTATATTTTTTGCAAAATATTGGAATTATCTTAAAAAAAAGTACAGGCAGATAGTGATAGATTTACTTAAAGAACTCGATAATGTTTTAGATCATATAAAATCTTTTGACAAGATACTAATTTTTTCTGATTTTGACGGAACTCTTGTTTCAATAAAAAGAAATCCGGAAAATGTCAGGCTTTCAAAAAAAGGTATATCCATACTAAATAAAATCCTGAAAAATAAAAAGATAATAACAGGTATTGTCTCAGGTAGAAAAATAAGTGAGCTCCAATCTTTTCTGGGAAATGATATATCGGAGAATGTTAATCTTTTCGGATGCCATGGTTCTGAGATCAGATTCAAAGGTTCAGTAACAAAGATAGCCAGAGAGGCAGAAAAAGCGAAAGAAAACATAATCCCCATAATCAATTTTATTATGGATAAATATAATAAAATCAGGGGAGTTGTTTTTGAGCAGAAAGAAAATTCATTTGCAGTTAATTATAGAAATATAAGAGATTCAGACATAGAAAAAATAAACGAAATGAAAATTGATTTTCTTAAGATGACAAACAGATATTCTGCCAGGCTTCTTAATCTGAAAAAAGTCCTTGAAGTTGTTCCTGATGATGTAGACAAAAGTCTGGCAATAAAAGCAACAATGAATGAATATGGCAAAATACTTAAATCCTGTAATCATTTAAAGCTATGTATTGGCGATGACATAACGGATGAAAATCTTTTTATTGAAAATAATGAAGGAATCAATGTAAAAATTGCTCCTGACAAGACATCTTCAACAAGGGCAGGATTTTTTTTAAATAATATTAGTGAATATTATGTTTTTCTTAAAAAAATCTCTGCAATTACATAATGGTGTCCGGATATAAAAATATCTATTTATATAAATTTCATAATGAATGAAAACTATATTCATTTTTAATCTTTTTAGTGCTATTATTGCAAGTTGCATCAAAGAGGATTAAAAAAATTTATTTCTATAAATTTATTTCTATAAGGTAAAAATGTTTAACTTCAATATTGATATTTTAATTTGGGCGCTGATAATTTTTTTTGCAATTATGGTTCAGGTCCTTGTCGGCACTGTAAGACTTATAGTTATGGTGAAAGGTAAAAAGATTCTTTCAATAATCATCGGGTTTTTTGAGTCAGCCGTTTCAATAACAATAACAATTACTGTTGTTTCGAATGTAATAAAAGCCGGTATGAACATATTTATTATTTTATTTTATTCTACAGGTTTTGCACTCGGTCTTTTACTTGGAATGCTTATATCAAGAAAAATTTCTAAAGATATGCTTAGCATAAATATTATCACAAGGATTGCCGAGGTAAAAATGGAGGATGTGTTAAGAGAGAACGGTTTCGGAGTTACAGGATTTACCGGTAGTGGAAGAGATGGCGAATTAAAGATATTAAACGTCATCTGTACAAAAAATAATCTTTACAAGCTAAAAAATATAGTAGATAAAATAGATTCAAAAGCGATGCTTGCAAGCCATACCCTAGAAGACCTAAGCGGAGGCTTTATCTATAACCTCAGAAACAGGATACAGTAATAACCGGAAACGGCAAAATATCTGTAACAAAACTATTCAATTTAAAAAAATCAGCTATGTATGTTATGGTATATGTCAATGTTTAAATATTTTGTTATCAAAAAATAAGGGGTTGATCAAATGGCTGGCTTAGCAGCAGTACTTTCTGATACTAAGAAAAGAAATGCAAAAACAAGGGAACTGCTTTTACTGTTAACTGAAAATATCTCACACAGAGGCATAAAGACAAAACTGATAAAAGACATAAGCGGAGTTAAAAACGGATTTGCATGCCTTCTTTCCAATTATAATATAAAACCGGAATCTTTTGAAAATTCTGACGGCAGTTTTACATTCATTGATGGAAAAATATACAATCTTGATTCTCTGTTAAAGAATCTGGCAATATCCTGCAGTGGAAAAAATAAAGGTGATTCATATAAATTCTCACTTCTTTTTAAAAAAATGGGGACCTGCCTTTTTCCTCTTCTTGAAGGTTCTTTTGCCATATTGCATTCAGATTCAGATGGTAATTTATTTGCTTTGAGAGATTTTATTGGAAGAAAACCTTTATATTATGCTGTTAATAAAAAAGAGAACCTGATAATCGGTTCTGAAGTAAAAGTTTTTAAAGATTTTGGTAAAGATTTTATAGTACGAGAACTTTCCCCCGGCAATTATCTAAAAAATAATGGTGCGCAGATTGATTTTAAAAGACTTGATTACAGCCAGGCTTTATCTGAAGAGGATATAAAATTTGAAAATCCTTTTGAATCCATAGACAGATTTTTAAACCAGGCTATTAAAAAAAGAATCTCAGACAAATCATATCAATATGGTGTGTGGCTTAGCGGCGGTCTTGATTCAAGCATCATAGCAGCAATTATGAAAAAACATAAAGATGAAATCTATACTTATTCCGTAGGATTTGATAACTCATCTGACATAATTTATTCAAGAAAAGTTGCAGAGTATATAGGCTCAAATCATTATGAATATAATCTTGGTATAAATGAGATTTTTAAAAGTATTCCTGAAGTCATCTATACTCTGGAATCTTTTGATGCTCCTCTGGTGAGAAGCTCGATAGGTAATCTTATCGTATCCAGAATATCATCAGAGTCAGATATAATATTCTCAGGTGAAGGAGGAGACGAAGTATTTGCCGGATATAATTATTTTCTTGATTTGAATTCTTATGATTCAGTTCAGGATGAATTATATAATGCAATAAATAGCCTTCATAATACTGCTTTGCAGAGAGTGGATCGGTTTGCAAACAAATACTCGATTGACGTAAAACTTCCTTTGCTTGACGAACAACTTATAGGATACTCTCTTGGATTGCCTCCAGAACTTAAGATTGATAAAAAAAAGAAGGCTACCAAAAATATTCTTAGAAAAGTTGCAGAAAAGTATCTTCCCGAAGATGTTGTCTGGAGAAAAAAAGATAAATTCTGGGAAGGTTCAGGCATTTACGACAAGGTTCAAAATAGAATAGAAGGGATAATAAGCGATAAAGAGTTTGAAGAAAATTCTTTATTGAAAAACGGGTTTAAATTAAGAAATAAAGAAGAATATTATTATTATAAGACATTCCGCAGGTTTTTCCCTGATATGGATTATTCAAAATTTCTTTCTTTTACGGAAGATTTTAATTAATATTTAGTTATTTGATTTTCAATGTCTTTTATGTATATTATCTGTAAATATATACCAGATTATTAACTAAAAATAAGTGTCATAAAAATAGTCAGATTTATAGAAATTGGATAGTCAGATATTAAAAGCACTTGTTCTAACTACCCTGGCAGGTCTTTCTACGACTATTGGTAGCCTGATAGGGTTGATAGTGAGAAAAGAAAACCCCAGATTTATGAGTTTTGTCCTGGGTTTCACTGCCGGTGTAATGATAGGCATATCTTTTTTTGAATTGCTTCCTTCAGGATTTGAAAAGCTGGGATTTTTAAAAGCAAGCATTTCATTTGTTGCAGGTTTTGTTTTTATTTTCCTCATCGATACTTTCATACCTCATGAGTATCTTGGCCAGAAGGAAAGAAAAGAAAAAGATGACCAGAATAAAAGACTGCTCAGGACAGGTTTGTTTACTGCTCTTGGTATTGCAATTCATAATTTTCCGGAAGGCATGGCTACTTTTTATTCTGCAATGCTTAATACAAGAATAGGTATTGCAATTGCGGTAGCCATAGCAATACATAATATTCCGGAAGGTATAGCAGTATCTGCACCTATATATAAAGCAACAGGCAGCAGAAAAAAAGCTTTCCTATTCTCATTTTTATCCGGTGTTGTTGAACCGGTTGGTGCAGTGCTTACTGCTTTTGTACTTTTCCCTTTTTTAAATCCCATGATTCTGGGATATATCCTTGCAGGCATAGCAGGGTTAATGGTTTTTATAGCAATAGATGAGCTTTTGCCTGTATCAAAATCACTGGCTCACAGTCATCTTCCCATTATCAGTTTTATTAGCGGTTTGGTAGTAATGATTGTAAGCCTGGTATTAATAAAATAAAAAATTATATACATAAAATAAAATATTCTAATGAAAAGCAGAAATTAAAATGAAAACTAAAATATTAATAATTTTTTAGTTTGAATTTATATTATTAACAACATATCTTTCAATGATTTATTTAAAAACAAGGAATTAAAAAATTAAAAACAGGAGAAGCAGAAAAATGGCGAAAAAGATTTTTATAATAATATGTATTATTGTTTTTGCATTGTTTGTCACTTCCTGTCGGGATGCCGGGAAAGAAGAGAATGAAGTCAGTCAAAGCAGCTCTGTTTCTACAAGCCAGGCTGCTGATACTGAAAGTGAAGCTGATGGGGAAGATGTTCAGACTACAGAATCAACGGCAGAAGATATAGGAAAAGAAGATTTGAAAATAAAAGAAACAAATCCTTCAGAAGGGGAATATTTCGTTTATGCAATTTTAAAGAGTATAAATATTCAGGAAAGTACAATCATTGTCGAGCAGCTCATCAATGAACCTAACGAAAGAGAAATAAAACCAGAGGTAACTCTTGAACAGGATTGCCAGATATTCAGAATTGTCCTGGAACAGGCAACAGAAAAAGAGACTATAACCTTGATAAGTCTGAGTGATATAGAAATAAATAGCGAAATAGGGATAATATTTAATTCTGATAATAATGCCCGGGCTATTTTATTTCAGGAAGTTAAATAGCTGTATCAGTAACCCATTTCTTTTAATATTCTTGACAGAACAACCAGTCTTTCAGCAATAAGCTCATCATCATTGCTGAGTGCCTGTCTGAATAACTGTATGTCCTCATTTATTTTTTCATTAGATGTACATACAGACACAGTCATGGCATCACCCTGAAGTCCTATCCTGTCAATGACCGGATTTTTTTCATCATAAAGTTTTTCAAAGCGATAGGCTTCTCTGAAATGCTGAAGTGCTCTTGTCACCAGGATTGCCAGGTCAAGTACTCTGTGCAATGGAAGTTCTTCAGACTGTCTTGACCATTTCTCTCCAGTGTGTCTCCATACTTTTGCAGAAATATCTACTTTCCCTCTGTCATTCCACTGGGCAAGTCCGAGTGAAAGCCCTTTGGCTTCAGTATTATAAGCACATCTACCATCAACATTTTCGTAATTTTCAGAAACAATTACAGGTTTGTGTTTTAAACTTGTCGGTATTTTCATTTTATCCTCTTTCTTTAATAATAATCAGTGCAAGTATCAGCTTATATAATTAAAAATTTTACCGCTCAAAATAATTTTTCATAATCAGATTTCAAGATATTTTAGTTAAAAGATATTTGGATATTAATAAGTTACCAGATTATTAATTTATCAATATAGTAATTTACTTATCTACTAAATTACTCATTTATTATACTCTATTTAATTGATTCTAGTCAATATTTTAAATTTCAGGTTATAATTTAATTTTGAGATTCAGGGATTTGACAGCCTATGCTAAAATTTGCTTTTATAATTATTCTTATTAGTATACAATTGCAAAACAGAATTTAATAATTTTGTAAATTCAAAACAGAATTTAAAAAATTTTGTGAATTAGTAAGAAAGTCTTTATTGAAGACTTTAATTTATTTTTAAGGGGAAATGAGTTAGATGTTTGTAGAAAGTCAAATATATAATAAATTATCGGATTTAAAAGATAAAAGTAAAGAAAACCTCAGGGTTTTACTTGTTTATCCGCAATATCCAAACACTTTCTGGAGCTTCCAGAGCATACTTAAGTTTCTGAATAAAAAAGCAGCTTTTCCTCCTCTGGGATTACTTACTGTCGCTGCAATGTTACCTGAAAAATGGGATTTAAAACTTATAGATATGAATGTCGAAAATTTAAGCGATTCTGATATCTCATCTTCTGATGCAGTTTTTTTAAGCGCCATGATAGTTCAGAAAAAATCTGTCAAAGAAGTAATAAAAAGAGTGAAAAAACTAGGCAAACCTATTGCTGCGGGTGGGCCTCTTTTTACAACCGGATGGGAAGAATTTGTTGATGATGTCGATAGTCTTGTGCTTGGTGAAGCTGAATCCAATCTGGGGCTTTTTTTAAATGATCTTTTATCCGGAGAGGTAAAAAAAATATATGAAGTCGGAGAATTTCCATCTATCTCCAAAGCAGTTAATCCCAGATGGGATCTTATCAATATGAAATATTACAATTCTATGTGTCTTCAGATTTCCAGGGGCTGCCCTTTTAATTGTGATTTCTGTGATATTGTAAAACTAAATGGAAGAATTCCCAGGATAAAGGCAGATCAGCAGGTTGTTGGCGAGCTTGAAGCTCTCTACAAAAGCGGCTGGAAAGGCGGAGTTTTCTTTGTTGATGATAATCTTATAGGAAATCAGAGAATTCTTGAAAATGAAATTCTCCCGGCTATTATTGGCTGGCAGAAAAAAAGAAAGCAACCATTTTTATTTAATACCCAGGCATCAATTGATCTTGCTGACAAACCAGGATTGATCAAATTAATGGTAAAAGCAGGATTTACAACGATTTTTGTCGGGATTGAAAGCCCGCAGGATGAAAGTCTTAAAGAATGCAGCAAGTATCAGAATAAAAACCGTGATCTTGTAAAATCAGTGAATATTCTTCAAAATGCAGGATTTGAAGTTCAGGGTGGATTTATTGTCGGATTTGACAGTGATTCGCCACATATTTTCCAGAAACAGATAGAATTTATTCAGAAAAGCGGGATAGTTACAGCAATGGTAGGCCTGCTGACTGCATTGCCAAAAACAAAACTTTATCAGCGACTGAAAGAAACCGGAAGACTGATAAAAGAATCATCCGGCTCGAATACAGGGATGGATATGAATTTTCATCCAAAGATGAATATAGATGTTCTTATGGAAGGATATAAAAAGATAGTAAAGACTATTTATTCACCAAAACAGTACTATGAAAGAGTAAAAACTTTCCTAAAGGAATTTAAGCCTCCGTTTAGAAAAGTTCCGAAATTACATCTTTACTATATAAAGGCATTATTTGTGTCAATATGGTATTCAGGAATAAAAAATTCCGGTAAAAAATATTACTGGAGTTTGTTTTTCTGGAGTATTTTTAAAAGACCATCTGTGTTTCCTTATGTTATCGGGACTTCTATTACAAGAATACATTTTTCAAAGCTATATTGTGAATCCTGATTATTCCAAAGAAAACATATTAATAGTTTAACAAAATTGCCAGACTTGTAATAAAAAGCAGATTCAAGATGAATTATGCCTGTATTATATGCCAAAAGTCATTTTGTTATTATGTATCAGAATTTTATATGGGGTTTCTGCATTTCCTTATTTTAAAATCAGTTTATTTCTTATGAGGATCAAATCGTCTTCTGCAATTAAATTAAAATTTTAATGAATTTTGTTACAATTAACTGATAAAATAATAAAGATAATTTTTATTTCTCTATTTTCGATAATAGTACTTTAAATAAAATGACTTTTATCAAAAGAACATAAAGGTGATTTAAAAATGGAAGAAAACATAAAAAGTTCCATAATTAAGCTAGGCAAAAGCTATCCTTCTGAATTCAGGGAAGCCAGGAATAATATATTAAGCCTTGATTTTATTATTGCAGAAAGAAAAGCTTTTTTAAGCAGGCAGAAACTGACATACCGATGCAGCCTAAAAATCTATGATGAGGGAAAAGTTATCAAATTCTTTGAAATATTAAAAGAATCCGGAGCAGGAATGTCTTCCGGAAGTATTGATGATGATTTCAGCCCTGGTTTTGGATTTAAGGTTGAAAAAACAAAAATCGGACTTTCGGGCAGAGAAGGAAGCATAAAAGAACAATCTGATTTATTTAAGCAAAAGTATGAATATAATTTTAACTTTGAGAAGATAAGAAATGAAATACAGGAAATTGCGGACAGATATGGCTATAAATTACAGACTGTTCTTGTCGAGAAAAGCCTTTAGTGATTTTAAAAAATAATATTTTTAAAATGACATAAAATCATATAAAAAATTGTAAAAAATATAGATAACAGGAGGGACTATCTGTAATGATTAAATTAAAGAAAACAAAATCAGCTGAAAATCTGCTAAAAGCTTTTGCGGGTGAATCCCAGGCAAGAAATCGGTATACCTATTATGCCTCTGTAGCAGACAAGGAAGGTTTCAAGCAGATAAAAAATATTTTCATTGAAACTGCAGATAATGAGAAAGAACATGGCAAAAGATTTTATAAATTCCTTCTTGAAGGATTTAAAGATGAATTACCTGCAGTAATAAATATAGATGCGGCATATCCTGTTGCACAGGGGACAACTCTTGATAATCTGGAAGCTGCAGCAAATGGTGAGCATGAAGAATGGGCGGAACTTTATCCTTCTTTTGCAAAAGTAGCAGATGATGAAGGTTTTTCAGAAATCGCTACAACATTCAGGATGATTGCCCTGGCTGAGCAAAGACATGATACCAGATATAAAAAACTTGCCTCTAACATTAAAAATAATAAAGTTTTTAAAAGAGATGAAAAAGTTTTATGGAAATGCGGTAACTGTGGTTATGTTGCTGAAGGTAAAGAGGCTCCGGAAATATGCCCTTCATGTATCCACCCACAATCCCATTTTGAGATTTTCACGGAAGCTTATTAAAAATAATTAAAAAATATAAAGGCAGGATTTAAAAATCCAGACTTTTTTAAAACCTGCCTTTTTCTATAAATCATCATCTCCAGTTTTTAGCAGCAGCTGTAATAATTCCAATACATTTAATTTCACTTTATATAAAAGTAATATTTAAGCTGTAATTCTGTTATAATCTTTTTTAAAATTATTTTTTGTGGGATTTTAATTAATGGTAGAAAATATTTATTTCAAGCTTTTTTATATTATTTCAAGCTATCTCCTGGGATCAGTTGTATTCGGTTATATAGTTGCAAAAATGTTCAAAAAACAGGGTTTTGGTTTTGTTGACAGGCCAGGAACTGCAGGAGCTGCCAGGCAGTATGGGCTTAAAGCTGCTATTCCTACTTTTTTATTTGATTGCGGTAAAGGTGTTCTTGTCCCTCTTGTCGGCAGATTAATAGGCCTTGATATGATTACTATAGTGATTGCCTGCCTTGCATTGCTGATAGGCCATAACTGGCCGATATTTTTCAGGTTCAGAGGCGGCGGTGGAATTGCTTCAGCATTAGGCATGGCCGTATATATTGTTACAATACCATTGCTTATCACACTTGCGGCAGCGCTAGCAGTCAGCTTTATCTACAAATATACATTGGGGAAAAAACATAAAGTAAATAAAATAGTAGCCGGGTCAATATTTGGTATTGTTCTGCTTCCTGTCCTGACTTATTTTTTCCACAAATCATTAATACTGGTATTGTTTACAATCGGTATTTTTGTAATTATAGCTGTCAAGGGGCTTCTTCTCCATTTTCTTTACAGGAATGTACCTACTGCAAATTAATCTTTTATAAGAAGATTAATTTTTAAAGGTTTTATTTTAATAAAATTTATTTTTTCATTGCATGCATTCTTCATTTCTTATATATTTTTAAAGTCAAAGAAACAAAACAATAATCTTATAAAGTTGGAATTATGGAATTTGATTTTTCAAAACAGATATCAGCTGACTTAAAAATTAATGAGTCCGGCATAATAGCAACATTAAAACTGCTAGATGAGGGAAATACAATACCTTTTATTTCAAGATACAGGAAAGAAGCAACAGGTAATCTTGATGAGCTTCAGATACTCAATATAAAAAAAGAGCATGAGCGAATTTTGGAAATAGAATCAAGGAAAAATTCTATTTTAAAAGAACTTGAAAAACAGGGTAACCTTTCTGAAGAGCTTAAAAAATCAATTAATGAAGCAGATACCCTGAGCCAGCTGGAGGATATTTATCTTCCGTTCAGGCCAAAAAGAAAAACCAAGGCTTCAGTTGCAAAAGAAATGGGACTGGAACCACTTGCAAAGATGATTTTTTCACAGAAAGAATTTGATTTGGCGTGTGAAGCAGAAAAATATTTAAATGAAAATGTAAAGACCACAGTTGATGCCCTTGAGGGAGCCGGATTCATAATTGCAGAATGGATAAATGAAGATAAAAGTATCAGGGAAGAGATAAGAAAAATATTTAATGACGAGGCAATAGTGCATGCGTGTGTTCTCAGGGGGATGGAAGAATCCGGAATAAAATATAAAGATTATTTTGAATTTAGCGAACCTTTAAAAAAGATATTATCCCATCGTTTTCTTGCCATAAAGAGAGGAGAAAAAGAAAAATTTCTTAAAGTTTCGATATTGCCTCCGGAAGAAAATGTTCTAGGCAAAATGGAGAAACTCTTGATAAAAACCGGCAATAAAGCATCAGAAATGGTAAAAGAATCAATAAAAGATTGTTATAGAAGATTGCTTGGGCCATCTCTTGAGACAGAAATCACAGTACTTGCCAAAGAACGCGCAGATGACGAAGCAATAAAAGTATTTACCGATAACTTGCGCCAATTACTTCTCGCTCCATTTCTGGGAAGGAAAAGAGTTCTTGCAATTGACCCCGGTTACAGGACAGGATGTAAGGTTGTTTGTTTGAATGAACAGGGAGATCTTGTTTATAATGATAATATTTACCCTCATGAACCTCAAAATAAAAAAGAAGAAGCAGCCAAAAAAATAATTGCCATGGTTGATAAATTTTCCATAGAAGTCATTGCAATCGGAAATGGGACAGCAGGCAGGGAAACCAAGGAATTCATAGCTGCAATTTTTCAAAAAAACAGGAAAATGAAAATTTTTATTGTGAGCGAAAGCGGGGCATCTATTTATTCTGCATCAGATGTAGCCAGAGAAGAGTTCCCCGATTATGACGTCACAGTAAGGGGGGCGGTTTCAATTGGAAGAAGGCTCATGGATCCTCTTGCAGAGCTGGTAAAAATAGATCCCAAATCCATTGGAGTAGGACAGTATCAGCACGATGTTGAACAGAACAAACTTAAAGAAAACCTTGATTTTGTGGTAGAAAGCTGCGTCAATCTGGTGGGGGTTAACTTAAATACTGCAAGCAAACATCTGCTAATGTATGTTTCCGGTCTTGGCCCCAGAATCGCACAGAACATAATTGATTTCAGAAAACAAAACGGAGCTTTTTCTTCAAGGGAAGAATTAAAAAATGTGCCCAAGCTGGGAGATAAGATTTTTGAACAATGTGCTGGATTTTTAAGGATAGAGGACGGAGTCAACCCTCTTGACAGAAGCGCAGTCCATCCTGAAAGCTATTATATTGTTGAGAAAATTGCAGATAGCCTGAATATGGAAGTCAGGGATATGATTGGAAATGAAAAAATAAAAGAAAAGATAAATCTGCATGATTTTATCGATGAAAAAGCAGGTCTGCCGACTTTAAAGGATATTCTGGCAGAACTTGCCAAACCCGGAAGGGACCCCAGGGAAAATGTAGATGAATTTGAGTTTAAAACAGGTATTGTTGATATTAATGACTTAAAGACAGGAATGCTCCTGAACGGAGTAGTAAACAATATAACCAATTTCGGTGCTTTTGTTGATATAGGAATAAAAGATTATGGCCTGGTTCATATATCTGAAATGTCGCATAAATTTATTAAAAGTCCTCACGAAGTAGTCAGATTAAACCAGAAGGTAACTGTAAAAGTAATTGATATTGATATGCAGAGAAAAAGAATCTCTCTAACCCTGAAAGATATTAATTAATAAATATCCTTCCGGTATTAGCTGAAATTATCCTGTTAAGGCTGAATTAATTTTGCCAGAGTCGTATTCTCAACAATATCTACGGTACCGGGAAATTCATTTTGCAGAATATCTATATCGCTTTTTTCCATTTTCCAGCCAAGGGCTCCCAGGTTTTCCTTAAAATGTTCAATATTTCTTGATTTTGGTATAGTCACCATATTTTTTTGGGAAATAAGCCAGTTTATGGCTATCTGTATGGGAGTCTTTTCATATTTCTGACTCATTTTATTCAGGATATCAATATTGTTACAGCCAAAAAATCCTTTCTGGGTTGGTCTCCAGGCAACTATAATAATATCATTTTCCTGGCAATATCCTATTGTCCCGTCGCTAAAAGGACCTCTGTGTTTTAGATTATAATGGAGGTGATTACATACGATATGATTATCTGTACTTTTCTGTGCTTCGGTAAACTGTCCGACATTAAAATTGCTGAGACCTATATTTTTTATTATTTTTTTGTCGATAAGGTAATCAAATGCCTCCATAGATTCTCTGATATCAATAAAAGGATTAGGATTATGAATTACATATATATCTATATATTCTGTACCCAGACGGGAAAGGCTCTCTTTTGCTGAATTTATTATGTCTTTATAATGAAGTTTCATTGGAGGGACTTTGGTAGTCAGTAATATTTCCTCCCTGGCATATTTTTTAATTGCTTCTCCCACTATTTCTTCACAATGTCCCTCGGCATACCATGCAGAAGTGTCAATGTGGATTACTCCCATTTCTATTGCTGTTCTTATTGCAGCAATATCAGCTTTATCATCATTTTCCGGGTTTATCTTATCCCTTCCACCCATACCCCAGGTTCCGAATCCAAAAACAGGAAGTTCAAATCCGTTTTTAAGCTTTTTCTTTTCAATTATCATTTTTCTTTTTTTACTATTATTTTAAATTTAAATAATTCCTGATTAAACTGAATGATATTTTTATCTTTTTAAAATTAGTCCGAAAATTCCTCTGATTATTTCACGACCCACTGTTCTTCCTATTGAACTTGCTGCAGATTTTGCCATTTTGGTCATTGCTGAATCAGTTTTTCTTTTTGTTGTAGTTTTTCTTCCATAGTCATATTGTCTTCCGGTATTATTGTATGATCTTTCTCTTTCTCTCTGTGCAGCCTCTTCATCTCTTGCTTTTTCAGCCAGGTCTATTTTTTTCTTAAGTATCTCATAAGCAGATTCCCTGTCATATGTTTCTTCATATTTATGGTAATACATCGATCTTTTAATCAAGTCATTTCTCTGGTCGGGCTCAATAGTTCCCAGGATGCTTCTGGGGGGCAGAACAAAAGCTCTTTCAACAATTGACGGACGACCCTCCTGGTCAAGAAAAGAAACAAGTGCTTCCCCGGTTTTTAGCTCAGTAATTGTCTGCATTACATCAAGCTCAGGATTTTGCCTGAAAGTTTCTGCGGCAGCTTTAACTGCTGCCTGTTCTCTTGGTGTATAAGCTCTCAAAGCATGCTGGACTCTGTTTCCAAGCTGGCCAAGCACTTTTTCCGGAAGATCATCTGGATTATGTGTTACAAAATAAACGCCTACTCCTTTTGATCTGATAAGTCTTACAACCTGTTCGATTTTGTCAATAAGCACCTTGGGAGCTTCATTAAATAACAAGTGTGCTTCATCGAAAAAGAAAACAATCTTAGGTTTTTCAAGATCACCTACTTCGGGAAGTTCTTCAAATAGTTCAGAAAGAAGCCACAGAAGAAATGTAGAATACAAGGTAGGGGATTCAAATAATTTTTCTGATGCCAGTACATTAATATAGCCTTTACCGTTTTCGTCAGTTTTTATGAAATCCATTATATCAAGCGCAGGTTCCGCAAAAAAATTATTGCCACCCTGTTCTTCAAGAACAAGCAGGCCTCTCTGTATTGCACCAATAGATTGTTTTGATATATTTCCATATTCAGTTGTATATTCTTCAGCGTTGTCTCCGACGTATTTCAGCATATGCCTCAGGTCTTTAAGGTCAATAAGCAGCATTCCTGAGTCATCTGCAACTTTAAAAACAATATTTAAAACACCTGTCTGTGTTTCATTTAGTCCCAGCAATCTTGAAATCAGAAGAGGACCCATTTCAGAAATAGTTGTTCTTACAGGATGTCCCAGCTGACCAAAAACATCCCATAAAATCGTAGGAAAACTCTGATATTGAAAATCACTAAGCTCAAGTGCTTTTATTCTCTCATCTATTTTCGGATTTCCTCCACCTGCCTGGCTGATAGTTGCCAGATCTCCTTTAATATCTGCAAGAAAAACAGGAACTCCTATAGAGCTGAAAGCTTCAGACATTACTTTTAAAGAAACAGTTTTTCCTGTTCCTGTAGCCCCGGCTATAAGACCGTGCCTGTTTGCCATTTTGGGATATAAGAATATTTCTTTATTTCCTTTAGCGATTAACAATTTATTGATTTCAGACATTTAGATTCCCCTCTTGTCTTTTTAAATAATAAAGCATCTAAAAAAAATTATCTGAATTTTGATTATATTTTATCATATAATATTTATAAACATTTCATTTAAAAATATATTAATTAGTCAAAAAGTAATAAAATAATATTATTACATGATTCAAATCATTTTATTTTTTAATCTTGAAAGTAAAAAAAAATAATTTAACCAAATCATCCAGTCTGTTCTTGCTGATAGTTCTTTTTATTCTGCTTGTAAACTGTTTTTTTATTCTTGTTTCCTGCTCTGAAAACAAAGATATAACCCTTCCGGATTATTCTGGTTTTGTTAACGATTACACTGGAACAATCAGCAAAGAATGGCTTGACAAGACTGAAATTCAGGTCCGGAATGTTGAGCAGGAAACTAAATGCGAAATAGGTGTGGCAGTAATTAACAGCCTGAATGGAAATTCAATCGAGGACTATGCAGTAAAACTTTTTGAAAAATGGGGAATAGGCAAGGAAAATGAAAATAACGGAGTTCTTTTGCTTGTTTCCATGAAGGAAAAGGAATTAAGGATAGAAGTCGGCTATGGCCTTGAGGGAGTTGTTACCGATATTGAAGCAGGAAATATCATAAATGCTATTATTGTTCCAAGATTCAGGGAAGAAAATTACGAAGCAGGGATTTATAATGGAGTAATAGCTATTTCAAACGAAATCAATAGTGAATATGGCAGAGAACTTTCAAGCTACTCATCTGATTATGCTTCTGTCACAAAAGTCAGTTTTTCTGAAACAAAAGCTTTTGAAAATATGATGGTCTCAATCGTTGTCGGTGCAAATGTTCTGCCATGGCTTATTCTGGGATTAATAATAGGCATACCAGTTATTAGATTCAATATAAGAAAACGAAAATGTCCGAATTGTAAAAAATTAAAATTAAAAATCTGGCAGAAAATCCTGGAAAAACCTACTTTTATATCTTCAGGAAGGACAGAAGAAACAAGATTATGTTCGTTTTGTGGTTTTAGTGATGTAAATATTAAAATTATTCCACCGCTTCAAAAATATAAATCTGGTGGCGGAGGAAGCAGCAGCCATTCATGGTCTTCATTCAGCAGTTCAGGCGGAAGCCATGGAAGCTCTTCAGGAGGGTTCGGCGGAGGTTCTTCCGGAGGCGGAGGTGCAAGTGGCAGGTGGTGACTATAATCCAAGCAGAAATACCCCTGCTATTATAAGTATTATTCCTGAACCTTTATATACAGTTAATTTTTCAGATAAAAAGAGTATGGAAATAACAACAGTGATTAATGGAAATGCAGAGGTTATAGGTACGACTTTTGATGTTTCACCCAGCTTCAATGCATAATAATATGCAAAATGTCCTATCAATGTTGCAAAGATGCCCTCAAGGCTTATAAAAGCAAAGCTTTTTAAGTCTACCTTTGCCAGTTCTCTGAAATCGCCTCTTATCAATATAACTATAAGCATGATTGCAGCAACCACAAAGCATCTTATTGTAAATGCTACATAAGGATTTGTCTTTGCAAGTCCGAGTTTTCCGAATATTGGAGCCATTCCCCAGAAAAGCATGGATATTAATGCCAGAACAAAAGGAAAAGTTTTAATATTCATTATTCCTCCGATGTCCGTAATTTTCCGATTATTTTAATGACTGGATTTCTTTTTTAATCAAAGCAATAAATCTGTCTTTTTCATTTTTATCATCACTTTTGATTATCTCTTTTATTTTTTTCCATGCATCCGGACAATTCTTGTATTCGGCACCAGCTATTTTATGCAGGATTTTGTCTATATCTTTTTTATTGTCTTTTGTAATTTCGATATCCAGCTCTTTAAATATATCGTCAATATATCTGAAATAGCATGACATATAAATCCTTTCTTTCGATGTTATGTTTTGGATTGTTTTTATGATACTTGTTTTTTTACTAACTTCCAAATAAGTTGAATAACTTTTATATCATTTTTTTACTGCTGCAGCTTCATACGCCAGGAGTTCGGGAAATTGTACCGGTGGCTTGCAAATAGCAGATTTTTTGGAAGCATATTAATAATTACAGGAATAAAAAAGGCTTGTCAGTATCAGCTAAAATAATTGTCCTTTTATTTTTGTGGATTCCAATAATATTTTCAATGATTTTTGCCACCAGTTTAATATGGTTAAAAGCATTATTATTCATAATAGC
>DBPS01000033.1:0-21249 GCA_002304935.1 Candidatus Humimicrobium oleiphilum | reverse complement strand
CCGCGAACTATATCAGCTTTATTTTTAACAGAGACTATAAAAGGTTTTTTATCAGAAGGCTTTAAAATATTAATTCTGTCTGCACTTAGAACTGCATCTCCCAGTACATAAAGCATTTGATTTTTGGGTATAGTGTTTTCAACCATTCTGAAACCAAGCATTCTCCCCGAAGGTGCTTTATAATTGATATTTCTGAAATAGCCATTACTGGCTATATTGCTTTGTGGTTCAAATTTGTCAAAAGTCTTTAATGTGTCAATTTTCAGTCCCTGCTGATCCACATCAATATAAGCATTATTTTTGCTATTAGGGTCTTTAAGCAAAATGCTGCTGCTGCTTTTCTGATTATTTATATGGGTCTCAGATTTTATTGGAGTCTGCCGGGCACTTTTATTAGCTGAATTTGTTTCCAATACTTCGCTTACTGCATAAATATCTGCATTAAAGTAAGCCACGTCATTTCCTGAAAAAGGAGTTTTATTTATAGTTTCAGAATCTGCCTGTCCGCTTAACTCCACATAATGCCTGTAACCCTCAAGACCAGCACTTGCATTATAAGCCAGGACATCTTTTAATTCATCGATTGATGTTTTTTTCATAAACTTTATATCGATGTTTTTGTTCTTTACCCTGACAGGTACAAGAATGCTTAATAAAGCTCCGCCTATTACTAATATTGTTCCAATAATAAAACCCGCCATTTGACTGCCTCCTATTCTTTTGAAAGCTCATCTTTTAATCTTTGAAGCTCTTCATCTGCTGCCTTGTCTTTTTCTATTTTTGCAAAAGGATCATTTATTTCTGCATCAAGTCCTGAAATTTCAAAAGCTGCATCTGCCTGTGCTTCTTTTTCAGCTATTTTCCTCTCCATTTTATCCATTTTGGCAAATGCTCCTGAACTGTCAAGATCGCCCAGTGAATCTGAGACTTCTTTTCTGGCATCAGCTACTTTATCCCTGGCAAGAAGAATAGCCTGCCTGTTTCTTGCTTCGGCAAGTTTTTGTTTAAGGATTTCCACCTGGTTTTTTAGTATACTTAGCTGGGACGAAATATCATCACTCATCTTTTGATATTGCTTTACATTAGCATCTGCTTTAAGCTTGTTATCGACTGCTTGTTTCGCAAGTTCCTCATTCGAGTCTTTAAGAGCTGTTTTTGCCCTTTCTTCCCAAAGTTTTGACTGAGCTTTTGCTTCTTCAAGTTGTTTTAGCATTTGCCTTTCGCTGGCCATTACAGTCCCAAGACCCTGTACAGCTTTCTGGAGTTGTTCTTCCATATCGATAATTATCTGTTTAATCATTTTCTCAGGGTCTTCTGCCTTATCAATAAGATCATTGATGTTTGCTTTTAGCAGGTCTGCGAGTCTTGAAAAGATTGCCATGATGATTACCCCCTTATAATAATGCCATTTATTGTTTAATAAAAGACGGGAAAATAATACAACTGTTTTGACTATAAAAAAATATTTAAAAACAATAATAATCTAATTCAAAATTCCTTTCAATAAATTATTGACTGATGGATTACTTATTAAAGTTTTTTAAAAATGCTTCAAGCTGCTATACAGACATTATGTTGCTAAAATAATAGCATCTTGCAGTTTTGCTTAAAGAGCCCTATCATTTATATAAATAAGCTTTTGTGTATTTCCTTTTGAATCTTTTTTTGATTTCGGAAAAAATTTTAAATTTATTTAAAAAATCTGATTTTTATTTTTATTAAAACCAATAAAAATGGTGATGTCCTTGAAAAAAACATCTTTCCTGTTTCTTTTTATTGTATTTTTAATTCTGGCAATTTTGTTTTCCATATCTTCATGTTCAGATGAACAGAAAAATTATTTTACGGAGAAAAACAATGGAGAAAACATTAATCTGAACGAAGGCGATATTATTAATGTCAGGCTAGAGTCAAATATTACCACAGGATACAGCTGGGAATTATCAGGGGAGACTGACCCGGATATTATTATGCTCGAATCTTCAACTTATGAAGAATTACAGAAAGATAAAAATGTGACTGGAGCCGGAGGAAGCGAAATCTTCTTTTTTAAAGCTGTATCTGCCGGAAAGACTGATATTGTACTGGAATATTTAAGACCATGGGAGGAAGATGTCCAGCCTGTAGATATATTTGTAATTAAAGTAACTGTTGAATAATTATGATAAAGAATAGATTTCTGGCAGCTTTTTATTATTCTTAATTCTGATGTTTCAGTGTATTTAAATACTTTTTTATATCTTTTTTATATACCTTTTTAAAGTATATAAAAATCTATCTGTCTGCACTTCGTCTGAATTACATCAATTTAAGCAATACCTGTAATCAGCTTAGAATTGTTTATTATATGGATATTTATATGATTTTTAATTAAAATTAAAAGAGAATACTGAATAGAAAATAACATCGTCTCATAGAAGGAGGTACATAATGGCAGTAATAACTATTTCAAGACTTGTAGGCAGTAAGGGAACTTCTATCGGAAAAGAAGTAGCAAAAAGAATGAATTATAATTATGTGGATAGTGAGCTTATCCAGGAAATAATGGATCAGTACGGTGAAGTTGGATTTAAAAATATTTATGATACAAAATTAAGCATGTGGGACAGATATTTTGGCATTACAAACGTTATGCTGGATTTCTTTAAGAGAGTAATGCTTTCAATTGCAAAATCAGGAAATGTTGTAATAATAGGACGCGGAAGTTTTGTGAGCCTTGGTCAATATGAAGATGTTCTGGATATTATGATTTATGCTCCCATGGACATCAGGATAAAAGCAATCATGCAGATGAGAAATATTGAGGAACCTGAAAGAGCAGAAAAATATATATTACAAAAAGAAGAAATAAGGCAATCATTTATCGAACATACATATAATATCAAATGGAATCAGATAGATAATTTTGACATGGTTTTTAACACCGGAAAACTCAGCACCGAGCTTGTGGCTGACACAATAGTAATGGCTGGAAAAAATCTTGAAAACAAGATTGCAGGTACAGATGCAATACTAACCTCATCCATTGAATCTGATGTTGTTCTCGACAATACAGTAAAAAAACTTCTTGAAAGATAGTTTTTTTATTCCCGGTTGCTAATAGCAACCGGGAATTTTAAAATAAAAGCTGGAAGCTCTAGAGATAGTTAGGAATTATTGAATTATCCTTTGGTTTTCCATGCAAAGAAAGATACTGGCTTTCCAAAATAAATCAATGAGAAAATCATTCTCTTCAAATAAAAAAACAGACATATTGATGATAGATAATTATGACTCCTTTACTTTTAATCTTGTCCAGTATCTTGGCATTCTTGGTGAGAATATTCTGGTTAGAAGAAATGACAGGATAGCTATTAATGAAATTAAAGAAATGAGACCGAAGAAAATTGTTATTTCACCCGGACCGGGAAGGCCTGAAAATGCAGGTATATCCAGGGAACTTATTAGTGTTTTTTATAAAAAAATACCTATACTGGGCGTATGCCTGGGGCATCAGTGTATCGGTGAAGTATTTGATGCAGAAATAATAAATTCCGGTCTGGTATTTCATGGCAAGACTTCTGCTATTTATCATGACGGGAAAACAATTTTTCAAAATATTTTAAATCCTTTTGATGCAGCAAGATACCATTCCCTTATTATAAAAAATGGTACACTTCCATCTTTTTTTGAAATAAGCGCAAGAACTTCAGATGATATAATAATGGGGATAAGGCATAAAAAATATCCACTTGAAGGTGTGCAATTCCATCCTGAATCTTTTCTTACTTCACCCGGACTGGAAATATTGAAAAATTTTATCAGCCTTTAAATTATTTAACTTTTATTCAATAAGATATAAACAAAATGAGCCACATATCAGTAATAAAGCTAAAAACAGAAGTCAGTCCTGAGGTCGTATACTATTATTTTTCAAAAAATAAATATTTTTGCTGTCTGGACAGCAGTCTTTCTTCCAGCAAATATACAAGGTTTTCTTATTTTTGTTTAAAACCGGATTTTCTTATCCGGAGTTGTGAAGGGATAAACGAGAAGAGATGTCTTATTAACGATAAAACAATGATCAGAAACTGCCATCCCCTTGATTTTTTAAATCATTTTACAGATAAATATATCCGTTTTACTTTTTTATCCGGACATAAAAAAATGCATTTATCTTTTTATGATGAAAAAGATGATACTTTTTATAAAAAATTCAGTTTAAACAGCAAGATTCTTCCGGATTTCAAAGGTGGGTTTATAGGTTACTTTTCATATGATTTAAAAAAATATATAGAAAAACTGCCAGATACGGTGGAAAATGATTTGCGGCTTCCTGTTTTTAATTTGTTTTTCTTTCGTAAAGTATTTTCATATAATCATAAAGAAAAAAGTTGGTATTTTACTGAAATTATTGATAATCCGGTAAGCGATAATAAAGAATGCGAATTTTTATCATATGGAGATGTTAAAAAATCTGCTTTATCTGCATCTCAGATACTTGAAAAAGTAAAAAAAACCCAAAAGACAAATAATATAATAAAAGAAATTGCCAGAAGATATGTTAGTTCGGAAATCAGAAACATAAATATACATTCAGATATTTTAAAGGAAGATTATTTAAAAAAACTTTTAAAAGTTAAAAAATATATTCATGAAGGAGAAATATACCAGGCAAACTATACACAAAGATTTTCATGCAAGATACCCGTAAAGCCGAATGACTTTTATTTTATATTAAGAGAAAAAAATCCGGCGCCTTTTTCAGCTTTTTTAAGTTTTCCTGATTTCTTTATGGCATCCACTTCACCGGAAAGATTTATTTTCATAAAAAACAAATATATAGAGACAAGGCCCATAAAAGGTACAAGGCCCAGAGGAGAGAACAAATATCAGGATTCCGTTTTAAGAAAGGAATTAAAAAATAGCTTAAAAGACAGGGCAGAATTAAATATGATAGTTGATCTTGAGAGAAATGATCTGGGTAAATTCTGTGATTACGGAACTATAAAGGTTAAAAGCCATGCTGTAATTGAGAAATATGCAAGAGTTTTTCACCTCGTATCGACTGTAACAGGCAGGATCAGGGAAGGGACTAATTTTAAAAAAATCCTGAAGGCTGTTTTTCCCGGAGGTTCAATAACGGGTGCACCCAAAATAAGAGCCATGCAGATAATAGATGAGGTAGAAAGAAATGCAAGAGGTGTTTATACCGGTTCCCTCGGTTATATAAGTGTAGACGGAAGAATTGATTTAAATATCTGCATCAGGACTTTTATAATAAAAGATGATAAATTTTATTATAATGCCGGTGGCGGAATTGTTGAAGATTCTCTTCCTGAAGAAGAATACAGGGAAACATTACAGAAAGGAAAAGCACTCGAGGAAGCCCTGAGATTTTTCGAATATCAGAATCTGAAAAAAGTTCTGGAAGAATAAAAAATGAAAAAAGAATGTAATGACATGTTTATCTTAAACAGTGAGCTGGAAAAATCAGGCAGGGCTATGATTTCTATAAAAAACAGCGGTTTCTTATATGGAGATGGCTGTTTTGAAACAATGAGAGCTTATAAAGGAAATATATTTTTATTTGATGAGCATATGTCCAGGCTGTATTCTTCTTTATGTTTTTTCAATTATAAAAATACAGACCCGGTTTCTTTTAAAAAAAACATAAAGGAAGATATCCATAAATTATTTAATGCGAAAGGACTCGCCGGAAAGGACGCATCCGTAAAAGTAATAATAAGCAGAGATGAGTATAAAAAAAGACTTGATTTTAAATCCGGGGAAGATTCTGTAACTATTGTTTTTGCTGATGCTTATCATGGATATCCAGCTGAATACTATGAAGAAGGAATAGAAATAGTAGTTTCTTCCATAAAAAGAGAAGGAAGAAAAAATAATATTTACAGACATAAGACTCTTAACTATCTTGAAAATGTTTTTGCCAAAAATGAAGCCAGATCCAAAGGAGCGGAGGAAGCATTATTTATTTCAGCTGGTGGCGCTGTTCTGGAAGGTGCAGTTTCAAATATTTTTATGGTTAAAAAAGATATTTTATTTACCACCTCTCTTGATTTTAATATTCTTCCAGGGATTACAAGAAAAAAGATATTACAATTATGTCCTGAGAATAATATTACGTCTAAAGAATGCAGACTGGGCATAGATGATTTTTTAAATGCTGATGAAGTATTTACAACCAATTCACTTGCAGGGATTCTACCTGTAAAAAGAATTGAAGGACATAATTTAAAAGAGCCTGTTCCCGGAAATCTTACAAAAAGACTGTTGGAATCATACAGAAAAGAAACATCAGCAATTGCACAAGCAGAATCTCGCCAATAATGGCTATAATTATATGTAAACCGGCTTTATGAAGAATTCTGTAGAAAATACAGTTTGTAAAATGAATTTTAAAATAATGCTTTTTAAAATGAATTTTAAACAATTAAAAGAAAGGATTTCTTAGATGAAAATCATGATTGTAGGAGGAACAGGTTTTCTTGGCTACCATTCTTTGCTTGAAGCCAGGAAAAGGGGACATGTTGCAGATGTTTTGGCTATAGATGATGTTATTCTGGGAGACTGGTTTCCCAGGGATGTTAATCTTGGTTTTGGTGATGTTTTTGAACTGACTGAGCAGGATCTGATAAATAGATTTTCAGGATATGATTCCATGATATATGCAGTCGGTCCGGATGACAGGATTACTCCTCCAGCTCCGGCCTATGAATTCTTTCGAATAAGGCTTGTAGATGCAGTGGAAAAGGTTGCAACATCAGCCAGGAAAGCAGGTGTTAAAAGATTTGTACTTTTAAATTCATATTTTGCATATTTTGACAGGATCTGGCCTGAAAAAAACCTTTCAAAGCATCATCCATATATCAGATGCAGGGTTGAACAGGCTGAAAAAATAATCAAAGCCGGAGAAGATAAAATGTCGGTTATGGTGCTTGAACTTCCTTATATATTCGGTTCGATGCCAAACAGGACACCTCTATGGAAAGAAGTCCTGCTTGATCGTTTTGCAAAAGGAAAAACTATTTATTTTCCAAAAGGCGGGACAAGCATGATTGCTGCAGAGCATGTTGCGGAAGCAATTATAGGGGCACTTGAAAATGGAGAACATGGAACAAGATATCCTGTCGGAGACGAAAATCGTACTTTTAATGAAATGCTTGAGATGATGATGTCAGCGATAAATGAGAAAAAAAAGATTATAAATATACCAGGGTTTCTTGCAGTAATGGCAGGATGGTTTATAGAAAAAGATTTCAGGAAAAAGGGGCTTGAAGGAGGGCTTGAGGCTACTTATTTAATGCGTGATATTATGACCGATTATCTATATTTTGACCCGGAAGATTCTGTGAGCAAACTGGGATATGGTCGAGGCGGCATAAAAGAGGCAATAATTAAAACTATGAAAGCATGCTATCCTGATAAGTTTAAAGAAACGGATCAGTAATGTTTTTAAATTGTTTTATTGTTTAAAGAAATACCTTTTTTAAAGCAGATTTTTTTGAAAAATAGTGATTATATACGATTTATCTGATCCCGGATATTTTATTTGGGAAACAATGTGTGTCTTCGATTTATCCGGCCATAAGCATTTCCTTAACTGCTTTAACGATACTATCTTTAGATATTCCCTCATATTCAAGCAGTTCTGAAGGTTTTCCGCTTACAGGTAGTTTTTTTACAGCAATGATTTTAAATTTACACGGCTGTTCAAGAGCACTGATTACAGCTTCGCCAAGCCCTCCTTCGGGATAATGGTCTTCTATTGTGAAAATGAATTTTGTTTCAATAGCAGCTTCATTTATTGCTTTTTTATCAATTGGTTTAATGCTGTACAAATCAATAATTCTTATAAAAATATCTTCTTTTGCCAGTTCTTCATAAGCTTTTAAAGCCTCATGAAGAGTAATGCCTGCAGTAATAATGGTTGCTACATCTTTATTATTTTTCTTAAGTACCTTGCTTCCTCCTATTTCAAATTCTTCAGATGGCGGATAAATAATAGGGGTGTCTGTTCTTGTGGTTCTTATATAGACATTTCCATAATGTTCCGCAGCTTTTTCGACAAGCCTGATTGCAGATATTCCATCAGAAGGATAAAGAACAACTGAGTCAGGCACTGTTCTGAACAGTGCAATATCTTCAAGGCCCATCTGTGAAACACCGTCTTCTCCGATAGAGACTCCGGCGTGTGAGCCGGCAATTTTGATATTTGAATCAGAATGCCTGCTCATTCTTATCTGGTCAAATGCCCTTGTAAGAAAAGCAGCAAACGAAGACATAAAAGGTATTTTATTTCTTAGCGATAATCCCAGTGCAACACCTGCCATATTCTGCTCAGCTATATACATTTCAAAAAATCTGGAAGGAATTTTATCTTTAAATATTGATGAAAATGTAGAATTGCTCACTTCGGCATCCAGAACAACCATGGAAGGAAATTTCAAAAATGCATTTACAAGCCCTATGCCATACGCTTTTCTTGTAGATATAGGCTTGTCTGCTATTTCGATTCTTTCTGAAAATATTTTTTTATAAGCAGGCTCTGTATTGTCAGGCAAAGAAATTTTAGCTTTTATTTCTGTGCCTATATCTCTCAGTTCATTTAATGCCTTTTCGGCTTCTTCTTCAGATAGCGGTTTGCCATGCCAGTTTTCCTGTCCTTCAAAAATACTTATGCCTTTGCCTTTAACTGTATCAGCAATTATCATTACCGGTTTATCTTCCGGCACCAGTGCCTCTTTGTATGCATTTTCGATTTCATCAATGTCATGTCCGTTAACCGGAATAGTTTTCCAGCCAAAAGAAGATATTCTTTTTCTATACTCATTAATATTTTTTCCAAATAATGTCTGCCCTCTCTGCCCGAGCCCGTTTACATCGATTATACCGATAAGGTTGTCCAGCCTGTAATGACGGGCAATCTGGATTGCTTCCCATTGTGACCCCTCACTCATCTCACTGTCTCCCAGAAGGACAAAAGTCCTGAATGGGAGCTCATCAATATATTTTGCGCAGAGAGCCATGCCCAGCCCGATCGAGAGTCCCTGGCCAAGAGAACCGGTTGCTGCTTCTGCATAGGGGAATCTGTGAGTCGGATGGCCTTCGAGTCTGCTCATAAATTTCCTCAGAGTCATTAATTCTTCTTCCTTTATTGCTCCGGCAACTGTCCATAATGAATAAAGAAGGGGAGCAGCATGTCCTTTGGAAAAGATCAGCCTGTCATTATTATGGTAATCAGGTTTATCAATTTTATACCTGAAAAATCCTCCAAAAAAAAGAACACTCATTAATTCTACTGAAGACAAAGAAGATGTAGGGTGTCCTGAACCTGCTTCAGTGGTAGACTTTATAATGTAGTATCTTAAAAGACTGGAGATTTTTTTTATTTTGTTTATATCAGACATCTGGCCTCACTTTTAATATTATTATTTATAAGTTTTTACTTATTGGCAATTGGAGCATAGATTTAAAATTTTTGTTTTAATTTTATTTTCAACGTAATAAATGCTGAAAAAACTGTTGCCATTAATTGCAGAAAAGGGGAAATGATAATCATCAGGACAAGCCAGCCGATATAGCTTAATCTGGGGTCATAAAGAATAAAAGGATGGCCGAAATTCTCAAAATCAGAAAGAGGATTAAAAAGCATAGGTATTGTCCTTCCCCAGATTGCAATCATAAGAATAAAAGTAATTCCTGAGCAGAATAAACCATATACAAGTATTTTTGATAATCTTTTGCCCATACTTTCATATAGGATACAGGTCCTCATGGCTGAATACCAGCCAACAACAAAACCAGACAATATGTTAAGTATCGGGACACCCATCCCTATGCCGGAAGCAAAGACAAAGACAAGTAAGGATATTATTATTAAAATCCAGAATTTAATTGTGTAAAATTTTTTCATAATAAAATTTTTTCTTAAAGCTTTTTTTGATTTCTTATTTTCCGCCTAGCCGGTCAGCTACCATAATTGCTGAATAAACATCTTCAGGAGTAACCGGAAAAGGCATATTATGCATAGGTTCTCCTTCTGCACATGACGCTCTTGCAACTGCCATTATTTTTTCTTTTGTTATCTCTGTGACGCCAAGGTCTTTCAGGCACGTCGGAAGCCCGATATTTTTGCAGAATGAAATTACCTGCTCTAATTCTTTTTTTGAAGAGTTTTCAAGGACAAGATGGACTATTGTTCCAAATGCGACCTTTTCACCATGTAGATAATGATGTGTTTCTTTAAGGATAGTCAGGCCGTCATGGACAGAGTGTGCCGCTGCCAGCCCGCTGCTTTCAAACCCCAGTCCGCTAAGCAGTATGTTCGCTTCAACAATATCTTCAAGAGATTGTGTAACGACATTTTCCTCGCATGCTGCTTTGGCTTTTACTGCTTCCTTCATTAATATTCTGTAGCATTCGCAGGCAATGGCAAAAGCTGCTTTTGTGCTTTTACCTCCGGGGATATTATCAGCAAATGCCCTGATACATGACCTTGCTTCAAAATAAGTGGAAAGCGCATCTCCCATTCCGGAAACAAGATATCTTACGGGAGCTTTTGCGATTATTCCTGTATCTACCAGAACAATATCAGGGTTTTTCTGTAAAAAGAGATATTCTTTAAAAATTCCTTCAATAGTATATATTATTGATAATTTACTGGTAGGAGCATCGGTTGCAGCTATGGTTGGAACGATTATCAATGGTTTTTTTAAATAAAAAGCAGCAGCTTTTGCAGTATCGATAGCTTTGCCGCCACCAAGTCCGATAAAAACACCGCAGTTTTTTACTTTTGCCAGATCAGTCATTCTGTTTATTTCTTCTTTTGTGCACTCTTCTCTGAACTGACCTGAGATAATTTCCAATTCTTTATCTTCAAGTACCTTATCGAGATAATCCTGAATTCTTTCCTGATCAGAGATGGAAGCTACAAGTAAAGCTTTATTGGAAAACTCTTTTATATAAGTACCGATATTATAAAGCTCGTTTTCTCCCTGGATGTATTTTGAAGGTGATATAAATATTCTTTTCATATCTTTTCACTCCTCTGTAAAAGAAGTAAATTCCGGAATATCTAATTTTAAATATTCGAGTTTAAAATTATTTATATAATTTATTTATATAATTTTGATCAAGTCCCTTTAAGGAATTACAAAAATCTGAGTCAGGCAGATTATTAAGAGAATCCCTCTTTTGTAATAAGTATACAGGATATTTTATTAAATTAAATATGAAATATGGCAAACAGAACAGCTTAAAAATTTTTTTCGGTCAGAACTTTTGCAAAAATTATATATGTTTTCATAAAAATAAAATTATTGTTACTAAATCGACTCAAGCTCCCTGATTTTTATCATTTCTTTAAATTCTCTTGATTGCCACCATAAGAATGCTGCTGTCATTATTATTGAAATGAGATTAGCAAAAGGAATTGATAGCCATAGTCCTGTCAGACCGAAAAATATCGGTAATATAATAATTGCAGGTATAAGCAGTAATAGCTGACGGGATAATATGATAATCAAAGAAGGTACAGTTTTTCCTATTGCCTGGAATAGGCTGCCGCCAAGAATCTGAAATCCGATAAATGGCATAAGGGATACTATAATCCTCATAGGGAGAATGCCAAGCTGGATAAGTTCTATGTCCCTGGTAAAGATATTTATAATCCTGCCAGGGATAGCCATTAGCAAAATAAAACCCAGGCCTGCTACAACCAGAGTCCATAGAAAGGCTTCTTTAAACACACCTGTTATTCTTTCATAACGCCTTGCTCCATAGTTAAAGCTCACCAGTGTGGAAAATCCCTGAGCTATACCAATTATAGGCATTTCAATAAAATTGAGAATTCGAAGAGATATTCCCATTACGGCAACATGCATATCGTTCCCATATTTTATAATTGCCCGGTTAAAGAATAAAAAAACTGCACTACCGGCCACCTGCATCGCAAATGAAGGAAATCCTATTGCCAGTATCTCCCGCGATAATTTCAGATCAGGTTTGAAAGATCTTGGATGAAGCTTGTAAATACTTTTTGATGAAGCAAAAAAGCTGATAACATAAATTGCGCTTATTACCTGGCTTATTATTGTAGCAATTGCAGCTCCTTTTACACCCATTTTAAAACCAAAAATAAAAACCGGGTCAAGTATGATATTGCTGACAGCTCCTATAAGCATACTGTACATTGCTGCTCTTGGTTTGCCCTCTGCCCTGATAAGGTTGTTTGCTGTTATGGAAAAAGAAAACGATATGAATCCTATCAGGATTATTGACATGTAATCTTTTGCAAACTGATAAGTTTCTGGAGATGCCCCAAAAAAATAAAGAATATTATCAATGAATAAATAAGATGGAATCATAAGGATAATACTTATTACCAAATCAAGTACGACTGCATTGGAAGCTGTTTTTAAAGCTCTTTCTTTTTCATTTGCGCCAAGAGCTCTTGAAATGATTGAGGCGGAACCGACTCCTACCATTATGCCTATAGCCATCATTATAAGCTGGACAGGCATAACGATGGTAAGTGCGGCAATTGCGATAGGACCAATACCCTGTCCTACATACAGTGTATCAACCATGTTGTAAAGGGCACTTACAAGCATTCCGATTATTGCCGGTGTTGAAAATTTAAATAGAAGTGCCCTTAAATCGCCGTTAAGGATAAGACGTCTCTGTTCTTCCATAATTAAGTAATGAATATTAATTTTTTATAAAACAAGAAAAAAATTATACCAGTATGCGACAGAAATACAACACCAAGCGCCCCACGGGGACGTATAATTTGGTCCCTAAAATTTAAATCTTTTTGTAAGGAAAGTTTCAATAGGTAATGTGATGTTGTGAGTATTTAAATATTTGATAATTCTAATGTTTTAATTGACAATAGATGAATTAAAATTAAAAAATATTGGGACCAAATTATACGTCCCCTTGGGAAGGAAGGCAAAATGGATATATGGAAATATTTTGATATTACTCACAGAAAAATAATCATCTGCAATCCGATGAGCAGAGGAAAAATAATGAATTTTTTTTCAATGCTGAGTCTAAAACCAGGCTCCAGGGTTCTGGATATTGCATGCGGCAAAGGTGAAATCATTCTAAGCCTTGCTGAGCTGTTTGATATTTCAGGTACAGGGATAGATATTTCTCCTTATTTTTTAAAAGGAATTAAAGAAAAGAAAAAAAACAGAGTTCCTGATGCAGATATAAGGTTTATTGAAATTGACGGTGCAAAGTATTGCCCTGCTGGCGATGAATTATTTGATGTCTCGATGTGTATAGGCGCAAGCTGGATTTATAATGGTTTTAAGGGAACAATAAATGCCTTAAAAAAAATGACAAAACCTGGGGGAATTATAATAATAGGGGAGCCTTACTGGATAAAAGAACCTGATAAAGAATATCTTGAAATGATCGAAGTCAAAAAAGAAGACTTTAATTCACATTACGGGAATATAGAAACAGCTGAAAAAGAAGGACTCACCTGCATATATACCCTTGTCAGCAACCAGGATGACTGGGATAATTATGAAACCCTGCAATGGTGGTCAGTATATGAATATGTAGCAGAGAATCCTGATGATCCGGACAATGTGGAACTTTTAAAAAAAATTAAGATTTCTAAAGAAAGTTATCTTAAATATGGGAGAGATTCACTTGGATGGGCAATCTATGCCATGGGGACGTATAATTTGGCGCCAATCCATGGGGACGTATAATTTGGCGCCAATATTTTCCCAAGTTCCAAGTCAAATGATTCTTTATAAATAAAAATATCAGAATTATCAGATGCATAAATACCAATCTCAAAGATTTAGTTAATGAAGTATTTCTTAGTACGGAATTCAAATTCTGGGTGCCAAATTATACGTCCCCATGGGGGCATGTTATTCTATTCTTGTTATTATTTTTTCTTTGCTGGCTATCCGTGTTAATAAATACATTATTAGAAGCAGTAAGAGGATAATTGCAAATGTTATAAGTATTATAATCCAGCCTATATTATGACTGCTCCTCATAAATCTGTTTGCAGAGAATATTGCTGCAAGGATAATTATATATACAATAAAATAAGCAATTCTGTTTTCTTTTATTCCCAGAAGTAATTGTATAAGTCCGTTTAAGCATATTGCAAATCCGATGAACAGAGGGATATTTATAAAAATATGGAATATTATTGGAAGTGTTAAAAGCGGAAAATTACCAGATTGATAATATCTGGATATAAAGACAATAATAAGGCTCAACAAATTAAAACCATATGCAAAAACAAAAACCCCAAGCACTTTCCCTGTCAGAATATTGCCCAGGGATATCGGAGAACATAAAAGATCGATTATCGTTTTTTCAAATTTTTCTTTTACAAATATTTGAGAAGATAGTATAAAACTTAAAAAAGCTGCCAGGGTAATACTATAAATATAAATAATTATTTCAATGGATAAACCCATTCCGAGACTTCTGGAGTAAGTGAACCCGAACCAACCTGCAAACACAAGAGATACTATGAGTGTCCTTTTGGCAGATACTAGTTCTTTTATCTCTTTTTTCGCTATTACTGATATTTTGCTTAACTTTTTCATGCTTTAGTTTCTGATTAAATTTAAGTAAATTTCTTCAAGCGAACTTTTCTGGCTTGCAGCTTCTTTTACTTCAATATTATTTTCTATAAGTAATTTTATAATCTTATTTGTTTCAAAATTGCTATCTGTTATATTTAAGGCATCTTCTGCCATTTCGATACTTAATCCCGGATATTTTGATTTTAGCAAATCATATGCTTTAGCTGGCATGTTTTCTGAGCTGAATTTAATATTAAAAATTGATCTGCTGTATATTTTCTGGAGATTCGACAGTGTATCGTCTGCAATTATCTGTCCTCTATTGATTATGCAGATATGGTCACAAATTTTTTGTACTTCATCAAGATTATGCGATGTTAAAAAAACAGTTATTCTCTTGTTTTTTGCAAGGTCCGTTATCAGGTCTCTGACCATTTTTTGAGATTCAGGATCAAGCCCTGCCGTAGGTTCATCCAGAAAAAGGACTTCAGGATCATTTATGATTGCTTTAGCCAGAGATAATTTTCTTTTCATTCCTGTAGAAAACAAGCCTGCTTTCTGATCATCTGAATATGGAAGAGAGACAAAATCCAAAAGGTGCCTGGCTTTGTTTTCAAAGTCTTTTACAGAATAAAGAGCTCCGAAGTATTTCAGATTTTCCAAAGCATTCAGATTACTGTAAAGACCGCTGTTTTCAGTTAAAATACCCACTTTTCCCCTTAAATCAATATTTTTGTCCAAATCGCTTCCCAATACCCGGAGGCTTCCGCTACTTGGCTTCATTAGACCCATTGCAATTCTTATCGTCGTAGTTTTACCAGCACCGTTTGGACCAAGATATCCAAAAATACTTCCTTTATTAACCTTGAAATTAATATCGTTTAAAATATTTCTGCCTTTTATTATTTTGCTGCAGCTTATTGCTTCAATCATAAAATTTTAATACTCTTTATTAATAATCTTAACTATAAATCAAACTATTTTTTGATATTTTTTTAGCGCAGATAGATCAATAAATTAATTTTTGTAAATATGATCAAGCTAAAAAAAACAGAAATCATTTTATACTATTATTTGATTTTAAAAAAGGATTTTAAATAAGGGAAAGGGACCAGAGGGACGTATAATTTGGCCCCTGGCTGGAGGATGGCTGAGTGGCCTGATACTAACAGTAGGACATATAATAGTTTTTCTTAAAATATAATCCGGTCTTTGGTCCGATAATGGTGAGAGCACACAAAACAGAGGCATAATCATCATATATAACATCTGTCGTATTTAAGTCACAATCTCAAACTAAACAATAAAGAAGATATTTTTTAACAAGCTATTATCCGCCAAAAAAGGGATATAATCTTTTTAATTAAAATCATTATCCAACATAATGGTTCCGGTAAGATTTTTTTCGGAAGAAAAAGTGATTAATGAATTATCAATTATCAGGTTTACGGTGTTTTCTTCAAGACTGATTTTAATATTTTTATAACTATTTCTATTATTTAAAATATTCAGAATGCACATCGCCTTTTCAAGGCCATCTCCTCGATGAAAATTCCAGACTTCATCTGGCTGAGCAACCCTTGAACCGTCATATATAGACTCATCAGGCATTTTCTTAATGATTTCTATAACTTCTACTTCACTTAAATTTTTGCAACCCTCTATTGAAACAGGATTTCTTTCCAAAGCGGCTTTTAGGAAAGGTTTCCAGTCTGTCTTGGAAAAATCCCTGTATGCATAAAAAGCAAGATCTACTGTCGTATTCTTTTCTCTTAAAGATTCAAGAGTGGAAATTATTTCATTTCTATCCATATCTGTTGTCAGAAAAACAGGCTCTGACTCAATAAATTCCCTGTCCTTTGAAGGAAGTCTTGGTTCCAAATGGCAAAACTCAAAAAGAGCATCAAATATATCGCTTTTTCTGATGTGAGGGCATTCCAGTTCTTTTATTAATTTATCAATGTTCTTCTTATCTCTGAAATCAATTTTATAATTTTTAAAGAATTCGTTAAATTTATCAAGAAATATCCTGTCTTTTAAAGGCTCGGAATAAAAATCATATGAATCTATTTCAAGCAGAAGCTTATCCATGGTATGTTCATTTAATCTGGAAGTGCTTGTATTTTCATATTCATATGCCTTTTCTGCTTCAATGAATCTTTCCTTTCCATTATGCATATGTTTGATCTGAAAACATTTCTGGAATTGTGTTTCCTGTCTCAGAAAATTACACAATATTTCAAAATTAACATCAGTGGACAGGAATTTTTTAAGCTTTTGTTCAAACCGGGTATAAGCTCCCGTATTTATAGTTGCCTCAGGATAAATTGTATGTATGTATCCTGAAATGTGTGAAACGATGGTAATCTGTTCGTTTCTCATGGCTCTCTGGGCCTTAACAGTGAGTTTGGTTCCGTTGAACCACATATTTTTTGTCACAAGCCTTCTGTTGTTTGTCAGAATCCCATCTTTGAGGTCGATGAAATTCTGGGAATGAAGTGGAGTTGCCATCAGGAATATATCCTCCAGAGGTATTTTACAAATAATAAATAAAGCAGCAGCATATAAGGTAGCTATAGAAACACATTCTCCTGCACCTTTCTCATAGGTGTTTTTGTATTTAAAGGCTTCCATCGCTTCCACTGTTTCAGTTTTCCAATAGGGGATAATATTGGAATTATACTTATCTATCCCGAAATGTTTTCTTATATCTACATCAAAATAATATTTATCACCTTCATAACCGAACAAGGCATTGCTTCTGCTTATTATCTTTTCGTCCATGAACGGACTGAATCTGGACAATTCCTGTTCTTTTGTGGTAAGGCCCCATGTCTCAAGGTCAAGATTAAAATCGAAATTATCCATAATGAATTGCTTAAGTCTTAATATCTTTTTATATGGGGGCATACTATCAATGTCCTGGAACCATGGATCCTCCTGCCATGTCCAGATTACGGGAGACATTATATTTGCCAGCACAAGACTATATAAAAGTTCAGGAAATATAAATATTTCCATATCGGATAAAGTAGCTGCTGAAGAATATTTTTCCAAATCACTTTTTTTTATCATGGGGACGTATAATTTGGCTCCATAATTTTATTTTATTTAAATCTATTAATTAAAACTGTGGACTCACAATTTTAATGAGCCAAATTATACGTCCCCATGATAGCTTTTTCAAGCTTAATCATGTTATCTATCATTTGATCTTGTAATTTGTCCCATGTAGATTGTTTTTTTAAATTTGATGTAAAATATTTTTTACTTATTATGCCTGCTTTTCTTTTGTTTAAATATACCCATTCAAGACTGTCTCCAAATTCTTTTTCAATAGTATCTTTGTTAGCAAGCAGAATATCATAAATATTTTTATTTATTTCATCAAAAGGCTTGTATTCGTCTATGAAAAGTTCAATTGTGCCGAATTTCTGATTTATCATATAGGAGTATATCAGGCCGTTTTTATCTGTCTCTAAAGAAAGTCTGGCGGATTTTGTAGGTTTTGTTTCTGAAAAAAGATTAGTCTTATCCCTGCTTTTTTCAAGTAGTTTTTTCCAGAATACAAGTCTTTTTTTATTTCTTCTTCTTCTTACTATTATTGTTATAACTATGGCAGCTATTGTTAAAAACAGTATCACAGCGACAACAGGTATAATTACAGATAGAATTGATACTGAGGTGGAAGTAACATCTTCAGCAAAACTAACGGGAAGATTTGCTGCTCCACCGGTTGTAGCTGTAACTGTCGGACGGACTGCCAGTGATTTGACTGCACTTACACTGCCCGCTATAAGCAAACCGGCAACTATTGCAAGCACCGGGTGAACTTTACTGATATTGGATGCACTGGCTGCAAAAACAATAGCACCCGCAGTAGGTCTGATAAAGCTTTGTATTGTGTCGTTTATATGGTTAACTGCAGGTATTTTATCAGAAAGGATCTCTATTACTGTAAGAAATATAAGAACGCCGATTACCCACCATGAAGTCATGACATTCCAGGGAGAGCTGAGCTTAACAAGAGTGGTATATTTTGCAAGTAAAGAAACAACCAGGAGAGGGATATAGGCATTTAGTCCTGCACTTGCTGATAATCCGAAAGCTGAAAAAATATTAAAAAGTTCCATATCTTTTTTTCTTTCCAATCATTTAATTAGATGGTTAATTAAATGAAAATTTTTGTTTTAAATCTAATAATTATCATTAATTTATTTCCTGATTATATTTTATTACGGCCAGGATTTTTATCTATAAAATATGTCTTTCTATTACGCTTTATAACAATACAATTATCATGATTATGGACCAAATTATACGTCCCCTCCTATGTCAATAATGTTTCAACCAATTTTACGATATGGTTCATATCACCTATAATTTTTACTTGCCCCGTCAGAACAGCCATTGCTGCATTTAATTCTCCCCTGGCCATTTTTATGAAGTCATCTTCCTGAATTATTACTGTGCTTATCGGATTTTCCATCACACCTTTTGCAACTGTTTTTCTTTTATTATCAGCCATCACATACCATTTCCCGCCATTTTTACCCGCTATATCAAACTGACATCTGAAATCAGCATCTTTAAATTTTTCCTTCCCGGATCTAAGCTTTTCTTCAGCGATATCAAAAACTTCCTGAGGGATTTTAACATCCCTGATATCAGAAATAACCGGTTTTTTATTTTGTAAAGGTTTATTCTTTACCGGAATATCGGTTTTGGGTTTTTTCTTTAATATTTCTGCTGCTTCAGGAACTATTTCCTTTGCCTGTTTCTGCTCGCCTTTAAGAATATCCACCAGTCCTCCAAGATCAAAACCCTGCTGTTTCTGTGTTTTTCCGAGAATTCCCATAATAAGCGGAGCTACCATTGTTAAAAGATTTCCAATTACCCCAGGGTCAATACCTGTTTTTTTACTGATGGCACTCTCAGCTGCAGTTCTTTTACTTCCAAGAACATGTTCTAATATACCGTTTCCGTCTCCATTCAGATAATTGCCGATATAATCAACTATATTGTTTAGTAAAGATCCGTCATGATCTTTGGAAAGAGCATCTGATAATGCCTGTGCACCTTTCTTGCTGGAGGAGTTTTGCGCAAGTGCAGATGTAATCAATGCGATAGCTTCTGGTAGTATCTGCTGCGTTTTCTCTTTGGATACTCCTATCTGTCTGCTTACACTGCCCAGAGCTTCGCCTGTAAGCATTCCCAAAACTGATTCAATAATAGAACTCATCTTTCCCTCCGTTTAAACTTTACAACAAAAACTAACTGATAGTTTAAATAATAAAATTATACCATGGGGACGTATAATTTGGTCCAAAATAACTCAATAACCTGGAAATACCATGGGGACGTATAATTTGGTACCTAAACTTTTAAAGAATATAATTTTATGCTGTTAGTATGTTGAGATAGAGCTTTAAATGTTTAATTACGCACTCTTGTGGTACCAAATTATACGTCCCCATGGTACCCTTGACATTTATTTCTAATGTGATAATATACTTTCACCTTATTACAGATAAGGGATAAAAGCGCTCTTTAAAATATATTTAAAGTCTTTGAGCAGGAATAGTAAGCATCAAGCGGTATAAAGAGAGTCACTGATGGTGGGAATGTGGCTGCGCAGCTGGTGTCTGAATGGACCTGTGAGATGTCTGGTAGAACTCCGGAAATCTACCTGGAGTGATTGAACAGGAAAGTAGACCAGAACGGCTTCCTCCGTTATCAAAGGATAGGGTATGTCTGTACCTGACAAGAGCACTGCATAAAAGCAGTGAAGTAGAGTGGCACCGCGGGAAATTATTACCTCTCGTCTCTACATTTATGGTTTTGCCTGTGTCTTATTCTTATAAGGCATTAGCAATACTTGTGAATGCAAGAGAAAGAGGTTTTTTTATTTTCCGGGGTGTTTTTTATTTTTAAAAGATTTGCAAATCATAAAAAACTTAAAATCATATCAGAGAGTAGTGTTATATGAATAAAAAAGGAAGATTCGGCCAATATGGCGGCCAGTATATGCCCGAGACGCTTATGAAAGCTGTTCAGGAATTGGAAGATGCTTATGAATTCTTTAAGAATGATACTGGTTTCCAGAATGAACTGGATTATCTGTTAAAGAATTACGCAGGCAGGCCATCATTGCTTTATTATGCAGAAAAGATGACGCGTGACCTGGGCGGAGCAAAAATATATCTCAAACGTGAAGACCTCAATCATACCGGTTCCCACAAAATAAACAATGTGCTCGGACAGGTTCTTCTTGCCAGGAAAATGGGTAAAAAAAGAGTAATTGCAGAAACAGGAGCAGGACAGCACGGAGTCGCGACAGCAACAGCAGCAGCCCTTATGGACATGGAATGTGAAATATTTATGGGCAAAGAAGATACAGAGCGCCAGGCTTTAAATGTCTTCAGGATGGAGCTTCTGGGAGCTAAAGTAAATACAGTTACAACAGGAACCATGGTTTTAAAAGATGCAGTAAACGCAACAATGCGCGAATGGACAACCCGAATGCATGATACCCATTATGTTCTGGGTTCCGTTATGGGACCACACCCTTTTCCGACAATCGTAAGAGATTTTCAGAAAATAATCGGAAAAGAAATCAGGGAGCAGCTATTGCAATCTGAGGGGAAATTACCGGATGCGGTAATTGCCTGCG
>DBPS01000007.1 GCA_002304935.1 Candidatus Humimicrobium oleiphilum | reverse complement strand
GGCGATCTGTCTTATTGGTTCTTCAAGAGATTTGATAACTATCATTGCGCCTGTAAGAATATCTCCTGAAAGTGATTTAAGGTCGATTTTCTTCATTACATCCACCAGAACAACTCCGCCGCCGGGAACAATACCTTCCTCAACAGCTGCTTTTGTAGCTGAAAGGGCGTCTTCGATTCTGTGTTTCTTTTCTTTAAGTTCAACTTCAGTTGCTGCTCCGACTTTTATAACTGCAACGCCGCCTGATAATTTGGCAAGTCTTTCCTGTAATTTTTCTTTGTCAAAGTCTGAATCGCTTTGTTCGATTTCAGTTTTGATTTGTTTGATTCTTCCTTTTATTGCATCAAGAGTACCTTTACCTTCCACAACTGTGGTATTCTCTTTGTCTACTTTTACCTGTCTTGCTGAACCAAGCATGTCAAGAGTAACATTTTCAAGCTTCATGCCTAATTCTTCGCTTATTACTTTTCCGCCTGTAACGATTGCTATGTCTTCAAGCATAGCTTTTCTTCTATCGCCAAAGCCTGGAGCTTTTACTGCAACGCACATTATTGTTCCTCTCAGCTTGTTTACAACGATTGTTGCAAGTGCTTCGCCTTCAACATCTTCGGCAATGATAAGTAATGGTTTTCCGTTTTGCATAACTTTTTCAAGAACAGGCACAAGATCGCTTACAGCAGATATTTTCTGGTTTGCAATCAATATATACGGATCGTTTAAAACTGCTTCCATTCTGTCAGGATCAGTTACCATATATGGTGAAAGATAGCCTTTGTCAAACTGAAGGCCTTCAACCAGTTCGATTTCAATTCCGAATTTGTTTGATTCTTCAACAGTTATAACGCCGTCTTTCCCGACTTTTTCCATAGCGTCAGCAATAGTCTGTCCTATTACTGTATCAGCAGCTGATATTGCTGCAACTTCAGCGATTTTCTTTTTGTCTGTAGAAACGTCTTTGGATGCTTTTCCTATTTCTTTTACAACTGCATCAACTGCAAATTCAATACCTTTCTTGAGAGCAAGCGGATTAGCGCCTGCAGCAACGTTTCTCAAACCTTCTTTAACCATAGCCTGCGCAAGAAGTGTAGCTGTTGTTGTACCGTCACCTGCTACATCATTTGTTTTTGTAGCAACTTCTTTAAGAAGCTGAACACCTGTATTTTCAAATACATCTTCTACTTCGATTTCTCTTGCGATTGTAACTCCGTCATTTGTAATTGTAGGAGCGCCGTATTTCTTTTCAAGAACTACGTTTCTTCCCTTGGGGCCAAGGGTGATCTTAACTGCATCAGCGATAATGTTTACGCCTCTTTCAAGAGACCTTCTCGCTGATTCATCGTATTTTAAATCCTTTGCCATATTAAATTCCTCCTTAAATCATTAAAACTTTTAAAAATTTATGTTTTTTAAATAAATCGATTCTGTCCATCTGGTATCTGACAGATTTTTATTCTATCACAGCCAGAACGTCGCTTTCCCTTATTATCAAATGTTCCACACCATTGATTTTAACTTCTGTTCCTGAATACTTGGAATAAAGAACCTTGTCACCTTTTTTTACATCCATGGCTATTCTGTTTCCTGATTCATCCTTTGCGCCTGGACCTACAGATATAACTTCGCCTTCCTGTGGTTTTTCCTTGGCGGTGTCCGGAAGAACGATTCCGCTCGCTGTTTTTTCTTCGCTTGCCTTTGGTTTGATAAGCAATCTGTCACCTAGTGGTCTGTAATTCATTACTAATACCTCCTTTAAATGATAATATTTATGTTTTTATACAAATTGACATTTAAAAATCAGCACTCTGACTTTTACTCTGCTAACAATGATAGATTTTAGTATATTAAAAATTAAAAATCAAGAAATTTCATTAAAATTTTTAAAATAATTTAGTAATATATTGCTAAATTTTTTTATAATTTATTTACCAAAGGATTTTACTTTATCATCTTTAGTTATCTGCAATTTTTAAGTAGTATCTGCCTTTGACTCATCTGCATCTTACTGATCATCCATCAGAAATCATTTTTTAGGTATTATTTTTATGGAAGTATTTTCGTGGAATAATCCAGAAAATATCATTTTTATGATTTGCAGCTTTTTCCTTTCCCGGAGAAGACAGGTTCCTTAAGGTGTCTTAAAAGAAGGAAGGCAACAAAAGTACCGGTTACAGATATTGCCAAGAGAACAAAAGGAGTATTTCTTTTATCGAAATACTGGGCAACAAATCCCATTAAAGGCTGTATTATCAGGCTGCCTGCTATCCCCATTGCTACTGTAAAACCTGAGGCAGTTGCTGATGCCTGTGGATTTTCTCTTACCGATATCGCTGTGGCAAGTGGATATATTCCAGCCACCCCTATAGCTACCATAATAATAAATATTATTTTTACATAGATATTGGGTACTGTTCCATAAAAAATCAGCCCTATTGTGCTGAGCAGGCCTCCGTAAAAAAGAATCCTTGCTTCGCCCAGATATTTAAGAAGCTTTGAGATTAGCTGTAATCCTATAAAAGTAAAAAACCAGTAAACCGAAACAAATATTGAGCTTAAAAAAATAGGAACGTCAAACGATGTAAAATAAGTTGTAAGCCAGGCAGATGAGCCGACCATTACACATGCAAACAAAGTAAGTGTTATTGATGAAAGAACAGTTGCTTTTTTAAAAATAGTTCTGAATCCCTTATATGCATAAGTGCATTCCAGCTCATCGTTATTCAAATCCGTATTAATAGTTTTCTCTTTACTTTCACTCTCATCCATCGCTTTATCATATTCAATGCCATCACTGTTTTTTATGATATTTCTATTTCTTTCATCTGCTGCTTCATCCCCAGGAGCGGTATAATTCTTAATAGTATTTCTGCCGTCTGCTGCCATACCCTGAGCCTGGTAACCTTCCAGGCTGGCGCTAGATTCTGTAGCTTTGATAGTCAGCCTGGTTTTCATATTTTTTCTTTTTTCTTCTTTTCTGAAAGTAAAGTAAAAAACTACAAACATGATTCCGAATACTGCTGCAAGAAAGATAAACAAGATCCTTGGAGATAGTTTAAGATAGAAAAGAAGGCTTATAAGAAGCGGGCCGAACAGTGTCGAGAAATAATAAAATTTATCAAGATTCACATAAATCTCTGAATAATTTTCATTAAAATCTATGAAAACAGCTGAATATGAGCCGGGCCATACAATATTATAACCTATATTTACTATAAGCACCGTTATTACAAGAGAAAAAAAGCTCTGATAGACAGCAAAAAGAGAAAAGCCGGAAAATGTTACCAGAAATGAAAAAAGCAAAACCCTCCTGAATGGATAATGATCACAAATCCTCCCTGCTACTATATTTGATATGATCGCAACCAGGGAACCTCCGAAAAAAACAAGCCCTATTTTGTCAAACCCTACTCCGAATGTCGTGGAAAAATAAGGATACAACGGATCAAAAATCGGGACCGTAAATCCAAGCATTGAAAAAGCAATGTATAATAGCCTTAAATTATATCTCTGCTGCATGATTTCCTGCTTAAAATCAATATTTTAAAAATCTGTCCTTGAAAAAACATCTGCTGACAGATCTGAGAACTCTTTTTTTATGTAATGCTGATAACCAAGGGCGGCAACCATCGCCGCATTATCCATACAGAGAAAAACAGGTGGAATATGTACTGAAATCTTATTTTCTCTGCCTGCTATTTCGAATTGCTCCCTCAGTCTTGAATTGGCTGCTACTCCGCCGCTTACAAGTATTTTATCTGTTTTAAATTCTCTGGCGGCCTTTATGGTTTTCATCACGAGGACGTCTACTGCAGCCGCCTGGAAGCTTGCTGTGATATCAGCCAGATTCTCTTCCTTTAACATATCAGGATTTTTTTTGGTCAGGTATATAAGGGCAGTTTTTATACCACTGAAACTGAAGTTATAATCCCCGCTCTGAGTCATGGGTCTTGTGAAGTTTACAAACTGGGGGTTGCCGTTTTTTGCAATCTTGTCAATTACCGGCCCTCCGGGATATCCAAGTCCCAGATACCTGGCAATCTTGTCGTATGCCTCCCCGACTGCATCGTCTACAGTGTGCCCTATTTCCTTTATATTGAATTCTTCATCCATTATGTAAAGACTTGAATGGCCTCCTGATACAATAAGGCTTATCGCCCTGCCTTTTATTCCAGGGTTTGCAAGAACATTTGCATAAATATGGGCTTTAAGATGATTGACGGTTATCAGTGGAATATTTTTAAAATAACAAAAAGCTTTTGCAGCCCCTGCTCCCACAAGAAGTGAGCCCAGAAGCCCCGGACGATTTGTAACACTTACTGTACTTATCTGAGAGCTCTCTATGCCTGCTTTTAAAAGAGCCTCTTTAATTACAATATCAATCATCTCAAGGTGTTTCCTTGAAGCTATTTCCGGGACCACTCCTCCGTACTTCTCATGTATTTCATTCTGTGAGGAAACAACATTTGAAAGTATATCATTTCCGTTTCGCACTACAGAAGCACATGTATCATCGCAGGAAGTTTCAATTCCAAGGATATATATATCATTTTTGTTTTTATTTATTTTTATTTCTTTTACTTCTGCCATTTTTTAAAACCGGTCTTTTTATTTTTAAGTCATTTTCCAAATGGTATAAAATCACGCACATAAAAAGGTGCTATATTTTTATTTCCGGATTCAGTCAGTGCCCTGAAAAAAGCCAGCAGATTTATATATTCTGCTTTGGTGTATTTATTGCTTTTTTCAATGAATATTTTTATGTCTTTTATCTCCTCTGACCTTTCCCTGAGTTCTTCAAGAATGGAGCTGTAAGAAAAAAAGGCATTTCCGGTCAATATATAATCAATGATTCCGGTTTTGCCTGCTATTGATATGCCTGTTTTGCCTTTACCGGTATCCGCAGTATCCCCCAAACAATTTTCAGTTCCGCCAGCTGATGGTTTTCCCGAAAAAATGCTGCCGCATGATGAACATGTGCATTGATTTAGTTTTCTAATCTGTGTGAGCAGCTGATAAAACCTTTCCCCGAAATCATTCTTACTGATAAGGATATTTTCATCATATAATTTCTTAATCAGGATTTTTTTATTGTTTGCGCCAGAAACAAATACTACATTCTGATTACCAGCTTCTTTAAAAATATTCTTAACGCCGTTTTGCAAAAGCTCCCCTTCTGAAATAACTGCTTCATATATGGAAAAGTATATTTCATGATTTCTGACATCCATGAGAGGCGTAATGATTACTCTTCCGCCACTGGCAATTTTTCTTTCTATCTTTTTCAGGTTTTTAAAAAGAGATGAAACAGCAAAAGCATCCAGGGCGTTAAATCCGAATGCATCCTTTTCTGAAAGCATGGAAAATGTCTTGATGACGCTTATCCCTATTCTTGATCCCGTAAAATCACCGGGACCGAGGTTGACCGCAAAAAGATCAATATCATGTATGCCAAATGGCAGGTTCATAAAAGCTTTATCTATATTGCCGATAATATTTTCCATATGCTTTAAGCTTCTGTAATCATTAACAGATGACAGGATATCATTGTCATCGCTTATACATATGCTTAAATTTTTTGATGTACTGTCTATTGCCAGTATTTTCATATACAATTTTTAAGATTGTTTTTTAATAAATTAATTTTTCTGTCCCAGTATCCGCTACGGGAATCAAAAATTATTTTTCTGTGCTGGTTCTCACTATTTCCGAAATCACTATCTTGTTTTTCATCAATAAGGTATTCAAATTTTATTTCAAGAAAATCTTTCAGTATTCCTTCTTTTAGCTTTCCTGCCCATTCAATCAGAACAACATAGTTTTCATTATATATATAATCTTCAAGACCAATACCTGCAATATCACTGATTTCATTAATCCTGTAAAGGTCACAATGCACAATACTGACAGGTTTTTTATTTTTTTTGCAGTCATAAATATTTATAAGTGTAAAGCTGGGGCTTGAAACCGGCTGCTTTGAATTTAAGCCCTGCGCTATTCCAGAAATAAAAGTTGTCTTTCCACCGCCAAGTTCACCCGAAAGAAGAATTATGTCCCCTTTATCTATAAAAGATGAAAGTTTTATTCCGATTTCTTTAGTTTGTTCTGCTGACCGGGATTTACAGGTTGTTCTCATTAAAAAAGCCCCATCTGATCCAAAGGTTTATTATCATTTCTATCTTCATTTGAGACCGGAGCCTTCCCAGGTGTTTCTTTATTGCCAGAAGTATTTTCTGCAATAGGAACTTCGTTTTTTGCAGATTCTTTTACAGAAGGCTGTAGCCTTTCATTTTCAGAAGATGACTCAATAAGTAAATTATTATTCTCATTTTCCCCACCTGTAATCTGCAATACCTGTTTAAGCCTCAAAAAATCACTTTTAAGGACTTCCATCCTTGACGGAGTATATAAAACCGCTGCCGGGTGATTTATGGGTAATATATAGCGTTCATCAATTTTAAAGACTCTTCCCCTTAATCCTGTTATGCTTTTGTCTGTCTTCAGTATAAGCTGAGTGGAATGCCTCCCAAGAGTACAGATTATTTCAGGATTAATTATCTGTATCTGTCTGAAAAGATAATTTTTACAATTATTTATTTCCTCTGACTGTGGATCCCTGTTCTGTGGTGGCCTGCACTTTAAGACATTGGCAATAAAAACATTCTTTCTTTCAAGACCGATAAGAGAAAGAAGCTCATCAAGTATTCTTCCTGCCTGTCCGACAAAAGGCTTGCCCTGAAGATCTTCATTCCTGCCGGGCGCCTCGCCAACGAACATTACCTTTGAATCTGCGCTTCCGCTTCCAAAAACAAAATTAATCCTGTTTTCCCCGAGCCGGCAGTTTTTGCAATCTTTTATTTCGTAAAAAAATCTCTTAAGTTCTTCTCTTTTTCCAGAAAGTTCCTGCATAATCAATTATTTTAATGATAAATTCTTAATTTTTAAGTATAATAACATAAAATCGCAAGTTAAATTAATAATTTAAATTACAAAACTGGTGATATTCTTCCAGTTGATTATCAGATATGAATAATAAATCTTTTTCAAAATCAGCATATTTTAAAACAATAAATGTTTTAATTTTATGCCTGCTTTTTTCAGTACTGCCTTCATTATATGCCTGCAGTGAAAAACCTGTGGAAATACAGGATATAATATTAAGCAAAAATGTTGATGCAAACGGGAACCCGACAGAAGAATCCGATATATTCGCAAGCGGAACTAAAGAGATTTTCCTTGTAATAAAAGTAACCGATATGAAAGCCACGGATAATATCACTGCAAAATGGACCTTTCTTGATGAAAATATTGAAATTGACAGCAAGACCTTCACACCGGAAGAAAAATTTTCCGGGAATCATATTTTTAAGATAAAGATTTCCCAGGGATTTCCATTTGGAAACTATGAAGCAAGTGTTTTCCTTAATGGCAGAGATTTAAAAACAATACCCTTCAAAGTAGAATAAATAAGATTTATCAAATTACTTTGATATCAGTCTGTTTTTAAAGCAGAAAGATTTTCTATCAGATTTATCCCCATATCAGCCAGCTTTTTTATATCATCAGGATTTTCAAGCATATATGAAATCTTTATCTCAAGGTTATTGGGATTAAATGAAAAAAATGGCATCATTGCCGGATTTTTTAAATCTACTATATATCTGCCGATTGCTTCTTCGTTCTCTCTGCATAAAGCCTGCCTGAATGCATTATTGCTGGCAGCATAGATATGATAATGATTTTTAATAACTTCATCGGAAGTTTCATAAACATTAAGCCCTGCAAGCAGTGAGTCATCAATGCCGATTCTTTTTAAGATAAAATTTGAATTAATATTGGGAATATAGCTTAAAATGTCTTTTCCCCCCATATATCCGGACTGATGCTTAAATGACGGAATCAGGATACATGTATTTTTACCCATAAGATCATTTTCTGCCAGGAATATGGTGAACGGCTTGTTTGTAACATTATCTATCTT
>DBPS01000058.1 GCA_002304935.1 Candidatus Humimicrobium oleiphilum | reverse complement strand
TTTTATGGAAACATGATCGAGGGTATTAAGAAAAATACTTTAAATAAAGAACCTGATGGTGTAAATAATGACAATGCAGGAGAACAGCAGATAAAAGTTGAGCAATAAATTAAGTAAAATTATTACGGGAACATTTTTATGGGTTTAAAAGAACAGATTAAAAAGGAAGTTGAAGATTTTATTTTCAACCTTAAACTTAAGAATTCAACTTCAATCACAAAGATTTCCATGTATGAAAATATGGTTAATTCATTTAACCAGATATTGAATGATGAGCAGAAAAGTTCAAATGCAAATTATCAGGAACTTTCCAAAGAACTCGGGTTACTTAAAAGCCTGAATGATGGCAATTTTAAAATTATTGATAATCTCAAAAATAAGATAAAAGATTTTAACGGCCTGTATGCCTTGAAGGAAAATGAGATACAGCTGAAAATAGTTGAGAAGAAAGCTCTTCTGAGATTTAAAAAATCAAAACTTCTTGAAAGCCAGAACGAATTTGATGAGATGGGAAGACGCGCAGAGGAACTCAATGAAAAGAAAACGGTTCTTGTTGCAGAAGAAGACAGGCTGAAAAAAGAGATATCTGAACATTTTGATGCTTATCGTACAAAAATTGTTGACAGCAATATTGATAATCTGAAGAAAGCAATAGATGAATATGATTTTGAACCTGAATTAAACCAGGATAAAAATATTTATGAAGACAAAGATTATATCGAATCGGAAGAATATGCTCAGGCTACAGCAGGAATGAAAGTATATTTAAATAAGATATTTAATTACAAAGTATTTATTGATAAAAAAATAAAGGAATTTAACTTAAATATTGATTTTAATGAATTTAAGGATAAGTTGTACAGGATTGATTCATCGCTGGTAGAACTAAATAAACGTATAGCAGAAATAGACCTGGAACATGAAAAAACAGAAATAAATATGGAAAAGAAATCTGAGCTGGAGAAAGAAATAGATGAAGTCGAAAAAGAAATAGGTTCTTTCTCTGATGTTCTTGAAAAAGATGAAGAGCTTTTTGCAAAGGCAGATAGCATAAGAGAATATATGAACGAAATTAATAAATGACAGCCGCTAACCAGAATGCAGGTATTTTAATTGATAAAACTGATAGCCGTTGATCTTGACGGAACTCTTTTTAATTCTGAATCAAAAATCAGCAGTAAGAATAAAACAGCACTTGAAAAATGCAAAAATGATGGCATAAAGGTAGTAATTGCAAGTGCAAAACCTTCTTTAAGTGTTTCCAGAATATTCGCTGATCTTGGTCTGGACACTCATCAGATTACTTATTCAGGTGCACTTGTAATAGATAAAAATATGAAGCCTGTCTTTGAATTAAGAATGGAACCGGAAGTATGCAGAGGTATAGTGCTTGCAGGCAGGATATGGAAAAAAGGAATAACTCTCGGGCTTGATGACGGTATGCTTTATTATGAAAAAGAGCATCCTTACAATAAGATAGTCATTGAAACAGGGGATGTAATAAAAAAAGTAAAAGACCTTACAGCAGAAAATATCTGCAGCAGAGGCCTGATGTTTTCAATATCTGCATATGAAAATGATTCCTTTGAAGATTTTTTAAAAGAAAAGTTTAAAGATTCCAGAATAAAAATTATGATGGGAAGCCCTTTTTCCCTTATTATAAACCACGCGGATACAAGCAAGATATTTGCTCTTAAAAAGATTCTTGAAATATACAATATTTCTCCTGATGATGTTATGGCAATAGGAGACAGCTATACTGATATATCAATGATTTCAGAAGTCGGCATCGGTGTGGCGATGGGTAATGCAGTACCGGAACTTAAAGAAGCCGCTGACTTTATTGTCCCTGATAATGACAGCGACGGTGTTGCAACAGCTATTGAAAAATTCATTTACGGATAAAAATATAGTTAATTTCCCCTAAATCAATTGAACAAAATTAATTAATACTATAAAATTTAAGTTTTATAGAATAATAAAATTTAATAAACCTTTTAAAGTTACAAAATGATAATAATGGTTTTTTTTAAAATTTTATTTGTTATTTTATCCTACCTGATAGGATCGATTCCAACTGCATATATAATATACAAATTTAGAAAAGGTGATGACATCAGAAACTACGGGAGCGGAAATGTCGGAGGTACCAATGTCCTAAGGACAGCCGGGCCAGGTCTGGGAACCGCAACAATAATAATCGATATCGTGAAAGGATTTATCCCCGTACTGATCATATATTTTATTTTTCCAGCAAGTTATATTTTATACATAATAGCTACGGTTGCCGTGTTAATAGGTCATGTGTTTCCCATCTTTCTCAGGTTTAAGGGAGGAAAAGGAGTATCCACCACAGGGGGGCTGATTATTGCTACATGTGTTCTGCCGTTTTCAGGCGTAAGTCTGTGGCTCAGGATTTTACCAGCAATAGTGATTGTTTTAACTGTATTGCTGGTTTTTTTTATTACAAGGATAATGTCAATTGGTTCACTGTCGGCTGCATTCATTCTTCCTATAATGTTTTTTGCCTGCAGATATGATCTATATATAATAATCGCAACTATTTGCTGGGCTTTAATAGTAATAATCGCGCACAAAGATAATATCAAAAGACTTATAAAAGGCGAAGAGAAGAAAATTTTAAGAAAAAGAAAAGAGGTTTAAATGGAAATTGAAATCGGAAAGGGCAAAGCCGGAAGGAGAGCTTACGGTTTTGACGAAATAACAATTGTTCCCAGCAGAAGGACAAGAGATCCTGAGGACGTAGATATATCAGTTCAGATAGATAAGTTTAAAATGGAAATACCATGTCTTGCTTCAGCCATGGACGGAGTAGTAGATGTCAGGCTTGCAATAGAAATGGGCAAACTTGGCGGAATGGCTGTCTTAAATCTTGAAGGAATACAGACCAGATATGAAAATCCCGGCGAACTGCTTGAGAAGATTGCTGATTTTCCAAAGGAAGAAGCAACAAGAAATATGCAGAAAATATATCAGGAGCCTATAAAAGAAGAACTGATTGCAAAAAGAATCAGGCAGATAAAAGAGGGCGGCGTTACGGCGATTGCATCGATTACTCCCCAGAAAGTTGAAAAATACTATAAGATAGCTATCGATGCAGGACTGGACATACTTGTAATACAGGGAACAGTTGTAAGTGCCGAACATGTGAGTAAACAGGTTGTTCCTCTTGATTTAAAGCAATTCATCCCTAACTGTCCCGTACCTGTTATAGTCGGCGGAGTTGCTTCTTATTCCACATCTCTTCATCTGATGAGAACCGGAGCAGTAGGGGTACTGGTAGGCGTGGGACCCGGTGCCGCTTGTACAACCAGGCAGGTTCTTGGCGTAGGTGTTCCGATGGCTACCGCTATTGCAGATGCTTCTGCAGCAAGGACAAGACATCTTGAAGAAACCGGAAAATACTGCCACGTCATAGCAGACGGCGGTATGCGTACAGGCGGGGATATAGCAAAAGCAATTGCGTGCGGAGCAGATCTTGTTATGATAGGCGGACCGATATCAAGGGCAAAAGAATCACCTGGAAAAGGATACCACTGGGGAATGGCAACTTTCCATCCTGAACTTCCCAGAGGGACCAGGATAAAAACAGATATAGCAGGTACTCTTGCAGAAATACTCATCGGGCCTGCACATGAGAATGACGGTACGCTAAATCTGTTTGGCGCTCTGAGAACTTCAATGGCTACCTGCGGATATGAGAATATCAAGGACTTCCAGAAAGCAGAAGTAATGATAGCTCCTTCGATAAAGACAGAAGGCAAGGTTGAGCAGAGAGCCCAGAAAGTAGGAATGGGAGTATAGAAAAAGTAAGAAAATTTAATAAATGTTCTTAAAACAGGATAATAAATGAAAAATAATGATTCGTATCTTGAAAATATCATAGTTCTTGATTTTGGCGGACAGTACAGTCAGCTTATTGCAAGAAGGGTAAGAGAGTTAAGAGTGTATTCCGAGCTTGTACCCTTTGATGCAAAAATCGAACAGATAAAAGCAAAAAAGCCAAAAGGAATAATTCTTTCAGGCTCGCCGTTCAGTGTGTTGTCAGGAGAAAGAAAATTTAATATTGATCCTGAGATTTTTAACCTTGGCGTACCCGTGCTTGGAATATGCTACGGAATGCAGCTTATGGCAAGCATTCTGGGCGGCAGGATAACAGCAAGCGGTACAAATGAATATGGAAAAACAAAAATAAATCTGGACAATAGCTCGCAGCTGTTTGAAAATCTTCAGGCAGTAGAGACCTGCTGGATGAGCCACAGAGATAGCGTATCAGATCTTCCGCCTTCTTTTAAAGTAATTGCCTCTACAGAGCATATACCCATAGCAGGAATTGAAGAAACAGATAAAAAGATATTCGGCATCCAGTTTCATCCTGAAGTCAGGCATACGCCTTCCGGAATGGATATATTAAAGAATTTTCTTTTTAAGATATGCAGATGTTCTCCGACCTGGACGATGGTTTCAATTATTGAAAAAGAAATTAATGAGATAAGAGATAAAGCAAAAAACGGCAAGATAATATGTGCCTTAAGCGGTGGTGTCGATTCTTCTGTAGCAGCGCTGCTTGTAAACAAAGCAGTGGGAGACAGGCTCACCTGTATTTTTGTCGACCATGGCCTTTTAAGAATGGGTGAAGCAGAACAGGTTGAAAAGACATTCAAAGAGAATTTCAAAATAAATCTTGTACATGTAAAAGCAAAAGACAGATTTCTCTCAAAACTCAGTGGTGTTACTGATCCGGAAAGAAAAAGAAAAATAATCGGGACTGAGTTTATAAGAATATTTGAAGAAGAAGCCAAAAAAATCAAAGATGCTGATTACCTTGTGCAGGGAACGCTTTATTCTGATGTAATAGAAAGCGGAACCAAAAATGCTGCAAGAATCAAATCCCATCATAATGTCGGAGGTCTGCCGGATGATATGCAGCTAAAGCTGATTGAACCTTTGAGGATGCTTTTTAAGGACGAGGTAAGAGTACTTGGCATAGAGCTGGGGCTTCCGGAAGAAATAGTATGGAGACAGCCGTTTCCGGGTCCTGGTCTTGCCATAAGGATTATAGGCGAAGTCAATGAAAGAAGGCTTGAGATTCTTCAGGAAGCAGACTATATTGTAATCGAGGAAATCAAAAGAGCAGGGCTTTATAATAAGATATGGCAGTCATTTGCTGTCCTGCCTGCCATCAAAAGCGTCGGAGTAATGGGTGATGAAAGAACATATGACTATCCTATTGTCATAAGAGCCGTTAACAGCGAAGATGCCATGACCGCAGACTGGGTCAGACTGCCCTATAATGTTCTTGAAAATATTTCAAGCAGGATAATAAATGAAGTGGAAGGCGTGAACAGAGTCGTTTATGACATAAGTTCCAAGCCCCCAAGCACTATTGAATGGGAATAAATTATAATTTATAAGATTTTTTAAAGGAGCATATATATGTCAGAAGATTTTAAAGAAAAGCTCATCAGGTACAGGGATGAAATAAACAGGATTGACAAAGAAATTGTCGGTTATCTTAATGAAAGGGCAAAAATAGTACTTGAAATAAAGAGGCTCAAGAAAAAAAACAACCTCCCTCTTTATGATGCAAAAAGAGAAGAAGAGCTTCTGGATAATATTGCCAAGTACAATAAAGGCCCTCTTTATAATGATAATATAATACAGATTTTTGAGAGTATATTAAGAAATGTTCAGATACTTGAACGCGGAGAAGATCTTTAAAAGATGTCCGGAATGGAGAATTAATGAATTATCAGAAAAATGTAAGTACCGATCTTATTGCAGATGGATATGTAACGATTATTGCAGGTCCCTGCGCAATAGAAAGCCGGGAGCAGCTTGACACTATTGCAAAAATTGTAAAAGAATCAGGCCTGAGCTTTTTAAGGGCAGGGGCTTATAAACCCAGGACATCTCCCTACAGTTTTCAGGGTCTCGAGCATAAAGGGCTTGAGATGCTTAAGGAAATCGGAGATAAGTATGGCTTATATACAACAAGTGAAGTAACTGATGCAGAAACAGTTTCAGAGGTGGCAAAATATATTGATATTTTACAGATAGGCACAAGAAATATGTCAAATTTCGCTCTCCTTAAAAAAGTAGGTGCCGTTGCAAAAGAACAGAAAAAGAAAGTAGTTCTTAAAAGAGGATGGGCTTCGACCATAAAAGAATGGCTTCTTGCTGTAGAATATATTACTTCACAAAGCGATGAAGAAGTAATACTTTGCGAGAGAGGCATAAGAACATTTGAACCTTATACAAGATTTACGCTTGATTTGTCTGCCGTTCCGGTAATAAAAAAATTAAGCAAGCTTCCTATCATAATCGATCCGTCTCATGCTGTAGGCCAGAGCGATCTGGTTATCCCCATGAGCAGAGCTGCAATTGCCGTCGGAGCTGATGGTATTATTGTTGAGATACATAATGAACCAGAAAAAGCTCTGTGCGACGGACAGCAGGCCCTTAATGAAAAACAGACAGCTGATATGCTTGCCCAGATCAGGAAAATAGCGGCAACACTTGGAAAGAAAATAAGGTAGAATAATTGAAACTCTCATCAGCAGGAAAAGTATTATCTTGGAATTAAAAAAAGAATTAAATCCCCAGCAGATTGAAGCAGTCCTTGATAACAGCAGCTCCCTTCTGGTTTTTGCAGGAGCAGGAAGCGGTAAAACCAGGGTCCTGACATACAAAATAGCTTATCTCATAAAAGAAAAAAATATAGACCCTTTCAGAATCCTTGCCATAACATTTACCAACAAAGCTGCAAACGAAATGAAAAAAAGGATAATATCCCTTGTCGGCAATGTCGGCCAGTATATGTGGGTTTCAACTTTTCATTCTTTTTGTGCAAGACTGCTTAGAAGAGAAATCGGCAAACTGGGTTTTACACCTAACTTTGTTATTTATGACAGTGATGATTCACTCAGGCTTATATCAAGATGTATAAAAGATGCCGGATATGATACAAAAATAGTGCCTCCCAAATCTGTACAGGAAGCAATAAGTGCAACAAAAAACAAGCTCAGGGATTCCGAGGATTATGCAAGAAAAGCATTTGATCCTTTTGAAAAAATGACGGCACAGGTATTTAAGAATTATGAAAAGGAATTAAAAGAAGCAGATGCACTGGATTTTGATGACCTTCTGCTGTTTACAGTTAATCTTTTCAAGGAATATCCGGATACGCTTCGGAAATATCAGCAGCAGTTTGAATATATACTCGTCGATGAATTCCAGGATACCAATCTTGCACAAAATGAACTTATCCTTATGCTGTTTGATGGCCGGAACAAAGTATTTGCTGTCGGGGATGACGATCAGAGTATTTATTCCTGGAGGGGCGCTCAGGTAAAAAATATAATTAATTTTGATAAAAATTTTGACAATACAAGAATAATAAAGCTTGAACAGAATTACAGATCCACGTCCAATATATTAAGTGCTGCAAATGAACTAATAAAAAATAATTATTCAAGAAGTAAAAAAAAGCTCTGGACAAGCAATCCTTCAGGTGAGCTTATAACCAGATACAGGGCACAGAACGAGCAGGAAGAAGCAAAGTATATTGCAGAGAAAATATTAAAGACAAAGGACGATAAAAATAAAAGTTTTAAGGATTTTGCCATATTTTACAGGACTAATGCCCAGTCCAGGGTGATTGAAGAGACTTTTATAAGAGAAAAGATACCTTACAGGATTTTTGGGGGCCTTAAATTTTATGACAGGAAAGAAATCAAGGACATGCTTGCCTATCTGAAGCTTGTTTCCAATCCCAGTGATTTTGTGAGTCTGCAGAGAATCATAAATGTCCCTGCCAGAGGAATAGGTAAAGTATCTCTTGATAATATCGCAAAATATGCTTTTAAGAATGATATAAGTTTCTGCGAGGCATTTTATGATTCCGGCAAAATAAATACTTTGAATTCCGGCATAAAATCAAAAATCAGGGACTTCATAAAATTTATAGGGCTGCTGGCTGATTATGCCGCAAAAAATACAATAAGCCGGACCCTGGAGTTTATATGGGAAAAGACAGGTTATATAAAAGAACTTAATGAAGAAAATACAATTGAAGCCATGAGCAGGATTGAAAACCTGCGTGAACTGCTTACAGTTATCAAGGAGTTCGAGGAAAGGCATGAGACTGCAAATTCAGAAAAACTGGAGCTTGCCGGATTTCTTCAGGAAATTGCACTTATTTCAGATATTGATAACTTTGATGAAAATTCAGATACGGTTATTCTGATGACCCTGCATAATGCCAAGGGGCTGGAGTTTGATAATGTTTTTATGATAGGAATGGAAGAAGGTATTTTTCCTCATATAAGAAGCATAACTTCAGGATATGATGACATAGAGGAAGAAAGAAGGCTTTGTTATGTGGGAATGACCAGGGCAAAAAATAAGCTAATAATGACTTCTTCAATAATGCATTTTATTTACGGAGACCAGCGCGAAAGACTTGTTTCCAGATTTATTGAAGAAATACCGAAAAAGTACTTTATAGATGAAAATCCGGTTGTAAAAAACCAGTTTATCTTCTCTCAAAACAGAGTTAAAAAAGACCTGAATCCGGATTTTAAAAGGGAAGAAAATTTCATGGGATTTGCCACCGGGGACATTGTTGAACATAAAATGTGGGGAGATGGCGAGATACTGAGGGTAAAAAATATTACCGATGATCTGGAACTGGATGTTGCTTTTAAATCCGCGGGACTTAAAAAACTGCTTGCAAGTATTGCACCCATAAAGAAAAAGAATAAGTGATTTTATAATTAATCATAAATATTTTTATTTTATATGAATTTTAAAAGATATATGTTTTATAATATAAAAGATCATGGAACAGAAAAATAAAGCAATAATAGACACAACTCTTGAACTGGTAGAAATAGATTCACGCAACAGGCCTCATGGTGAAGATGAAATTTCCAGCTATATTTCCGATTTTCTTGAAAAAATAAAAATAGATAATGCCATTATTTCCCATGAAAAAGACAGAAAGAGCCTTATAGCATATTATCCGGGAACTGAATCCGGTAAGAATCTTCTGATGTGCGGCCATCTGGATACAATTAATCTGGATTCTGTTTCGGATTCTGATAATAAGATAATCGCAGGTATTAAGGGCGATAAAATGTTCGGGCTTGGAACTTCTGATATGAAGGGTGGAGTAGCAGCCATGCTTTATGCCTTAAAAGAGCTAGTCAGAATAAATTTCAAGCCGAAATATGATATATTTTTTGCATTTACGGGGGATGAGGAAGCAGATAAAGCAGGGGCACTGCATCTTCTGGAAAATGAATTAACTAATAATACAAAACTCATGATAGTGGGAGAGCCTACAAATCTTAATCTGGGGCTTGGTTCAAAAGGGCAGATATGGTTTGAAGTAAAATTCAAAGGTAAAGCTGCTCATGGCTCAACTCCTGAAAAGGGTAAAAGTGCAGTATTAATGGCAATGAATTTTATTTCCCAAATCCTGGAACCGGAATTCTTCGTTAAAAATGAGAAGTTTTTCCCGAAAAGCACTGTAAATGTGGGATTTTTAAATGCAGATGGGCCTTTTAATGTTGTTCCTGATACCTGTGTTGCAGGTCTGGATATAAGACTTTCTCCTCCTGAGACAGTTGAAAATGTCAAAAAAAAGATAAAAGACATACTATCTTCGACATTCAGGAAGAATGAATATGAGCTTAAAATAGTTGACAGTCTTGATGCATCTTTTATCCAGCCTGAAAGCAAAACGGCAAAGGAGATCAAAAATATAATCGGACAGCATGTATCCGGAAAAAGGAAGATTGCGCTTTCTTATGCAACCGATGGCTCTGTATTAAATACTTATGCATCTGTTCCTGTAATAATACTTGGTCCCGGAATTCCGGAAGTCATCCACAACAGAGATGAATACATCCCTCTGGATAATATAATCCATGCTTCCATGATTTACACCGATATAATGCTTAATGTCGCAAAAATCATCTAGATATTCAGCTTGCTTAATATTTCTTCTTTGATTTTTATAAAGCCAGCTGATGAAAACACGCTTATATCTCTTGGTTTTTTTAACTTTATCTCCAGAACTTCAATGACTTTTGCCGGTCTTTTTGATAAAACATATATCTCATCAGAAAGAAAAATCGCCTCATCCACCGAGTGGGTTATAAAAAGAATTGAAGACTGGAATTTATTTATAAGTTCCTGAAGCCATAACTGCATTTTCCTTCTGGTTATTGCGTCCAGTCCGCCAAAGGGTTCATCAAGCAGCATAATGTCATCTGAAAACATATATGAACGCAGGAAAGCGGCTCTCTGTTTCATGCCTCCTGAAAGCTGGCTTGGATAGTAATTTTCAAATCCTTTCAAGCCAAAAACATCAAAGAATTCCAAAGCTTTTTTTCTTGCAGATTCTTTTTCTTCACCTTTCAGGAGGACAGGAAGGCTTACATTATCAAGTATGGTAAGCCATGGGAAAAGAAGATCCTTCTGTCGCATATAGCTTACCCTTCCGGTTCTGCCTGTATAATCGGTTCCATCTATAAAAACACTGCCTCTGTCAGGCCTGTCAAGACCAGAAATAATCTCAAACAAAGTAGTTTTTCCGCAACCGCTAGGGCCTATTATGGATACAATCCTGTTCTCCTTCAGGGTCAGGCTGATATTTTCAATAGTATCAAGTCCGTTATAACTCTTTTTTATTTCATTTACTTCTATTTTATTCTTCATTATTCAAGGAATTCATTTGTATAGGCATTTTTATAATCCAGTTTTTGAGTGATAAGCTCGTTTTCAAACATCCATTCCGAAAAGTTCTTCCATATTTTTTCTTCCATATAACCCCATTTTCTATTTTCCGGCATATATTTGCTGCTCAGATACTGCTGGCTTCTTAAGACTATTTCCCTGTCAAGCTCAGGTGCGTTCTTTAATAAGATTTCTGCGGACTCATCAGGATTTTCAATTGCATATATATAGCCCTTACGCGTTGCATCCAGGAATTTTTTAACAAGTTCTTTTTTTGCAGCAAGCGTCTCTTCGGAGATAATTATGGTCGGGGTATAGAAATCAAGCCTTTCATCAAAATCCTGGAGAAGCATGAAATTGATTTCAAAATTTTTTACCTCTGATGCTATTCCATCCCAGCCATAATAAATCCATGAGAAATCCACGTCTCTCTGTACGCTTGTTATAAAATCAGAAGCACCTATGTTAACAATGCTCAGTTTTGAAAAATCAGCATTATATTTTTCCATCAGCTCCCTGAGCATCGCATCTTCGACAGGCGAGCCCCATCCGCCATATGTTTTGTTTTCAAAATCCTTTGGAGAAACTATATTTTTTTCTTTCATGGATGCAAATCCTGATGTGTTGTGGGGAAGTATTGCTGCTATTGCCACTACTGGTAGTGAAGGGCTGGCAGTCCTTGCATAAGTAACCTGCTCCTGGTAGCTTATTCCGAATTCTCCTTTCCCGGCAGCAATAAGGTCTGCTGAACCTCCCTCAGTAGGCTGAACTATTTCTGCTTCAAGCCCGGCTTCGCTGTAGTAACCTCTGTCTCTTGCAACATAAATACCTGTATGATTTGTATTCGGGACCCAGTCAAGAACGATTGTTATTTTTTGCGTTTCGGATTTTACCGGCTCTGTCACGCTGTCTTGCTGACCGGCTTTACCGCAGCCCGTAATCAGTGTAAAGATTGTTATTGCAGCAAGCGATAAAAATAAAATTAATTTAAATCTTCTTTTTTCATTTTTCATTTGGCTCTCCCAGTTTGATAATATAATAAATTTTATTAATAATATTTATTTTCATTTAAAGCATGATTTATTCTTCAAGTACCTCGCCTTTTTCAAAATTTTTCCAGGGCATCGATCTTTTCTCAATTGCATCAATCAGTCTGATAAACAGAATGCTGAGTATCGTAATAATAAGTATTGCCCCGAAAACCTTATCCGTTGCAAATGAATGCTTTGCACGAAGCATAAATACACCTATACCATCTTTCCCCCCGACCCATTCACCTATTGTCGCGCCCATGATACTGTAAGTGGCTGCTATTTTCAGCCCTGAAAAAAACCCCGGAAGCGAATAAGGGAGTTTTATGTACTTGTATATATGAAACTTGCTGGCTTTCATTGATTTTAAAAGATTGATCTGTTCAAAATCAGCATTGGCAAATCCCGACAGCAGGCTGACAGTGATCGGAAAAAAACATATCAGAATCACTATTATTATTTTAGGCAGCAGTCCGTATCCAAACCATATTATGAAAAGAGGTGCAAGTGTAATTATCGGTATGGTCTGGGATGTTATAAGAAGAGGATATATCATTTTATTTACTATTTTAAATGAATCCATAAGGACCGAAGTAATAAAAGCCAGTATTATTGCAATAAAAAATCCTGACAGAGTTTCGATAATTGTTATTGCAAGGTCGAACCAGTATAATCTGAAATTAATAAAAACTGATAATAATATTTTTGTCGGTGCAGGAAGAATATATTCAGGAACTGAACCTGCCCTTGAAACGATCTCCCAGGCTGTAAGGATAAAGATAAAAAAAAGTACCGAGTAAAAATTAAAGACTATATTTTTTTTCTTTTTCATTTTTTTAACCAATAATCAATATATTATATTTCCTTTACAATCAGCAAAATTCCTTCAGAAAAATCTATTTCTGCAATATTGCCTGTAAAAGTATTGCTCAGGCCTCTTATTGGAGAAAATAATAATTTTTCATTTTTTAATTTGTACTTCAAACCTTCTGTATTTATAAAAAAAGTATAGGGTGTCATTGAAAAGATGGATATCTTCTTACCGGCGCTGCCGTAAATGCCTGCAGATTTTCTTAATACAGATATTTCAAAGCTTTCATCTATTATCTTCAGATCAATTCCATTGTAATTTTCAGAAAACATGTTGAATATATTTGCCAGGGTGTGATCAATGCGATTGCCGAGAGCCCCTATAATAATAATCTGTCTGCAGTCTTTTTTTACAGCATAATCTATTGCAAGCTGTGTGTCGCTTTCATCTTTGTTTTTTGGAAATTCCAGGATTTCAATTTTTTTATTCAAATGGGTAAAGTGCTCTATGTCATTTTTTTCAGCACTATCCATATCTCCGATTATAATATCTGGACATATATCCATATCCCTGCAAAGAGAAACAGCACCGTCTGCAGTTATTACCAGCGTGTCTTTGTCCAAACCGTAATGGGCTTTAAGATTATTTTTTATTTTTTGAAAATCACTGATTACCCCGTTTGATATTATCAGGCAGTTTTTCATTTTAATAACCTCAGTTTCTAACTCATATAAATTTCTTATCTGATAAAAAAATTAATAGCAACAAACCGGCAAAAATAACAATAAAAATTAAAAATAAAAAAAATAAATTAACAAAACAAAATAACAAAATAAAAAAACCGCCATACATGTAAATGCAAGCGGCCTGATTAAACATTCCTACGCTAGCATTACCTAGGTCAGGTTCAAAGGGTCGATTGGAAGTTCCAATCCTCTCAGCTGAAAAAGCTCCCCGAACTTAAATTAAATTTTTAAAAAAGCAAAATTAACTTTAACAAACCCATATTAATCAAAAAAAACTTTGTTGTAAATAGGCAAAGCCTTTTGGCTTTTAAATACTTTTTTTATAGTATAATATTGTTTTGTGAAGGCAGAGTGTAAAAAATGAGAATTAATCAGAGAAAAAAGGAAATATTAAAAAGCATAATAGACAGCTTTATAGACAAAGCTGAACCTGTTTCGTCCAGCTATATCGCTGAAAATATTAAGACGAATCTTAGTTCTGCGACAATCAGGAAAGAGATGTCGGAGCTGGAAGAGATGGGATTTTTATCACACCCCCATACTTCAGCAGGCAGAATACCCACAGATCAGGGGTACAGATATTATGTAGATAATTTTGTCCTCGAAGAGCAACTGCTTAAAACAGGTTCAGGAGGGCAGAAGCTGCCCATGAATATCCCGGTGGATAAAAATATGGACCTTGAGAAAATACTAATTCTTGCCACCGAGCTTCTTTTTAAGTTTACAAATTATCTTTCAATGATTGTTGCTCCTGAAATAAACAGAAACAGATTCAGGCATGTAGAAATAATTAATTTTGGCAGCGATAACAGATATATGTTTATTTTAATTACCGATTCAGGCAGGGTGATGAAAGCATCCTTTGAAATCGAGGGAGAATATAATGATCTGGATCTTCAGAGAATAAGAAACATACTTAATACAGAATTAAGAAACAGGTATATACATGAGATAAATGAGAATCTGAAAATCAAAATACTTGAGAATGAAAGCTCGCTTCTTTTTATGATAAAGAAAATACTGAAGATAATAAAAAGTTTTGAGGATAATACTAATTACTATAACCGGATATTTATAAGAGGGGCTTTAAGTATTTTAAAAGATCCGGAATTCATTGATTTTAACAAAGTCAAAAATATAATAGGGCTTCTGGAAAATGATTATCTTTTAATGGAAATACTTGAAAATTATTCACGTGATGAAGAAATAAATGTCAGAATAGGCAGTGAAATTCACGGGCAGGATACATGCGACTTAAGCCTTGTATCAGCCAAATACTGCTATGACGGAAATTCTATAGGTTCGATAGGTATAATAGGCCCGAAAAGAATGGACTATTTTAAAGTCATAAATACCTTAAGTATATTCAGGACAAATCTTACAGATGTCCTTAATCCAAAGAGTTAAATCAGAAAAACTGATTTTGATGAATCAGATATGTTATATAAATACATTATGGAAAAATACTTCCACTGTCTCCTTACTGATATCCAGGCAAATAGTGACATCAGGAAGTATTTTGCTTTTTTTTTATTTTCTATTAAAATAAAATATTTGCTTATGGTTATTTAATGAATAAATTTTTAAATCAGAGGGATTTAAGTGGCATCAAGAAGAAAAGATTATTATGAGATTCTGGGAGTTGAAAAAACCTGTACAATTGAGGAGATAAAGAAATCTTACAGAAAGCTTGCCAGAGAGTATCATCCGGATGTCAATAACGGTGATACTGAAAAAGCTGAAAGATTTAAAGAAATCTCTGAAGCTTATGCTGTTCTTAGCAATGAAGAAAAAAGAAGACAATATGATAATTTCGGTTTTTCAAACAGTCTTTTTGAAAATTTTGACTCCGAAAGTGTTTTCAGTGAATTTGGATTTGGTGACATCTTTAATATGTTCTTTGGAGGTTTTGGTGGTGATTCATTCTCGTCCAGGACTTCATCAAGAAGACAGTCAAAAGGCAGCAATATAGAGACGCAATTAGAAGTAAGCCTGAAAGAAGCTGCTTTTGGCACTCAGAAAGAAATACAATATACTGTCAATGATCTTTGTGAAGAATGTAACGGAACCGGTAGCATAAAAGAAGATGGAATTGAAAAATGTCATGTATGTAATGGAACCGGCCAGGTAAGAAACACAAGGCAGACATTTATCGGAAATATTGTTACGACATCGGTGTGTGGCAATTGTAATGGCACCGGCCAGATTATCAGGGACCCTTGTAAAAAATGTTCAGGTAAAGGTTATTACAGGCAGAAAAAATCTGTCGAAATCAAAATACCACCCGGAATCCATGAAGGAGACAGCATAAGAGTTACAGGTAAAGGTAACTCTCTGGGCAGGGGCTCTGTCAATGGTGATCTTTTTGTAAACATTAACATAACTCCTCATCCGGACTTTAAAAGAAATGGAAATGATATAATATCAGCAGTGAATATATCTTTCACCCAGGCGATACTGGGGACAAAAATTGATTTTGAGACTCTGGATGGAAATGAAGAAGTTGTAATAGAACCTGGAACACAACCGAATACAAAAATCATAATGAAATCAAGGGGCATGGTTGAGTTTAACGGATACAGAAGAGGCGATCTGGTTATAGATGTCAATGTAAAAATTCCAACAAAACTGACAAAAGAAGAGCTGGAATCTTTAAAGGCTATAGCCCATAATCGCGGAGAAGTGGTTGGAGACGGGAGTAAATCTTTTTTCGCAAATCTTAAAGATGCTTTTAGAAAATAATATTTCTTTTTGTTATGAGTTATCCTTATTTTTTTATTAAGCCCGCAAATATTCATGTTAATGAAATCATCATTGATGGTGATAATCATAATCATCTTATAAAAGTGCTGAGAGCAAAAATAAAAGATATAATAGAAATCTCTGATAATAAGAATTTCAGGTATATCACAAAAATAAGTGAAATCAATAAAAAAAATACCCAGCTTGAAATAATTGAAAGAAGAAAAATCATTCCGGAGAATATAATAATTACATTATTCCAATGTATGCTTAAAAGAAATTCAATGGAGCTTGTAATACAGAAATCAGCTGAACTGGGGATAAATGAAATTTTCCCGGTAAAAAGCAGGCGGGTAATAATTGAAGATAAAAGTGTTGATGATAAAACAAAAAGATGGGAAAAAATTGCAGAAGAAGCATCAAAGCAATGCAAAAGAGATTTTCTTTTAAATATCAATGAAAGGATTTCTTTTGACAATATCAGGCCTTCAGATTATGACGTATTATATCTGTCTTATGAAGAACTGGATAGTTCATCTTTAAAAAACGCAAACATAATCGATGGCCTCGGCAGCCTGGTTAAAGAACGTTCCGGTGCTTCACGATCTTTAAAGATCGGCTTTGTTACAGGTCCGGAGGGTGGTTTTGAAGAAAATGAAGTAAAAGAGCTTGCATTTAAAGGGGCAAAACCGATAAGCCTTGGCAGTAACATATTAAAAGCAGAAACTGCTTCCATTTTTCTTTCTTCAATAATTAAATATACTACCTCTGTTTTTATCTGATATCATTTATGAGTATATTAAATTTATCTATATACTATTTATCAATGATTAATATCTGAAGATTTGTAAGATGGAATTATTTTCAGAATTGATGAACTGATTTTTTTAATTTGAGTTTTTTTAAATACTATGAGAGAAAGTTCAGATAAAAGTTATAAATTTTGTGTTATTACTCTTGGCTGCAAGACAAATCAGAGCGAGTCTGATGAAATAGCTTACAGGCTTTCAGAGGCAGGGATGCTTTATGAAGCTGAATACCTGAATGCGGATGTTGTTATTATTAATACATGTACTGTTACTATTGCAAGCGACAGCAAGGTGCGACAGCTGATAAGAAAGATAAAAAAAAGAAATCCCGGTGCACTGCTGATAATAACAGGATGCTATGTGGTTTTAAATGAAGATTTTCTTGAAAAAGAAAATACAGGCAAAATCTTTACCAATGATAAAAAGCAGGATATTCCTGATTTTGTCATCGACAGATTAGGCATAAAAAGTGAAACAGAAAAAGAATTTAAAAGAGAAAATGTTTTCTCACAGATACATACAAGGCAGCTGATTAAAATACAGGATGGCTGCAGGCAGAAATGCTCCTACTGCATTGTTCCTTTTGTAAGAGATAAATATATAAGTGAAAATCCGGAAAAAATAGTCAGGGAGATAAACCTTATTTCAGGCAAAGGTCTTGAAGAAATAGTTCTTACAGGTACGCATATAGGGAAGTACGGAATTGAAACAGAGCTGAACGGAGACGAAACTCCATTAAGAACGCCGGACTCAAAAGATAATAAAAGAACAGGTTCTTTCAACCTTAAATATCTGCTCGAGCTTATACTTGAAAAGACTGATATCAAAAGAGTAAGGCTAAGTTCTATTGAAGTAAATGAGCTTAACGATGAAATAATAGAAATAATTGCGCAGAACAAAAGAATTGCCAGACATCTGCATATTCCACTGCAAAGCGGAAGTGACAGGATATTAAAGCTTATGGCCAGACCTTATAATATAGAATTCTTTTCAAAAAGATTAATAAAAATAAAAGAAAAAATTCCGGAAATAACATTTACCACAGATGTAATAGTCGGTTTTCCCGATGAAAGCGAAGAGGATTTTTACTGCACGGTAAATATGATTGAAAGATTTTTATTTTCAAAAGTACATGTTTTCAGGTTCTCACCCAGGCCAGGCACATTTGCAGAAAAAATGGAAAAACAGG
>DBPS01000026.1:16503-16796 GCA_002304935.1 Candidatus Humimicrobium oleiphilum | reverse complement strand
GCAGCTGAAACAACAGAGGCAGCAGCTGAAGAAACCACACCGTTTACTCTTGCTGACATTCCTGAAATTTCGAACAAAGCAGATGTGACGATGATGGTTGAAACCGGGACTATATTTGACAAGATACTTCCATACATCGAACAATTTACTGAAAAAACCGGAGTTAAGGTTAGTGTTGAAAGAGTTGCTTCCCCGGTTGTTTATTCAAAGGAAAATGTAGAGCTTGTAGCAGGTACAGGCGTATATGACCTTGTTTATGTTGAAACAGCATGGACAGATGAATGGGCACAGTA
>DBPS01000026.1:0-16469 GCA_002304935.1 Candidatus Humimicrobium oleiphilum | reverse complement strand
ACAGCAAAAACTGATGGCAAGATAATGGTTATTCCTTTCTACACATATCAGTGCGGCATGTTCCTGAGGCAGGATGTATTTGACGATGCTACAGAACAGGCTGCTTTCAAAGAAAAATATGGCTATGATCTTGCTCCTGCAGTAACCGCACAGCAGCTTCTAGACCAGGCAACATTCTTCACAAGGAAAAAAGGCGACATGCTTAAAGGAAAAGCACTTGAAAAAGATATTTACGGCATGTCTATGCAGGCAAGTGCATATCAGGCTAATGATGAATTTTCAACATATCTGTGGGGCAATGGCGGAGATTATGCACAGGTTGTAAAAGATGATTCAGGTAAAGTTACAGAGTTTGTTATAACCAAAAAGAATACTGACCTTATGGTTCAGACAATGAAAGAATATGTTGACAGAGTTAAAACTTCTTCACCCGGTGTTTTAACAGCTAACTTTGATTTTGTTGTAAGCTCGCTTGGTGAGGGAGATTCAGTTATTACTGGTATGATGTATTCAAACTGTTTTGCATGGAATACTGATATTTTGAAAGAATCTGCAGCCGGATTAGCTGATCCTGATGCAAAACTAGGTATCTATAACACTCTTGGTAATAAAGGTTACACAGGTGCATGGTCATTCGGAGTAGCAAAAGCATCCAAGAATCAGGAAGCTTCTTACTGGTTGTTAAGATGGCTTAGTTCAAAAGAATGCCAGACTGTTGTTATGAAAGATGCTGGCCAGCTTTCTACAAGAATGGATGTAATTGAAGATGCAATGTGGAAAACTGACGAACTGGCTTATCCATTTGGCCTGCTGACAGATTATCTGAAAACCTGCTGGACAAATGCAGAATATGCTGAAGTTATTGATAACGCATTCTATTTCAACTCAGCAGCTGGTGGTAAAGTATCTGAAATGCACATGAACACTCTTTCAAAAGGTTTCAGCGGTGAGCTTTCTCCTGAAGATTGCATAGATTCAGTGAACAAACAAATGGTAGAGTTGGTTTCAAAATTCGATACTATACCTATCAGAGTAGAAGAATAATTTCTTATATCTTAAGAACAAAGATATTTAAACTTTGAAAACGTAAAGGGTATTTCAGGAGAAAGGAATAAAAAATATATTCCTTTCTCCTGATTAAAATTAAAGTAAGTTTTTAATTCGGGGAAAGAAAACATGTCTGGAATAAAAGGAGGAAACAGACAGTATGGCTAGAAAAGAGAATGGTGATATTGCGCTTCTTGACAGTCACCTGATAAGAAAACCCTCAATATGGGAAGTTCTTTCAAATGAAAAATATTTCAAGTGGATGCTGGCTTTGCCGCTGATAATTGTTTTGCTGGTTTTTATGATATATCCACTTATTTTTTGTTTGTATAAATCCTTTTTCCAGGTGAGCTTATCAGGCAATGCTCTATTTATAGGTCTTGACAACTACAGAACAATGCTTCGGGACACAGGTTTCTGGATACCTCTCGGACGTACTTTCCAGGTAACTGTTATCTGCATTGTTGCTGAATTGCTAATCGGATTAGGTCTTGGAATGTTATGGAACAGAGATTTTAAAGGTCAAAACATTATAAGGGGTCTTATTCTTATGCCTCTTTTGGTAGCACCTCTTATTTTATCGATAGTTTGGAATTTTCTTCTTGAGTACAATATTGGTTTCGTTAATCAGGTATTATCGGCAATCGGTCTGGCCAGAGTTAAATGGTGGGACCCTCAGGGTGCATTATATACAATTTGTGCAATAACAATCTGGCAATGGTTTCCATTTTCAGCTTCAGTCCTGCTTGCCGGGCTTAAGAGCCTTCCCAAAGATGTCTTTGAAGCAGCTAAAGTTGATGGAGCTAAAGGATGGTTTGTTTTTAGGAAACTGACACTTCCGATGCTAAGCCCTCTGATCATAATAATTACATTATTAAGAACTATGTGGCTTATCAGATTGTTTGATCCTTTATATGGAACAACCAGGGGGGCAGTTAATACTGAACTTCTGGATTGGATGGTTTATAGGACATCTTTTGTTTATTTTGATATCGGTTATGGCTCGACACTTGCAATTATGAGCTTATTTTTAACAATGATAATTGGCGCAATTATGTTCAGACAACTGATTAAAACATTAAACGCAACCAATTAAAGTGAGAGAAGGTGAAAAGTTGAAAAAACAAGGGGTAACATTTAAAAGAGTAATTTTCTGGGTAATCACAATCCTGGTTATGATTGGAATTTTAGGGCCTCTGCTATGGATATATCTGACCGCATTTAAATCTTCAGCAGACATATTTGCCGGATCTCTAAACAGGCAACTTATATTTACTCCCACATTAGAAAATTTCAAGCGTTTGTTTGTTCAATTTCCATTTTTTAAAACGTTGGGAAATACACTGATAATGAGTCTTGGAAGCACGGTACTTGTAATGATTGTTGCTTTACCGGCAGCTTATAGTTTCGCCAGATGGAATACAGGGGGCGGACACATTCTATTTAATACTATTGCTTCAAGAATGTTTCCTGGAGTAGTTGCATCCATCCCGTTTTTTATTGTTTTTCGTCATATTGATTTATTAGATAAGCACATAGGCATCATATTGCTTTATATGTATTTTAATGTTTCATTTGCAACTTTTCTGTTATATGGATTCTTCAGAGATGTTCCTGTAGAGCTTGAACAGGCCGCCATGATAGATGGTTATGGACGTTTCAATATATTTAGAAAAGTGGTTCTTCCATTGGTTTTGCCAGGAATTGCCACGACTTCGGTTTTCTGCATTATCTGGTCATGGAATGAATTCCTGTTTGCATTTTTATTCTCTCGAAAAGTAGCTACAACCGTAACTGTACTGATATCTTCTTTCTGGGGTTCAATTGATGTTCAATATGGCACAATGGCTGCAGGAGCCGCAATAAGTATATTACCTACACTTATAGCTGCCTGGTTTATGCAGCGTTATATTGTAAGAGGGCTGACATTTGGTGCTGTTAAAGGTTAAATAAAAACAGATATCAATTGTTTATGTGTTTGCGCTTTTGACTAAAATTTTTGAATTAGCGGGAGGGTATATATCAAATGATACGAATGACTTTTGGAAACTGGCTTTTCTGGTCAGTTTTGGAGTGGATAGGAATAAATTTTGTCTGGCTTGGATTATTTCCAAATTTGCCAGCATGGATAGGAGCTATAATAGCGACAGTAGCAGCTGTTTTAACTTTTATATTTGGTCCTCGACCCAAGGATGAGGAGGAGTAGAAGATGGTAGATGTAAGATTTGAAAATGTGAGAAAACTATATGGACGGAAAGTTGCGATAGATGACATCAGCTTTACATGCAAGGAGGGTGAATTTTATTCTATTCTCGGTCCTACCGGCGCAGGTAAAAGCACAATCCTGAAAATGATAGCAGGAATAGAACCTGTTACTTCCGGTAAAATATATTTTGATGACCAGGTTGTAAATAACTGGCCTCCGCACGAGAGAGATGTTTCAATGGCATTTGAGTCATATAATCTTTATTCACATTTTAATGTATATGACAATATAGCTTTTCCTTTAAGAGCGCCTAAGTGGAAACTTAATCTGACAAAAGAAGAGGAAAATAAAAAAGTAACTGAAATAGCTGATTTTCTTGGAATAGGAAAACTGCTTGATAGAAAACCGCAGAATTTAAGCGGCGGACAAAAGCAAAGGGTTTCACTTGCAAGGGCACTTGTAAGAAAACCCAAAGTTTACTTACTTGATGAACCGATAGCGCATCTTGATGCAAAGCTGAAGTTTTCAACACAAACTCTTTTAAGAGAATTTGCAGTTAATTATGGAAGTACAATTATTTATGTAACCCATGATTACAGAGAAGCATTGGCTTTATCAGACAGAATGATGGTTTTAAGAAAGGGAAAGATCGATCAGATCGGTACTCCTGATGACATATATCATAATCCCCAGGTAGATTATGTAGGAATGCTTGTCGGAGAACCGCCAATGAATATGGTTGACGGGATACTTGTCAGCCGGAATGATAAGACATTTTTTAAATCAGGTGACTTATTCGAGTTTGAGTTGTCAGAAGACTCTGCGATAAAAGCACAGAAACATGCAAAAAATGAAGACAATAATCTTTCTGTAAGATTAGGCATCAGGAGCGAGTATATAAAAGTCAGTGATCAGAAAATATCTGATAATTCTTTCCAGCTCCCGGTTTATGCTGTTGCGCATGAAGCTGAAAGTACTGTTGTAACATTTGAACTTGACAATTCTTTTCTTCATTCGAGGATAAGCAGAGGGAAAGGTTACGACTCCTGCCGTAGCAGCGAGAAAGTATGGCTGGAATTTGATCAGGAAAATATTTATTTCTTTGAAAAAAATGTTGAAATATCTAAAGCTTAGGTGAGGTGTAAATGAGCAGAATAGATGTCAATAATGTTTGGAAAATATATGGAGGAAATGTCGTTGGTGTAAGAGATCTGACTTTTACCTGCGATGACAAAGAGTTTCTTGCAATACTGGGTCCTTCGGGTGGCGGTAAGAGTTCCACGCTGCGTATGCTGGCAGGATTGGAGGAAATCAGTAAAGGTGAGGTTAAATTCGATGATGTGGTAGTTAATGATAAAGGCCCTTCAGAAAGAAATATAGCACTTGCTTTTGAATCTTACGCACTTTATTACAGGATGAGCGTATATGAAAATATTGCGTTCCCCTTAAGGGCTAAAGGATTAAAGGGCAAGGAAATCGATAAAATGGTCAGGGATATCGCTGAAGTGCTTAATTTGACTACAATACTGCAAAAGAAACCGGGTGAATTAGCCGGAGGCCATCAGCAGAGAGTTTCATTGGCCAGGGCACTTATCAGAAGACCAAATCTGACTCTTCTTGATGAGCCACTCTCACATATGGATCAGCGTCTCAGAGCCGGGATAAGAGCACAAATACGCAGAATCCATGAAGAGTTCGGCAATACTACGATCTATGTTACTCACGACCAGGCAGAAGCGATTTCATTATGTGATCGTATTTTGGTGTTGTCTAATGCTGAGAAACAGCAGATAGGTACAGTAGATGAGATTTATAACAGGCCGGTAAATAAATTTGTGGCAAATTTTATAGGTCAGCCCGGCATGAATTTTTTACAAGGCAAAGTGCATTCCCAGAAAAGCGCTTCTGTCGATACAGATGAAGGGGTAAAAATAATTGAAATAGCAGGTACGGTTGACCCTAAGTATATAGGTTCAGAAGTTACGATAGGAGTAAGGCCTCAGCAAATAACAATTGTTGAGGATAAGGAAAAAGGATTTAACTTAATGGGTTCCGTAAAGATAGTTGAATTTCAGGGAGATACAAGTATCCTGGCAGTTGAACTAAATGATATCCAAAAAACTGAAATCAAAGTAGTTATTCCCGCAGGAGGATTTAAATTCAAACGTGGCGACTTCTGCTATATGGATGTTGATCCTGAATTCATTCATCTGTTTGACAGTGCAGAAAAAGCTATTATTGAAAGAAATGCATAATAAAAAACTAAATATAGATAAATAAAAAACTTATCTTATATAATAATTTATTTTTTTCATAATAATAAAAGAATATATAAATAAGGGAAGTGAATATGGGCATTTTATCTTTATTTAAGCTTGATGGAGAAACAGCTATTGTAACAGGGGCTGGCAGAGGGCTTGGCAGGGAAATAGCATTGGGACTTGCAGAAGCAGGAGCAGACATAGCTGTAATTGACAAAATGTCAAAAGAATGTGAAGACACTGCTGGAGAAATAAGGAATCTTGGCAGGAAAGCCATTGCCATAGAAAGCGATGTTACTGTTGAAGAGGATGTAATAAGATCAGTAAAGGCAGTAAAAGACGAATTAGGCAGGATCGATATTCTGGTATGCAATGCCGGAATATGCAACTGGTCTCCAGCCGAGGATATGGAATTTAAAACATGGCAGCAGTTAATGGATATAAATTTAAATGGAGTTTTTTTGTACTGCAAATGGGTAGGCAAAGAAATGATAAAGCAGAAAAAAGGAAGCATAATAAATGTTTCTTCCATGTCTGCCAATATTGTTAATGTCCCGCAGAAACAATGCCATTACAATTCTTCAAAAGCTGCAGTAACCCATCTTACAAAATCACTTGCGGTTGAATGGGCACCTTACAATATTCGTGTAAATGCAGTTTGTCCGGGATATATAATGACGCCACTTTTAAAATTAGCAGATAAAGAAATGCTTGATGAATGGGCTTCATACGCTCCCCAGAAAAGAATTCCGGATCCATCTGAACTAAAAGGTATTTTTGTTTTTCTTGCTTCCCAGGCTGCAAGCTATTTCACAGGAAGTGCTGTTGTTGCAGATGGCGGTTATTCCTTATGGTAAAAATTGATATTTTAATTATTGATTAAGTATTACAAATTAGCAAGGAGATAAAGCATGCTTACAGATTTTAAAAAAATGAAATTCGGCTTCGTAAATCTTACTCTTGACTTTCTGGATGAAGAAGAATTAATAACTGCCCAGAAAATAGCAGGAGATGGTAAGAAATTCTTTACTGATGAAATGAAGGTTTCTATTGTTGAATCTGCACCCTCTATCAATAGCAGGGAGATGTCAAAAGCAGCATGGAAACTTTTTAAATCCGAAAATGTCGATGCAGTAGTAATATTCAATGGTACTTTCAGTACAGGAGAAGTAGCTGCAGAGATTTTCAGAAATATTGACTGTCCCTATCTGATTTGGGGGATAGAAGAGTTTGCCATAAAAAAACATAGTTTTACAGGCTCAATGGTAGGAGCAATGCCACAGGGTTCGATACTGGCAAATTTCGGTAAAAAGTTCAGCTTCGTATATGGAAATGTATCAAAACAGAATGTTCAGGACAAAATCAAAGTTTTTGTTAATGCGGTAAGAGCAATATCTTATCTTAAAGAGGCATCAATAGGCGTTATAGGCATGAGGCCTGATGGTTTTGAGATTTCTGATTTTGACGAACTTGCAATAAAAAATATCTTTGGTACTACGATTACAAAACTTTCAATGTATTCTTTCACAAATGTAATAAAGAGTATTACTGAAAAAGAAATCAGCGAGGATATGAAAAAGCAGCAGGAAATATTTAACATACCCAAAGAAAATCTGGAAGAATCCAAGGGGTTGTCAAGAGTATATCTGGCTGTAAAAAAAGTAGTTGAAGAAAGAAAGATACAGGCTTATGCTCCTGACTGCTGGCCTGAATTAAGGGATATTGACAAAACTCCTATCTGTCCGGCAAACGGAAGAATGAATGCCGAAGGCATAATGGCTTCCTGTGAATGCGATGTAAACGGAGCTCTTACTCTTTTGATGGAGTATGCAATGACAAAGAGCACTCCATGGCTGGCTGATCTAGTAAATTATATCGAAGAAAAAGATGCAATATTGTTCTGGCATTGTGGAAATGGGCCTTATAATACTGCTTCTTCCAAACCAAAGATAGAAAAAGTGTTTGGAGGCCTGGCTGAGACATCTTCTTCAAAAGCCGGTGTTGCAACAGTAGTAAGGCTTAATGCAATAAGAGGAAAATATACCATTCATGCAAGCCTTGGAGAGGTAGTGGACAATGATCTTTATCTAAAAGGAAGTAATCTGACGATAAAGATAAACAGTGGAAATATGGGATTTATCGAATCATTGCTTTATAACGGAATACCTCATCACAACGGTATAGTATATGGGGATATAATTGCTGAGGTAAAAGAATTTGCGAATCTGATGAATATCCCTGCAGTAATTTTTTAGCCTGAACTGATTAAAGGGTTCCAGGAATTAAATTCTGTTAATTAAATTAAAAACTTTTAAAAATATAAATAGTAAAAGTTACAAGGAGTAGGAATGAAAAAATTGAAATTATTTATTGACAACGAGTGGGTTGAACCTGAAGGCGGAAAATATTTTACTTCTTATTGTCCGGCAACAGGCGAGCCACTGGCAGAACTTGCAGCAGCGTCAGCAAATGATGTAAACAAAGCAGTTCAGGCTGCAAAGAGAGCTTTTCCTGCATGGTCTAAAACTGATGGAGATGTCCGTGCAGATCTAATGCTGAAAGCCCTGTCTTTGTTCAAGGCAAGAATTAAAGAGTTTGCTGAATGGGAAGCTAAAGATGTGGGCAAACCTATTAAAGAAACTATGGGTACAGACCTTCCTTATGCTTTCAGGGCAATGGATTATTTTTCAAATCTGGGAAGACAGATAAGAGGTAATGTCATACCTCTTCCCGGCCGTAGCGCTCTTTGTTATGAAACATATGAGCCGTTCGGGGTTGTAGGTTCTATAATACCCTGGAATTTCCCTCTTCATATTGCAACCAGGACGATATGCCCTGCACTTTCTGCAGGAAATACCGTGGTACTGAAAGCTTCCTCGCTTGCTCCAGTTACGTGTTCTATGATGGGAGAAATTTTCCTTGAAGCCGGTTATCCAAAAGGAGTAATAAATATTATCTCCGGTTCCGGAAGCGTTGCAGGAGAAGCTATGCTACGTAATAATGATGTAAACATGGTTTCATTTACCGGTTCAACTGAAGTAGGAAGAAGATGCCTTCATTCCTCTGCTGAAACCAATTTGAAAAAAGTGCTGCTTGAGCTTGGCGGAAAAGGACCTTTTATTGCTGACAAAGATTGTCTTGTAAGCGATGCAGTTAATTCACTTATCATCGGTTTCTGTTTCATGCAGGGTGAAGTCTGCTGTGCTTCTACCAGGGCATATGTTCACAAAGATATATATGATGAATTTGTAGAAAAGCTGGTTGCAAGATGTAATGCTGTAAAACTGGGGGATATAATGGATCCAGAGACCCAGATGGGTTCCCTCATTGATGAGAATCAGTTCAAACAGGTAGATAAATATGTAAAGGGTGCAGTTGCTGATGGCGCAAAACTATTATGTGGCGGATTCAGGGAAATGGATGCACCTATGGATAAAGGCTATTTTTACAGACCGACAGTTCTTGAAGTAACTTCAAATGATCTTACATGTGTTCAGGAAGAGATATTCGGCCCTGTGGTTACCATAAAGAAGATTGACAGCTTTGATGAAGCGCTTGAATTATCCAATGATTCCGTATACGGACTGGGTGCAACAGTATGGAGTGAAAATTACAGAACATTGCTTAAAGCGACCGAAACCTTTAATGCCGGAATAGTATGGATGAATACAAATGTAATGTCAAAAATAGAAGCTTCATATGGCGGCAACAAGCTAAGCGGCCTTGGAAGAGAAGGCGGAGTTGTAGGGCTTATGGAATACTTAAAGTGCAAAAATAATGTACTTTATACTGGCCCCAAAGATAATTATTATGGTTTTAAAGATTAATAAGTTTTTTATTAATCAGGATAATTAACTAATTTTATTCCGTGATAAGAGGGTTATGTTTTTTATAAATTACTTTATAAAAGTCCTCATCCGGATGGGTGTTAAAGTAATTAATAGATAATATAATTTTTCTTGTCACGGAATCTGTTTTTAATGGTTGTAATTTAATTAAATTTTAAGGAGATGGGACAATTATGAATGAAAATTCATTAATTGACGTAATGATCGAAAAATCAAGGAAAGCACAGCTTGAATTTGAAAAATTTACTCAGGAGCAGATTGATAAATGCGTAAAGATAATTGCAAAAGTTGTTTTCGATAATGCTGAAGAATTTGCAAGAATGGCTGTTGCTGAAACAAGAATGGGCAATTATGAGGATAAGCTCAAGAAAAAGCTTGGAAAATCAAGGATAATATGGCACAGCCTTAAAAATAAAAAATCTGTAGGAATTCTTGAACATGATGAAAAAACCAAAATCACACTTGTTGCAAAGCCGGTAGGCATAGTCGGTGCTGTTACTCCGTGCACCAATCCGGTTGTAACACCTATGTGCAATGCGATGTTTGCCTTAAAGGGAGGAAATTCTATAATAATCGCTCCTCATCCCAGGGCAAAAAAATGCGGAAAATATTTTGTAGACCTTTGTAACGAGAAATTGTCAGCAGTGAAAGTTCCTGAAAATCTTATTCAGATAATTGAGGAGCCGACAATCGAGCTGACAAACGAGCTTATGAGAAAAGTAGATGTTGTTGTGGCAACAGGCGGAATGGGCATTGTAAAAGCTGCTTATTCAAGCGGAAAACCTTCTTTCGGAGTAGGAGTGGGCAATGTTCAGGTAATAATGGACAGAGATATTGATATAAAAGATACTGTTTCCAAAATTATTGCAGGAAGAGCATTTGATAACGGAATAATCTGCTCTGCTGAACAGACCGTAATGGTTCCGGATGAAAAATTTGATGAAATTGTAAATGAGTTTAAAAACAACGGGTGTCATTTTATTTCAGGTAAAGAAGAAAAACAAAGACTGAGAGATGCTCTTTTCATAAACGGTGTACCCAATAAAGATGTAATAGGACAGGCAGTATCAAAAATAGCAGAGATAGCAAAAATAGATATTCCTTCAGGAACAAAGGTAATAGTTGTCGAGACTGACGGAATAGGGAAAGAAGATGTATTTTGTAAAGAGAAAATGTGCCCGGTTATCGCATTAATCAGATACAGGGATTTTGCCGAAGCCGTCAGATATGCTCAGGCAAATCTTGATTTTGAGGGCAAAGGACATAGCGTATCCGTACACTCAGGCAATAAAGAAAATATCGAATATGCGGCTCTGAATGTGAAAGTCAGCAGGATCCTGATTAATCAGATATGTGCAACATCAAATGGAGGGAGCTTCTTTAACGGTCTTGCTGCCACCACTACTCTTGGCTGTGGCTCATGGGGAAACAACTCCATTTCTGAGAACTTTGACTACAAGCATTTGCTAAATATAAGCAGGATAGCTTATTTCAATGAATCGCTTAAAGCTCCGAGTGATGAAGAGCTCTGGGGGGATAGTCTATGAAACTTCTGGAATATAAAGGTAAGGAATTATTAAGAGACTACGGAATACCTATTCAGAACGGAGTAGTCATTGAGGAGAATCAGGATATAAAAGAATCAGTAAAGAATCTGAAGTCTCCTTATGTGCTGAAAGTCCAGATAATGACAGGCGGCAGGGGAAAAGCAGGGGGCATCAAATTTGCTGACAGTGCCCTGGAAGCAGACAAGCTTGCAAAAGAAATGCTGAAGATGGAAATAAAAAAGTTAAAAGTGAAAAAAGTCCTGGTTGCGGAGAAGGTAGACCTGATTGACGAATGGTATCTAAGCATAGTCCTTGACAGATTTAATAAAGCCCCGATGCTTATATTCAGTCCTCTGGGGGGAGTGGATATAGAGGATACAGCGAAGAATAATCCGGAAAAAATTGTAAAAATTCCGATTAATTTTTTCATGGGAATAAAGGAATATACTATAAGATATATCTTTAAAAAATATTGTCTGGACATGTCGTTCTTTGAGGCGTTTACCTCTATAGTTAAAAATCTTTACAGGCTTTTTATAGAATATGACTGTACCCTTGCTGAAATAAATCCGCTTGCAATTGTCGGTGATGGAAAACTTCTTGCAGTAGACTGCAAAGCAGATATTGATGACAGTTCGCTTTACAGACATAGCGACATAGTTGAATTCAGGAATTCTATTGAGGAAAATGTCCTGGTAAAAGAAGCCAGGGCATTTAATTTCCTTTATATACCAGTAACCGATGAAGGTAATATAGCTGTTGTAAGCAATGGTTCGGGAATGATAATGTCCTGCATAGACCTTATAACAAAAAACGGACAGAAAGTCGGAGCTGCCCTGGATCTTGGCGGAGGAGCTACTTCAGACAGAATAGCTGAAGCAGTAAAGATAATTTTTAAAAATAAAAATACCATATGCCTGTTTATTTCCATTTTCGGTGGGATTACGCGTTGTGATGAAGTGGCACTGGGAGTAAAGGGTGCTTTGGAATCAGGAGAAATCGAAAAAGACAGGGTGGTAGTTATCAGGCTTGAAGGGACAAACAAACCCGAAGCATTAAAGATACTGTCAGAAATCGGAGACAATGTAGTAATTGCTGATAGTATCAGCGATGGTGTTAATAAAATCAGTTCCAGGAGATTTTAATAATGAGTATATTAATAGATGAAAATACAAAATTAATAATACAGGGAATAACAGGCAGGGAAGGGACTTTTCATGGTGAAAGAATGATTGCCTATGGCACAAAAGTGGTAGGAGGAGTCACTCCCGGAAAAGGCGGACAGAATGTATTCGGAGTTCCTGTTTTTGACACTGTAAAGCAGGCTTATGAAGAAACAGGTGCAAACACTTCAGTTCTTTTTGTACCTGCGAAATTCACGGCTGAGGGAGCCTATGAAGCAATTGACGCAAAGATACCTTTGGTTATAACAATTGCCGAACATGTCCCCGTTCACGACATGATGAATGTTTATAATCTTGCAAGGAAATCAGATTCTATAGTTGTAGGTCCCAATTCATTCGGAATTATTTCTCCGGGCAAATCAAAAGCAGGTTTTATGCATGACAAGATATTTTCTCAGGGAAATGTAGGAATTATGTCAAGATCAGCAACAAACTGCTATGAAACTGTATTTCTTCTGACCAATGAAGGCATCGGACAGTCTACTGTCATAGGAATAGGCGGAGACATGATACCGGGTTCATCTTTTATTGATTTTCTTCCCATGTTTGAAAAGGATGAGCAGACAGGGATAATTGTCCTTATAGGTGAAATTGGCGGAAGCGATGAAGAGATTGCTGCTGAATATATTAAAAAATATGTTAAAAAACCTGTTGTTGCACTGATAGCAGGCAAAAATGCGCCAAAAGGAACGTCAATGGGGCATGCAGGTGCAATTGTTTCTGCTGATGGTACAGGAAGTGCTGACAATAAGGAACAAAAACTTTCTGAAGCCGGTGTCATTATTGCTGAAAGTACTGAACATATTGTAAAGATAATAAAAGAAATGCAATAAACGGGTTATTAAAAACTGATTATTCCAGGATGGTTTTTAATTAAATTTTTTAATTCTTTTAGTAATACATTTTAATATGAGGCACATTTTGTGAAAGCAGTAGTAAAAGAAAAAAAAGGTTATGATAATATAATCTACAAAGAAGTGCCGGTTCCTGTTATCAGTGAAGACGAGGTACTTGTAAAGGTTATGGCGACAGGTATATGCGGCTCTGATCTGCATATCTTTCATGATGTTTTCCCATACTGGCCACCAGTCATTCTGGGTCATGAATTTGCCGGAATAATAGTAGAAAAAGGCAGGAATATTACAAGATTTGAGATCGGGGACAGAGTAACATCTGAGCCTCAGCAGAAGGTGTGCGGAGTATGCAGATTCTGCAGGGCCGGAAAACCTCATCTCTGTTCTTCTAAAAGATCCCCGGGATGGGGGATAGATGGTGCAATGGCTGAGTATATAAAGATTTCAGACTGCCAGCTTCATAAAATACCTGACAGTGTATCTTTTACCGAGGGGGCGGTAATAGAACCTGCTTCAACAGTAACTCATGCCGTTATTGAAAGAGGTAATATAAAAGTAAATGATTTTGTGGTAGTTACAGGAGCAGGAGCAATAGGTCTGATTGCTGCACAGATTGCAAAAGCCTGCGGTGCCCGCAGGATAGCTATAACAGGTCTTGATATTGATGAGGAATACAGGCTTAAAGTTGCAAAAGAATTAAAAATTGATTTTGTTTTAAACGTTCAGAAAGAGAGCCTTAAGGATCTGGTGATGAGAAATACTGAAGATTTTGGTGCAGATATTGTTATTGAATGCAGCGGAAGTGAATCTGCTTTCAACGACGCAATTGAGATTCTTGCAAAAAATGGCAGGCTTGTCGGTCTGGGGTTAAGCGGCAAAGAGAGTATAAATATAAAATGGGATAAAGCTGTACAGAAAGAGATTGAAATAATTCCATCCATGAGCTCCACCTTTTCTTCATGGAAGCATACTATAAGCCTGCTGAATGAAAACAAGCTTGATCTGGGTAAAATAATATCTGATGTTATGCCGCTTTCCCAATACAGAAAGGCATTTGAAAAAATTGAAAAAAAGCAAGGCTTGAAGATTGTTCTTGTTCCTGATAAAGAATATAATTAGTGGTTCTTTTTTGGAATAATAAATAACGAATTTTAACCAGGATCAATAATAAAAAATAAATACCAATTAAAGGAGAAATAATGTTAAAGGAAAAATTAAGCGGAGTATTTATTCCAGCGATAACACCTTTTGCTGCGGATGAAGAGGTTCAGTACGACAAACTAGAAGATAATATACTAAAGTATAATAAGACTTCCATAAGAGGCTATCTGGCACTGGGTTCAAATGGTGAAAATAAAAGCCTTACTATTGATGAAAGGCTGAAAATACTTGAAGTTTTTGTAAAGAACAAACAGGATAAAGTGATAATGGCAGGAACAGGGTGTGAATCCACCAAAGAAACTATCGAGTTCAGCAGACAGGCAGCAGAAATCGGAGCAGATTTTGTAAGTGTCCTGACTCCGAGTTATTTTGCAAAACAGATGAAAGACGAAATACTTATTGATTATTATACAGAGATAGCAGAGAGTATCCCGGTACCCATGCTTATGTATAATGCTCCCGGTTTTGCCGGAGGTGTGAAAATCTCACCAAAGGCAGTAGGAAAACTTGCATCAAATAAAAATATAGTGGGCATGAAAGACAGTTCCAGCGATGGAATAATGGGCTATCTTAATGCTACAAGAGGAATTGAAGATTTTTGTGTTATAGCCGGTTCGGCAAACTTTTTCCTTACAGGGCTGATTTGCGGGGCAACTGGTGGAATACTTTCACTGGCAAACGGTTTTCCGGGAAAATGCTGTGAACTTTATGATGCTTTTAAATCAGGAAATATGGAAGATGCAGTCAGGTTGCATTTTGAAATATTTACTTTGAATGCAAAAGTATCAGGGAGCGGCGGAGTAAGTGCGGTTAAAGCTTCTGCAACCATGGCTGGTTATAACGGGGGAGCTCCAAGAAAACCTTTGAAACCCATAACATCTGTTCAGTACGAAGAATTGAAGAAATATCTTGAAGAAAAGGGTATGGTTTAAATAAAAAATATTCTTTTATCTTAAAAAATCCATGAGGGTGCCATAATTAATAATTTTTTAAGTTTTATATTCGATTTGAAAGATTGTTCGGATAAGAAATTTTTGTTTTTTTGTTTATCCGGACAGTCTGACAAATCTGCCGTTTGGGATGATGGCAAATCTTAAATTTTTTTCTCCGGACAGTCTTGAATCAATATATTCCTGAATATAGGTTATTTTATTAAAACCGATATTACATGTTGTAGCTGTATCGAAATCAGAATATAAAAGGACTTTTGCTTTTGTAAGAAGTTTTGAGACAGCTACAGCTTTATGGCCCCCAAGAACGAATTTTTCTTTTATCCTTTTATAAAGATACTCAAAATCAGAAGCATGCTGCATCCATTCAGCAAATTTATCTTCACCAAAACCTTCCGTGCATTCAGCTATCATTATTATAGTGCCATTATCTTTGATGATATCTTTTACATTATCGAGAGCTTTCTGTGACTGATAAAGATTTATATCTTTTGGGAAGCCGCCGCATGCCGTAATAACAATATCCGCTTTTTCAGGAGAGCTTATTTCATAGAATGAATCATATATTTTCATACCTTCAATAAAAGCTTCATTATTACTGCCTGCTACTGCTCCGATGATTTTTTTATGATCATCCAGAACTACATTAAAGATGTAGTCAATATTTACTATTCTTCCGACCTCTTCGATATCCTGTCTGACCGGATTATCCCGATACTGTCCTGCTCCTGCTTTTTCATCAAGCATCATTGAGTGATTGGCCGCCACTGAGTTATAGGAACATACTCCGGGCATCAGCGCTTTTGAGCCACCTGAATATCCTGCAAAATAGTGGTACTCAATATTGCCAGTAGCTACAATGAAATCGCTGTCAAGAACTTCTTCAAAAACTTCCACAGGAGTCCCGCTGGAAGTCGTGCCGATTTTTCTGCACCTGTTTTGGTCGGAATCAATTAAAATGCATTCTTTTGCTGCCAAATCTCCAACTAGTCTTATCTGCTCTTCGCGTGTATGCTTCCTGTGAATTCCAAGACCAAATATTATTTTTATTTTTTCCACCTCTGCTTTTTTAAGTTCTGCTATCAAATGCGGGAGAAATTTATAAGAAGGGCATGGCCTTGTAATATCGGATACAAGTATGCAGACTTCTTTCTTTTTATGTGCAGCCTCATTTAGAGGTTTTGCCGCAAATGGTTTTAAAAATGCTTCCTGGATTATTTCTTCCTCAGTTTTTACCGGAGGCTTGTTTTGAGTATAATTGAATTTGATTATATTTTCTTCGGGTATTTTCAAATTTATAGATTTTTTGCCGTAATCAAATATATATTCCATAGTTTGTTATTGCCTGGTCTGTAAAATTATAAAAACATAAATTAACAAAATATTATAACACCATATTATTAAAATTTTT
>DBPS01000031.1:18839-19242 GCA_002304935.1 Candidatus Humimicrobium oleiphilum | reverse complement strand
CCGTATTTCTTTTTCTGCTTCTCCTGCAATAAGATAGTCAAAATTTCTGCCTCCTCCTGACTTGAACTGCTTGAATATCACTATGGAGCAAGCCGACTATTTTACCCCCCCCTCTAGTTTTTATTTATTTAAAATAAGCATTTAATACGTATTGCTGGACCATCCTGTTGGTATTAAAGAATGATCCGTTTATAGCTATGCACCTGCGCATTATCCTTATCCAGCTGTCTTTATTGTTATAAAATTTGGGTATGATTTTATTTTCCAGCTTGTTATATAAATCATTGCTGTCAATCTCATAATCTGAAGGCTGATTATCTTCCAGATTCAAAGGCCCTATCGACCAGCCGGTAATATTTTCTATGCATCCTTCTATCCACCATCCGTCAAGTGTTCCGAGCTG
>DBPS01000031.1:7997-18775 GCA_002304935.1 Candidatus Humimicrobium oleiphilum | reverse complement strand
GACTTTTTTTGTTAATTCACAAATCTTTTTTATTGCTTCTTTGCCTGAATAATCTTTCGGATGAGCCTTGCCTGAGTAGATTATCTGTATGGGACCGACTTTTTTTGATATTTCAATCAGTTTTTCCGGATGGGATATTAAAAGATCAGGTCTTTTATAAGCTGTCTGCCTCCTTGCAAAACCTATTGTAAAGTCCCCGGTATTCATATCGCACGCACCTGACTTATTTATAAAATCAATAAGTATTTTTTTTGATTCCATGTGAGAGTCCCAGATTTCATCAGGGTCAATACTGAAAGCTGACCTTAGTATAAAAGGATCCGATCTCCATCCCGGTATATAATTGTCAAACAATTTTTTAAATGAAGGGCATGTCCATGTTGATGCATGAACGCCATTTGTAATGGAATCTATCGAATAACCCGGAAACATCATCCTCGAAATCTCGCCATGTTTTTTTGCAACTCCGTTAATATAATGGCTGAAAAAAAGAGCAAGTTTTGTCATATTAAGTTTACCGTATAAAGTTATTTCATTGAGTAAAAAATCAGGCAGGATACTCCCTATCATAAACTTAGCCATTGATAGTTCAAATTGATCATGTCCGGCTGCAACAGGTGTATGTGTGGTGAAAACACATTTTTTCCTTACCTTTTCTATATCTTTAAACTGGGAGAATAATTCAACCGTGCTGAGAGCTGCATGACCTTCATTCATGTGGTAAATATCTATTTTGTTATATCCCAGTCTGTCAAGCATCCTTATTCCGCCAATACCAAGCACTATTTCCTGGGCAAGCCTGTAACGTTCATCTCCGCCATAAAGGAATTTTGTTATTTCCCTGTCCCACTGTGAGTTTGATTCAATATTTGTATCAAGAAAAATAATAGGTACTTTGTATTTGCTTATTCCTTCATACTGATAAAGCCAGGCACGTATTTTCACTTCCCTGTTTTCTATATTAACTATGACAAATTCATTTAAAGCTTCCAGAACATCTTCAACAGCAAAACTTACAGGGAGTTCTATCTGGTTACCATTCTCATCTATTTCCTGGTAGAAATAACCTTTTTCAGAAAGAATGGTAACTCCTACTACAGGGATACTGAGGTCTGCACAGGATTTAAGAGTATCACCGGCTAATATCCCGAGGCCCCCGCTATAAGTCGGTATATTTTCTTCAATACCTATTTCCATTGAAAAATAAGCTATCTTTGCGTCTTTATCAAGCATAACATTTCCTGTATCTATCCCTTCATCAACTATGTCTGTAATATCCATTTGTATATTTCAATCCTTTATTTTTGTTTTTTACAATTAAATGGCACATTAATAATTTGTGTATCGCAAAAAAGTAATATACTATTTATTTTTAAAAAATACTAAAACTTTGAAGAAATAAATTATGGTTTATTGCTTCATATTTTTCGGACTGGGTGATTTTACAACAAAAAATTTAAGTATTTCTTCATACTCATTATGGATAAGCATCTTTATCTTATAAGGAACATTAACGATATTACCCTTTACGTATATAGCTTTTTCCTGTTCGTTTAATTTAATTGTCATTTTTCCGCTTACAATTATCAGATATTATCCTCTCAATAGTTTTCATATCTGTTAATTTGTAAGAATATTGTTTTTCTATCATATTGGCCAACCTGTAAAATATTAATATTTCTTTAAAACTTATTATTAGTCTGTTAATTATTAAAAATATTGTATCATGCTATTTTTTTGCAAACTATGCTTTTATTTTTTTTGCAAACTATGCTTTTATTAATAAATTTGACAATACTATTAATAAAGAATATGCTTGATTAGTAATTTGTTCATAGTAATTTTATTAAAATCAGGCTATTACATTCTAATACCCCGATAAGATATTATTCATCTGAAGAGAAATAATTTTATTTTTTTTGCACAGATTAATATTTTTTTGCGGCAAATTGAAACATTGCTTGTTAATTTATGTTAAAAGAGGCTTAAACCTTCATGACAAGAACTACTTTAGAAATCAATGACTTGGAAATTTTGGAAAAAGAAAAAAGAAAGACTTTTTTACAAAATTATAAAATGGATAAAACAATAGAAGAAGTAGATTTGCAATATAAAAAGAGTTTGATAAAAGATTTGGATAATACTTTATATTTTGAGCAAAGTGAAATGGATAATGATGGCGAATATGGCAAAAAAACTACACTGAAAAAATCACGGGATACCAGAATATCAAATTCTTTCAATGGCGATCCTATAAAAATATATCTGAAAACTATCGGCAGGAAAAGATTATTAACTGCCGCTGAAGAAATCCAGCTTGCAAAAAGAATAAAAAATGGCGATATGGAGGCAAAGAGAAAGCTCGTGGAAGCCAATCTAAGACTTGTGGTAAGCATAGCAAAAAAATATGTCAGCAGAGGAATGTTATTTTTGGATCTGATACAGGAAGGCAATCTGGGTCTTATCAGAGCAGTTGATAAATATGATTATAAAAGAGGTTTTAAATTTTCTACCTATGCCACTTGGTGGATACGACAGGCTGTAACAAGAGCAATAGCTGACCAGGCAAGAATAATCAGGGTGCCTGTTCATATGATTGAAAATGTAAATAAATACATACGTTCAAGACGACAGCTTCTGGAACAACTTGGAAGAGAACCTAAAACTGAAGAAATTGCAAAAAAGTTGGATATGGAGCCAGATAAGATAAGAGAGCTGATGAAAATTGCACAGGAAACAATTTCGCTTGATATACCTATTGGTGATGATGAAGAAACACATCTAAGTGATTTTGTTGAAGATTCATTGACAATAGCGCCTCCTGATGCTGCAACTTTTACAATGCTTCAAAAAAGCATAAATGAAGCTTTGGATACATTGAAAGAAAGAGAAAGAAAAATTATTCTTCTAAGGTATGGACTTTGTGACGGACACCCCAGAACCCTTGAAGAAGTTGGAAGAGAATTCTCTTTAACTCGTGAACGCATAAGACAGATTGAATTTAAGGTGCTGAACAAATTAAGGAAATCCAAAAAAGCTGGCTCATTAAAAGATTTCCTTGTTCAATAAGCAGCCTGCAAATGACTTTATGCAATTTGCTTAACTGATGCTGAAACAATGTTAATTTAGATGTCAGTATTTTAAATTACTTCCTTGTTAAATATGTAGGATTTGTTATTTAAAAGTAATTTATCATATATTTTTTAAAAAAGAACCAAATTATACGTCCCCTTAGTCTTCGAAGAAGGTGATGCCGAGTCCGCCTATTCCCAGGTGAGAGCCGACAACTATTCCGATTTTTGTCCTTATTATAGTTGCAGGGTCAAATCTTTGACAAATAATTTTCTCTATTTCATCTGCTTCTTCCCGGGAGGCAACATCCCCTATTGAAACAGTCAGTTTTTTATTATCTTTAATCAGTTTTTCCATTGAATCAAGCATTTCATTTTTTGCGAGCTCCCATTTTCTTGAATTCTTATACAAAGAGACTTCACCGTCTTTAAGAGTAAGTATGGGCTTGACTTCCAGCAGGTTTGCAAACATTCCCGTTATCTTGTTAATCCTTCCTCCTTTTATGAGATTTTCAAGAGATCTGGGAATAAAAAAAGATTTTACTTTATTTCTGAAATTTGAAAGTTCTTTTGCAATCTCTTCTTTATTATCATTTTCTTCTGACAGAAGTGCTGCTTTGATTGCCATAAATCCACAAGACATATGGACTACTTCTGAATCAATATCAAGTATCCTGCCGGGCTCAAATTGCTTTACAGCTATTTCTACAGAATTTAGGGTGCCTGAAAGTTTTCTTGAGATATGTAATGATATTATTCCGCTATGATGCTTGAGTAGTTTATCATAGACCTTCATAAAATCTCCTGGCGAGGGTGGTGCGGCTTTTGGCATCTCGGTTGAGCTCTTCATCATTTCATAAAAATGTTCTTCCCTGATTTCCATACCGTCATCCATGTATTTTCTTGATTCAAACATGACTGATAAAGGAATGACATTGATTTTATGCTCTTTGCTTAAATGCCTTGGAAGATCTGATGTGCTGTCTGTAACTATTGCAATTGTGCCCATTGCCTGGCTCCTTTCATTCTGGAAAACGAGGCTAAAAAATCAAAAGTAATAATAATATAAAAAATGTCTGTCATTTTTTTTAATAGCATTTTACTCCTGGTATTGTTTGGAAAAAATGAGTTTGCTGAAACGGAAATTAATTTAAAAAAGGGATTATATCAATAAAAACAGTAATAAATATAACATTAATAAAACATTAATTAAAGAATATATGTATAATCTGATTGCTTTATATAAATTTTTTGTATCTTTGATAATATTTTTTATAAATATATTTTTTTTATTTATCAAAGTTTTTATTTGAAAGAAATTTGATAATCCTGGCAATTTGTAAAGGTGTACCATTCTTCTTCTGCATTATGCAGTTGTTTTCAATTGTTTTAATTATTTCACTGTCAATATCATTATATCTGAGATATTTTTTTATTATTTTTGCTGCTCCATAAAAATTACCGACCGATACTCTTCTTAAAATGCCCCTTGTATCAAGTTTAAAATTTTTCATGCATTCCGGCTTCTCACAAAACAAGCATTTGTTTGCAAGTGCAATTATTTCTCTTTCCTGCATAGAATGAGTCATGTTCAGCTTGTCATGGTTAACAGGCTTTTTAAGAACATTGATATAATTTTTCATTCCGGAATCATATAAAAATTGTTTTTTCCCATATTTTCTTAGTACTGCATTTGCTGCACTTATTCCCGAAACAGTTACTGCGGGTGAGCCGGTCCCCAGCGTACATGATTCACCACAGCAGAATAAAGAATCCCAGTCGCTTTTTATATGCAGACGATTAAACATATGCTGACCTATTGATTGTTTGGGACCAGCAACGCAGCCATGATTTTTCATCGTGTATTTTTCTATTGTCGAAGGTGAGGAAATCTCGGAATAAATAAGGCCTTTTTTAAATCCTGGAAAATGTTTTTCAAGAACATTTTTAATTCTTTCTTCTTCAGTTTTCTTTTGTTCATCATATTCAGGACTGCTGTAATCTGTTTTAATATCTCCTTGCGGCCATTTTTTAAATGAAGGTCCTATTGCTGTAAGAACATGAGTTCCTTCCGGACAGAGAGTCTTGTCGTCAATACTAAATATATATACAGTGACTTCTGATTCATCTATTGAGTCAGGATTACCAATAAGCATCTCGATGGCATTAGTTCCATCTGGTATTATTTCTGAGTCAACAACAGCATAAAATACCATACTCGGATATGTCGGTATCATTTTTCGAGCCCATTCTCTTCTTTCCGGAAGTGAGTATTTTTCATCAATAAGCTTTTCATAAATATTCCAGATTGTTCCTGAATAAATTATGTTATCAGAATAAATTATATTGCCATCATCAATCAAAACACCTATTGCCTTATTATTTTTGATGAGGATTTTTGTTACTTCCTTCTCAAAAATCATTTCCCCATCATTTTCTTCAATGACTTTTTCCAGTTTTCCCGGTAAAAAAAGAGTTGAACCTGCAGGATAAAAGCTCCCTCCTGTATGATTATCTATAAACATTATTGCTGAAAGTATCGCAGGTGTTTCCGATACTGTAGTATAGCAATATGTTGAGGTAAGTTTGTCAAAAAATTTAAATATCTCCGGATCATCAAAATATTTTTCAAGCAATTCTTTTGTAGATTTATTCATAAAACCAAGAAATTTAATATAGGAAACTGGATTTAATAAAAGTTTTTTAAGAGCAAGGATTTTATTTGTTTCATCAGGTGTTTCATATGCAGGTTTTTTTATAATCACCTTATTGTAAAGATCTTTCATATCAGAATAAAACCTCTTGAGATTACTCTTTTGTTTCGGAAATATAAGTGAAAGCTCTTCAACGAATTTATCGACATCAGCAAAAAATCTTATTTTTTTATCTTTAAATTTCACAGAATAAAGTATTTCATGCTTTATTACATCAAATGGTTCCTCAAGACAGTTAAAAATAAAACGATGAGGATTAAACCCCTCGCTTCCAAAACCGTAAAGCATTGCCGTGCCCTGATCAAATGTATATCCGTTTCTTTTAAATATGCCGCATGAACCTCCTGGTTTGAAATTTCTGTCTATGACCGCAACTTTTAAGCCTCTCTTTGAAAGAAGGCTTGCAGCTGTAAGTCCCGAAAGGCCGGCACCTATTATTAGGGCGTTGAATTTATCTGACATATTGCCTGACTTATTATCTCATCTATAGTCTAAATTATTATTTGGCATATTACCTGAAATATTAAATTGAAAATCCTAATTTAGCCCTAGTTAATAATAATAACGAAATAGTTATTTACTGTATTATAGGAACTGGAAAAATTTTTACAATTAAAATCATAATAATCCTGACATCAGGACAGATAAAAAAGATGACAGCCCGGAAAGTAGATTTTTTTTAGAAAAAATTTCCAGATATTAATATCCGGGATGCCATCTTTAAAAAATGCATGTTTCTAAATAGTTATCAGTATATTTTCTTTTTTCTGATAAGTTGTATTATCACCGAAAGTCCGATAAGTGCAATTGCAATGATTACAGTTATTATAACAGGACTTGTCCATGTTCCGCCTTCTGCAAATCTTTTTATAATTATTCCTGCCAGAGCCCATATCACCACGAAACAGTAAAAGATATCATTTCTAGAGTATACTGTTGCAAGAGTAATTACAGCACCCACAGCTATTACGATAACAGCCCATAGCTGCTCACTTAATCCGAACCTGTTCCAGTTAATCTGTACAAGTAAGGCTGTTGCATTTGCAATCGTTGCAATTGTAATCCATCCTATATAAACACTGAAAGGGATGTTGACGCATATTCTCTCGGAAACTCTTATGCCGGGTCTTCCTGTTCCGAGTCTTACATATATGATCAGGAGACTTAGGAAAAGAAGGACCATTATGATAAGAGAAAGCCATACCATCTCATAATGCCATGCAATTATCCATGCAACGTTAAAAATACATGAAATAAAGAACCATAAACCTATCTTTTCAAAAATACCTCTTTCTTCCTGCCCTCTTCTTGAAGCAACTGCAAACTGGTAGATGATGAAAATAAACAACAGGAGATAGATTATTCCCCATACTGAGAAAGTAATACCGGCAGGCACGAATAGGTTTGGGTATTTGTCAGAAAGTTCCTCGGTGGTTCTGTTGTTTATCGGAAGCAGTACTGCAAGAGCATTGACTACAACCACAGCAATAAAACCGATAAAATTAAGAATCGAGTAAGTGATTTTAGCTGATTTTTTCAACACAAGCCCCTTCCTTCTTATGTTTTTAAAATAATGTTATCAGATAATAAAAATTATAGGATAATATAGTATTATATATATTTTATAAATAAAATATAATAATTTTGATAATTATAATTATTTAAGAGTCATAAGACTTATGCCTTATTATATTATTCTCTCATATTTCAGGTTTATCAAGAATGTTGTATTTAAAAATAATAAAATAAATAAAATAAAAATAATTTTTTAAAGCTTTTTTTTGTTTTAAATAATAAAAAAAATATATGATATAATATATATCCGTAACAGAAATTAAAAATAGTTAAAGTTATTTTGATAATTTAAGAGATGGCGCAGTATCCTAGTCAGTACTTGCTATCATAAAGACGGGGCTAAAAATCCGTTGAGGGCGTACATGTGAAGTCCCTGGGATTGGCTGCTGACGCCCAGTCGGGGGTTGATCCTGGGGGTTAAGGAGAGTGGGCGATCCATAATGGCATGTGGGCGTGGACCCATTTTCCGTGGAGATTTCAAGTGTTATTGCGAAAGCGGCATTTGGAGTTAACCTGCAAGTGTTTGAAAGGCATTGCAGCGTAGCCTGCCTTGCGTGATTCAGGGGGAGGGTCTCTTTAGAGTTACGAGGATGCCAGAGCTCGGCACCTTTGTAATGTGTCTGACCTGAAACCTGTAATTGCAAAAGAGGCTAGTGATTTCAAGACTGTCGAGGAAAGCTCCTAGGCTGTTCTTAATGAAATGCGGTGGGGATTATAGTGTGGTTTTAGTGGCAATCCAGTCCTATAAGCGGCGACGCTATAGAAACTGTTTAAAGGGAAACCGCTGATGTGGTAACACTCAGTACAAGTTTGGGAAATCCTACTGGACCTTAAACTGCAAAGTTTACCTATCGCATTGCCATCTCTTTTTTTTGGAGGAACTTTACTTGACTAAGTTAAAAAAATCCAGAGGTAAAATAAGACACTGGATTATAGCCATCACTTTATGGACTCTTCTTTTAGCCATTACTCTAAGTTTTATTTCAGAAACCTTGGTAATTAAAGCTAATATTGCTGTGGCTTTAATTATACTGATTATAATAATATTCATAGGAGTTTTATTTGATATTATCGGTGTAGCCATTACTGCATGCCCTGAAGTGCCGATGAACAGTATGGCTGCAAATAAGATAAAAGGGGCAAGAGAAGCTGTAGCGCTTCTGAAAAACGCTGAAAAAGTATCAAGTTTCTGCAATGATGCAATCGGCGATATCTGTGGAATTATCAGCGGAGCAATAGGTGCGGCAATAGTTTTCAGGATACTTCTTTATAATCCTAATTTTGAAAAAGCTCTGATGAGTGCCGTAATTGCCGGATTTATTTCTTCCATTACGGTAGGAGGAAAGGCAATAGGTAAAAATATTGCCATCAAGAATAGTAGATCAATTGTTCTTAAAACCGGTTACGCGGTTTATATTTTCAATTTTATCTTTCGTAGGAAAAGAATAAAGTAAAAAATTTCAGGTTTCTTCGCATATTATCCGACACACATTATAAAAACAACACTGGTTTAAAAATCATTTTCGCAAAGGAATATGTCAGACTTTTTTTGGGAGCCAAATTATACGTCCCCTTTTTTGGATGGTGGAGATGAGCGGAGTCGGACCGCCGACCTCTTGTCTGCCAGACAAGCGTTCTCCCACTGAACTACATCCCCATAAATAATATTCTGCCAAACTAAAAAACTGATTTATTCTTGTAAGGATAAATTTATTAAACCAGTTTTTCAATATTAATTAATTTTAAACAATCTGAATTTGGATTTTGTATTTATCCATCAATCAGGAAATTATATAAATCTTCCATAGAATTGCATAAATAATCAGGATTATTTTTTTTCAGGACTTCTGCAGAATCATGACCCCATGAAACTGATATTATTTTTACACCTATTCTTCTGCACGCTATGATATCCTGTACCTCGTCCCCCACGTATACCACATTATCTTTTTTAATCTTGTACTTTTTAAGAAGTTTTAAAACTTCAACATCTTTTTTCAGAATATTCCTTGAAGAATAAACTGATTTGAAAAATGAAATATCATTAAGGTTTAAAAACTGATTTATATTATCTGCTGCATTGGAAGAAAGAATGAACATGCTGGCCTGTCTTTCTTTAAGATCTTTTAAGATATCGATCATTCCTTCCTTTAGTTTTACCTCAGAAATAAAAGAAGCATAAACATTCTTGGCTTCTATTGACATGGCAGCAAGCTGCTGAACTGGTACGCCTAATTTTTTAATTTTGTCTATAAGAGGCAGTGATTTTATTGATGCAAGAGATTCCGGATCATTTATTGAAGATATTTGATATTTATCTGCAAAATAAGCATAAAGTTTATTAATTGCACCGCTTGAATCAACCAGTGTTCCGTCAAAGTCGAAAATGATATTGTTTTCCAATTTACTCACCTTCGTAATCTTCAGCCATCATCTTAAATTTTTATAATAATGTCAGATTGTCCTGGCTCTGCCATAAAAGAAAGCAGCAATAAGGCCAGGTCCGGAATGCGAACCAATAGTGGGTCCTATATAATTAATAAATGAGCCTTTAAAGCCAAATTTTTCAATCAAAGTTTTTGAAAAACTTTCAGCTTCTTCACTGCAGTCAGAATGACAGATATAAACTACCTGATTCCCGGGCTCTGTTACAAGTTCCCCGATTATGTCAGATATCCTGCTAAAAGCTTTTTTACGGCCTCTGACTTTTTCCCGGACTATTAGGTGACCATCTTTGTCAAGATTAAGTATGGGATTAATATTTAATGCAGTTCCAAGTATAACACCCGTCTTGCTGACCCTGCCGCTGCGATAAAGATATTTCAAATCATCAGTTGTATAATATGTGTTTATAAAAATTTTATTATTTTCCAGCCAGTCAACGCATTCTTGGGGAGATTTTCCTTCATCGCGCAGATCTGCTGCTTTTACTGCAAGGATTCCGTATCCGATTGATGCAAGAGTGGAATCAACTATAAAAACACTGGCTTCTTTATTTTTTTCAAGAAAAAGATTTCTTGCCATTAAAGAGTTGGAATAAGTCCCGGAAATGCCGCTGCCCAGAGCAATATGAACTATCGGAAGTTTATATTTTTCCCATAATCCTGTCCAGTAAATCAGAAATTCATAAGGAGTCATCTGGCTTGTTTTTGGAACAGACCCATTACGCATTTTTTTATAGAATTCACGACAATCTTCCGGATTCATTGAATCAGTCATCTCAATTTCATCAATAATATATTTCATATTGTACGCAGATATATTTCTTTCTTTGCAAAACCATGCCGGGAGATCGCATCCTGAATCAGTTGAAACACAGAACCTGTCCATGATCATTTCTCTCCTTTCTTTTAAATATGCTCATTTGAATATTAGAAAATATATATTATCTTACCGGATCATTAAAATTTTCAATCTG
>DBPS01000031.1:4099-7921 GCA_002304935.1 Candidatus Humimicrobium oleiphilum | reverse complement strand
CTGACTGAGGAGATTTTATTTTTAATTTTTTGAATTACCTCAGGAGAAGCAATTGCTTTCTTTAAGTCCTCTTCGCTTCGCAGTCCTTCCTTTGAAAGGGAAAATTCTGAAACTCCTGTTATGATTTTACAGTCATAATCAAATCTTTCTTTAATAGAAACCGCAAGTTCTTCTTTTGATTCCTTTTCTCCATGTACCAGAAATATTTCTTTAGGCTTTTCCTGAAAACCTGAAAGCCAGTCAAGAAGCCCTTCTTTGTCTGCATGGCCGGAAAATCCTTCAAGATCGTATATCTCTGCCTGGACCCGTATTCTTTCACCAAATATGGATACATATCTGTCTCCGTTTAATATGGAGCGGCCAAGAGTTCCTTCAGCCTGATAGCCTACAAAAACAATGCTCGATTTTGGATTCCAGAGATTGTGCTTTAAGTGATGCTTGATTCTTCCTGCTTCACACATTCCGCTGGCCGAAATAATTATTTTGGGTTCGGTATTCAGATTTAATTCTTTTGATTCTTCAACTGTCCTGGTAAATTTAAGATTTTTAAAATCCAGGGGATCATTTCTCTGTAAAATATAATCTTTTGTCTCTTCATCAAAAATATGGGCGTTGTTCCTGAATACTTCTGTTACAGTGGTCGCCATAGGGCTGTCAATATAAACCATTATTCCGTTTAGTTCTTTCTTGTAATCAGGATGGTCCTCATAAAAACGATTAAATTCAAATATCAGTTCCTGCGTTCTCCCGACAGCAAAAGAAGGTATTACGACTGTTCCCCCGCGCTTGATGGTTTTAATCACAATATCTATCAGTCTTTCAATGCTGGCAGAATTTTTTTCGTGTATCCTGTTGCCATATGTTGCTTCCATGATCAGAAAGTCAGCCTTTTTTATTATGGTGGGATCTTTTAGGATAGGTTTGTTTTTCATACCTATATCTCCCGAAAACACAATCTTGGATATTTCCTGATCTTCCTTAATAAAAATCTCTATTATAGACGAACCCAGTATATGTCCGGCATCATTAAATACAACCTTTATGTTTTCATCAATTTCAAGAAGCTGATTATAAAGAATCGGCTTTACCTGTTTTAATGCAGCAACCGCATCTTCAAATGTATATAAAGGTTCCCTGTAAGGTCTCCCGGCACGCTGGTTTTTCCTGTTTTTCCATTCAGCTTCTTTTTCATGGATATAGGCGCTGTCCTTCAACATTACATCCAGTAAATCTGCAGTTGCGTCAGTGCAGTATACAGGCCCTTTAAACCCGCGTTTGACTAGCAAAGGGATCCTTCCGCTATGATCTATGTGGGTATGGCTGAGAAGAACAAAGTCAATCTCTCCGGGATTAAAATCAAACTCTTCCCAGTTAAGCTCATCCATTTCATCGCTTCCCTGAAACTGGCCGCAGTCAAGCAGGAACTTGCTTGACCCTGTTGTTACCAAATGACAGGAACCTGTTACCGAAGTTACCGCACCTAAAAATTTAATCTTCATATTCCTCCTCAAGGGGACGTATAATTTGGCCCCCTGTTAAACATTATTTATACGTAAGTTTATGTTTTAATTTATTTTATTTTTTTAATCTGTTTCAAATAATAAATACTAATACACATCAACTCATTTTAAAAATTTAAAAATTTATTTTATGTTTTCGCTTTCATTAAATCCAAAAAAGAAAAACTAAAATAAATTAATTAAAACCAATTCAAAAAATCAAACTATCATAAATATGGGGCCAAATTATACGTCCCCTTGGGAATTAAACTGTTTGTCGTATAAATTTTTGTAGACTCCGTTTAATTCCAGGAGATGTTCATTTGTTCCCTGTTCTACTATCTGACCTTTCTCAAGGACATAAATGCAATCAGCCGCAAGAATTGTCGAGAGCCTGTGTGCTATGACAAGGCTTGTACGTCCTTCCAGCAAAGGTTCTATCGCTGATTGTATTAAAGATTCCGAAACAGAGTCAAGAGCCGAAGTAGCTTCATCAAGTATTACTATCCTGGGATTCTTTAAAAGTACTCTTGCAATAGCAATTCTCTGTTTTTCTCCGCCGGATAATTTGATACCTCTGTCACCAACCATGGTATCATAACCATCTGCAAGTGATATTATTAAATCGTGTATATTTGCTGTTTTACAGGCCTGGAACATTTCTTCTTCAGTAATATCCGGGTTTGAAAATAAAAGATTCTCTTTTATACTGGTATTGAAAAGATAGCTGTCCTGCGTAACCATTCCTATCTGTCCTCTTAAAGCTTCGATCTTTATTTCCCTGATATTTATTCCGTCAATAGTGATTGTCCCGGAATCAACATCATAAAAACGTGGCAGCATATATGTAAGTGTTGTTTTACCAGACCCGCTCGGACCAACAAATGCAACCATCTGCCCTGCTTTGATATCTATATTAATATCCTTAATCGTCAGCGCTTTTTCATTATATGAAAAATTAACATCTTGAAATTTAATATTGCCTTTGATCCTGCTTAGTTTCAGTGACCCAGGCTTGTCGGCTATTTCCTGTTTAATGTCCATATATTTAAAAATCCGTTCGAATAAAGCCATCGAGCGTGTCAGGTCAACAGTTATATTCGCAAATGAAGTAACAGGTCCATAAAGCCTGGAAAGCAAGGCTACAAACATTACTATGCTACCTATGGTAATATCGTTATATTTAATTAATATCAGACCGCCGACAAGATATATTATCATTGGCCCTATTGCCACAACAGAAGATATGGCCATAAAAAACCATCTGCCGGCAAGAGATTCTTTTATTTGTAACCGCGTAGCATCTTTATTTATTTTCTCAAATTTTTCAGACTGTGTTTTCTCTCTTGTAAAAAGTTTTACAAGCATGGTGCCGCTTATGCTTAGGGATTCATATATTATAGAATTTAATTCAGCTAGTTTTTCCTGTGTCTGCGTGGCTATTTTCCATCTTACTTTCCCTACTTTACGCGTAGGTAATATAAATAACGGCAGAATAAGCATTCCGACAATTGCCAGCTTCCAGTTTGTATAAAACATGGTTACAGCTGTTATTACAAAAATAAAAATATTCTGAGTAATATTGACAAATGTATTTGAAAATGTGCTTTCTATCCCGCCTATGTCATTATTCATCAGAGATGTTATCTCACCTGTCTTAACATTTGAGAAAAATCTTATACTCATATACTGCAGGTGATTAAACATGGAATTCCGAATATCATACATTATGTATTTGGCAATCCAGCTATTCAGATAATTCTGACCTACTGAAATAAGACCGCTTAAGAGGACAGCACCGAATGAAGATAGGATTAATATTATTAAAAGATTAAGATTCTTTTGAGGTAATGCGATATCAATAATATTCCGGGTTATTATTGCAGGTAAAAGACCAAGGACTGCAGTTATTATAATTGCGCCCGCAAGTAGAATTATTAATTTCCAATATGGCAGGAAATATCTTGCAATTCTGGCAAGCATTGATTTCGATATTTGTGGTCTTTCCTCTGTCTCAATATAGTGGAAACGGCCTCCGCCTAATCCCCCGCCGGAGCCAGAGCCTCCCCTAAATTCTCCTGCCAATATTTTTGAAAACCTTTCTGGTTGCTATAAATAAAAAATTGTGAATTTATTTCTTTTTCATGTCTTCTGGTAATGCAGGAATCTTAAAAACCTGTCCGGGATAAATTAAATTAGCATCTTTAATTAAATCTTTATTTGCATCCTGTATTAACTTCCAGTAGGGTTGCGTTGCAGAACCATAAAACTCTTTGGCAATTCCGCTCAATGTATCACCTTTTTTAACGGTATATAAATTCCC
>DBPS01000031.1:479-4052 GCA_002304935.1 Candidatus Humimicrobium oleiphilum | reverse complement strand
ACAGCTTTTGGCGCATTGCCTGCAGGTCTGAATTCAGGTCGTGCCTGTTCCATAGCTTTTTTCTTGGCCAGACTGTCTTTTGTTACCTCTGCGCCTATCCTGGTTTGCTTAATTTTTTCATTTGCTTTTTTAATCTGATTTAACATATCTCCTGTTGCCATTATTTTATCTCCTTCTTTTTTATTAAGAATTCTTAAAACAATAAAAATTTTTTAATTTTAATCATATAAATAAGACTAAGTAAGCGAAAAAATAAAAAATAATTTTAATAACCCTGTCTCATTTTTATAAATCATTTGTATTAAACGTATCGCCTTCAGCAAAATTGCCAGACTGAAAACCTTTATAAAACCATCTTTGCCTTTGCTCTGAAGTCCCGTGCGTAAAACTGTCAGGAACTACATAGCCCTGATATTGCTTCTGGATGCGGTCATCACCAACAGCACTGGCTGCATTGAGAGCTTCATCTATATCTCCTTCTTCAAGAATGTCAGCCCTTTCTACGTAATGAGCCCAGACTCCTGCAAGATAATCTGCCTGCAATTCAAGACGTACATTTAGCTCATTAGACTTGGCTTCACTTGACTGTGATTGTAGCTGCTGGACATCTTCCATTATTCCAAGAATCGTCTGTACATGATGGCCTACTTCATGTGCAATGACATAAGCCATTGCNNCTATCAGCGGGACAGTAAAAGGGCCCTGTTGCTGAACCAGCCATACCGCATGCAGATTCAACATATCCGGAATATACAACTAGTGTGGGATATTGATATTGCATTCCCTCTGCAGCAAATAGTTCGGTCCAAACATCTTCCGTTTCTGCAAATACTACAGATACAAATTGGAATAATTCATCTTCTTCCTGGGCAGGCTGATAGGTTGTCTGTACTGCCGGAATATCCACTGGCTGATTTCCGGTAATCTGCGAAAAATCAATTCCACATGCTCTTAAAATAAATATGACTACAATTATTATGATTATTGTACTGCAACCGCCTCCAAGACCTCCCTTGAGGGCATTGCTTGGTATATTTAAATTAGGACTGGAACCTCTTCGGTCCTCTACATTTGTGCTTGTTCTTCTTCCTTGCCATTTCATATGATTCCCCCCTCTTTAAAAACAATTATAGCTATTTTATTAAATTAAAAAAGAAAAATATTGTAGGGGACGTATAATTTGGCACCATTTTTCATTAAATATTAATAACTAATATAAAATTTATAAAAATCAATGCTTGTTTAAAAATATTTATATAATAATTTTTACTTCTTGTAATCTTTTTAAGAAACAGTGCTATAATTCTATTAATTATTTATTATATTAATAATAGGTTTTAGGGAAATGAACAATATCCAAACACCAACAATAATAACAAATATAGATGTAGAAAATTGTCTTCGCGAAATCCTTGAATCTGAAGGCTATAAGCTAAATAGCAAAAAAGGGCTTGGCAAACTGGGTCCGGACATAAAAGCAGTAAGGGAAGATGAAGTATTACACATTGAGATAATAGGATATGCGGAATCGGGACTGGAACGGGTAGGAGATTTTTATGAAGCTTTTTTCAGCTCTATATCAAGGTTGAATGAAAAAGATTGCAGACATTGCATAATTGCCATGCCTGTGCAATCAAAAAAACTTATGCCTGTTAGAGCAAAAATTCATAAAGTTGCCTGGAAAAGAATTGCAGAAATCTTTCCTGAACTTGAAATATGGCTTGTTGATATCGAAAAGAATAAGTATCAGAGAACTTCCTGGATTTCATGGCTGAAGAAAAAACAATAACTTATACGTCCCCTGTTATCCCAAAAGAGCACGGTCGTTTGTAAATTCTTCACCACTGACATTACCGAATCTTACAAGGAGATCTTCTACTGTAAGTTTTTGTTTTTCTTCACCTTTAATATCAAGTATTACCTTGCCTTCATACATCATCATCAGTCTGTTGCCGTGCTTTATTGCATCTTTCATATTATGAGTGACCATAAGTGTCGTGAGATTCTCTTCCTGTATTATTCTGTCGCTTATCTCCAGAACCTTTTGCGCAGTCTTGGGGTCAAGTGCTGCAGTATGTTCGTCAAGAAGCAGGAGCTTTGGTTTCTTTAACGTTGCCATTATAAGAGTCAGAGCCTGCCTTTGTCCCCCTGAAAGAAGACCGACCTTTGTGCCCAGGCGGTTTTCAAGGCCCAGCTCAAGAGTACTTAATATTTCCTTATAATGTTCCCTCTCTTTATTTGTGATTCCCCAGGTAAGACTCCTTCTCTGACCCCGCCTGTAGGCAAGTGCCAGATTTTCCTCAATTCCCATATTTGCAGCTGTTCCCATTATAGGATTCTGGAATACGCGCCCTAAAAGTGCGGCTCTTTTATGCTCACAAAGATTTGTGACATTTATGTCATCTATAAAAATATCACCATTATCAACCGGATAGACTCCGGCTACACAATTAAGCAATGTTGATTTGCCTGAGCCGTTGCCACCGATAAGGGTTACAAAATCTCCTTCTTCCAAAGTAAAGCTTACATCGTGAAGTGCAACCTTTTCATTAATAGTGCGTGGATTAAAAATTTTGGTAATCTTTTTTATTACAAGCAATTAATCCACCTTCTTCATTGATTTCTTAATCGGCTTCAGGTATGAACGGAAAACAGGCAGTGCAAGTGCAATAGCCACAGTTATTGCAGTAAAGAGTTTCAAATCATTGGCAGGCATACCAAGTTTTAATACTAAAGCAATAATGATTCTATATGTTATTGCTCCCAGGACGAGGGACATAAGCCTGCTGAAAAAATTTCTTTTCCCAAACAATACTTCACCGATAATTACGGAAGCTAGACCTATTACAATTGAACCTATGCCCATCTGAACGTCCGCAAAACTCTGGCTTTGCGCAATAAGCGCTCCTGCAATTGCAACCAGCCCGTTGCTGATCATGAGTCCCAGTATGATTGTTGTGTTTGTGTTTATTCCCTGTGCTCTTACCATCTGTGGATTATCACCGGTCGCTCTTATGGCACATCCAATCTCAGTTCCAAAGAACCAGTAAAGAACCCCGATTATGCATCCGACAAAAATAATACCCACTATTATGACTGATCCATTGTGGTTTATCCCCAGCTTTTCAAATGTGCTGTATGTGGTATGCATCCTTAAAAGAGAAATATTTGCTTTTCCCATTATCCGAAGGTTTATGGAATACAATGCAATCATTGTAAGAATCCCTGAAAGAAGTGGTGGTATTTTTAGTTTGGTATGAAGAAGACCGGTTATGAGACCTGCAAGCAGGCCTCCCACAAATGCCATGCCTACTGCAGCATATGGGTTAATGCCTCTGGTTATCGCTGATGCAGCAATAGCTGCACCCATTACGATACTTCCTTCAACTGTCAGGTCTGCAATATCAAGAATTCTGTAAGTTATATAAACACCGATTGTAACAATCGCCCAAAGCAGACCTAGAGAAATTGCACCCAAAAATATCTGTAACATAAGAACCCGGTTACTCTTTCAAATAAAAAATCAAAAATCATAAATAAAGGGGCTAAAATTAAATAAAGCCCCTTTATCTC
>DBPS01000031.1:0-322 GCA_002304935.1 Candidatus Humimicrobium oleiphilum | reverse complement strand
ATAATTAATTCCCAGTGTTGCCAGTCCGCCATTTTCTACCATACCTGACTCTCCGCAAATAACAGGGGTTTTTGATTCTACTGTCACTCCATATATAACAGGCATGGAAGATGCCAGGATATTATCGGTTGGCAGATATAAAGCATCACACTTTTCCACTATTGACTGAGTTGCCTGCTGAACATCATTTGAATTTGTAACAGTAACCTCGGTATATTCAAGACCGAGAGCCTCAATCGCCTCCTTGGCAATTTTCGCCTGTACAACAGAATTATCCTCACTTGATGTGTAAATCACGCCAATTGTTTTTGCATCAGGAACT
>DBPS01000054.1 GCA_002304935.1 Candidatus Humimicrobium oleiphilum | reverse complement strand
CCAATTGTTTTTGCATCAGGAACTAATTTTACAATAAGATCTATTTGTTCTTTAATGGGATTCATATCTGTAGTACCTGTTACATTACCGCCAGGAGCTTCGTTTGAACTTACCAGTTTTGCAGAAACAAAATCAGTTATCGCTGTCCCGACAATTGGGATTTCGTTTGTTTTCCCTGCAATTGACTGAGCGGCAGGAGTTGCAATTGCAAGCACAAGATCAACTTTATTGCTTACAAAACGGTCGCTTATAGTCGAAAGGTTACTCTGGTCTGCCTGTGCATTTTGAACATCTATTGTTATGTTCTCGCCATCAGCAAAACCATTATCGCTAAGCGCTTTAATAAAACCTTCCCTGGCAGAATCAAGCGCTACATGTTCAACGTATTGTATGATACCGATACTCTTTTTTTCTTCAGCAGCTTTAGTAGTGCAGCCAACCATTGCAAGGATTGCTACAATAACAAGCACAATAATCGCTGTTTTTTTCAATTTTTTCCTCCCGATAGCAAAGATTTATTATATTTGTTTAATTATTGTATTAAATAATTAAAGCATAAGAAATAGAAAAGGCTTTATTTCTTAATCGTTGAATTATAACATAATTTACAATCTAAAAAAATAAAAAAACTTAAGAATTCTTTAACAGATTAAATTATATTAATAAGTATTAATAAAAAAGCCTGGAACAGACTATGGCTTTTTTATATTAATTCAGCCAGAATCCTATGACCAGGTGGCTGTTATCTGTTTTTTCAAAAGTAACATCGACATTCACCGATGATTTTCCTGAAAATTCTGCCGTATAGTTTACAGTTGTTACATTATTCGTCGTATTGAATCCCTTCGTTTTCAGGCTGCCTTCCTTATAGGTCCCGAACTGTTCATCTATTGCTGCAAGCAGACTATCCCAGTTCTCTTCAGGAAGCTCTGCTTTAAGTCTTTCGTCAAAATCCTTTGCAAAAACTGAGTAATCTCTCTGGTTTATGCCTGACAGAATATTTTCAGTAATAGGATCAGCAAATTCTTTTACTTTTCCGCAACTGGTTAAAACCGGGAAAATAGCTAATGTGATTACCAATAAAGCAATCAGGATAATCTTTGATTTCATATTAAATAGATACTTCATGCTTCTCTCCTGTTAGATAGTGATTATTTTTATTGATTCAGAACTCTCAAAGTAATTATTTTAGATTATTCTTTAAAATAATTATATTCTTTTAAAAAATATTTTTAAAAATCTGTTTATTGTCCCAAATTATATTTTTAAAATCCTAGTACTGGTCTGGATTATTTGAATCATCAGATTTCTTTTCATCAAATATATCTTCCAGCTCATCAAAGGGCTTTTCCTGCTTTGTATTTTGTGCCTGAATTTCATCGGGTACAATATCTTCTTTTTCTGCTTCTAGGGTCTTATCTTCTATTTTTGAAGCATCGCTGATTATTTTCTTAGGAACAAATCCTGTAGCCGTATAATTAGTTTGAATAACTTTGAGCGAAAGCTTTTCTGAAGCAATTTTAATAGCTTCTTCCCTAACTTCCTTGGTCTTTTCTGCAACACTTACTCCGGCAACAAGTTTTGAGAAGATATTTATAATTATTCCCTCAGGCTTTGGAATGATTTTTACCTGGGCATTTTTAACATCATTTATACTGTTAAGGCTTTGCCTGATCTGCTCCTCAGTTGTTCTTACAGTAAGCATGGTGCTCCCTGAAGAGTCGGCAGCGATATTGGCAGTTTTTGCTTTTTTTCTATAGACTTCAAATATAAATATTATTAAGGCTATTGCAAAAATCAAAAATAATATCGCTCCCAAAATGAACCTGTTAAGATTGTGGGCATTATTTATGATTCTGTCAGTCACATCAGACCATTCAAACAGATTTGCAAAAGTGTTCACGATTGCAACTATGCAAAATATTATAATGCAGAGCATCAGTATTGATACGATTATGCGGTTAAACATATTCATTATTATCGCTTCCCCTTTTTAATTATTTTTAATGTAAATTATGGAAAGGTTACAAAAAAATAAAAGCATAGTCAGTTATTACTTAAAATAATAAGAAAATTTTATTTTTCCGGAACATAAAACTATTGTTTCCCGTTCCACCGGCTATGCTTTTATATAAATTTTTATTTTTAATAAAATCATATATAAGAAAATTATCTTAGTCTTATTATGTTTTATTAATTATTTCTGTTTATTATACAATTCCACAAGATCTTAAAACAAAGAAAACAACGACTGCTATTACCAGCACGATCATTATAGTTGCACATCCTGACCTCTTTCTGGTCGAACCTGTAGACGATGTCTGTTGTGTCTGTTGCGGTTGCTGTGTCTGCTGAGTTCCCTGGCCCTGTGTCAATCCACCCAGTATCTGCCCAAGAATATCTCCCATACCGGATATCCCCTGAGCCTGATTGCTTTCCTGCCCGAGAAGGTTTGACAGGCTATTGATATCAAGACCCTGAGTTTTCTGAGTTTTGCCCAGGGCTCCCATCAAAATAGGTGCAGCCATGGTTAATAGATTGCCTATTGAACCCATATCCAATCCGGTTTTCTGGCTTAATCCTTTTTCCACAACATTTCTGTTGTTTCCAAGTACATGTTTCAGTATTCCTTCTCCATCCCCTTCTTTATAATGTGAGATGTAGTCAGACATGTTATTCAGAAGACTGCCATCATGATCTTTTGCAAGAGCATTTGCAAGCTCGGATGCCCCTTCTGGTTTGGATGCATTTTTTGCAAGTGCTCCGGTAAGAACTGCCATTACTCCCGGAATTGCCTGTTTTGCTTTATCTTCCGGTATGCCTACCTGCTGGCTGATTTTCCCTAAAGCATC
>DBPS01000011.1 GCA_002304935.1 Candidatus Humimicrobium oleiphilum | reverse complement strand
TTGTATTTTTCAATTGAAAAATACCCCATATTTCAATCGAAAAATACTCCACTTAAATTAGAAAATAATTCTTTTTATCCTCCTTTCAGTGAAAAACTACTCCACTTTTAAACTTTCTTTTTTTATCCATTCTTTGGTTTCCTTCATCCTGTAAGATGGACCATTCATATTAACCATATATGATTTATGGGTAAGCCTGTCTATCATAGCTGCAGTGATTACAGGATCTAAAAATATCTCATCCCACCGGTCAAAGGAGAGGTTTGTAGTAATTATGGTTGATTTTCTTCCGGCTCTGAGTGAGAGGTTAGTAAACAGAAGTTCAGATCCTTCTTTATCAAATGAAATATAGCCCAACTCATCAGCTATTACCAGGTCATATTTTTCAAACCTTACCTCATATGAACGCAGTGTTGAAGAACCTCTTGCTTCCTTTAATTGATTTATTAGAACAGGAACAGTGGTAAAAAATACTCTGTAACCTGCAATGGCTGCCTTTATGCCAAGGCCTGTTGCAATATGGGTCTTGCCAGTTCCCGGATTTCCATAAAGTATTACGTTCTGTCCATTTTTTACGAAATCAAGGCTTTCCAGTACTTTTAGCTTGTTGCGGCATTCAACAGGAAGTTCCTCTACTTTCAAGTCTTCAAGGTACTTTTTGGCCGGAAAGTTTGCAATTCGTATTCTTGCAAGTTTTCCGTTTTCAATTCTTGCATCATATTCTTTTTGAAGAAGATAACATAGAAACTCTTCATAACTTAAATTGGAAGACCTTGCTTCAGACAGATCCTCTTCCAGATATCTTCTTACTGCAGGGAAATGAATCTCTTTTGCATAAAATATTATCTTTTCAATGAATTCATTTTTATCTTTCATGCACTCACCTCTGATTCTTGCGCATCATTTTCAAGGATAGCAGCATAAATGGAAAGCATTTGCTTTGAGAATTCTTCTATGGCGCCTGAAGGCCTTGTACCAAGGCCAGCATATATGTTTCTTCTTGAGCAGATAACGGCAATTTTATCAAAGTCTACTGATCCCGGATTTAGTCTCTCAATTTCGTTAATGGCGGCCTCTATTTTTTCTAGACCTATTTTGCCAGCCATTTCAAGAAGAGCTACAAAATCCTTTTCGGCACCTTGAAAATATTTTTCATATATTAACTTTAATTTTTCACTCATCTGTAAAAATGCTGCGCTTGAAGCGAGTGCCCCTGGTTTTGCCTTCAGTGTCTTTAAATAGTGGTTTATATATATTTTCCATTCATGATTGCCATAAAGCCTTTTATGCTCTGCTATAGTTTCATTTTTGTAAAAACAAACTACCTTATCTATGTAGGCCTTTACCATTACAAATTCTCCCACAAGGCTGTCAGGTACGGAATAGTAGCATCCCGATACTGCAACTGTGGCGTATTTGTTTACCCTGGCTTCCAATACCATTGCACAATCATATCTTGGGGGTTTTAAAGACAGATGCTTTCTTTCCACATCAAGCATATGGCAGGCGCTTTGCCCTTTAGCAAGGACTTGAGGCTTTAAATTTAATGCCTTTAACTCCTGCCTCAAATAAATCCGAGCCTCATCAAGGCTTTCAAAATCATCTCTTTTTGAAAAAGCCTTTCTTCTTACATATTCTACGCTTCTTTCTACATGGCCTTTTTCGTTTGCCCGGGAAGTATTGCAGAATCTGTATGAAAATCCGTAATAGATTGAAAGTTTTAAAAGTGCTTCAGTAGGCTCTTTTTCATTTAAACCTGCAAATCTTGCAACAGCAACTTTCATGTTGTCATAAACAATCTCTTTGTAAACCCCACCTATCTCTTCAAAAAAATTGGCATGGGTGTCAAGAAAAGATTCTGTTTTGCCATTACGGTAAAGATCGGCATAACGGTAATTTCCATATGCTGTGGTAAATACAGCCATCTGGAAAATACAGAGTTTTTTGGCGATGGTAAGTTTTACTTCTCCCCAGTCAAACTCACAAGTTGCTCCGGGAACATATTCCTGTTTTATGTAGGCTTCTTTTTGCCGCCTTGCAATATCAGAGATTGCACAGCAGACAGTTGTATAGCCTATGTCAAATCCTTCAGAATGCAGCGCTTCAAGGATATCGATTTTTTTCTTTACCTGTTTGGACCTGCCTGATGCCCTTTTCTCCTGGTTTTCTTTAAGATAAAAATTTATCCTATCTAGTACTTTATCTGTAAGCTTGACTTTATTTCTTTTTGAACAGTCATATCTTGGCTTTTCCACAATATCGGCAATCAGCAGCTCATCTTCTGATTTTGACTCTGTCAGTCTTTCCCGCTTTTTTTGATATTCCCGGATGTATTTCCTGATGGTCTTTCTGGATATGTGCAGCTCCTTTTCAATCTTTCTGGTTGAAAGTCCTTCATTAAAATACTTAATTATTATCCTCTGCTTATCTATCAACTTTAACATCCTCCCTTGTACCTCTCTATGTAATTAATATTATCCTTTTTATTACATAGAGATATTAATTAAAGTGGGGTACTTTTCAACTGAAATAGTGGAGTAGTTTTAGATTAACAGAAACACTTGATAAATACGGTATTAAGCTAGAATCAGCCACAGAGCCAATAAATGATACCCCCACAGGTAAGTTTACTAAAATAATACTTTCTTCAGTTGCACAGCTTGACAATGATATCAGGGCAGAAAGAGCTAAAGAAGGAATGAGGCAGGCAATAAAAGCAGGCCGTTGGTTATGGAATGCGCCTATAGGTTATAGCTTTGAGTTCATAAATCAGAAATCATATTTAAAGCCAAATAAAGACGCAGATATAATAAAAAAGATATTTAATGATTTTGTTTCCGGCAAAAGACAGTTTGAAATAATAGAGGCCCTAAAGCAAATAGGAGTTAATTTAAAAAAACAAAGGATAAACGATATATTAAACAATTACTTATATATCGGTAAGATAAAATCAAGTTGTATTGAAGGACTTATAGACGGACTTCACAAACCTTTAATTGATGAAATAACCTTCTATAAAGCGCAGGAGCTATTACACCCAGAAAAAAGAAATAACTATAATGTTAAATACAATAGCCAGTTTCCTCTAAGAAGATTTCTTAAATGTCCATACTGCAACAAGAGCTTAACAGCAAGTTATTCAAAGGGAAGGCATAAAAGATATCCTTATTATCACTGCACCACCAAAGGTTGTTCTTATAAGCCAATTAGACAGAAGGAGGCAGAATATTTATTTGTTAANNTTTGAAGTGGATAAAGGCTTTATAGATAGGCTATTTGACAAAGCAGAAAGGTATTTAAACGCAGAACAACAGGAAAGTAAAAATCTTTCAACATATATCAAAAAGGAAATAACATTACTTGAAGAAAGGAAAGCTAAGGCAGAGGACTTTTTGCTAGATGGTACTTTTACAAAAGAAACTTATATCAGAAAATCAGCAGAGATTGACAAAGAGATAATATCCAAGAAGATTCAGCTAAGTGATTATGAAAATCAGATAATAGATGCTAGCGAATTAATTAAAAAGGGAAGATATCTTTTCAGCCATTTATCTGAATTCTGGCTTGATCTAAACACAGAAAGAAAGAGATCTTTTCAGGAAATGTTATTTCCAGAGGCATTATATTTGGAAAATACCAAATTTCGAACCGCTAATATTAACCCCATTTTAAGATTAATTAGGGATAAAAAAGAGCTTAAAGATTATACGGAGTCAGTTTTGGCTGGGGTGGGAGGAC
>DBPS01000049.1 GCA_002304935.1 Candidatus Humimicrobium oleiphilum | reverse complement strand
CCGTTTTCTTCCTCACTTTTACGGGTGACAAGGACGAAAGGTATGTTTCTTTTGTTTAAAGCGTTTATTGCTTCGTTTGATACATCAATGGTTGCTATAAGTATGCCGTCGACTCCTTTTTTTATGAGCATGTTAAGGTATTTTTCGCCAAGTTTGGGGCTGTAGTTTGAGTTGCATACTATTACGTTGTAGTTGTTGATTTCAGCGACATTGATGACACCTTTTGCAAGCCTGGAGTAATAAGGGTTTTCAATATCTCCGATTATAAGCCCGATGGTATTTGTCTTTCTGGTCTTTATGTTTTGTGCAAAGAAATTCGGTTCATAGCCGTACTGCTTTATTATCCCAAGCACTTTTTCTCTTGTTTCTTTCTTGACATGCTTTTCATTGTTGATGACCCTGGAAACAGTCATCATGGAGACATTGGCGATTTTTGAAATATCTTTTATTGTTAATCTCTGCATTTTTGTGTCAGTCCCGGCAATTGATATTGGTTAATTTTTTAAAACTCTGATAAACAAGTCTTAATCATGAAATCTTGAAAAAAATCCTATTTAATAAATCTGGCAAAATAAATCGTATAAACCTGATTAAACTTATAAACCTGATAAAAAATTAAAAATAACGATGATGATAAATTATTTTATTTTTAATAATGATAAATAATGATAATTAATTTCTATTTTTAAATATCTATCCTTTATCTGGTTAATTTTAAAATATTATCGCTTACCTTATCGGATATTGTCTTTATAAGGTCATTGTAGGGNNAGGCTGTTTTCAGAGTCGCACTTGCCGCTGCTTCCGAAAACATCGAGGCGCTCTTTTACATCTTCCCTTATTGCCTGCATGGAAGTCCTGATTATGTCAGGATAGCTGTTTACATCAGGATTTGCATTCAGGTACTCTCTCATTTTCTTAACTGCAGCCATTGTCATGCCGGTATAATAATTTATTTTGCATATTCCAAGCTCGATCGATTTCCTGTAATCATCATCGGATATTCCGCTTCCGCCATGTAGAACAAGGGGGATGGGGATGGTATCTCTAAGCTCTCTTAGCCTGTCAAAATCAAGTTTCGGTTCACCTTTGTAAATACCGTGAACATTTCCCACAGCAACCGCAAGGGCATCGATGCCGGTTTCCTCATAAAACCTCCGGGCATCCCTGATATCTGTAAAAAGATCCTTGTCGGGAGTGTGTGATTCGGGCGCTTTTTCACCGACTGACTCTCCTCCGACATATCCAAGCTCTGCTTCAACGCTTACATCAACTGCGTGGGCAATTCTTGTTATTTCCTTTGTCTGTCTTATGTTTTCTTCAAGCGAAAACTTGCTTCCGTCAAACATCACTGAATTAAATCCACATCTTATGGCTTTTATTATAGTCCTGTAATTAAGTCCGTGATCAAGGCTTACGCATACAGGTATGTTTGCGCTTCTGGCCCTGTCGATTATCAGCGGGGCAACTCTTTCAATGTCCAGATATTTGAAATGCACTTCCGCAAGAAGAAGGATTATGGGTGACTTCTTTTCAATAGCTGATTCAAGAAGAGCTTCTATGAAATCGATATTTGTCATTGCAAAAGCGCCGACTGCGTATTTGTTTTTTCTGGCATGGCCTAACAGGTTTTTTAAATTTATAAGTGACATATTTTTGTAATTAAATTATGGATTATGTTAATGATGTTACTATTAACTGTTAATGTTAACTGTTAATGTTAACATTCTAACATTTTTATTATAGAAGTCAACCATGGGGACGTATAATTTGGTACCTTTTTTATTTTTTTCCAGGATTTTTTTCGGTAATTAATTATCTATCTGAAATGCTTCTTTTGAGGGGTAGGGCGCAACTTGCCATAAATTAATTTGCATGAGAACGCTCACACAATAGTATGTCAGTAGAAGCTGTTTTCAGGCTGGTGGTTTTTTTATTGCAAAAATTATAGTATAGTCAGAAAAACAGAGTCTGAAGGTTATATTTGATAGATATATCAAAGATAAATGTCCGGAAAATAATATATACAGAAGTATATATGGATATATTTGGAAGAATATATCCATGAGATTCTTTTTCAGATTAAAAATTCAGCAATAATATACTGAAATCATTTGGGGTGATGAATAAAAAAACAATGATAAGCAGTTTCGGATGGCCGGTAAATTTTTTGATAATCATTGGGGCGGTTGTTCTGGCAATGCTTGTCATCATTTTTATTTGTGCTCTTCTTATAAAGGCATCTGAAAGCAGGGAAGTCTTAAGATATTTTGACAATAATTTTCTTGAAAGAGCTGCAGATTATAACAAATCAATGCTTCTTGCCTCAGTTTTTGAAAAGCTTCTTACCTGGTCTTTTATGGGAGTCCTTCTCTTTCTGTTCTGGAAATATTCTTTTATAAGCACAAGAATCAATATCGGGCTTGCTGCACTTATTTTTTTTCTTTTTACTTTTGCACTTTTTCTGTTTCTTCTTCCCCTCCAGTATTATCAGGAATTTGTGGTAAGTCATAAATTCGGTCTTTCAAATCAGACACTTTCAGCATGGTTTGCCGAGGCGCTTAAAGAAGCCGTGCTGTATATGATAATAAGTACAGCGGGACTGACTGGTGTTTATGCTCTTATGGTGTATATGCCGAAGCACTGGTGGCTTGTTGCCATTGCAGTTTTTATTGTTTTTATAGTATTTGCCAACTTTATATTTCCTATACTTATCGATCCTTTATTTTACAAATTTGTGCCGCTTCAGGATGAAGAGCTGGAGAAGGCAATATTTGAAGTCACGGAAAAGGCAGGTGTGAGTGCCGGCAGTATACTTGTTGCAGATGCAAGCCGCAAGACCAATAAGGTCAATGCTTATTTTACCGGGATAGGTAAGAGCAAAAGGATTGTTATTTATGATAATCTGCTTGAAAAGTATTCAAAAAAAGAAGTGGTCTCTGTTATTGCGCATGAGGTAGCCCACTGGAAATATATGCATGTCGCCAAAAACATAATTGTCGGAATAGCAGGAATGATTATTATATTTTTTATTATGTTTATGATGAAAGGCGGCATGAATATGGAAGCAAGTGTGAGGCTGGTGATGATTCTTTTCATAGCATTCAGCCTTATTGCATATATTACAAATCCAGTCAGCAATCTTTTATCCAGACGTTTTGAGGTGCAGGCAGACATGGCTGCGGCAGAACTTACAGGTGATAGCCAGACTCAGGTAGAAATGCTCCAGAAACTTGCAAAGTCCAATCTTTCATACGTAAGTCCTTCAGGAGTACTCAAATTCCTTATCTATACCCATCCTCCCATTATGGAAAGGATAAAGGGGACGTATAATTTGGCCCCCTATCAAAAATAGTATGATAAGTCCAATAATATATAGTCACGGATCTTTAATTGGCAGCTGCTGATCAATAATTGAATATCTGCTGGCTAATTATTTCTGGAGTTAAAAAAAATCAGTAATATAATTATTATCCAATCGAAAGATTTTAAAAGATTTGAAGGAGATTTCTATAGCCGGATATGATTTTTATAATAATTTTTAAATAGATGGAGTAAAAAGGATGCAAAAAGTTACAGGGAAACAGGAAAATTCAAAAATGTGTTTTGTCTGCGGGCTTAAGAACAGATATGGGCTTAAGGCACGGTTCTATGAGACTGAAAATGATGAGGTTGCTGCAATTTTTAAGGGAGAAGAAGAACATCAGGGTTATCCGGGAAGGCTTCATGGAGGATTAGCTGCCTCTATACTTGATGAAACAATCGGGAGAGCTATAAATATTAAGAGTGAAAATGAGTTGTGGGGTGTTACTCTTGAGCTAAAAGTGAAGTATAAAAAACCGATTCCCCTCGGAGTTGATTTAAAAGTCTTTGGAAGACTGAGTCGCGTGGACAAGAGGCTTTTTAAGGGGACGGGAGAAATCATAAATCCTGACGGCGAGGTAGCGGCAACAGCAGAAGGTCTTTATATGAAGCTTCCCATTGACAGGATTGCTGATTTTGACAGGGAGGAAAATGACTGGAAAGTCGTTGCTTCGGAATCTGACCCTGTCGAAATCTGAAAAGGCTGGAGGGACCAGAGGGACCAGAGGGACCAGAGGGACGTATAATCTGGCCCCCCATCAAAAATAGTTGGATATATTCATCAGGATAATCGGGTAGTATAAGCAAATAGTTTTAAATTATAATTGTATTGATGTTATAAAAAGGATTTTGTAACAAATAGATAAAAAAAGAAAAAGATATAAAAAAAAGGGGGCCAGATTATACGTCCCCTAATAAATTAAAGGAGTATGAAATATGGCGTTTGAAAGCCTGCTCAGTCCGATTAAAATCGGAAACATTGAAATTCCCAACAGAACAGCAATGGCTCCCATGAATCTTGGTGTTCCCATGTATGCTGATGACGGGACATGGCCAAGAAAGACAATAAGATATTATGAGGAAAGGGCAATAGGGGGGATAGGTCTTATAATAACCCAATTTGTAAGGGCTTATGACAAGATAGGTTCTTATCCGATTGTTGGTCTTCATGAAGACAGATATATTGATTCTCATTCAGAGCTTGTTGATAAAGTCCACAAACATGGTTCAAAGATATTTCATCAGATAGCGCTTATGGGAGGAAAGATATACTATAAATCAGGAGAGGCTCCATCAGCGATTTATAGTCCTGTATATAATTTCAAACCAAGAGAGCTTTCTACTGACGAGCTTGATATGCTTGTGGGCAAATTCATTGAATCGACAGGAAGAGGTGTCCAGGCAGGTTATGACGGAGTAGAGGTTCACGGTGCCCATCTTTATCTTATCGGCCAGATGATGTCACCTGCGACAAATAAAAGGACTGACAAATATGGCGGAAGTTTTGAAAACAGGATGAGGTTTATAACGGATATTATAAAAGGGATACGGGCAAAATATCCTGATTATAATATAGGTGTCAAGTTTGGAGCATATGAAGAACTTGAGGGTGGTATAGATTTTGAGCTCGGAAAGAAGATAGCCAGATATATTGCTGATCTTGGAGTGGACTACCTTCATGTTTCAACTGAGTCGACAACTCTCGGAATTTTCAGCAAATATCCTCCTGTCCCTACAATGTATCAGCCCCGCAATATACTTGTTCATCTGGCCGCAGAGATTAAAAAAATCTGTCCCGAGCAGGTTGTTATTGCTGCCGGTTCGCTTACAGTCCCCGAGGAAGTAGATGCTTTCATAAGGGATGGTAAGTTTGATGTGGCGGCTCTGGGAAGGACAATAATCGCTGATCCGCACTGGATAAAAAATGTAAGGGAAAACAAGCCGGTCACTCCCTGCATAAGATGTATGGCATGCTATCAGCAGCTTTTAACGGGAGGGGCGCTTCACTGCTCAATGAACCCTTATATGCTTCATGAATCTGAACAGGAATTACCGAAACCGGGAAGAATCAAAAAGGTCATGGTGGTAGGGGCAGGTCCTGCAGGAATAAGATGTGCGCTTACTGCTTCAAAGAGAGGGCATGATGTTTCTTTATATGAAAAAAGACCTTATATCGGAGGCATGATTTATCCGGGCAGCAGACCGGAATTCAAAGAAGATGTCCGAAGGGCGATCGGTTACTTCGAAACTTTATTAAAAGAAAGTAGCGTAAAGCTGGTATTAAATACAGAAGTTAATATTGAAATGATCGATAGTATCAAACCGGACGCTGTTGTGATTGCAGCCGGGGCAGAACCGGTAATGCCTGAAATAGAAGGGATTGATTCTGCGAAAGTTATTTCCGCTGTCGAGATATTGAGAGATATTGATAGGATTAAGGAGAATATAAAAGAGTTATCAGAGAAAAGGAATGAAAGCATCAGGGGAGCTGAGCCGGATTATACGTCCCCGAGAGCAGTCGTCATTGGCGGAGGAGAGGTCGGATGTGAGACTGCATGCTATATGGCTGATAACGGCTTTGATGTAAGTATCGTTGAAATACTCCCAAATCTGCTTGAGGAAAATGAGGACAATAATTTAAAGCTCGGTCTTTTAAATCTTATAAATGAGAGAGAAATAAAAGTATATACAAACACAAAACCAAACAAGATAGTTGAAGAAGGACTGGAAGTAGTACTGCCTGACTGCAAGGAATTCGGCATCAATGCTGACATCATAGCAATAGCGATAAACCAGAAATCAGACAGAGAACTTTTAAGGAATATGGCGTTAAAAGTTGAAGAATTCCATATAATCGGTGACTGTGATTGTGTCGGGCGGATAAGAGATGCTGTGTCTGAAGGAGAAAGAGTTGGCAGGTGGCTCTAAAAAATAGGGGAAAGAGACTAAAAAGAACCAGGGGGAGCCATGGGGACGTATAATTTGGCTCCCTTTAAAAAAAGCCTGATATATTCATCAGGATAATCGGGCAGTATAAGCAAATAGTTTTAAATTATAATTGTATTGATGTTATGAAAAGGATTTTGTAACAAATAGGTAAAAAAAAGAAAAAGATATAAAAAAAGGGGCCAAATTATACGTCCCCAGAGGAGGAAGGAATGAGTTTTGTAGAAATTGCTGATAAAAGTGATTTTTTAAATGAGAAGATGAAATATTTCAAACTGGATAACGGAAAGGAAATATTAGTCATTAATTATGAAGATAGCTATTATGCTGTTGATGCGAGATGCACCCATATGAAAGCTGACCTGTCCAAGGGCAGTCTTGAGGGTAAAATAATTACCTGTCCAAGACATGGTTCAAAATTTGATATTACTACCGGCACTGCAATCCAGGGGCCAAAAATGGGATTTTTAAAATTAAGCACCAAAGATCTTGGAGTCTATAAAATAGAAACAGAAGGAGATAAGCTTAAAATTGATATCTGATAAAAAAAATACAGAAAAAATTGGATTATTTACTCAGGCAAACAGGGAAGCCTGGAATGAGGCGATGCCCAGACATCAGTCAGTTAAAAAAGAATACTGGGATGAACAATTTAAAAAACCCGGAAGGCATATTTTATTTATGAGGAACATCCTTTTGTCATGATGTTTGATAATCCAAGGGGACGTATAATCTGGCTCTTCCTAATTAGGTGGTAAATATAGATGTAATCACTTAAGAGCTAGATTATACGTCCCCTTGGATTATTGAAATTATTTTTTCTGTAAATTCAATTGTCCTGATTTCAGTTTTTTGCATTAAATCTTCGGTCTGGTTAAAATCGGGACTATCAATAATCTCCAACTCAATTATTGAATCAACACCCGGTTTAACCTGTGAAAGTCTGCCTGCTCCAATATCTTTATCCTTTAATTGTTCAATATACTCTGCCTGGATCTTTCTATTGCTTCCGCCCAGCCAGGCTTCAAATTTATTTTGTTCATGCAGATATACTACAGCGATTTTCAGGTTTTTTTTCTTTAATTCCACAGGAGTAAAAGCAAAATATGTCATATCCATATATCCGAAATACAAAGCGCCTGCAGAGTATTCCGGATGCCTGCTTTCCATATAGGATTTTAGTCCTGACATAAATGTCATTATTCCTTTATAAGCTTTCTGGATGCATCCTTTTTTTAATTGCATTGTATATTCCATGACATAATCATTCAGTGACTGCACGATTTTTCTCCTCTACTCTTTTTTCGGACTTTCCTCTGCATTCCAACGGTATTTTTTATTTTTTAATAATAGATCCATATTGCAATTCATGCATAATCCATTGTGACAGCATATCCTGCCACCACATTCCTGACACTTCCATTTTATATCTTCGTTCTTTAGAAATGCTTCCATCCCGTAATCTCTGATATAATCCAGGTTATCTATCATACTCATGTGATATTTTGTGCGGTAACGTTTGTCCAGGGTTTTTAAACGTTTGCATGGGTAAGCTTCACATTCAAAACAAAATCGAATTTTTCCTTTTCCAAGCAGCTCACAACAATCAGACATATAAGTGCAATTTTTGCCTCTTGGTATGCAGCCAGGGCAATAGGATCTATGAAAACCATATTTGTTAAAATCATTTTCCCCGAACTGATAGGTAATGCATAAACTGCAGTTCATCCCGCAAGGAGCAATAAGGTTTTCTTGCATTATATCTTCCAACCTTCCTGCCAGTATAATAACAGTAATTTCTGTCTGACTCTTTTTTTATCAATGGACATCCTGTTGCTGGCTGGCTATAGCAGCTTAGACCAATCAATACATTCCCCCGGCTTTGTCCTTCTGGAACCAGATTATACGTCCCTTAATGTCTGGAGCCAAATTATACGTCCCCGTGGAGTTTGTCGAATACTGGTTTCAGGGTAGGGTATAATACTTTGTAAATCTCATAAAGCTCTTTATATATTTTGCTATTGCTGCTGTTAGGTAGTGTTTCTTTCTCGACATTCAATACTTTTATGGATTCTTCCACATTTTTCCATATCCCGCAGCCGGCTCCTGCAACAAGGGCCGCACCATATGCTCCGCCTTCTTTACTTCCGCTTACCGTTCTGACAGGTAACTGGAATACGTCAGAAGTTATCTGTCTCCATAACGGGCTGTTTGAGCCTCCCCCTGAGATTATTATTTCTTCTACAGAAAGGTTTTTATCCATATCCGTCATCAGTTCATATACCTGTTTTAAGCTAAATGATACTCCCTCCATAATACTACGGGTGAAATCTGCATGAGTATGTCTTAAAGTGGCACCGATAAAAACTCCTTTGGCATTAGGATCAGGATATGGGCATCTTTCTCCTGTAAGGTATGGCAGAAAAACAAGATTCTTACTGCCTGCCGGTGATTCAGAAGTTACAGCATCATCAAGAATTCTGTAAACATCTATATTTTTTTCCCTGGCAGAATTCAATTCATATTTGCAAAGATTATTCTTATACCATTGCAAAGAGCCTCCTGCCGCAAGAGTAACTCCCATCATATGCCATTTGGAAGGTGAGTTATTGCAGAATACCTGGAGATTTCCTGTGGAATTAAATTTGTAAGAATTCATTCCCATTGCAGCTATACCTGATGTCCCTATTGTAATTCCGAGTATTCCTTCTTCAATGAGTCCGCTGCCTGTTGTCTGGATTACGGCATCGCCTCCTCCGCCCGCCACAGGTGTATGCTCCGGCAGTCCGGTTTGTAGAAAAAACTCTCTGGTGGTATAGCCTGATATTTCCGGAGATTCATAAGCCCTTGGAAGTAAATTGAAATCAATTCCCAGCTTGTCCAAAAGTATATTGCTCCATTTTCTTTCTTTGACATTAAACAGGCCGGTCCCTGAAGCATCGGAAACTTCTGTTGCAAACTCACCAGTCATTTTAAACCTTATGAAATCTTTTGGATTTAAAAATATTATTGCCTTTTCATAATTTGATGGCTCGTTTTCTTTCAGCCACAATATCTTGCCTCCTGTATATCCAGGCAGCATGGTATTGTTAGTCAGTTTCAGAAGGCTATCCAGGCCTCCCGCAATTTCAATGATTTCCTGGCACTGTTTCAAAGTCCTCTGATCATTCCATAAAAAAGCCGGCCTTATTACATTTTTATTTTTATCAAGTGCGACAAGCCCGTGCATCTGTCCGGATAAACCTACACCTTTTATTGAACCTGCATCAATATTACTTTTTGATATAGCTTCTTTTACTGTCCTGATGGTAGCATTCCACCAGTCTGAAGGATCCTGCTCCGACCAGTCGGGATGCGGGGTATACAGGGGGTATTCCATAGATGCTGAAGAAAGGACTTTCCCTTCATTATCTATTATTATTGATTTGGTGGCAGAAGTGCCTATATCGATACCAAGTATGCATTCTTTTGAAGCAGCCATATATTACCTTAATCCTTTCAAAACTATACATTTTTTATTATTATATTTAATTTTTTATAAAATTCCTTAATATGAAAATTTATAAAGTATGAAAATAATTTATAAAATATGAAACTTCATAAAATTCTCTACACTTAAAAACAAACCAAACTTAAACATAAGGATTCAGGTACTTTGGCACCAGCTCATTTTCAATCATGGCTGCTCAAATATCACGCAATTGTCATACCATCACCATATAAATATCAGCAAGCATCATCGTGCCAGCATTGCTCAAATATCGCAGACATTTCTTGCAAATACTATGCTTGAAACCTTCCAAAGAATTCCAGAATTCTCAATTTTACAGATATATTTCAATTCTGCACAGATATCTTAATTCTGCTGATATCTGGAATTCTACAGCTATATATATCAATTCTGCATGGATATTCTGCATAGATATCTCAATTTTACAGATATCTGATTCTTATATGCTTTATAAGAAGATATTCATAAAGTCCTTCAGGGCCATGCTCATGCCCGAAGCCGCTGTCCTTCCATCCGCCATACGGAGCATTTATTACGCCGGCATCAACATTATTAATTGCTACATTCCCGGAATCTATTTTCTTTGAAAGATAATTTGCCAGGCTCAGGCTTTCGGTGAATATTATTGAGGCAAGGCCATAAACTGAATCATTTGCAAGCTGAACTGCTTCTTCATATGTGCTGAATGGCATAACTCCGACAACCGGACCGAAAGTTTCCTCTTTCATTACGAGCATATCGTGATTTACATCTCTTAATATGGTCGGTTCAAAATAATATCCTTTTTCGTATTTCGCCCCTTCAGGTTTTTTTCCTCCGCATGCAATTTTTGCCCCTTTTGAAACCGCATCTTCGATATGGCTTACTGATGTCTTTACTCCACCCATAGTACACATAGGTCCAAGATCGCAGTCTTCTTTTGAGCCGTCACCGATTTTTAATTTTCTGGTTTCTTCAACAAATTTTTCAATGAATTCTTCATAAATATCATCTTCGACATAAATCCTGTTTATTGCTATGCATATCTGGCCCATATTTCTGAATGACCTTCTTACCGAACCTTTGACAGCCAGATCAAGTTTACAGTCCCTGCATATCACTGTAGGCAGGCTTCCGCCCAGTTCAAGTGATACTTTTTTGAAAGTAGGTATGCAACCCTTAAGCACTTCATGTCCTGTTTCCGTAGAACCGGTAAATGCCACTTTTTTAACAATTTTGCTGTCAAACAGTACAGGGCCTATTTCTGAACCGGAGCCTGTTATTGCATTTATCACTCCGGCCGGCACTCCCGCATCATGGACGCATTCTGCAAAAGCCAGAGGTGAAAGCGGTGTTTCTGAAGGAAGTTTCGCTATGATTGTACAACCTGAAGCAAGAGCGCCCCCGACTTTCCATGCAAGAAGCTCGATAGGATAATTCCATGGTGAAATTGCAGCAGCAACACCTATTGGCTGATATATGACACGGCTTTCAAAATCTTCTTCCTCATTTGCTATTATTCTTCCGTATATCCTTTCGCCTTCTTCTGCATAATATCTTAAAATAGTCGCCCCTTTTTCAACTTCTCCGAGTGCTTCCTTATAGGGCTTGCCCTGTTCCATTGTCATAAGCTTTGCAATCTCTTCTTTTCTTTCAAATACAAGACTACTTGCCTTACGAAGATATGCTCCTCTTTTGGAAGGGGAAAGTGAAGACCATGATTCAAAAGCTGCTGCTGCAGCATTTATAGCTTTTTCAACATCAGCTTTATGTGCTTTCGGGACCTCTGCAAAGACTTCTCCATATGCAGGATTTATAACCTTTATTACATCTTTGTTTTCAGCATCCACCCAGGCACCATTGATCAGTATTTGTTTTTTTAACATTAACCCACTCTCCTTGGAATATATTTATTATTTAAAGTATGAGTTTTTACAAATATCAGGAATACTAAAAAATCAGTCTATTTTACAGGTTACCCATACGACCACAAGCGGCAGATTCCCTGTTTGTTTTGTTGTATGAAATACTCCGGGCGGGACATAAAGAGCATCTCCCGGCTTTATTTCATATTCATCTTTATCTACAACCATTGTGCCTTCGCCCATTACAACATAATAAACTTCTTCCATGTCGTCATGGGAATGGCCAGTTGTTGTTCCTGTCGGATATATAGTCGTATGCCCCAGGGTAAGTCTTCTTGATTCACATCCCTTATCTTCTGGATTAATAAGATAATAAGTATCCCTCAGAACTACCTTGTCTCTGTTTTTGACTCTTTCCCTCAGTGATCTTGGGTCCAGGTCCGGATTCATTGATTGTACATTTACTACATATTTCATTTATACCCCTTCTTCTTATCTGTTTTTTTTAAATTTATTAATAAGTAAGAATTACCAGTATGCCTTTGCTTTTTCAAAATGTTCAATCATGAGATTTGATGCACGAACTCCGTCACCGTCAATGATACACTTGATTATTCTCTCATGATCTGAAGCACTTTCTTTCATATCTGACTTAAATCCTTTTGAATAAATTAAAATAAGTATATTAAATGAATTATTGATATGCTGAAGGTAAGCATTTTCGCAGGATTCAATAATATAGAAGTGAAAATTTTTATCAGTTCCTGAATATTTGTCGACATTATTTTCTATTGTATATTTTTTAAAATTTTCAAGAAAAGAAAGAAGATTATCTTTATGGAGCTGTGTCATATTTTCTGATAATTTTTTTGCTGCCAGCCCTTCAAGCACACCTCTTAAATCGAGAAGATCGTGGAATTCGTCCAGAGGTATTTTTCTTACGCAAAAACCTTTTCCGGGGACATAGGTAAGGAGTCTTTCTTTCTGTAATATTGATAAAGCGGATATCAAAGGAATTTTGCTGATTCCTAGTTTTTCAGCCATTTTTTCCTGGATTATTTTTTCGCCGCTCTTTAACTTTCCATTCAATATCAAAAGTTTTATTTTGTTATAGGCTTCGGCGCTGAGATTAGATTGCTTAATTTTTAAATCCATTTAATGTGACATTAAATTTTTATTATTAAAAAAGAAAATTTATATTAAAAAATAATGAACTTCAAACCCAGCCATTTTTGGTAGTTTTTCAAAGGTAATAGTATTGACATTAACAATACAAACAAGTTTTTTATTAAAGGTTAAAAAATCATTTTTTCTTTTATCAATCTTTCAAGGTGGTGTTTGAATGAAAAAATTACTCGTGATTATCTCAGTAATAGCAATGGTTCTTACTCTTGGTTTTGTTGGATGCCAGGCAGCTCCTGCTGAAACAACAGCCGCAGCTGAA
>DBPS01000014.1 GCA_002304935.1 Candidatus Humimicrobium oleiphilum | reverse complement strand
TTTTATTTTTTTATTATGAACAATATTAATGATAGTCCCCTGGAAACTTCTGAAAAGAAAACGGGTTTTAATATTTTTGTAAGAATAGCAGTTTATGACAATCTGCGGAGTCTTCCAAGAATAATTGATTTAAGCTTTAACAATATCCCGGATTTTATAAATAAAACCTCGGAAGAAGTATATGGCCTGTCACATAATCAGGGAGGTAAAATTCCTTATACGATCATAAAAGAAATAGTAGAAAATCTAATCCACGCCAGCTTCAAAGAAATTATAATAACCATTCTAAATAATGGTAATAAGATAATGATATCTGACCAGGGGCCTGGAATTATTGATAAAGAAAAAGCAATTCTGCCCGGTTATACTTCCGCCTCTTCCGAAATGAAAAAATTTATAAGGGGGGTAGGTTCAGGCCTTCCGATTGTGAACGAAACAATAGCTTTTTCCAGTGGCATGCTTGATATAAAAGATAATATAAAAAACGGAACAGTTGTCACTCTGTCTATTAATACGGGCACTACTTATGAACATGTAGATCTTTCGATAAACGAGCTTCCGCCCTTAAAAAGCACTTCGCAAATCACAGAATCACAGCAAAAAGGTCAGGCGGTCTCAAATATGAATCTGCCTGAAAACATTACTGAAAAGAAAACTACACCATTAGGAGATAATTCCACAGATACAAATACCCGGAGCATAAATCCTGCTGTTAAATCAGCTGAGGAATATTTGTTAAAAAAGCTTTCGATGAGACAGATGAAAATTCTTTTTCTTGTTCTTGAGCTTGAAGAGGCAGGTCCTTCAAAAATATCAAAAGAGCTAGGGTTTTCACTGTCTACCTCTTTTAGGGAATTATCTTTTCTTGAAAAAGAAGGCCTTTTAAAAACATATGCCTCCGGGAAAAAAAGACTTTCCAAAAAAGGAGCCAAATATCTTGAATATTATTCAAATAATTTCTAATATTGGCTTATGGAAGAAAACATAAACGATCTTTGGGGTAATATATTAAATGATATAAAAAATTCAGTAAATACTCCCACATTTAAAACCTGGTTTGAAAACATAGTACCCATATCCTTTAAAAAAAACATTTTAACGATTTCTGTAGCAAGTGATTTTGCAAAAGAGTGGTTTGAAACCAGATATAATAATATTATAAGTGATGCAGTTTATAATATATTAAAGCGCAGCTGCAAGATAAAAATCATTGTGGATTCCGAGATTTCCCGAAAAAATCCTGTGGACAGCTTGCCGGGCTCAGCTTTGCTGCCTGAAACCGAAAAACCGAAATCAAAGAATGCAAAGGAAAAAACTCTTCCCCAGTCTTTTAATATGAAGTATACCTTTGACACTTTTGTCATCGGAAGAAATAATGAATTTGCCTGTAATGCTGCGGTCGCAATCTGCGAAAATCCCGGCAAAGCATATAATCCGCTTTTTATATATGGCGGGGTAGGGCTGGGTAAAACCCACCTTTTACATGCAATAGGACAGTATACAAACCAGCTTTTCCCCGACATGAAGGTCAAGTACGTTTCTGCAGAACAATTTCTAACAGACTTCATTAATGCAATAAGGGACAAAAATATAATGTCTTTTAAATCTGATTACAGGACAAATGATGTATTGTTAATAGATGATATACACTTTCTGGAACAAAAAGAAGCCAGCCAGGAAGAATTTTTTCACACTTTTAACGCTCTTCACAATACAAACAGGCAGATTGTTCTAACCAGCGACAGGGCACCAAAAGACATATCTTCACTGGAGGACAGGCTTCGCTCACGTTTTGAGTGGGGTCTTGTAACAGACATTACCCAGCCTGATCTTGAGACAAGAATAGCTATTCTTAAAAAATACTGTTCAAGAGAAAAGGTAGGTGTGTATATATCCGATGACATTTTTACATTAATTGCTGAAAACTTTACTTCAAACATAAGAGAACTTGAAGGAGCCCTTACGCGGGTTATTGCATTTTCCTCTCTGACAAAGACTGTTCCCAATTTTGAGATAGCAAACCAGGTTTTGAAAGATATTCTTCCGGGAAATAAAGAGTTGATAATAACAATATCGAAAATACTAAAAGAGGTTTCAAAGTATTATTCGGTTTCCATAAATGATCTTACAAGCTCTAAAAGAAGCTCTCTCATTTCCCACGCACGCCATGTTGCAATGTATTTATCAAGAGAGCTTACAAACACATCTCTCCCCAAAATAGGAAAAGACATCGGAAACAGAGATCATCCTACCGTTATTTATGCTGTCAACAAAGTATCTTCTTTATTAAAAACTGACAGAACAGTCTATAACGAAGTACAGGAATTAACAAACAAGATAAAAAGCTCTGTATAAAAACTGTTAGAATTTTGTTGAAAGAAATTTTTTTTATTCTTAATTATTAAAATGAGCCTGTTTAATAATGCTTTGGTTTTTTTGAGATAGCACTTTTTTAAAAAGATTTTTTGTTTTTATCTACAAAAATAATTGGTTTTTTAAAAAGATTTTTAAATTTATTATCCTGGCAACACAGGTTAATTGGTTTTTTTCTACATTTTAAACAATTTATTAATATTATTATTTCTATTTATATAAATTATTAAGAACATATTAATAATTATAAACATCTATAAAAAAGGAAGATTTTATTTTTTGGGAATTTTTCCTGTTTTAATATAAAATATTCTTAATTTTGATTTTTAAAATATTTATCAAATACTTTAAGAGGTTATTATGAAATTTGAAATTACAAAAAACGAACTCTTAAATAAGCTTAATTTTGCCAGCAGAGTCGCAACATCAAAAAGTCTTATATCTGCTTTAAGCGGGATACTTATTGAAGCAGATGATATGCTTAATATATATAGCACTGACCTTGAGACAAGCATAAAATCCTCTTTGAAGGCCAAGATAATTGAAAAAGGCAGGGCGGTTGTACCAGCCAAAATATTTATAAACATATTGAGAAATTTTCCAGAATCAAAAGTTTCAGTTGCTCTGGACATAAACACCAACCAGCTAAAAGTAATGTGTGAGAAAAGTGTTTTCAACTTAAACACATTTGCAATAGATGAATATCCGGAATTCCCGACGACATATGAAAAAACAAAATTCAAAATAGATTTCGATATTTTTAAAAAGCTTTTAAATAAAGTAATAAAATCAGCTTCAGGCGAAGAAAGCAGAGCTATTCTTACAGGCATACTTATCGAAGTTGACAATTCATCACTCGACGAAGAAGAAAAATCATCTTCAAGCTATATAAAGATGGTGGGGACAGACAGCTACAGGCTTGCATTTATAGAAGAAAAAATCGACTATTCAGGAGAACCGATAAAAGTTGTCGTCCCTAACAAAGTACTGGATAATATTGTAAAAAGTGACTATGCGGGAAAAACGACTGAAATAAATATTGAAGAAAACCAGATAAGTTTTTCCCTTGTTAATGAGGACGGAACAGAAACAACTATAATTTCCCGGCTTCTTTCTGGAAAATTCCCGGAATACAAACAACTTATACCAAAAGAATTCAGGCATAATATAATTCTTGACAAAGACAAAGTAAGCGAAGTGGTTAAAAGAACATCTTCGATATCCCAGGACAACATTCCCATAAAGATCGAAATAGGTGATGGAAAAATGTATGTATCAATGAATATCAAAGAAATTGGAAGCTCCAATGATGAGGTCGACATCGCTTATGCGGATGAAAAAATAGAGATAGCATTCAATCCTTATTTTCTTATAGAAGGAATAAACATGCTTGATGAAGAGAAATTTATTTTTTCAGTTGAAGAATCCTTAAAACCAGTTCTTATACGAAATGTAAAATCAAAGAATTTAATTTATTTGTTAATGCCGATAAGGATTTCTTAAATAATTTTTTATAAATAATTAAAGATAATCCTCTGTTTTATTATTTTTTAATATTAATAATCATTAATTAATTTATAATAACAGACCATATTTTTACATATATGAGTAATCAATCAGTGCTAACTTTTTAAAAGCGGCAATAATCATGAAAAACGAAGAAAAATTAGATATCTGCATAATAGGTCCGGGACGCCTTGGGCTGACTTTGGCATATTGTTTTTCGTTAAGCACAAATAATAGCATTAATCTCATATCTCTTTCCGGAAGAAGGCAGGAGTCTGTCCAAAACGCAAAAAATATACTGGGCAGAATAAAAAGCAACACTTTTTTCCTGCTTGATAATACAGAAGCTGTTCAAAAAGCAAACTGCATACTGATTTGCACACCCGACGACTTAATAAAAAAAGTGTGTGAGGAACTATTTTTAAAAGGCAAAGCAGCAGGGGAAGGTAAAACATTTATTCATTTCAGCGGATTAAAAGGGCTGGATGTTCTTGATTCGGCTAAATCTTCAGGAGCTTCTGTCTGCTGCATCCATCCGATGAAATCATTTGCAAATTACCTGGATTCAGCAAATTCCATAAAAGGCACTCTTTTTGGTGTAACATATGATAAAAAAGATAAAAGGGCAGCTTTTGCGATTAAAGAGATACTGGGTTTTCTACAGGGAAAAAGCGTTTATATTGAAAACAGCACAAAAGCAGTTTATCATGCATGTGCATGCATGGCCTCAAATTATCTTGTAGGTCTTTTGAATATTGTTGAAAAGATGGGAAAGGAAATAGGCATAGAGCCTGAAATCTTTATGGAAGGCATCTTAAACCTGTCTCAGGGGACAATTGACAACATAAAAAAACTTGGAACACATAATTCGCTTACGGGGCCTATCGCGAGAGGGGATGTGGGTACGGTTAAAAATCATATAGAAAATATAGGATCCAGGCTTAACAGTGATTACACTGATGTTTATAAGATTCTCGGGCGTTTTACCGCAGATATTGCATTAGAAAACAAATGGATAGATAGCAAGACCTATGACAGGCTTCTGGATTTGTTTATTTTTTAACATAAAAGGTTTTTATAAAAATTATCAAATTACCAAATATTACTGGAGAAAAAATGTCTGAAAGAAAAAAGATAACAATAAACACTCTTATGGAGATGAAACAAAAAGGCGAAAAGATAACAATGCTTACATGTTATGATTTCCTGATGGCGACCATGCTTGATGATGCAGGCATCGATATGGTTCTTGTCGGTGATTCGCTTGCGAATGTCGTTCTGGGATATGAAAGCACGATCCCTGTTACCATGGAAGAAATGCTTCATCACTGCAAAGCAGTTACAAGAGGAATTAAAAATGCATTTGTTGTCGGTGACATGCCCTTTATGTCCTATCAGGCAAGCACTGAAGAAGCCCTAAAGAATGCCGGAAGGTTTTTAAAGGAATCAAATGTCAGCGCGGTAAAGCTTGAAGGTGGAGAAGAAGTGTTGGAAACCATAAGAAAAATTGTTGATGCAGGAATACCTGTAATGGGACATCTTGGCCTTACTCCCCAGTCGGTGAATGTTTTCGGAGGATACGGACTCAGAGGCTCAACAAAAGAAGAATCAGAGAAAATCATCAATGATGCCAGAAAAATAGAAAAGGCAGGGGTTTTTGCAATAGTTCTTGAAAAAATACCTTCAGCCCTTGCAAAGGAAATTACCGAAAGCGTAAGAGTTCCTACCATAGGAATAGGAGCAGGTTCGGATTGTGACGGACAGGTTCTTGTTTCACACGACATGCTTGGTCTTTTTGAACAATACAAACCCAAATTCGTAAAAAGATATGCAGAAATCTCACAGATTATGAAAAAATGTTTTAAAGACTATATCGGAGAAGTAAAAAGCAAGGAATTTCCAGCACAGGAGCATTCATATTAATGCAGGTAATTAAAAGAAAAAAAGAGATAAACAGTATAGTAAAAAAACTTAGAAAAGATGGGAAAAAAATAGGGCTGGTCCCGACAATGGGATTTTTGCACGAGGGCCATATTTCTTTAATAGAAAAATCCAAAAAGCAATGCGATATAACAGTTATAAGCATATTTGTAAATCCTGTGCAATTCGGGCCAGATGAAGACTTTGCCAGATATCCGAGGGACTTCGAAAGAGACAGAATGCTGGCAGCAGAAAAAGGAGTGGATATTATTTTTTACCCTGAACCATCAGAAATGTATGCAGAAAACCACCTGTCATATGTTAAGGTGGAAAAGATGGAAAAAGTAATGTGCGGGAAGTTTAGGCCCGGACATTTCCGCGGAGTCTGTACTGTTGTTTTAAAACTATTTAATATTATCAGCCCGGACAAAGCTTTTTTTGGTATGAAAGATTTTCAGCAGCTTGCAATTCTAAAAAAGATGGTTTCGGACCTGGATATAGATGTGCAGGTTGTTGAATGCGAGACTATAAGGGAACCCGACGGTCTTGCACTCAGTTCCAGAAATGTATATCTAAAGCCTGAAGAAAGAAAAAATGCAAATGTCCTTTATCGGGCAATAAATATTGCTGAAAATGAAATAAAAAAAGGAAACAGCATTACAGCTTCAAAAAACAAAGCTGTAAAGATGCTTAAAGATTGTGCTTTTGTAAAAAAAATAGATTATTTTGACATAAGAGATCCTGAAGATTTAAAAACTGTTAAAAAACCAGACAGCAAAAAACCAAAAATACTTATTGCTTCTGCAATATGGTTTGGCAAAACAAGGCTTATAGACAATAAGGTAATAGAAGTGTAGTCCTGCAAGCCTTAAAACCATATTTACTTTCAGCGATTATAAATGTATTATTGTTGACTTAATCATAAAGAAAAAGGCTAAAATTGTTACTGAATATTTTAAAAAGCAAAATTCACAGAGCAACCGTTACTGCAGCAAGAGTCGATTATGTGGGAAGCATTACAATTGACAGTTTTTTAATGAAAAAAGCAGGAATTATTCCTTACGAAAAAGTAATGGTGGTAAGCGTTGACTCGGGAAAAAGACTTGAAACTTATGTAATTGAAGGCGAAAGCAAAAGCGGGACTATTTGTCTCAATGGTGCAGCTGCCCGATTAATAAATAAAGGAGAAAAGGTAATCATAATGGCTTTCTGCCTTCTGGAACCAGAAAAGGCAAGTGGTTTTTTACCGAAAATTGTACATGTTGACGAAAAAAACCATTTTACAGAAAGTGGTTTTATTACCGGTGAAGATGAAGAATGCTAAGTTTAAAAAATTATGGCTTCTGCTAATTGTTTTTTCCCTGTTGTCTATAACTCCTTCATGCAGCAAAATCGAAGATTTCACCAGCAATATTTCCAGGAATTTTTCTTTTCAATCAGATGTAGAAAATCTGGATTCAGAAAATGCTGCAACTTCAAGCACCGACAACACACTATCTGATGATGAAGAGAATATAACTCTGATATTTTTTGACTATGGAAAAATAAAAACCGATGTTACTACATCAATTGGCGTAAAAATAAGGAATACCAATGTTTTTCTTGATTATTTCGGTAATCTCTCAGTGACGGGAGAGATAATCAATATATCGAATTCAACCAAGACAAATATTCTGCTGACAATAGATTTTTTGGATAAAAAAGGCAGCAGTATTCATTCTGACAAAATCAGTGTAAATGCCAATTACTTAAGGCCCGATAGTAAAATACCTTTCTTATATATACTTGCAGACAATAAAAAATATATAGGTGTAGAGACAATAAAAATAGGTGTTAACTACGACGATTACTACAAACTTCTCAAAAGCAATATAATAGTCAACAAAGAGAATTTTAGTTATAAAAATGATATACTCGAAATAAATGGGAAAATAGTCAATATCGGGGAAAGCAAAGCTATTAATATAAATCTTTTATCAACTTTTTATGATATCAGGGACAGGGTTGTTTTGATAAAAAAATGTTTTATAGAAAAGAAAGAGCTTCTCCCGAAAGAGGAACAAAACTTTTCCCTTGATGTTTTATTCAGCAAATATACAAAAGATTTTACACATTATGATTTGGAAGTTTTTTTTGAAGACTCCGTAGAAATGCCTTAAAATTTATAATATTACAGATTCGCAGATTCTGTTTTGGTAATAATTAAAATTAATAATTATATCTAAAGGTTAGGCTATGTTTCATTTAAATAATAATAAGGACAGATATTTTTCCAGGTCGCTGAAACCTGTCATCGCAATTTTTGTCATTATATCTATAACTGTTTTGATTTTATCAGGATGCACCGAAAACATAACGGAAGGTACCCAAAGCCAGGCAGCAACCTCAACTGAACAGGTCGGCGAAAATGAAACAAGCAATTTTCCAGACCAGGGAAATGATGAAATTCATTCAGTTACCTTCTGGGACAGTTGCGAACCGAAGGAAAGAATATTCTTAATGGAAAATATCGAAATTTTTAAAAGGGAGAATCCTAATATAAATATTGAAGTCAGGCATTATAGAAACGAAGAAGAACTAATGGATACTTTCAGTGCCGCAAGCCTTGCCGGGGCAGGTCCGGATATTATACTTCTGGAACTGGGCAATATGAAAAAACTTGCGAAAGAAAATGTCCTGAAAGATCTGTCTGATGAATTTGATTATAATAAATTCCTGCCGGGTTTAAATGAGCTTACATTTTTTGACAAGAAAAGATATGCAGTACCATTCAATGCATCAGACTTTCTTTTGTTTTTTTACAATAAAGACATTATTCCCCAGGCGCCTGCAGATTTTGAAGAAGTATTAACTTATTCCAGGGAGAACCCAGATTCTGCAGCAGGCATTTACGGATTCCTGCTTAATGCCGGACAGCCGGAATGGATAATACCATTTATGGGGGGTTATCTTGACTGGATATATGATTATGATAACGGTTCAATTAATTTAAACAATCAGTCAGTCCAAAAAACATTAGGTTTTTTGAATGAACTTTATAATACCGAGAATATAATGCCTTTTAATATCGGATATGAAGAAATAAATGATTCCTTTATTGCGGGACAGACAGCGATGATAATAAATGGTTCATGGGCAATAGAAGAATACAGGGAAGAAGGATTAAATTTTGGTGTAGGCAAAATACCCAAGGCAATCGGAGCACTTTCCAATCCGACACCGATGGTTACCGGAATGGGATTTATGATAAATGTAAATTCAGCTTCCAGAAGTTTTGAATATGCCAAGGATTTTATAAATTATATGATATCAAACGAGATACAAAAAGCGTGGATGCTGAACACATCTTCCTATCCTTCAGTTACCGGTTTGGAAAGGGAAGAGATTATGACAAACGATATTCTCTACAATACGCTGCTTCAGGTAAAAATCTGCAGAGGGCAGATACCTGAAGAAGATCTGAGACTTATCAGGGAAGTAATCAAATTAAATGTTGAAAGCCTGATTTCAGGTAATATCTCCGTGGAAGATGCAGCAGACAAAATGCAGGAAGATATTATAAAAATGAAATCCGGACAACTAAAGATAGAGGATTTTACCGAAACCACATCAGGGGAAGAAGAGATACAGGAGGAAAATGGATAATAATTATAATGATGAAAATGATAACATCAGGCCTGTTTTCTTGAGAGGATGCCTGATAATAATTGCAGCTGTGGTTCTTATAGCAGTAGGTTTCTTTTTTACTGTCGGGATATTATCTGTAATTAATAAAACCTCTCCGACAGAATTGCTGAGAGGAGATAATGGTAATTCTGAAAATACAGCACCGTCTCAGCCGGTCATACCGGAAAAAGAAAATAATGGAACAGAAAACGCAATAAACGAATCTGAAAAAGCAAGAACGGCTGAAAATTTTTCGTTAAAGGAATTTAACAGTGCCATAACAGCTCTTGTGGAAGAAGTATCTCCTTCTGTTGTAAATATAAGGATAAGAGTTTATGACAACAAAAATATTCTTACTGATGCCGGTGTAGGATCAGGAATAATATATACAGAAGATGGTTATATAATTACAAATGAGCATGTTGTTTCCGGTGCGGACGAGATAATAGTTAGGACAATTGAGGAGAAAGAGTATAAAGCAGAGCTAGTAGGTTTTAACAAAGATACGGATATTGCAGTAGTAAAAATAGAAGCTTCGGGCTTAAAGAAAGCAAGCTTTACATCAATTAAAAATGTAAAGGTGGGGGAAATGGTAATTGCAATAGGAAGTCCGTTTGCAATAGAGCAGACTGTAACATTCGGAGTGGTAAGTGCGAAAGGCAGGGATATTACAGTTGCAAGCGACATGCTTCCCATGGTAGATCTTATACAGACTGATACAGCAATCAATCCGGGGAATAGTGGAGGGCCTCTTATAAATATTTCAGCACAAGTTATAGGAGTCAATAACCTTATATTTTCACCAAGCGGAGCAAGTGCCGGAATAGGATTTGCCATACCAAGCGATACTGCAGTAAATATTGCAAAACAGATAATCCGGTATGGGAAAGCAAGGATCCCTTATATCGGCATAGAGATGAGCACAAACCAGGGAGAAGTTCCCGGTGTTCTTATAGCTCAGGTGTTTTCAGGTTATCCTGCAGAACAGGCAGGAATCAGGGCAGGGGATGTTCTTGCCAAATTTGATGGCGAGGAGATAAAAACCAGTTTTGAGCTTTATGCTCAGATGCTGAGGCATAATGTAGACGATAAAATTGAAGTGGAGATATACAGAAACGGGACATTTATTAATTTATCCCTGGTTCTTGCCGAGTCTCCGGTTACTGCCATTAATTAAACTGAGTAACATAAAACAGAAACACAGCAAGAGGAAATTAAAATCAATACAAAAAACGACAGCACAATCAAAGACGAAATTCTTGTGGCACGAAGCAGGAAAGGAGATAAATCTGCTTTTGAAGAACTTGTAAGAAGACATTCGAAATATGTCTATACAACTGCTTTTTTTATGATAAGAGATTCACATGAAGCTGAAGATATAAGCCAGGAAGTATTTGTAAAAGCATATCTTGCAATTTCAGGTTTCAGGGGTCTTTCCAGTTTTAAAACATGGATAAGAAAGCTGACTGTAAATACATGCATTGACAAAATAAGAATTAAATCAAAAGCTGCAAATAAAAAGGTAAGCCTCGATAATATGATAGAAGAAGGTTCAGAGGTAGTTTTATATGAAACAAATCAGAACATAGAAAAATTTTTTCAGGATAAAGAACTGGTCAGGGAAATATTAAAAATAGTTGTAAATCTTGAAGAGAATTACAGAATACCTTTGATTTTAAGGGATTTTCAGGATTACAGCTATCTTGAAATAGCAGAAATATTAAAAAAGCCTGTCGGAACTGTCAAAACCAATATCCACAGAGCCAGAAAAATAATCAAAGACAAAATAGCAGAATAATAATTTTTTTATAAAAAGGCAGTTTTTTATGAGTAAGATAAGTAAGATTTTAAAGATCGCAAAAGACATTGCTGTAAAACCCGGGGAAAATCTTGAAGAAAAAATAATTGAAAGAATAGAAAATCTTAAAGATGAAGAAAAAGATTACCTGGATGAAGATTTCCTGGATTTTTTAAAAAAAGAAAATTCAAAATTACATTTATTCGGTAAAAAAGTCAGGGAAAACAAAGGTTTGATAATATTCTTCAGCATTTTTACTGCCGCCCTGACTGCTTTCCTGATTGCAGAATACAAAAATTATAAAAAGAATAAATAGCAGAAAAATGCCCCTATATCAGGAAAAACCGTTGAAAAGTATGTTTCTGGATTTTTATTATTATAAATAAATAAATCAGGAAATCAGAAATGCTAGCGCCTCCTGAATATTATCGACAACAGAATAAGAGCCACAAAAATTATCCAGAACCAGGGATTTGAAAATAGTTCTCTTATGGGCTCATATTTTATTTTACCGAAAATAAAATCAAGGACATTTTCAAAACCATTGTAAAAATTAATCCAGAAATTTTTAAAATTTGCAGAAGTAAAAAAGTCTTTTATAGTTTCCATTCTATAAATTATACTTTTAAAAACAAAAATTAAAAATAAAGTATTTTAATTTTATATTATCAGTTGCCGACAAGTCTGTTTATGACCGGGAATAATACAGTTTTCAGATAAAGTTAAATAAATTTTATAATTTAAATAAAAATAATACATAAATATGTTTTAAAAAAACCCTTACTTTATTAAAATTAATTTAACTTTCTTTCTTTATTTTATTGAAGACTTTATTTAAAAAACAAACGGGAGGTGCAGATTTGAGTTATTTCAAATTCAAGGAAAGGAACACAAGTGTAAGAACAGAAATCATTGCAGGTATAACTACCTTCATGACCATGGCTTACATAATATTCGTAAATCCCGCAATATTATCCCAGGGAGGCGTTCCCTATGAAGCAGCTATAGTTGCAACATGTATCGGTGCCGGATTTTTCAGTATGCTGATGGGCATAGTAACAAATACACCATTTGCACTAGCTTCAGGGATGGGAATAAACGCAGTAGTTGTGTTTACGATAATATTCGGACTCGGACTGACCTGGCAGCAGGCAATGGGCATTGTCGTAATCGAAGGAATTATTGTAACTATTCTTGTTTTTACCGGTTTAAGGCAAATGATAATGCGTGCGATACCTATGGAATTGAAATACTCTATTGGTGTCGGTATCGGGTTATTCATAGCATTTATCGGAACACAGGAAGCTGGTTTTGTTAAACCGGATGCAGCAACCATGGTAACACTTGGAGACTTCACCTCGGGAGTAACTTTACTTGCTTTATTCGGACTTATACTGACCATAGTTCTTCTTGCTTATAAAGTTAAAGGAGCCATTTTAATCGGAATCGTAGCTACAGCGGTTCTTGGAATGATTACAAAAGTAATTCCACTTCCGACTCAGATCATTGCTCTGCCTTCTGCAGAAAGTTTCTCAACATTTTTTAAAGCTGACCTTGTCGGGGCGGTATGGACCAAGGGAATGCTGAACATAGGAGCTATTGTCATGGTTTTTGCCCTGTTTATGTCTGACTTTTTTGATACCATGGGAACAGTAATCGGTGTCGGCGAAGAAGCCAAGCTGCTTGATTCAAAAGGTAGTCTTCCAAATCTTAGGAATGTATTACTTGTTGACTCACTTGGAGCAGTCGGCGGAGGTCTTTTCGGTGCAAGCTCTATAACAACATATATTGAAAGCGCATCAGGAGTATCAGAAGGCGGCAGAACCGGACTGATGCCTATAACCACCGGCATATTATTTGTACTTTCAATATTCTTTGCGCCTCTTATTGCAGTCGTTGGTGGAGGCGTGCAGGTTGCAGAAGGAGTATTCAAGTATCCCGTTACGGCACCTGCTCTTATTGTTGTCGGCTTCTTAATGATGTCAATAGTCTCAAAAATAGATTTTAAGAATGTAGAGGTAGGAATACCTGCATTTTTAACAATCATTATTATGCCTTTTACCTACAATATTTCATACGGTATCGGATTTGGTTTTATAAGCTATACAGTAATAAAACTATTAAGAGGCAAATGGAGAGAAGTACATCCTTTGATGATAATTGTAAGCGTTTTATTTGCAGTGGCTTTTGTAGCCCAGGCAATCGCAGGACAGTTTATGGCAGAATAAGGTTTAAAAAGGGGTTGCTTAAAAGAGCGAACCTTTATTAAGATTAATAAAAAGGAAGGCTGATTAAAAACAGCCTTCCTTTTTTAATAGTAATTTTACTGTATCTGTACATAAAGGATTATTTTTATATCTACAATTATCGATAGCACTGAAAAAGTGTGAACCTGTGAATAATTATCCAGCTTTAATCGCAAAAAAAGAAAAGACCCGCAAGCTTGTAAATATCTGGCTATGTATTTATAATACACATATTAATATGTATAATATGGTGTATCATTAATTATCTGAACAGGCTGGGATAAAATTTGAAAAGACTAAATATTACTTTACCAGAGAAAGTTGCCGAAGCTTTGGAAGCTTATGAAAATAAAAGCAGATTTATAGCAGAAGCTGTAATCGAGAAAATAAAAAAAGACAAAAAAACAGAAACAGATACCCTTCTGACAGAAGGATATAAAAATGAAAACAGCGAGAATAAGCAAATAAATGCAGAATGGGAAAATGCAACTCTTGAAAGCTGGCCGGAATGACTGAGTTTTCTGAAAACATAAAAAAATATCCTGAAAGAGGAGAAGTATGGCTGACAGCACTTGAGCCTGTTAAAGGTGCGGAAATAGGTAAGACAAGACCTGCATTAATCATATCGAATAATAAGAATAATGAATTTTCTTCCACAATTACTGTTATCCCCATAAGTTCTTCAGTCGGAAGAGCATATCCTTTTGAAGTAACTATTTTAAAATATGAATCCGGACTAAAATCAGATTCAAAAATCAAGTGCAATCAGATAAGGACAATTGACAGGCAAAGATTAATAAAGCCATTAAGTAAAATTTCAATGCAGATTATAAATCAGGTTGAAAAAGCATTGCTTATACATCTTGAAATTAACGTGCAGGATTTCTAATTATTTATCAAAGAATCTCTTTATAATTCCTAACATGTAGTCAACATTCTGTTTTTTAATCCAGTAGTGTGTAACAAACCGAAATTCACTGCCCTCTGATGGATTTATTTTTATATTATTTTTTCCCAGATATTCTATAAAAGCTATTTCATTAAAATTATCTTTTTTTATTGTAAAGAAGACCATATTTATATCCAGCTGATTTTCAAGGATATTGATTTCATCTATTTTGCCTAATCCTTCTGCCAGATATTTTGCGCATTCATGGTCCTCGCCGAGCCTTTTTGTCATTTTTTCAAGAGCAATAAGACCAGGTGCTGCGATATATCCTGCCTGCCTCAGACCGCCACCCATGAGTTTCCTGTTTTTACGTGCCCTTTTTATAAAATCATAAGAACCTGCAAGAACAGAACCAATAGGACAGCAAAGTCCTTTGGAAAGACAGAACATTACAGAATCACAATAACCCGCTATTTCTGCCGGTTTTGTTTTTAAAACAATTGCAGCATTAAAAATCCTTGCACCATCAAGATGAACAGGAATATTTTGTTTGGAAGCAAATTCATAAACCTGTTTCATATTTTTGATTGAAACTACTTTTCCTGAAGAATGTGCATTTTCCATGCATATAAGACCTGTTTTCGGAAAATGTATGTCATAGAGCCTTACTGCCTTTTCCAGAATACTTATATCAATTTCTCCAAAATTATCTTTTACTGTTCTTAACTGTACCTGAGACAATACTGCGCTTGCACCAACCTCATGGATGACTATATGGTTGCTTTCCGGGATTATTATTTCATTTCCTCTTGAAGTATGGGTCATTATTGCAAGCTGATTTGCAAAAGTCCCTGAAGGAACAAAAACCGCAGCTTCCTTTCCAAGAATTCCGGCAGACCTTTTTTCAAGTTCAATTACTGTGGGATCATCCTCGTAAACATCATCACCCACAACAGCATTTCTCATGGCATCAAGCATTTCTTCTGTAGGAAAGGTAACAGTATCGCTTCTGACATCAATATATTTTGGCAAAATTACCAGCACTCCTTTTGCTTTATTAAAATATTTTAAAATCTTAGATCCGAAAAAAATTATTTTTATTGCACTATTATTAAAAAAACTATTTCAAGTACCAAATCTTAAGCGAGACGAACTTATATAAAGTTTAATATTTTTTTTGATTTTTTTCCTTTTTTTCTTTTATCAATAATTATTTGTTAAATTTCTTTCAAAAATTCCAAATCGTATATAAAATGCAAAGTTGTATAATAAGGAATCGTAATGGAAACATTGTTAAAAACTGAAAATCTTACACTTTCTTTTAACGGAAAGAAAATACTGGACAATCTGAATCTCACTTTTAAAAGAAGCGAGATCCATGCAGTGGTTGGACCTAATGGTGCAGGGAAATCGACATTTGCTTCGACTGTAATGGGGCTTGACGGTTACAGAAAATTCGAAGGCGGTATTTTCTATAAAGGTCTTTCTCTTAAAGAACTCGGGGTTTATGAAAGAGCAAAGCTAGGAATAACTATGGGATGGCAGGAACCTGCGAGGTTTGAAGGGCTTAAAATCAGGCAGTTTATGAAGGCATCTTCAAAAGATAAAAAAGAAGACAGCATAATAGAGGCATTATCTATTCTCGGCATTGATTACCGGGAATATGCAGACAGGATTATTGATAAAAGCCTGAGCGGGGGAGAAAGAAAAAAATTTGAACTCGCATCAATAGTAGCCATGCAGCCTGAGCTGGTCATACTGGATGAGCCTGATTCAGGAATAGACGTAGCTTCACTTGATAATATTTTTGGAGCCATAAGGCATCTTCACGACAATGGTGCTACCGTGATATTGATAACACACAGTCTGGAAGTTTTAAAGAATGCTCAATATGCTTATCTGCTTTGCAGTGGAACACTTCTGGATGAAGGAAGAGTAAGTAAAATCAGGAAATATTTTGAAGGCAAATGCCTTACCTGTGCTCATAAAAATATTCCTCTTTTTTCTGAGCTGGAGAGGTATGTATAAATTCATTCTGTTTACAAAAGAGTAATAGATTATAAAAAAAGATGTTAAGAGAAGAAATATTATATGAAGCAGCTGATTTAAAAGATGTTATTCATGATCCCAGTGTGGCAAGGCTTGTAATAAATAAAGATAAGGTTATATCATCCAATCTCGTAGAGGGAATTGAAATAAATACAGAAAGCATAAAGGACGGTGTCAGGGTCAGGCTTGTTGTAAAAGAGGGTAAAATAATAATAAAGCCGGTCCATCTCTGTTTTGGAGTTACTGCAGAAAATGCTGTACAAAATATTGAGATAGATGCTGAAATTGAAAAGGGTGCATCAATATCACTTCTTGCACATTGTGTTTTTCCTGTTGCAAAAGATGTCCTTCATAAAATGGATGCAAAGATACGTCTGCGTGAAAAAGCAAGATATTCATATTTTGAAAGACATATACATAGTGACAGTGGCGGAGTCAAGGTGATTCCCAGAACAAGAGTGATCCTTGAAAAAGAAGCAAAATTCAAGACCGAATTCGAGCTGGTAAAAGGCAGGGTAGGGCTTATTGACATGGATATCGAGTCTGAATGCGGTTCCGATTCCATAATTGAAATGACAGCAAGGATAAACGGGACAGAAGATGACAGAATTATTATAAGGGAGACCGGGTATCTGAATGGCAGCAATTCAAAAGGCGTGCTTACTTCCAGAGTGGCAGTACGGAATAATGCCAGTGCAGAAATCTTTAACAAACTTATTGCTGCAGGTGATCATTCAAGAGGACACGTTGATTGCAAAGAAATTATAAAGGACAATGGAAAAGCAAGTGCTGTCCCGATTGTAGAAGTCAGGAATGCAACCGCTCATATTACCCATGAAGCTTCGATTGGCAGTGTTGATAAAAAACAGTTGGAAACTCTTATGTCCCGTGGGCTTGATGAAGATGAAGCAACCGAACTGATTATCCAGGGACTTTTGAACTAGCATTCTATTAATATTAAAATCTTTTTTCATATTTAAGACTTTTCCGATATTTTTTAAAATATTTCCGGGAAGATTTTATAAATAAAAAAATAAAAAGCGCAATTATTTTACAGATATTCCTTAAAAGATTCGATGAATTAAACAAGTAGAAGGAAACAGGATTGAGCAATTATATATTTAATGGAGCAATATATTTAGCAGCCTTAATATTTCTGATAATCTCACTTGTAAAAAGCAGACAGAAAACCAGGCAGGCTTTACTAAAAGCATGGCTATCTTTTAAAAATATAATCCCCATGCTTCTCGGAGTTATATTTTTGGTAGGGCTTATTCTTTCATTATTAGATACAGAAATTATAAGCCGTATAATAGGTGAAAATTCAGGACCGCTCGGAGTAATGCTTGCTTCTCTGATAGGGGCGGTAACTCTTATTCCTGGTTTTATAGCTTTTCCCACGGCAGCGCTTCTTCTTGAAGGTGGAGCAGGCTATATTCAGATTGCTGCTTTTGTACAGACACTTATGATGGTGGGAGTAGTAACTCTTCCCATGGAAATCAAATATTTCAGTAAAAAAGCAGCCATATTAAGAAATGTGATTTCTTTTGTTTTGTCGATTGGAGTTGCATACCTTATCGGGCTGATTCTTAAAATCTGGAATTAAAATTAAGGATTGGATTAATTGGATAAAAATACAAATAATAAAAAGAATTTTAATTTAAAGAAAGCATTTAAACAGTATTTGTTCTTTATAATAACGGCTGTTCTGCTGGGTCTGCTTTTTATTTTTAAATTTGATGCGGGGGTAAAAGCAGCTGATGTTATAGCCTATAGTTTTAAAGAAATGCTTCTGGTTCTGCCACCTATATTTATAATAATAGGTCTTCTGGATGTATGGATACCAAAAGAGACAATGGTAAGACTGATGGGGGAAGGTTCGGGCATAAAAGGTATTATCCTTGCTTTTTTATTCGGAACAGTTGCTGCCGGACCCTTATATGCAGCATTTCCGATTGCAGTAGTTTTCATGAAAAAACATGTTAAATTTTCCAATATAATGATATTGTTTGGAGCATGGGGAGCAACAAAAATCCCGATGCTTTTATTTGAAATGTCTACCCTGGGATTTAAGTTTGCCCTCCTAAGGCTTGCCATAAATATTCCGGTAATAATATTAATTGCTTATCTTATGGGAATATTTGTGAAAAAGGATGAAGTAGAAGCAATTTATAAAAAAGCCGAGAAGTTATAAAATTATTTTATACGCCTTCTTTATATATTCTTATTTTTTCCTCATCTGAAAAATTATTTTTTGCAATATGGCCATTCAGGGGCATGATTTTTTCATGAAAAGCATCTACGATCCACTCTGGCTGAGGGAAGAAATATTTTTCCAATTCATAAGAAGGAGTAATCCAGTTTCTTGCTCCTACAACTACTGGAGGTGCGTCCAGATAATTAAAGCAGAGTTCAGTTATATCCTGGGCAAAATCTTTTAAATGAGAACCTCTCTCG
>DBPS01000012.1:40433-90285 GCA_002304935.1 Candidatus Humimicrobium oleiphilum | reverse complement strand
ATTTCTGGTATTTTCTTGTCAAGATGAGCCCTGATTATTCCCCAGGGGGTATCTGAGCTAAAGGGTACTTTGCCTTCTATCATCTCATATAGCACTACACCAAATGAATATATGTCTGAACGGTAGTCTATGTCATGGCCTTCTATCTGCTCTGGTGAAACGTAATGGGGAGAGCCCATAAAAAGTCCTGTCTTGGTTACAGTAGAGGCAAGCTCCTGCTTTGCTATGCCGAAGTCAAGTATCTTTACGGTACCGTCTTCTATCATTATGTTTGAGGGTTTTATGTCTCTGTGCACTATATTTTTTGAATGCGCAAATGAGAGGCCTTCAAGTATCTGTATTGCTATGTTTTCTATTTCAGGTACCGTAAGAGACCTCTGTTTTATATATTTATCAAGAGTAATGCCTTCTATGTATTCATAAGCTATGTAGTAGCTTTCTTTAAATGTACCGTAGTCCAGTATCTTTACTATGTTCTTATGAAGCAGCTGGGATGATATTGAGGCTTCCTTCTTGAAGCGGTGCACGTATTCCGGATCAATGGATAACTTTGAGTCCAGTATTTTAAGGGCTACTTTGATTCCTGTGTTTTTATCTTGTGCAAGATATACCTCGCTCATTCCCCCTGAAGCTATTTTGGATAGGATTGTGTAGTTTTTCAGGTTCTTTTGCATAGGAAAATTAAATAAAAAATATTAAGAATAATTAATATTATAAATAAATAAAAAATAAAATATAAAACAGTATGTATTTTATTTATCATATTAAAAATATTAATAAATAATTTTATCAGAAATAATAATTATTTTAATCAAAAATTTATAAAGATTGTGAAGTTCTATCAGTAAGGGGCCAAATTATACGTCCCCAAGTGGCGGAGGAGGAGGGATTCGAACCCTCGAGGCGGGTAATCACCCACCTAACCGCTTAGCAGGCGGCCCAATTCAGCCTCTCTTGCACTCCTCCATAGAAAGAATATTATACTAAAAAAACAATAGAATATGATAGCATAAATTTATAAAAAAGCATCTTTTAAAAAGTAAATTTATTTAAAAATGGAAGATACTTAGTGATAATACCCACAGTTTTTAACATACTGCCGGTAATGAATATAATTCCGAGCAGTATAAGGAATACGCCGGATATAATCATTATTACCCTCATATGCCTGTTTATTCTTTTGAAAAACTTTGTAAAAAGGCTTATGAACATGCTGAATATGATAAAAGGTATCCCAAGACCGAGCGAATAAGCAAGCAAAAGCATTATCCCCTGAAATAAGGTATCAAGCCTGCTTGCCATCATAAGGATACCGGAAAGAATCATCCCCACACAGGGAACCCAGCCGAATGCAAATATAATTCCTATAAGAAAAGAGCCAAGATAATTAAATTTGGCGCTTTCCGGAATATTTAATTTTTTTTCAAAGTTTAAAAACGGGATTTTAAAAAGACCTATATAGTGAAGACCGAATATGATAAGTATTGCCCCTCCTGTCCGGGCTATGATGTTTGAGTACTGCTGAAGCAATCTTCCGAAAAAAGTTGCTGTTGAGCCCAGTATCACAAAAACAACTGTAAATCCAAGTACAAAAAATATGCTGTTTAATAGCAAAAACATCCTTTCGGATAGTTTCATATTCCTGTTCTGTCCAAACGCAACTTTGGCGGACATAAAACTTATATAAACCGGCACAAGCGGTAAAATGCATGGTGATATGAATGATAAAAAACCTGCTACAAATGCAGATAAAATACTTATTTCAAACACTTATGCCTCTTGCTCCTGTTTTTCATATTCAGCTATTTTGTCTACTCTTCGCTGATGCCTTTCAGCTCCGCTAAAATCTGTTTCAAGCCATCTCTTTACTATTTTCTTTGCCAGTTCCTCTTCTATGTAGTCCTGGCCAAGACACAGGACATTTGTATTATTATGTATTCTGGACATTTCCGCAATTTTTGCATTAAAAGCATTTATTGCTCTTATCCCCTTTATTTTGTTTGCTGTTATGCACATGCCTACCCCGCTGCTGCATACAAGTATTCCTGCCCCGCTATTCTCAGCAACTTTTTTTGCAACAAGTGCTGCAAAGTCAGGATAATCATCTTCAGGATTAAAATCCAGTGCTCCCACGTCTTCAAAATTAACACCTTCATTTAAAAGAAAACTCTTTATTTTTTCTTTTAACTTAAATCCTGCATGATCTGAGCCGATAAAAATCTTTTTGTTTTTATGCATTCTTATAATCCCTGATTAGAATTTTATTAATTAAGAACAGAAAATAATCTTAACTGACAAAAAATGAAAAATCCATTTAATTTGATATAACTAAATAAAAAATGGCCTGATCATAATTATTAAGAATATCAATAAAATAAAATTATTAATAATGCGTAAACTATCTTTTAAACATATTGATCCTGGTTGGCGGATTTGGAAAGCTATTACAGCCATTGTATAAATGCTGTTTTGTCATTACGGTTGTATCCGGCTTTTTCATAAAACCGCATTACGCTATCTTCCTTCGAGCTGGTAAGAAGCATTATTTTATAGCAATTCTCTCTTACTGCTATTTCCCTGGCATACTCAAGGATCTGTGAAGCAAAACCTTTTTTCCTGTGGTTTTCATCTGTTACCACGTTTTCAATAAAAGCGTATGGTTTTTGTTCATGGGTAAGGTTGGGGACAATGATTATTACACAGGTTGCTATGATTGTTCCATCCTTTATCCCTACAATGACATGCTGATCCTTATATTCAAGAATACGTTTCCATACATTTTTAATGTCATCATTTATTGCCGGCACTTCAATATTATGCATCTGGCTGTAAAGCCTGAGTATGCCAGCCAGATCATTTTTACCAGCTTTCCTGATTTCCATAACAATAGTCCTTCCCCATTTTTTTAATGTTTTTCATTATCTTATCTTTTCGTTACTAATATATTATTTATTATTTTAATTGAACTGATTAAAAATTGTGTTATACCTTTTAATGATACGAACTCTTTGAAAAACATTTCGATTATCTGTTTCATAAACATCTGCTGAGACGGCCAGGCTCATTATATCATTACTTTCTGTAAATATTCATCCCTATCATTTCAAGTAATTCAGGAATATTGCGTATCGCGTCCCTGTCAAGTTCTTTTATTTCTTCCGGCAGTTTTTCATATTCTATAATATAAGGACTTATCTTTTTTCCAATATCTTTCTGTCTGCCGTATTTCCACCCATTCCCCGTTCTTTCCTTTATCCATTCTTCGTGCTCAAATACTGCAAGGGCTTCCACCAGGTCTGCTGGTATCTCTTTGATTATCTCCCCTACACTGCCTTTTGGCTTCATTTCACAACCGATCAGCTTAAGTTTTTCAGTGATTCCTTTTGCCTGGCGCAAATTGGAATATTTTAATGTATCAGGAAGATCTTCAAAAGATAGATATCCCAGAGGTTTGCCCGGATATCTTTCCAGCTGTTTCTTGTTAAACAAATCATGTATTGCAATCGCCAGTTTCTCAAGATTATCAAGAAGGGGCCTGGGGGTTATTTTATCTTCATTTTTCAAATCACCTGATAATAAAGTAAGCCTGTCCATCGCCTCGCAGCCTGCTGAAAAACCTTCTGGAAACAAAGAATTCAAGTCCAGAAGATTGTTTAAAAGTTCTTCTTTCTTTTCTGAAAATCCTGCAGGTAATTCTCCTTTTTCAGAGATATATGTAATATCAAGATGCTTGTCTGAGACCATAAAAACCGCCTCAGCCGCATGAGAACATTTTTTGTCAATTATTCCGTAAGCTTCCCTGTTCCATTCCTGAAGCTCGTCACAAAGAATAAGCATGTATGCTATCGGGTGCCTGAAAGGAGATAGCCTCTCTTTTGAAAAAGGTGGTCTCATGATTGCATTTTTATAATAATTATGAAGAAGTATTGCACTTGCACTGTCAAGGACGGGGTAAAAAAAGTACTCATAGTTATATTTGCAGCTTTGAATAAGAAAGCCATACCATTTAAGAATTATTATCGAACTATAATAGCCATGGTCTATAAAACCGCTTTTAGCCATAACTGCAACAAAATTGTCCAGGGCATCTTTTATATCCTTTAAATTTACATCAAGAGATATATGTAGTTTGTGGGCAAGCAGGTCAATAGGTTTTAGCAGATCTATATACACACAGCTTTCATGTTTCTCAAAATAAGATTTTGTGAATTCTCTTTTGGATACGACTTCTGCGATTGAGTTAAGTTCTTCAAAATTTTCAAACTCCAGATGAGACTTTACCATACCTGTTCTGCCGTCAGCTGAAGTGGCAAAATCGATGAATTTGCTTATCTGCCTGCCTATTATTTCTACCGGGTAACCTACATCATGAAAAAGTGAAGCAAGACCCCAACGATAAAAGAACTCTTCATGCCTGGTATCATAAGAATACATATAATCATTTTTATTCATAACAATAGAATTGAAAACAGAACGATAGCCGGAGTTGCTTATATAAATGCATAACCCAAGGATGAAAACATTGACTGAATGTATGTAATGGTCTCTCTGTTTGTCGATAAGAGTAGCAGCGTTTTCCTCATAACTGCGAAGCATATCAAGAAGATCAATAAAAGGATTCTTTTCTCCTTTAAGAGTAATACGGTAACTGTCAAAAAAAGCTTCATACACTGCAAAAGCAGTTTTTTTTGATTCATTTTCAAGAAATTCAAGGACAGCCTGGCGGATATAGGCTTTGTATGCATGGCCTCTGGCAACATCTTCAAATACTTCCAGGTCATCAAAAAAATGATTTACATATTTTTGTAAGTTTTTCATTAACTACCTTTCTATTTTAAACTCTTAAAAAACAGGAGCATGCCTTAAATAATTTATACATCTGCAAAATATGAAACTGAAAACCTATGCTGATAATGTCATTCTAGGTTTTCAATTGCAAGCCACTGCAGAATCCTGCTTTCAGTATCAGCGACTATAACTGTATTTTTATCATCAGAACAAAAGCTTTGCGGTTTGGAATCCGGACTGAAGATTGTCAGTAACTTTCCTGAAATATCCCAGAGCTTTATGGTTTTGTCATCTGAAGCAGTATGGATAATACCGTTTTTTATCTCCAGCAAAGCTGCAGTATCTCCATGTGAATCAAATGAGTATAGCAGTTCATTAGTCTGAATTTTTATGGCAATGGTCATTACATGCCTGTTTTTATCTGCAATATTCATGACCAGCTTGTCCTGATACACCCTGGCGCTATTGACATACATATTATCTTTATCAACAGTATTGCTTATAAGTCCGGATACAGAAAAACATGAAGTCTCATCTCCTGATGCAATATCATATATCCGGATATTCTTTTTAAGGCTGACCGGTACTGTAAGAAGGCTGTCTTTGACTATTATCCATGTGACAAGTATATCATTTGAAAGCGTATATTTATGTCCGCCTGTATTGCAGTCAAATGCTTCTGTTTTAATTACCAGTTTGTCTTTTCCCGTTCCGGTATATATAAGCAGGATGTCTTTATAAAGAATGGATTTTTCAGCCTGTATTCCCCGCAGTTCACGTATATTCTCCCCGGTGTATTTATTAAAAAACATTACTGTATCACTTGTTATAAAATAAGGAACTGCAATAATATAATCCTTATAAAACTCAAGGCTTCCCAGATTCCTGGAAGGTCCCTGCATGGTTTGTATGCATTTTCCTGACTGCGTTTCCCATACCTTTATTTCCCCTGATGATGTACCGGTTATTATATGCTCCCCGTCAAAAACTGCCTTATTGGGTGAAGTTGTATGTCCATTCAGCCTGATAATACATTCACCAGTTTTTATATCATAAATATTTACCGGTTGAAGATAAGAAGTTGCTATAAATCTTCCGTTATTGCCGATTATTTTCTGCATACCGAAAGCATTGGAAAAAGAAACTCTGCTGTAATCTTTTGCCAGGTCCCACACGCGTACTCTTTCGTCAGAATGGATTGTAAACAATCTGTTGCCGATTGCTGCCATCCCGGTAATAAGAGAAACTGCTTCAGCACTACCGAAACGTTTTACAATATCTCCTGTTTTTAAATCAAGCACATTATAGCCTCCCATTACCGATACAATCAGTTTGTCTTTCCAGCGTACACTGTACCTGCCAAGAAAAGTATTTTTCTTCCACATACATTCTCCGTTTTTAACATTCCAGAGTTGTATCTCGCTTCCGGCACAGACAGCCAGCATATTATCTCCGGCATCTGACAAATGCTGAAAATCAACCTGCCCTATTTTAAAAAAGTTTGTTTTTTCTCCAGTGTCGGCATTACTTACAGCTATTTCAGTATTTTTAGAAACATTGATACCTATCATCTTCCAGCAGGAATAAAAACTTCCATTTATCAAAACTGTATAAATTTTGCTTCCTATCCCGCCATCTTCATGCCATGGGACTATTTTTATCAGCTCAAATGACTTTACATTAAAGAATAATATTTTGTTTTTTACTCTTAAAAACAGCTCATTTTCGTAAATCCCCATAAAAGAACCGTTCATCTTTGCATCATCCCAGAATGGTGAGAGATCGATATCTTTTATGCATATAAAACTTTTCAGATCCCATACTTTTATGCACTTTTCATTTTCACTATATGAGAACAGCCTGTCTCCATGAACAACTATCAAATTTATTATTTCTTTATGTCCGTTGAGAATTTTCTTACACAAAAAGGTTTCTCCATCCCATATCCTAATCGTCTTATCCCAGGAAGCTGTAATTAACATTGAACCGTTTGCTGTAATGTCGTTTATCCGTCCGGTATGTCCGGCAAGCATTCTGAGAAGCGCTCCGCCAGGAGTATTAAGACAGGTGTGCACAGGGCGAAGCCATATCCCTTTTGTCTGCTCTTTGGCAGCAAAAAGCAAATCCTTTACTTTCTCTTGATCTGTATCAGCAAGTCTTCCCCATAACTGGGATGGCAGCTGTCTGTAATCTTCATCCAGCACATGGGCTGAAAGAACGAGGCTGTCTCTAATCAGACGTATGTGGTATTCTGAATTATCTCCTCCTACATATTCGTAGTCGCTAATTACAGCAAAAATTCCGCACATCCTGGTCTTGTTGTATATCCAGCAATAATTACCTAACATTTTTTCAAGAGTTTCATTATCTCCGGCATTATATATATGATATGGAAGTTCAAAAAAAGAACGTGCAGTCTTTCCTTCGAAGTGAAAATCATTATCAGGATCTGCATAACTGCTAAAACATCCGGCAAGGCAGGAGTGAAAATGGTTTATTTTACAGAAATATCTGTTTTTTGCTGCAAGCATAAAACTTTCATACAAAAAATCCGTTCTACCCTCACGCCTTGCAAGAAAAGGACGGAGCTGACGGATATACAGTCTTATGACATTTCTTATATCATCTTCAGAAATGCCCGTAAACTCCTGTCTGAAACAAAAAGCCAGTTCATCTTCGGAAAGACCCTTTCTTGCACATGAAAGAAGCCCGAATAAAAATGGTACTGCTTTTTCAGGTTCTATTGCAGAGTAAGCTGCATCATTCTCAAGTCTCTCCAGGATACTTGCAAAAGCATCCATCGGATTTCTGCCAAAACGCCTGATTTCATTTTCAAGCTGCCTGAATGCCCCGAAAACACGCAGTTCTGATAATACCACCTTCAGATATAATGGATTTTCAGATGCAGGCAGATTACAGATAGCAGATATATGTTCGTCGTCCAGTGCTTTCAGATATTTTTCCAGAAATGCTGTGATGAGAGCAAATTTATCTGAATCTTCTGTAAATGGACGTAAAGATGTCTGTATTACATTGCTGTCATTTTTAAGCACAGCTATATATGGTGCAGATATTTGGTCCTCTTTAAGGCTTATAATCATTCGTATTCCTTCCGGCAGGGTTCGGGGCAGCCATGTCAGCATATCAAGCCCGTCAGGCATTTGATTGATTCCATCAATAAGAATAGTACAGCTTCCCTGCCCTGCAAGTTTTTCCAGCAATTTATCCATTTCCAGCCTCAGCTCATCAGGAACAGGTGGAATTTTTATATTTGCTTCGTCAAAAATGCTCTTCCACAAACTATACATATCAGACGTCATATCTGAAGCACCGCAAAAACGGGCATATATCTTTTGTTTCCTTCCGGCAATCCTATCTGCATAATTTGCCAGAAGCATAGTCTTGCCAAGACCGGCAGGAGCAGTCAGTAAAAGCAGTCCGTTGCTTTTGCTATCTATATATTTGTTCAATATATCAAAATCGCCTTCACGTGAAATAAATCCTTCGCGATTTTGTTCAATAAAATTGGCCTGCTGTTCCAAATCAGCTTCCAGCGCTGTCTGTATGTTTGTAAAAGCGTTGTCCGGAAATTCCTTCTCAATCTCTGCCTTTAACTTACCAATAATAATATCTTTTAGAGGTTTTCCGCATGCTGTAAAATCTACTAGTCTTCCATTTGCTGCCTCAGCATTTTCGCTTAAAAGCTCGGCAGTAATGATGCTTTTCTCCCAGCGACAGTCATATTCAGTAATGCTGCTTCCGAATTGTCGCACTCTTTTTTTAAAATTTTCTAATTCATTATCAGCTGCGACTTTGTCTTTTTCTGCAGTATTTGTATAGATTTTCTTTTGCTTCTCATTCAGGAGTAAAGTAAAATTATCATTTCTAAAGAAAAATAATGCATGGTCAACAGGCTTTGGAGTTTCTTCCATCCTGTCGATCAGACGCCGCATCGGAGAAAGAAGCGCATGTTCGATTTCCATTTCGGTAACAGAATTTTTACCTATATACGGTTCAATTCCAGGATAATCCTGAATAGTCTTTAGGCCGATATCTTCCTGAGACGGCACCCATCCACGACGCTGTCCCAGAAAACAAAGAAAGAAAGGGCGGCATTTATCTATATTTTTCAGACAGGCAAGTACTGTATTTTTTGCCTCCGAATCAGCACTGGTAACGCCCCAGCGGAGATCTATGTCTACAAGATTAAGCTTTCTTTTTTCGCACCACTCGGAAAGTTCAGGGAATACATGTTTTATCAGATAGTCACGTTCAGCATGCATGTCATTGAAGGTTGAGCTGATGAATATATACACATTCTGCCATTTCATACTGCGGACTCCTTCAGGGTCACTAAAGAAAGGCTCTTTAAATAAAGAAGATCCCTGGCAATTTTCAGTAATTTGCAAATCATCAGTCTCATAAATATCTTTTTATCTGGCGCACCCGGAGGGATTCGGTCTTTCGTCTCATCTTCGATTCGCTGCAGAGCCGCGGACTCCTTCGCATACACTCAGTCCGTCCTTTCGAATCCCGGTTAAAATATGTCACCGGCATATTTTAACTCTCCGGTATAGTCAAATCCAAATTTCTAAAGTATGGCGCACCCGGAGGGATTCGAACCCCCAGCCTGCGGATTCGTAGTCCGACGCTCTATCCAGTTGAGCTACGGGCGCAAAAATATTATTTTTCAAATAATAAATTTAAATTCAGCGATATTACCAAAGATAATTATAGAATGGCGGAGAGGGTGAGATTCGAACTCACGGAGGGCACAAACCCTCAACGGTTTTCAAGACCGCCGCATTCAACCGCTCTGCCACCTCTCCGGCAGAGAACTATTATAATAAAAAAAATACTTAAATAAAATAAAATACTTAAATAATTATGAGGATTATTTTTTCTTAGCAGATATTATCTCAATGCCATTCATATAAGGCAGAAGAACTTCAGGAATTCTTATATTACCTTTTGAGTCCTGGTAATTCTCGTATATAGCAATAAGAGTCCTTCCTACCGCACAGGCGGTGCTGTTCATCGTATGGACAAAATCCTTATTGTTATCATTATCTTTATACTTTATGTTTAATCTTCTTGCCTGATAGTCTGTATCATTGCTGCATGAAGCAAGTTCTCTGTATGCTCCCTGGCCTGGCAGCCATGCTTCAAGATCATACTTTTTGGCATTAGGGCTACCGATATCGCCGGTGCACATATTAAGTATCCTATAGTGAAAACCAAGCCCTCTGAATATTTCTTCAAGAGTTTCTCTTAAAAATTCATAATCATCCCATGAGTTTTCAGGACGCGAAAAAATAAACATCTCAATTTTATCAAACTGATGAACGCGGAACATTCCTCCCATGTCTTTACCGTAGCTTCCGGCTTCCCTTCTGAAACAGGTTGAAAAGCCACAGTATTTTACTGGAAGAGAATTCATTTCCAGGATATCATCTGCATGATAACTGCACAGAGGGACTTCAGCAGTTCCCACAAGATAAAGTTCATCAGATTCTATCTTGTAGTACTGATTTTTCTCTGCTGGCAGAAAACCTGTCCCGTACATAGCTCTTTCTTTTACAAGGACAGGAGGTATTACTGGAGAAAAACCTTTAGAATAAAGTATATTTAAGACATAATTGATTAATGCAAATTCAAGAAAAACTGCCTCATTTTTTAAATATACAAATCTTGCACCACTTACCTGGGCGCCTTTTTCATCGTCTAAAATATCAAGTGACTTTCCAAGTTCTATATGATTTTTAATTTCAAAATCAAATTCTGGTTTATTGCCATAAAAAAATATGGGTACGTTATCATTTTCATCCCTGCCGACCGGAGCTGTTTTGTGTGAGATATTGGGATAATTGGCAAGTCTTGAATTAAAATCCTCATTCTTCTCCTGCAACTCTTTTTCCATACTGTCAAGACGTTCATTTATTTTTTTCATTTCTGATATTGCAAGCTCTCTTTCACTGCCTGAAAGTTTTGGCATTTTCTTGGAATTTTCATTTTTTAAAGCTCTTAATTCATCAACCTCAGAAATAAGCTTTCTTCTGGCAGCGTCAAACTCAAGATCCTCATCAATATTTATCTTCATATTTCTTTTCTTTATTTCTTCTCTGAAGATTTCAGGATTTTTCCTGAATAAATCAATATCTATCAATTCTTTTCTCCCGATTATCCTTATTTACAATTTTTATGATTCTTTCCATACAGGATAAGAACCAAGTATTTTTATCATATATACATTTCGCCTTAAAGATTCGATACCTTCAAAAACTTTCTTTTCATGCAGATGACCTTCAAGATCTATCATAAAAACATAGTCTCCTATATTTTTTCTTGCAGGTCTTGATTCTATTTTTGTCAGATTTATTTCTCTGTCTGCAAATTCTTTCAATATCTTATACAGGCTTCCAGGTTTGTCTTTTTTCAGGAAACAGACTATTGAAGTCTTATCCTGCCCGGTTTTTTGCGGAATATAATTCCCAATAAAAACAAACCTTGTTTTATTATCTCTGGAATCCTCTATATCCTTCTCCATAATATGAAGACCATAAAGCTCTGCAGCAACTTTTGTGCCTATGGCAGCAAAATCATCATCAAAATCCAGTATTTTTTTTACTGCCTCAGCTGTGCTGTTGGCAGCAACTATTTCCACACCAGGCAGCTTATTGTTTAAAAAAGATCTGCACTGAGCAGTTGCATGAGGGTGTGAAATCACTTTCTTGATTTTTTTCAAACTGGCATTTTTTTTGCCGATCAGATAATGCCTGATAGGTATGGTGATTTCCCTTATTATTTTGGCTTCACTCTCGAAAGTAAGAATATCCTGAGTAATATTAACCGAACCTTCAAGCGAGTTTTCAATAGGTATAAGGCCTTCATCAGAATCACCTCTGTCTATGCTTTTAATTACTTCTACTATTGTCCCCAGTGGTTCTGCTGTTATTTCTCCGGTATTCTCATAAAAGCTAAAAAGTGCTTCTTCGGTAAATGTGCCTCTTGGTCCAAGATACGATATTTTTTTCATGACTTGTTTTTTAAAAAAATATTATGATTATTAATTAAGGAGAATATGTCTAGGGAAGAAAATCTTTAGGATTATGCGGAACTCCGTTAACATATACTTCATAATGCAGGTGAGGACCTGTGCTCCTTCCGGTACTTCCCATTTCTCCTATTATCTGGCCCTGCGTAACCTTGTCTCCGACATTTACATATATATCATTTAAATGAGCGTAGACTGTCGTATATTTATCCATATGATAAATAACAACTTTTTTGCCATATCCGCTATGCCAGCCAGAATAAATAACTACACCTGATGCAGTCGCTGAAATAGGTATTCCGGTACTGTTTGCTATATCAAGACCTTTATGTATGCTGCCCCATCTTCTTTCGTTAAAAGTAGAAGTAGTTCTTCCCCATGTAGGCCATATTGAAGGTGTATGCTCCATGACATATATATAGTCTTCCATATTTTTCTTATCATTTTCAAGACTTACAGCAAGATCAGGAGCTTTGCTTAAAAGGTCATCAAGCATTGAACTTATATCTTCAAGCTCTTCTTCCTGATCAAGGGTATAATAAAAAATTTCATCAGGATCAGTTAATAATTCCAAATCGGCATTAAGTCCGTTATCGTAAATAGTCACTTCTCCTTCATAACCACCCTGTCCTGTAATATTTCTTACCAGTTTGTCGAGCTCTTCAACTTCTTTCAGGTAATTCTCCAGTAATTTTGTCTTTGACTGTATCTCACTTGTCTTTTTTTCAAGATTTACAAGCTCTACTTCTTTATAGTTTATTTTGTACTCGATTCTCTCTATCTCGGCAATCTTTTCATTAAGTTTCTGCCTGGTTATATAAAGATTTGAAACAAGGATAGCTACTGCTGCAACCACTATGATTACAAAAACATAAATAAACCTTAAAAGATTCTGGGAGAAAGAAAGCTTCTTTATCCTGTCCTTTGGTCCGGAATATATGATTAATGTGTATATCTTATTTTTTTCTTCATTCATTATTAAGAAATTTTATAACAAATAATTACAATTATGCAAATGCTTAAAATATTATATATGAAATCATAAATAAGTAAAATTTTTAGATTTTACCTTAAAAAAAATTCAAGGGATTCAGAATATAATGATCTTTTCTATTTCTCAACCATAAATTTATACGAAGCAGTATTATTTGTAAGAACACTTTCTCCCTGAACAGGTTTTACCTCAATAGACATACTGCATCTTAATCCCGGGAATGCCTGAAATCCTGATATGGTAACTGATTTTTGTTCAGAAGGCTCAATTGAAGCAATTGTATATGTTTTTTCGTCTGCTTTGGGATTGTCTTCGGTGCTGTAGCTCATTACTACTATTACATCTTTTTCAGAAACATTACCCTGGTTTTCAACTATCATTGTAACACTCACTTCATTACCCTTGGCAAGAATAAGATATTCGCCCTGCTGATTTATGATGCGTGGATTAAATTCAATAGAATCAGTTATCAAAGCCATTCCTCTTCTTTCCTGAAGGCTGGCCACGGTTTTAATATCGTTTATAAATTTAGCGACATTCTCAGGATCTATCAGCTCATTTTCCTTAAGAATCTTTGAGCTTAAAATCGTAAGATTATTGATTTCGATATTTTCTCCTGCTGTTTTTATTTCGTCCTGAAAATATTTGTATATTTCATCACTCATATACATATTAAGAAATGAATTTGTAATTTGAGATACAGCTATTTCTTCACCGATATTCTGCAAGGCATTAAAAAGAGCAGGCTTGAAGTTTTCATATGCTTTTGTCCTTAAATCAAGAACCAGCTTAAGATACCCGTGGGCAACCTCAAAAGATTCAGGTGGATTCATCTCATCACAGTTTTGAAGGTTTATCTTGCTTTCTTCGATTATATCTGAGAGATTCTTGTCAAGTTCTTCTCTTGTTATATCTTTTACCTGATTAATAAGGATAAAATAATTGACAGCTGTCTTGTTTGAATGCTGAATTAAAACTGAAACTGAATTTACATAGTCTGCAATAGATAATTTTTTCTGTTCATTTAAATTTTTCTTGCCATTTTCACAACTCCACAGTCCGGTTATCCAGCTTACAATAACTGCTGCTATAATAAGCATTATTATCAAAGTAATAATGGGTTCTTTTCTGCTTTTCTTTTCCAATTAATTCTCTCCGGAGAAAAAATGAGAGCAATACAAGCTCTGTTTAATCAAATCAATATTAATGGTGGGCGAAGGGGGACTTGTTCTTTCGTCTCGCTTCACTCGCTGCAGAGACGCGGACTCTTTCATTACATTCAATCCGTCCTTTCAAGTCCCAAAAAATATGCACTTATGGCATATTTTTAATACTTTACCCTAATCTTTTTACTATAATATCAATGGTGGGCGAAGGGGGACTTGAACCCCCATGTCCTTGCGAACACTAGGTCCTGAACCTAGCGCGTCTGCCAATTCCGCCATCCGCCCGACTGTGCTAAATTTTAGCAAAAACAATGTTAAAAAGATATTCTTTTGTATTATATAAAATTAAGGCTTTTTTACCAATAATTTAGTGCGCTATTTTAATAATATTGATACGGAATAATATCAAACAAATAGCTTATTTTCTTAAAAACAGTAATACTGATAATCTGAAGACTATGCAGTTTCATCTGCGCTGCCCCATCTTTCCGGTGTCAGCCTGTCATCGAAATCAATCTTATGTAATGAAAAAAATAAAAATTTTTACCTTTGATTTAAAAAATATTTATATAGCCCCCATTTTTTCCAATTTATTTAACAGTAAATGAAAATATACCACGTCGGCATATGGGTTCCAGGATGAAGTAATTTTCTTTACTTCCTCATCAGGCATTTTTTTTATTATCGTCAAATCAATTTTTTTCTCAAAAACGGCTGCTGCCAGCTCTTTTATAGCTCTGGCCTTGTTAAAGCTGAAACCCATTTTTTTCATTTCTTTTAGGGATATATCTTTTAAGTTCCCGGGACCGGGAAATGCAAAATTTCGGAAATGTTTTTCTTCAAACTTCTGGCCATATCTTTGAGATAATTTGTTTAGTAATGTAATTCTAAACCTCAGGCTTAACTGCTGACATGAAATAGCATTTATTTCGGCTTCAAAAACATTGGGAAAAAGGGTGGTCTGAAACCCCTGAATTTTTCAGAAAGTAATTTGAGGCGGTTATCTCTAAAAGACATCTTGTAAAAACAATTTAAATTTTTTTCTATCCCCAGCATATTTTTCAACTTTGAGAAAATTATCTTATCAATATTTTCAATTTTCCGATTGCTTGTTACTTTTACTTCCAGCTTTATGTCATTTTGAATAACTTCGATTCTGCAAATAGTATTTTTAATCAAAAGAACCCGTGAATATTTATTTCCATCCCAGGATTCCATATGATTTTCCGGAGTTCTTTTCAAAGCCCACACTGTAAGATCCAGTCTGAACGGATGTAAAACAGGTATAATAAAATTTTCAATAAAAGTGTCCATAATCATTAAAGTACTAAAAATTTTTTCCAAATGTTATACTGGNNNGTATATGAACAATACGATGAGAAAGACGGTTTCAGGATCCTGGTCGACAGAATATGGCCCAGAGGATTGTCTAAAGAAAAAACAAAAACAGATACCTGGTTAAAGGATATTGCCCCAAGCAATGTCCTGAGAAAGTATTTTGCTCATAAAGCAGAAAAATGGGATGATTTTAAGGAAGAATACAGGAATGAGCTTAAAGAAAAACAGGATCTTATCGATGAAATTAAAAAATTGGAGCATCAGCACAGAGTAATAACACTTCTTTATGGTTCAAAAGATGAAATGCATAATAATGCAGTGGTTTTGAAAGAAATATTAGAAAATAAATGATCTTTTCTTTATTTTTACCTTCTATATGGAATTTTACTATCTTTAATAATTTATTTCTCATACTCTGTTTATTTAACTATAATGTTTCTTATGGAATATTATGCATTAAGCGATATAGGAAAACTCAGAGCTTCTAATGAAGACTTCTACCATGCAGAAAATAATTTAATGATTGTTGCAGACGGCATGGGAGGACATAATGCAGGAGAAATAGCCAGCAGATATGCAGTTAAATACTTTGTTGAGCATTTTAATGAGCTTCTATCAAGCAGGATTAATAAAGATAAAAAAAAAGAACAGGTAGAAAAACCAAATAATCTTTCAAAAATAATTTCCAAAAATAACACTGCTGACAAAATTCAGAAAATCCTAATTGAGAGTATTGAATACGCTAACAGCAAAATATACAGGATGGGGCTTGAAAATGAAGAATATAGCGGAATGGGTACTACTTTTACATGCCTGTTTATAGAAAATGAAAAAGGTTATGTGGTCCATGTGGGAGACAGCAGGCTTTACCTGTTCAGAAATTCTGAACTTAATCTTCTTACCGAAGATCACACTTTTGTTTTTGCCCTTTATAAAAAAGGAGCTATAACGTATGAAGAAATGTTCTCTCATCCTCAGAGAAATTACCTTACAGGAATAATAGGTGAAAATGATATATCCACCCTTGAATGTTTTAAATTCGATCTTTTAAAAGATGATGTAGCATTTATCTGCTCAGACGGTTTAAGTTCCATGGTTTATGATGATTCAATAAAAAAGATCTTGGAAAAATCAAAGCACAAAACTTCAAAAGAGATTGCAGAAAACCTTGTAAAAAAAGCGATTAAAAACGGAGGCAATGACAATATTACTGTCATTGTCATTAAAAATTAAAAGAAAAGTTTGTTATGATAGGAACATTTCTTGCAGAAAGATATGAAATAATTGAAAAAATTGGCAGCGGTGGTTCCGCCGATGTTTATCTTGCAAACGATATAAAACTTCGAAGAAAAGTTGCCATCAAAATTTTATCCCGTCTTTATGCAAGTGATAGAAATTTTGTAGTAAGATTTAAAAAAGAAGCCCAGATACTTGCAAGATTAAATGATCCCAATATAGTCTCAATATTTGACTGGGGACAGTTTGAGGGATCTTATTTCATTTGCATGGAATATGTGGAAGGCTCAAGTCTTGCGGATATTATAGAAAAACAGGGAATAATTAATGCTTCAACTGCTGCAAAATATTCTATACAGATATGTAAAGCTCTCGAAGTCGCCCATAAAAACAACCTGATCCACAGAGATATCAAACCGCAGAACATAATTGTAACATCAGACGGAACTGTAAAAATAACTGATTTCGGCATAGCAAAATCTCTGCTTGAAGACAATACGAAGACCTTAAATATTCTGGGTACTTCTTATTACATTTCTCCGGAACAGGCTCAGGGGAAAATACTGAGTTATGCAACAGACCTTTATTCTCTTGGTATAGTAATTTATGAAATGCTTACAGCAGATGTTCCGTTCAGGGGGGAAAATTCAATAGACATAAGTTTAAAGCATATAAATGAAAAACCTGTAAAGCCCTCGATACTTGTTCCGGAAGTTCCTGGAAAAATTGAAAAAATAGTATTGAAATGTCTGGAGAAAGATACTTCAAGACGTTATGAAAGCGCTACTGATTTAAAATCTGATTTAATAAATTTTCTTAAGGGAAAGCCTCTGGCAGATGAAGAAAGAAAAGGAAAAGAAGAATCCAAACAAAATAATGTTATAAAAAAAATAGGATATTTCAAATTTTCCCCAAAGGTCAGTGAAAAGAATAAAAAATTCTCAGGCGATGAAAAGGAAGAAAAAGCACTGGAAGATTCTTTCAGAAAAAACACCAGAAAAACTTTAGTACTTACCTGGTCAGTAATATTCCCTGTTTTAGCTGCCTTTCTGGCATTATCAGTCTGGTCATTAATAAATTATAATGCACTGAAAAATCGCATAGAGCTTGTCAGGGTTCCTTATGTTACAAATATGAAGTACACTGATGCTGAAAAGATGCTCCAATCAATTGAGCTTAAAATAAAAATAGAAGATGAAGAATATAATAGCAGCATACCTGAAGGCTATATAATAAATCAGGCACCCTCCGAAGGGAAAGATGTTAAAAAAGATACAGAAATAAAAGTCAGGGTCAGCATGGGCCAGGAACAAGTTTCTTCAGCCATACTGCCTAATCTTATGGGGCTGAATATTGAGGAAGGACGAAAAATACTTAATGATCTCGGATTTGATGATCTGGAATTAAAATGGGAATCTTCTGATTTCTTTCCGAAAGATATAATCATCAGGCATGAACCAGGACGATCAGAAACTGCCGGTTTTGATGAAAGAATAATTCTGCATGTCAGTTCAGGAAAAGAAATGGTTCTCATCCCTGATTTAAAAGGATATGATTTTATACTGGCGATATCTTCACTTGAATCTCTGGGCTTTGAAACAATAACAGAAAAGATACCGGCTGGCACTCTGGCTCCTGGCACAGTGGTCAATACTTCTCCTTTACCCGGAACAGAAGCTGCTCAGGGAAGTCTTATAAGGATTTTTATTTCTACAAGCGAGGAGATGATTGAAGTCCCTGATATCACTAAACTAAATCTTGAAAATGCAGTTTCTATTTTGGAAAGTATGGGCATTAACTATGAAATAGGATATTCTGCAGTTATGCACACTATCCAGAAAAATACTGTTCTGTCCCAGTACCCGGAAAGCGGCAATTTTATTTCTGCGTCTGAAAAGCTACTTGTTATTGTGGGAAACTGATTAAGATAATATTATTTGTGCCTGTTTGAAAATTTTTATTTTTATGCAGTTTTTGAAAATATTTACTCATAAAAACCAAAGCTCTCAAACTTTTCATATCTCATTTTTACCAATTCTTCACATCTGATCCTGGAAAGTTCTTCAATTTTGTTTTCAATATGTTTCTTTAATATTTTTGCTGCTCTTTCTGGAGAGTTATGGGCACCTCCTAAAGGCTCTCTTATTATTTTATCAATGACTTTTAATTCGATAAGATCCTTTGCAGTCAGTCTGAGCATTGCTGAGGCTTTTCTGGCTGCATCCTGTTCCTTCCACAATATTGCCGCACATCCTTCAGGAGATATAACCGAATAAGTAGAATTTTCCAGCATGATTATATGATTCCCGATTGCAAGCGCCAGAGCTCCTCCGCTTCCCCCTTCTCCTATAAAAATAGTGATGACAGGTATACTTAGTTTAAACATAAACTCGATACTATTAGCAATTGCAGATGCCTGTCCGAGATCTTCCGCTTCAATTGCAGGATTGGCTCCGGGAGTGTCTATTATCGTAATAAGCGGTAATTTTAATCTTTCAGCTATAGACATTACTCTCATTGCTTTTCTGTATCCCTGGGGATTGGGCATCCCAAAATTATACTCTACTCTTTCTTTTAGGTTTTTACCTTTATTATGACCGATAACTGCAATACTTTTATTGTTTATCTTTCCAAAGCCGGCAAGAATTGATTTGTCTTCCCCGAAAAGCCTGTCTCCCGATAATGGAATAAAGTCATCCAGCATAAGCTCAAGATAGTCTTTTATTTTTGGTCTTTCTTCTTTTCTTGAAAGCTCTACTATCTTCCATGCCCTGCCAGCAAGCCTGTTTTCTCTTCTGATACTTTTGATGGAACTGACGATCCTTAATTTTACATTCCTGAAATTAAGCTTCGAAAGCATATTCAGTTTCCTGAAAATACTTACTTTTTCAAGATTTGTAGTTAGTATTTTTACATCATTATTGTCATTCATATTCAAACTTTTAAAAATATTTTTATTAATCTGAAAATAATACCTTTTATTTCATTGCGATTTACAATCATATCTATCTGACCGTTTCTTATATTCCTTTCAGCAAGGCCGAAATCTGAAGGAAGGTCTTTTTTAATAGTCTGCCTAACCACTCTCGGGCCGGCAAAACAAAAAAGAGATTCAGGCTCAGATATGATTATATCTGCAATGGTTGCAAAGCTGGCACTTACTCCGCCTGTTGTAGGATTTGTTATTACACTTATATAAGGTAGCCCTGATGCCTTCAGTCTTCTGATGCAGGATACAGTTTTAGCCATCTGCATGAGCGAAATAATCCCCTCCTGCATCCTTGCACCCCCTGATGAACAAAATAATATCAATGGAATTCTGTTTGTAATCGCATATTCTGAAAGATTCCTTATTCTTTCACCGACGACACTACCCATGCTTCCTCCCATGAATCCAAAATCCATTATCCCTATTGCACAGCTGATACCATTGATTTTCGCACCACCGACAATTACTGCCTCTGACATATTGGATTTTTCTTTCGCTTCTTTTATCCTCTGACTGTATGGTTTCGTGTCTGTAAAACCCAGAAAATCAAATGAACCGATATTTGCAGCCAGTTCATTGAAAGAACCTTCATCGGCAATCATCTTTATTCTCTGCCATGAATCTATATAGTAATGCTTATTGCAGACAGGGCAGACATTATTATTGCCGGTAAAATCAATTCTGTCTGTCTGGCTTCCGCATTTATCACATTTAAAATTATCAGTCATTTAAAATCACAATCTTTAAAAAAATATTTATTTATTAAATCTGCTGAATGCCAGAGTCACATTATGCCCACCAAAACCCATGGAATTCTTAAGCGCAACATCAATATTCTTTTTTACTGCTTTATTCGGCGTATAATTCAAATCACATTTTTCATCCTGATTAAAATAATTTATTGTCGGAGGGATTATTCCGTTAAATATTGCAAGTACAGTTGATATTGATTCAATGGCACCCGCTGCTCCGAGACAATGTCCATGCATTGATTTTGTGGAACTTATATTCATCCTGTATGCATGACTGCCAAAACATAGTTTTATGGCATTTGTCTCAGCAATATCATTAAGAGGAGTTGAAGTTCCGTGAGCATTTATATAGCTTACCTGTTCTTTTGAAAATCCGGTTCCATTAAGACAGTTTTCCATAGCTCTTGCCACATTTATCCCTGATTCTTCCAGGGCAGTAATATGATAAGCTTCTCCTGAAAGTCCGTACCCCGATAGCTCTGCATATATTCTTGCACCTCTTTTCAAAGCATGGCCAAGTTCCTCCAGAATAAGTATGCCCGCACCTTCCCCCATTACAAATCCGTCTCTGTCTCTTTCAAAAGGCCTGGATGCTGACTGTGGTTCATCATTTCTTGTTGAAAGCGCATGCATTGAAGAAAAACCTGCCATTCCCAGAGGTGTAATTGCTGCCTCACTTCCTCCTGCAATCATGATATCGGCTGCTCCCCTTTTGATCATTTCAAAAGCATCCCCGATTGCATTTGAGCCGGCAGCACAAGCAGTGGTAGTCGTATTAACGGGACCTTTTGCACCAGTAAAGATAGAGACCTGTGCCGCAGCCATATTACTTATCATCATTGGTATTAAAAAAGGGCTAACCCTGTCCGCCCCCTTTTCAAGAAGTTTCTTATGCTGTTCCTCAATAGTTGAAAGACCTCCTACACCGCTACCGACGAAAACACCTGTACTTTTATCATTATCCTCATTGACTTTAAGACCACTGTCCTTCAATGCATTTATGGATGCAATTACAGCAAACTGTGTAAATCTGTCCATTCTTTTCAGATCTTTTATATTTATAAAATCCTGAGGATTAAAATCTCTGACCCGTCCTGCTATCTTTGAGTCGATCTTCTCTGTGTCAAAATAATCTATTCTGGAAATCCCTGATTTTCCATTTAAAAGATTTTCCCAAAACTCATTTAAGTTCTTTCCAATAGAGTTTATTGTTCCCATCCCGGTAATAACAACTCTTCTTTCTTTACAACTTTCATTAATACTCATATAGCCATTCCTCCGTCTATCTTGATGACACTGCCCGTAATATAATCCGAATACCCGCTCGCAAGAAAAACTGCTGCCTTTGCGACATCCTGTGTGGTGCCCAGCCTTCCTGAGGGAATCATTTCTATTATTTTATCTTTATACCTGGCATCCAGCTTTTCAGTCATATCTGTTTTTATAAATCCGGGTGCAATTGCATTAACATTTATATTTCTGCTTGCAAGTTCCCTTGCAAGAGATTTTGTAAAGCCTATGACTCCTGCTTTGGATGCAGCATAATTGCATTGTCCTGCATTTCCCCTTATTCCTATAACTGATGAAATATTAATTATTCTCCCTGACTTTTGCTTAACCATATACCTTGAAACTGCTTTGCAGCATATGAAAGTGCCGGTCAGGTTTATATCTATTACTTTTCTGAACTCGTCAGGAGACATTCTTAATAAGAGATTGTCTTTTGTAATGCCGGCATTGTTTACCAGAACATCAATTCTTCCGAACTGATAATAAATATCGTTTATATTTTTTTCAACTGAATCAAAATCAGATACATCAGAATTATAAAATACTACTTTTCTGTCCGGATATTCGTGTTTAAAAAAATTAATTGTTTCAGTCCCTTCTTTTTCGCTTACGTCCATTACTGCCACATCTGATCCTTCAGACAAAAAGAATCTGCTTATTTCTCTTCCGATTCCGCGGGAGCCTCCTGTCACTATGCTTACTTTATCCTTAAGCTTCATTTAAAACCTTTCGTTTAAAAAATTTTTCAAATCATTTATATCTTCAGTTTTATCGGTACTGAATATTTTTACTTCCCTGTTATTTTTCTGTGATATTCTTTTAACAAGATTTGAAAGCACTTTTCCCGGTCCTATCTCGATAAATATACCCGCACCCATATTCAGCAGATGTTCGATGCTTTCAAGCCAGTTTATAGTTTTTATCAGCTGTCCGGAAAGAACCGCAGGTATCTTTTCCTCGCTGCTGAATTCTTTTTCTGAAGAAGAAAAAAAGTCTGTTTCCAGCCTTCCAGCTGGAATTTTACATAGAAAAGCATTTAGTTTTTCTGATAATGGCTGCATGAGGGGGCAATGAGAAGCTGTCCTGACTTTTAAAGGAATTACTTTTGCACTGCTTTTATTTTTCAGAAAAGCAATAAATTCTTCTACATTTTCCCTCAAGCCGGTAATTACCATCTGTCTGTAATCATTAATGTTAGCCAGGAATACTTCTTGTTTAAATTCCCATATCATATTTCCGATTTCTTCTTTTGTAAGGCCAAGTACAGCTGCCATCATCCCTTCAGCCTGCCTGTTCATTTCTTCCATCATCTCAGCTCTTTTTACAACTACATCAAGACCATTGTCAAAATTAAAATAACCAGCTGAAGAAAGAGCGCTCAAGTCCCCGAGACTATGGCCTATGCTGCATAATATATTTTTTCTGAATATATCTGTGCCATAAAAAATATATTCCTTTATTGCAACGCTTAGAACATATATGCAAATCTGGCTGAAAAAAGTCTGGGTCAGATCCCTTCCTTTATCGTCATTTCCTTCTATGACTTTTAACAAATCAATGGATAATTTTTCTGAAGCTTTCTCAAAATATGATCTGGTCTTACTATCCAGGAAAACAAGCTCCATCCCCATTCCGGCATACTGGGAACCCTGCCCCGGGAACATGAGGACTATTTTTTTTTCATTTCCATCATTTTTGCTTTTATCTGTCATTTAACTCACAAATCCTTTTAAATAAATCAGGTTATAAAAAACAAAAGCTCTGCAGTGCATGCCGTTTCACCTTCTGTTTTTGCAATTGCTGCCGCTTTACCCACATTTCTTTTCATACTTATTATTTTTAATTCTATTTCAAGCATGTCATCAGGTTTTATTATTTTTTTAAAACGTACCTTATCTATGCCGGCAAACAAAACAAGTTTCCCTTTATGTTCTTCCATTAAAAGAATGGAAACAGCCCCTGCCTGTGCCATAGTTTCGACAAGTATTACCCCGGGCATTACAGGATTACAGGGAAAATGCCCTTTAAAATAATATTCATCAGCACTTACTTTTTTCACAGCACTGACATATTTCCCGGGTATAACCTCTTTTACCTCATCGATAAATAAAAATGGTTCCCTGTGAGGAATTATTTTTTTAATTTCTTCCTTATTTAAAACTGGCAAATTTCCTTCTTTCCTTAAGATTTTTCTTCCTTTATTTTTTTTACAAGTGCAGGTATCACTTCAAAAATATCACCGACTATTCCAAGATCTGCAACTTTAAATATAGGAGCATCCGGATCTTTATTTATTGCAATTATCCTGTCAGCTGTCTGCATCCCTGCAAGATGCTGCACTGCTCCGGATATTCCACATGCAATATACAATTTTGGATTTACTGTTTTCCCTGTCTGCCCTATCTGATGTGGATATGATATCCACTCACTATCAACAGCTGCCCTTGAAGCTCCTATTGCCCCTCCGAGAATATCGGCTAACTCTTTTAATAAAGCGAAATTCTTTTCTCCGCCTACACCTCTGCCTCCTGAAACAATTACATCAAAATCATTAAGATTTATCTTTTCCTGAAAATCTTCCATGCTTTCATCTAGTTTTAATTTTGTTTTCAGGTTCTTGAGAATATCTGAAAAATCGCTTAAAAAATGCCTGCCTTTTTCTTTTAAATCTTTAATTCCGGATTTTTCAATACGATTTTTTTTAAATACATGAGGACGGACAGTAGCCATCTGCGGACGGCAGTTCTGGGTTATTATTGTAGCCAGAATATTTCCCCCAAAAGTCGGTCTGGTCTGCAATAATATTCTTTCATCTGCATCAATTGATAATTCGGTGCAGTCTGCAGTCAGGCCTGTTTCAAGAGAACATGCAATTGCAGGCATGAGACTTCTTCCAAGTGATGTTGCTCCTGCAATAAATATTTCAGGTTTAATTGTACTTATCATGCTTGTAAGCAGTTCTTTAAGGGCATCTTCGTTGATTTCTTTTCCTTCACCGGTCTCTGCATATATAATTCTGTCTGCACTGTAATCACAAAGCTCCTGAAAATAGCTATTTACCCCTGCAGCCGCAATAAAAGCATATACCTGGGTTTTTAGTTCTTTTGCAAGTTCTTTCGCTTTAATCATCAGTTCCAGGCTGGAATCATTTATATGCCCGTCCGAAATTTCTATGAAAACCCCTATTCCCTTATAATCACTGAAGTCATATTTTTTTGTCTCTGGTCCGGTTATTGCAATCGACCTGAATCTGCAGGCATCCACACAGGCTCCGCAAAAAATACAGTTTTCATTTATCACTGCTCTTTTATTTACAATTTTAATTGCCTCATACAGGCACACTTTCAGACATAATCCGCAACCGGTGCAATTTTCCTTAACCTTAATTTCCATTTTTAAAAAATCCTTTCAGGCATATAGAAGATGTTTTAATTCTTGTCATAAGTAAAGATTTCCTTATAAATTTCATCTATCTGGGCCTTCAAATCGCTACTTATCATTTTTGTATTACTATTTATCTCGTGCTTAAATATCTTAACGACTCTTGTAGCAGAACCATCAAGGCCTACTTTTGAAGCATCTATCATCAGCTCTTTGATGCCCCATGTCTCAATTGAAGCATTTTTTGCTTTCATCATATTTTTCAGGCCTGGTATTCTTGGATTGTTTATTTCTTTTAATACTGAGATAACTACCGGTAACTGCGCTTCGATAATGTCGTATTTTTTTTCTTTAAGCTGTTTCAGCAATATTTTTTTATTATCCAGAGACCTGACCTCACTTACATAGCCTATAAAAGGAAAGCCAAGCAGCTGCGCGACTTCAGGCCCTACCTGTCCCGTATCACCATCCATAGATTGCTTTCCGCAGATGATTATTTTTACATCACTGATTTTTTTTGCTGCTGCTGACAATACTCTTGATGTTGCAAGGGTGTCAGAACCAGCAAAAGATCTGTCTGAAAGCAAAACTGCTTTATCTGCTCCAAGTGATATTGCTTCTCTTAAAATCTTTTCTGATTGCGGCGGACCCATTGTGACAGCGACTGTTTCTGTCTCCAGTTCCGGGATATCAGCCAGTCTTTCTCTGATTCTAACACCTTCTTCTATGGCATAGACATCAAAAGGGTTAATTATATTTTCAGCTCCTTCTCTCATCAGCGTATTGGTAACCGGATCAATTTTTATTTCTGTAGAAGAAGGAACCTGCTTTATGCATACCATTATTTTAAATTTCATTTTATAATTCTTTCCCTTTTTAATTTATCTGAACGATCTGTTAAATCCTTAAAATTCATTAAAATCCATTCTTAATAAGATCAAGAGCTATTACATTTTTCTGTATCTGATTTGTACCCTCATATATCTGGGTTATTTTCGCATCCCTCATCATTTTCTCAACAGGATAATCTCTCATATATCCGTAACCTCCAAGTATCTGTACTGCGTCAGTTGTAACCTTCATTGCCACATCTGAAGCAAAAAATTTAGCCATTGCTGAAAGCCTTGAAGATTCTTTAAGTTCGCTGTCTACTGCTTTTGCTGCATGATAAACCAATTGTCTTGCTGCTTCTGTATTGGTTGCCATTTCAGCCAGCATATGCTGTATTGCCTGAAATGATGAAATGGCCTGTCCGAACTGTTTTCTTATTTTTGAATAACAAAGAGCTTCTTCAAGTGCTGCCTGGGCAACGCCTACTGCCTGTGCACCTACAGCCGGCCTTGATTTGTCCAGAGTCTTCATTGCTATAATAAAACCCATTCCTTCTTTTCCTATAAGGTTTTCCTTTGGCACAATACAATTTTCAAAAACAAGTTCTCTTGTGGCACTTGCTCTTATTCCAAGTTTTTTCTCTTTTTTGCCGAAAGAAAAACCTTCGAAATCCTTTTCAACAATAAAGGCGCTTGCCCCCCTTATCCCTTTTGATTCATCCGTTACTGCAAATACGGAATAAATATCTGCTTCTCCTCCGTTTGTTATCCATTGTTTTGTTCCGTTTAAAATATAATTACTACCTTCCAGTTTTGCCTTTGTTTTTATAGAACCTGCATCACTTCCTGCATCTGCTTCTGTTAAACCGAAGGCGGCTATCTTCCCGCCGCTTGCAAGTGATGGAAGATAACGGTCTTTCTGCTCATCGCTCCCTGAAATAAGGATAGGAAGGAAACCAAGACCTGAGGCTGCATAAGAAGTTGCTACTCCCAGACAGCCTTTGCTTAGTATTTCCGTGGCAATACATACTTCAAGTATGCCTGTGCCCATACCATCCCATTTCTCCGGAATAAATAACCTGAAAAGATCGCTACGACCTATTTCGCTTAGTATTTCAGTTGGAAATATTTCGTCTTCATCAAGCTGGGAACGGACAGGGTTTATTTTTTCCCGAACTATCCTGTTGCAGATATCGATTATCATTTCCTGTTCTTCTGTATAAAAATAAGACATCTTTACCTCTTATTCCGAATTTATTATTTTTTCTTTTGACGCATTTGAAGTTAACAGGTTTCACAAGAGCATTCTGACTGTCTGTGAAACCTAAAGAATGCTACTGCGTCTTTGAAAGAAGTTTTATTGCAATAAATTTTAATAAAAAGGATCAGGGATTATGCTTTTGAAAAATATGATCAGCTTAAGATCGACTTTTATTCTTAAAGGACTGGATAAAAATGCAGTCAGGATTTTATTTTCGTTAATATTTTCAATCCTGATAGCTGTTTCTGCAAATATCTTTGTTTACATTCCTGTTACACCAGTGCCTATTACGGTACAGACAATGACTGTTCTTTTTGCAGCAATAACTCTTGGAAGCAGATATGTATTACTTTCAACAGGCACCTATATCGCTGCAGGTCTTCTGGGATTACCTGTCTTTGCAGGTTTTAAATCCGGCATAATTGCAATTGCCGGTCCGACAGGAGGTTATATAATCGGGTTTCTGATTTCTTCATATATTACTGCTGCTGTTTTTGAAAATCTGATAAAAAATAAAAAAAACAGCTCCGTTTCGATTTTAATAGCATGCATTTCCGGAATATCGGTAATTTATTTATTCGGATACGCACATATGCTTTTATTTTTTTCAGGAACAAATGTTTATCCAGCTAATGTAAATATTTTTATTAATACTTTCAATCTGGCTGTAAAACCTTTCATATTTGCTGATCTGGCAAAGATCCTGATAATTGCAGGTACAGGTTTTTTTATTAAGAAGATAAAAGATTTTGAACAAAAAATATAATTTAAAAATAACAGGCATTCTAAAAACAGATGAACAAAATAATAATAAACGATACTACAATCAGGGATATATTCCAGAATATTGAAATTGAAAATACAAATATTCATAAATACAGAAAAATATTTGAACTGCTTGATGGCTGTGGTTTTGACAGCCTCGAAGCATGGGGTGGCTCAAGTTTTGAATCACTGCTTGAAAATAGCTTTTCAAAGAACCCGTGGGATTATTTAAAAGAATTAAAAGAAATCATAGCCAAAACCCCTATTGCAGCATCAATCGGTGCCAGAAATCTTGCAGGTTTTGATTATTTTTCAGAAGAAATAATAAAAAAATTCATTAAATTATCAGTTGATTCCGGAATTTCAAAATTCAGAGTATTCGATGCCTTGAATGATATTGATAATATGAGATTTACATTAGAAGAGATTACTGCCTGCCAGGCAGAATGTGAAGGTGTTATAATATTTGAAAAAACAAAATCTGCAGATTTCTACATCCGTTTCAGCCGGGAACTTTTTAAAGCCGGGTGTACAAGCATATGCATAAAAGACTCCGAGTCGGTACTGACGCCTTCGGTAATCAGAGAATATTTTCCCATAATAACTTCGAAATCCGGTCTTCCATTTTTTTTAAGTACCAAAGATTTAAAAAATCTTCAGGTACTAAATTCCATGGAAGCAGTCAGGTCAGGGTTTGCCGGAATCGATTTAAGCTTTATATCTTCCGACTTTTGCCAGGGCAGCGTACCTTCGATCTTTCCATTTTTGAACAGCCTGAAAGGATCTGATTACTACACAACTCTCGACACAGATAAAATTAAAAAGGTTTTCGAGCAGATCAGCAAAAAGATATCGCCACTCATAAAAAAACATGACAGAATTCCTGATTTTTTATTTGCAGACAAAAATTCAAGCATTCCTCCCAAATGGCTTATATCAGCCATCTCAAGACAATTATTTGAAATCGGGGAAGCAGACAGGCTTGGTGAAATAATAGAAGAAATGCAGTACATAAAATCAAAAACCGGAAATCCGACATTTTCTGCCCCTATCGGCCATATTATCGGAAGCCAGGCAATTTTAAACAAAATATTTTCTGCCAAAAGATGGGAAATGATAAGCGATGAGATGATGTATTTGTTAAAAGGATTATATGGCAGTATCACAGAACCTGTAAGCAGTGAAGTACAGAACAAAATTTACGACATCAAAACAGAAGAAGAAGTTCCTCTGAATAAAATAAACTATGAAACTTGTCAGAAAGAAATGTCTGATTACTCCAGGAAAGAAGAAGACATTCTTAGTTACTGCCTCTTCCCGGATAAAACACTTAAACTTTTTAAAAAAAATCCCATTAAAAACGGCAGCAGTGATGCAGCTCTACAGATTCAAAACCATATCATGGATGGAGAAGAAAAAATGAATGTTTTTAAAGAAAGCGATATAGAAAAATTAAAGCAGATAATCAGACTGCTTGAAAATAGCAGCCTTGAAGAAATTACTATGGAAAAAGACGATATAAAGATAAAGCTGAGCAAATCATCTATGAAAATAAAAACCATGGCGGAAGGTAATGAAAATATTGAAAGCCTTTTAAAAATCATAGAAAACCATAAAAATACCAATATAATTGATTTTGATAATTATCATGTCCATGGTTCTTCCCCCGTCTCAGCATCACAGACCGATCCCTCTTCTTCTGTGATTGAAAAAAAAGATGACAAATCGGTAATTAATATAAAATCACCGATTGTGGGAACTTTCTACAGTGCTCCGGGGCCGCATGAAAAACCATTTGTCTGCATCGGCCAGAAAATACAAAAAGGAGATGTCCTCTGTATCGTTGAAGCAATGAAGCTTATGAATAAAATAACTTCAGAATATGACGGAGTCATCGAAGAGATACTTGTCAGAAATGAAGAACCTGTAGAGTTTGACAAAATATTAATGAAGATAAGGGCTTCATAATAAAATGTTTAAAAGAGTCTTGATTGCAAACAGAGGGGAAATAGCTGTAAGGATAATAAGGGCATGCAGGGAGCTCGGTATTGAAACAGTCGCTGTTTACTCAACTGCTGATTCTGAATCCATGCATACAGAAATAGCGGACATAAAAATCTGTATCGGTCCTCCCCAGGTCACTAAAAGTTATTTAAACATATCAAATATTATTTCCGCAGCAAAAATAACGAAAAGTGATGCAATACATCCGGGATACGGCTTCCTGGCAGAAAACAGTCTTTTTGCAAAAGAATGTGAAAAAAATGAAATAATTTTTATTGGTCCAGGATACGAACTGATGGATATCGCAGGCAACAAGTCCATGGCGATTGAAGTAATGAAAAAAAATAAGATTCCTGTCATTCCGGGTTATGACAAAGGTCTGGATGACCCTGGATTTGCTGTCAGGACCGCAAGAAAAATCGGCTATCCGGTAATAATAAAAGCTTCTTTCGGAGGAGGAGGCAAAGGAATGCGTATAGCAGCAGATGATAAAGATATAAAGACTCTACTCCCGCTTGCAAAATCGGAAGCCAAAAACGCTTTTGGAAATGATCATGTTTATCTGGAGAAATATATATTACATCCCAGACATATTGAATTTCAGATTATTGCAGATAATCATGGCAACGTTTTTTCACCAGGATTAAGAGAATGTTCGATTCAGAGAAGACATCAGAAAGTAATAGAAGAAGCACCTCCTGTAAATATAAGCAGAAAAACAGTAGAACTTATGGAAGCTACAGTACTTAAAGCTGCAAAAGTCCTGAATTATCAGAATCTTGGAACTTTTGAATTTTTACTGGATTCAAAAGAAAACTTTTATTTTATAGAAATAAATACAAGACTTCAGGTAGAGCACCCCGTTACCGAGATGACTACTGGTATCGATCTTGTAAAAGAACAGATAAAGATATCCTCCGGAAATGATATATCAGATATCAGAAAAAATTATTTTTCAGTTAAAACAAATCCGGACAGGCAACGTGCTTCAGGACATGCAATAGAATTCAGAATCAATGCAGAAGATCCGGAAAATGATTTCATGCCTTCACCCGGAAAAATAGATTATATACATTTACCGGGAGGTCCGGGAGTAAGATTTGACACTTTTATCCAGTGCGGGAGCACCATACTTCCTTATTATGATTCTCTTATTGGCAAACTGATAATATGGGGCAGGGACAGAAATGAGTCTTTAAACAGAGCTCTTGGTGCTCTTAAAGAGTTTAAAATCGAAGGAATCAAAACTACAATACCTTTTCATTTAAAAATACTTGGCAATAAAAACTTTAATGAAGGAAATTTCAGCACTTCTTTTATTTCAGATGAAAATATCCTTTAAACCTTTTAATTGACAGCTTTTTTAAAGATTGATATATTCTTTGAAATATTAATAAAGATATCAATTCATAACATTCTGGGTAGAGATTTTACCGGGAGGTAAAGTGGCCGTTTTGAAAGAAGAAAAAGAATATATCCCCAGGCCAAAAAAAGGATGGCATTTAAAGGGAATTTACAAACCTCTTTTCCTTATAGAAGAGGCAATTAAAAAGCTGGGATTTGATTGCAGATCATGCGGTCAGTGCATACTGAGCACAACAGGTTTTGTTTGTCCCATGAGATGTCCCAAACAATTAAGAAACGGTCCATGCGGAGGCTCCAAAAACGGAATGTGTGAAGTTGATAATGCAAAAAAATGTGTCTGGAACGAGATTTATGAAGGTATTGATGCTCTTGACAAGATAGAGCCTGTTTATATATTCCAGAAACCCATGGATTACAGACTTACTAACAAATCTGCTATAGTCAACTGGGTAGACAATCGTATAGACGGAATGCATCTTTATGCACCTGGCAAAGGTACAAGAATTTATCAGCTTATAAGGATACTTCTTCATATCATAAAAGTTCGTTTCAGAAAATTTATACACCCTTCAAAATATTGGGAAAAACATGAGTCCCATTATCTCGGTGCCTGATAAACTCTGACTTAAGACTTCAAAAATCCCGGCAACTTTGTTACAAAGTAGTAACATTTTTTCTTCATTTAATTGTTTTTTATTTCAATTTGTAGTTTAATAATGTGTCTGATAATTGTTTTTTAATCGTTTCATTTTTTATAGATATTTTTATAAATATTATTAAACCAAGGTGGTTATTAAAATGGAAATTATAGTCTGTATCAAACAGGTGCCGGAAACTACAAAAGTACAGGTCGATCCTAAGACTGGCGTACTTATCAGGGATGGCATAGACACCAAAATGAATCCTTATGATTTATTCGCCCTTGAAACTGCTCTCCGCCTTAAAGAAGATTACGGAGGCAGAGTTAAGACCATAACAATGGGACCTCCGCAGGCAGAAGAAATAATCAAGGAATCTTTCATGATGGGTGCAGATGAAGGTATGATTATTTCTGACAGAAAGTTTGCCGGTGCCGACGTTCTGGCAACTGCCTATACTCTTTCACAGGGAATCAGGAAATTCGGTGATTTTGATCTGATAATAACAGGAAAGCAGACAACTGATGGCGATACTGCCCAGGTGGGACCGGAAATTGCTGAATATCTAAATATTCCTCATATTGCCAATGTATTAAGAATTATGAAAGTCGGCGAAAAAGATATTACAGTTGAGATGGATATGCCTGAAACGATTGAGATTGCAAAAGTAAAATTTCCATGTCTGATTTCTGTAGAGAAGGACATCTTTGAACCAAGGCTGCCCTCGTATAAAAGAAAAATAGCTACTCAGAAAAGAGAAATAAAAATGATTTGCCTTAATGATATGGAAGATAAGAATGAGAAAAGATACGGGCTTACAGGTTCCCCTACCCAGGTGGAAAGAATTTTCCCTCCTGATGAAAATCTTGATAAGGAAATATGGGAAGGTTCCGGAGAAGAACTTGCAGAAAAAATAACAGATAAGTTAAAAGAACTAAAATTTATTTAATTTTCTATTTCTGAGGTGTGATAAAAAATGGGAAGACTTAAAATAAATCAAGAAAAAATAAATGATGAAGTTGCAGAAAAACTGATCAGGATTTGTCCTTTTAATGCAATAGAATATAAGGAAGGCATCCTGGATATAAATGCCGGATGCAAAATGTGCAAAATATGCGTAAAAAAGGGTCCCAAGGGAGCAATTGAATTTGTTGAAGATGAGGTAACGAAAGTTGATAAGAATGTGTGGAAAGGTATTGCAGTATATGTTGATCATGTCGAAGGCAAGATTCATCCGGTTACGCTTGAGCTTATAGGAAAAGCAAAAGAACTTGCAAAAAAGGTAAACTATCCTGTCTATTGTGTTTATCTCGGCTATCAGATATTTGATAGTGCTCAGGAGCTTTTGCATTATGGTGTTGATGAAGTATTCGTTTATGATTATAAAGAACTCGAGCATTTCAGGATAGAGCCATACACGACTGCTTTTGAAGATTTTATAGAAAAAATAAAACCATCGATCATACTGGTAGGAGCTACCACAATAGGAAGATCTCTTGCTCCAAGAGTTGCTGCCAGATTCCGTACCGGATTAACTGCAGATTGTACAGTACTTGACATAAAAGAAAATACTGATCTTGTACAGATACGACCGGCTTTTGGCGGAAATATAATGGCTCAGATTATTACGCCTAATTCCCGTCCACAGCTTGCAACTGTCAGATATAAAATAATGACTGCTCCTGAAAGACAACCAGAATCCGGCGGCAAGATAACAGTCTGCAGCATGGATGTAAATAAATTCAAATCAGGTATAGAGGTAATAAAAATAACTAAAAAACCTCATGAAGAAAATATATCTGAAGCTGAAATAATAGTTGTAGCGGGGAGAGCAATAAAAACGCAGAAAGACATGTCTCTTGCTTATGAACTTGCTGAAGTACTGGATGGTAATTTTGCTGGGACCAGGCCTCTTGTAGAAGCAGGATGGATAGAAGCAAAAAGACAGATTGGATTGAGCGGCAGGACAGTAAAGCCCAAACTGATTATAACACTGGGTATTTCAGGCGCTGTTCAGTTTACTGCAGGGATGAAAAGCGCTGATTATATATTTGCCATTAATAAAGATCCCAATGCAGCAATTTTCAGCGTTGCACATTATGGCATTATCGGAGATATTTATGAAATTGTTCCAAAGCTGATTGAAAATATAAAATCTGCAAAAGGTATAACGGATAAAATTTTTACAAAATACGCTGCACCTGTTTCAAGAAATTAAAGGAGGGGGAAATGTTTGAAAGTTGTTTATGCAATAAGATTTATAAAAAAATAGATGAAAAAGATATAAAATTCCTTAACGAAATGCTTGGTTGTGAAAGAGTTTTTACCGGAGACAACATAAGTGAGGATTTCTGCCATGACGAGCTTAATACGGTAAGAGCTTATCCGGAAGTCCTTATAGATGTATTAAGCACTGAAGAGATATCAAAAATAATGAAATACGCTTGCGGGAAAGATATCCCTGTCGTGGTAAGAGGTTCAGGTACAGGACTAGTCGGAAGTTCAGTACCGATACATGGCGGTATCATGCTGAATATGACTAAAATGAATAAAATACTGGAACTGGATTTCGATAACCTTACTCTCACAGTAGAACCCGGGGTACTTTTGATGGAAATATCAAAATTTGCTGAAGACAATGATCTGTTTTATCCTCCGGATCCCGGAGAGATATCTGCTACAATTGGAGGTAACATAAGCACGAATGCAGGAGGAATGAGAGCAGTAAAATACGGAGTCACAAGAGATTATGTGTTAGGACTTGAACTTGTCCTTCCCAATGGAGACATTCTGGAAGTGGGAGGAAAAGTTGTCAAAGATAGTTCGGGATACAGCATACAGGATCTTGTATGCGGTTCTGAAGGAACACTGGCTATAATAACAAAGGCAATTCTTAAATTACTTCCGCTGCCCAAAAAAACTGTCAGTCTTCTTGTCCCCTTTCCCAATCTTGAAGCTGCAATAGGCACTGTTCCAAAAATCATAAAAGCTAAGATAATCCCGACTGCCATAGAATTCATGCAGAGAGAAGTCATCATCGCTGCGGAAGAATATCTTGGAAAAAAATTCCCGGATAACAGCGCTGATGCATATCTGCTGCTTACATTTGACGGAAATTCAAAAGAAGAAATTGAGAAAGACTATAACAGCGTGGCAGAGATATGTCTTCAGGAAGGCGCTTATGATGCTTATATTACTGATACCAGCGAAAGAAAAGAAGCGGTATGGTCAGCAAGAAAAACATTTCTTGAAGCAGTAAAAGCTTCAACGACCGAGATGGACGAATGCGATGTAGTAGTTCCAAGAAACAAAGTAGCGGAATTTATAAATTTCACGCAGGGACTTCAGGACGAATTTAAAATCCGCATAAGAAGTTTCGGCCATGCAGGAGATGGTAATCTGCATATTTATATTTTAAGAGATGATCTGGATGAAAAAACCTGGGAAGAAAAACTGAGTTCTGTCTTCAATAAAATGTATAGTAAGGCCGAACTTCTGGGAGGACTAGTTTCAGGAGAACACGGAATAGGTTATGCGAAAAAAGAATTTCTTTCAATGCAATATGGTGAAGCATATATGAATCTGATGCTTAATATCAAAATGGCATTTGATCCTAAAAATATTTTAAATCCCGGAAAAATATGCCAGGGATAAAAAAATAAAAGAGTTAACAAAATATATAATAAGATTAATAGCTCAGGTATTCTACAAGTATTCCTGAGCTATTTCTTAGATACAGGGTATCGTGATCATTATTCCATACAGGCCTGTCAGCATTCCAGTAAAGTTTTCCAGGCTCATCATTACCGTTTCCTGTAAATATGAATATACTGCTTTCAGGATATAGGATAATATTATCAAAAACATAAATATTTGTTGCCATATCTTTTATGCTCCAGCCTTTGAGATTTATTCTGCTTTTCCCATTATTTATTATTTCGACCCATTCACTGTTTAAATAATCTTCGTCACTACCCTTAGGATCATAATTGATTTTTATTTCAATTTCCTCAATATCTATTTTTTCCCAAACCCCTTTTTCATTTATCCTGGCATATTCTTCAGCCTCTTTTAGTAAATCTGAATATTTTGTATCAGGCTCATAGTCATATGCATTTGCAAAACCGAATTTCACCATTTCATAATTTATAAAATAATCACCATCAAAAACATATCTTAATAACCGCCCGTATTTATCTTTGTCACTGATATCGCTCTCAAGCCGGACTTCTTTGTCCATGATCAATATCTCCAGGTTCTGTTTTGCTTCTTCATAAAAATACATTTCTTTTTCCGGAGCATTTATTCCAATCATTCTTACTGAATAATTATTGTTGATTATAAATGTGTCGCCATCGATTATATTCGTTACAAGAAAAGTTTTACCGGTACCGATATCACCGGCTTCAATATGGGAATCAGAGGTATTATTCTCTGTTAAAGTTGTCCGGGTTAAACCTGTGCCAGGATCTTTTGAAGAATCTCTTATCATATCAAGTATAAGAGCGCAGGAATTCAGACAGAATAACAATAATAGCAGAAATACAAAAATTATAATTAAATACTCTTTATTTATCTTTTTTATTTTCCAAACTCTTCCTATCAGGGTTTTTTACTATTTTTGCCATTTTTTCAATCTGGTCTTTCCCGAGTCTCTTTTCAATACTTGAAAAACTTCCGCTACTTCTTTGCTTGTTTATTTTTCTGATTTTATTTCCCAAATCCTTTCTGATATGCTGCAATTCCGCTTGAAATTCCCTTGAAGATTTTCTGTATATATTTTCCTTAAAGACAACTGTCTGAGCTAAATTATCAGATGTTACAATAACTTTCTTTTCATAGCCTTTCTTTATATTTGAAAGCTCTTCAATAATATGGTCTGCTGTTGTTTTGCTTCCAGAAAAAATTACCTCTATCCCCTTATATACATTTCTGCTCTTTAAGCTCTTTGGATATTTATATGAATCAAAAACTACAATCACATCGCAGCCTGCCACAATTTTATATTCTGCAAGCTCATCTATAAATCTATCTCTTATTTCTTCCAATTCGTTATTTATTAACCGGATATTGTCAAAAATATTAAAAATATAGTTATACCCGTCTACTATTATAAGTTCTTTCATATTCTGACAATCTCTTAAGTTATCCAGATTACTATAAAAAAAGTTCAATAAAAATCGTCAGGAAGCTTTCCGGAAAATAATTTAATTATTTTTTTCTGCCTGACGGTTTACGGAGTATAAAAGAATCCCTGCACTTACTGATACATTAAGGGAATCCAGTCTGTCATTCATTTCAATATTTATCAGTTCATCTGATTTATCTGTTAATAATCTGGAGATACCTTTATGTTCACCACCAAGAATGACTGCCAGGGGAAAATTAAAAACAGTTTCCGAAAGTTTTGATATTCTTCTGCTTTCTTCTTTATAAACCGAAGTCCCGTATATCCAGAAACCCTCGGATTTAAGCATATCCAGAGTCCTTGAAAGATTTGAAACCCTGAAAATACTGACACCCTCCAGTGTACCGGAAGAAGCTCTGTTAACATCTTTATTTACATCAGCACTTTTATGCCTGGGAATAATAATGCCATCGAAATCAAAAGCAAAAACACTTCTTATTATCCCTCCGAAATTTCCAATGTCTGTAATACCGTCCAGAATCAATAGTTTTCTTTTTTTATCTGATTTATCACTTAGAAATATTTCGATATCGGTATAAGAATAATTTGATACTTTTGCACAGATGCCCTGAGATTTCAGAGGATTTATATTAAGGATATTTTCATAATCTTTTTTTGACAATACTGAAAAGCTTATATTCTTTTTTATTGCTTTTTGCAGAATATCCTTTATTTTCAAGTCATTTTCTCTTGCCTGAAGGATAAACAGGCTGAAGATCTTTCTTCTTCCTTTATTATTATCAAGAAGCATTGAAACGGAATTAATGCCTTCTATAAATTCAAATTCCGCCCTTTCGTTATTTTCTTTCATTATTTTATAATTATCCCTGTCTTAATTATTCCTGTCTTTTCCAGACTGTCCCTTCTTTTCTGTCTTCAAGTATTATCCCTGCTTTTAAAAGCATTTCCCTTATTTCATCAGATTTCCTGTAATCCTTTGATTTTCTTGCATCATTTCTCTGTTTTATGAATTCTTCTATCTGCTCTTTTACCATAGTAGAAGAATCATCTTTATCCTGATGCTGTCTTCTGGCTAGTTCGCCTTCAATGTTTATCCCGAGGATTTTAAATAGCCTGACAGCTTCTTCGTAAAAAAGGCTGAGTATATTCAGGCTCTCATTCCTGAAAATAAATTCTTTGGACTGTATTATGCTGTTTATTCCCTTGATAGCATCAAACAAAACCCCTATTGCTCCGGCACTGTTAAAATCATCACTCATGTATTTTTTAAAATCCGTAACAATCGATTCTCTTATAGAATTTATTTTGCTTTCATTTTCAATGATTTTTCCCCCGTTATCTTCTTCATTCTCTTTTACGGTTAATTCCTTATCAATAAGGAATTTCAGATTCTGAAATGTATTGATTATTTTTTCCATTGCTTTCTGGGATTCCTGGATCTTCTGGCTGGAAAATTCAAGCGGGCTTCTGTAATGCGTGGCAAGCATATAGAATTTAATTATATTCGGAGAATAGCTATCAAGCAGATTTCTGAGTATCCATTCACTTTTCAATCCATCTGACTTTGACATTTTTCTGTCTTTTACTTCAATCATTCCATTATGCATCCAGTATCTTACAAACGGTCCTGAATCAGGAAAAGCTGCTTCACTTTGTGCTATTTCATTTTCATGATGGGGAAATATAAGATCTATGCCGCCACCGTGTATATCAAATCCAAATCCAAGATATTTGCCTGACATAGCCGAGCACTCAATATGCCAGCCCGGCCTGCCGTATCCCCACGGACTTTTCCAGCTTGGCTCACCCTCTTTTGCAGACTTCCATAAAGTAAAATCAATATTACTGTCCTTGTTAAAACTACTGTCCTCTGCATTTTTCATTTCATCGATTTTCTGCCCGGATAATTTTCCATACTCTTTATACTCTGATACATCAAAATAAACATCCCCTTCAGAGACATACCCGTATCCGTTATCAATTATTTTTTTTATGATATCTATGATCTCATCAATCATTTCGGTCGCAAGAGGTATTCTGTCAATACTGCCGATCTCAAGTCTTTCAAGATCTTCCCTGAATGCCTTAATGTATCTGTCTGTTATAACCTTAAAATCAACATTCTCCTGTTTTGCCTTATTGATTATCTTATCTTCAATATCAGTTATGTTCTGTACAAAAATAACATCATAACCAAGATATTTAAGATAATTCCGCACCATGTCAAAAACAATTATCGGTCTGGCATTGCCGATAGATATGTAGTTATAAACAGTAGGTCCGCAAACATACATCTTTACCAGATTGTTTTCACAGGATTTAAATTCCTCTTTATTCCTTGTAAGTGTGTTATATATTTTAAGATCCAAAATACCCTCTTTCATCTAAAGCAATTTTATTTGTTCTTGTTTTTATCTTTTTCCCTGATAGCTTTTATTTCATTTTCCAGAACATCTATCCTGGATTTAAGATCTATCAAAAGGTCATTTACAGGGTCCGGGAGATTCATTCTGTGGAATTCATCTGAAAGGACTTTCTCGCCTTTTATTTTAACTATTTTCCCGGGGACACCTACAACCGTACAGTCATCAGGTACAGGATTAATTACGACTGCACCGGCCCCTATAATTACATTGCTGCCAATAGTAATTGAACCCAGCACTTTGGCTCCTGCAGAAACTATGACATTATTCCCGAGAGTCGGATGCCTTTTACCCCTTTCTTTTCCGGTACCTCCCAGGGTCACTCCCTGATATAACAGGCAGTTGTCACCTACCACAGTAGTCTCTCCGATCACCACTCCTGTTCCGTGATCAATAAAGAGACGCCTGCCTATCTGTGCACCAGGATGGATCTCTATACCTGTATAAAATTTGGATACCTGTGAAATCCATCTCGGGAAAAAGGGTATCTTTTTTTTATTAAGCCAGTGCGCAATCCTGTGAGATATGATTGCATGTACTCCTGAATATGTAAGTATTATCTCAAACGCACTTAGCGCAGCAGGATCTTTTTCTTTTGCTACCTTTACCTGTTCTTTAAGTTCCGCTATTAGTCCCATTTATTTGTAAATAAATATTTTTTATAACTTTTTATTAAAATTATTAAATTTTTTTATTATTTTCAATAAATATTTTGGTTTGTTTTATTCTTTTTAAACAGACATCTGTTCCCAGTATGGAAATAATCTTTGGAAGCTCCGGACCATGGACATTCCCTGTAATACTTGCCCTTATCGGCATATAAAGCATTCTGCCTTTTATATTAAATTCTTTAAGCTCCTGGCTGATTTCGTTTATAAACTCTTTTGCTTCTTCTTCGCTTATTTCATTTCCTGATTCTTTGTTATGCCTGTATATTTTAGATTCAAACCTCTCAATTACCATTCCCGCCGTTTCTGCTTTCATAATCTCAGCAGCCTCGTCCTCATAAGAAGCTATTTCGTTCATAAAAAAATCTTCTGCAAGGCAGTCAAATTCTTTTAATGTTTTTATTTTATCTTTAAAAGCATCTATAAACTTTAATACTTTTAAATTATCAGCTTCTGAAAGCTTTTTATCTTTTCCGGATGGTAAAAACGGATCCAGGAGCTTTATGAGTTCCGAACTGCTTTTCATCCTGATATAGTTGCCGTTTATCCAGTTTAACTTGTCAATATCAAAAATCGCCGGATTTTTTGAAACATCCTGCAACCTGAATTTTTCAAAGATATTTTCCAGGGCAAATAATTCTTCCCCGCTCTTTGGAGCCCAGGAAAGCAGTGAAAGGTAATTCCCAATAGCTTCTTTTAGATATCCTTCTTCTCTGTATTGTGTTATTGTAGTCGCTCCGTGTCTTTTGCTTAACTTGGAACCATCTTTTCCCAGGATCATTGAAAGGTGTGCAAATTCAGGGATGTCATAACCAAGGCTTTTAAAAAGCATTATCTGCCTGGCTGTATTCGTGATATGGTCTTCACCTCTTAAAACATGAGAAATATTCATATCGTTATCATCTACAACTACAGCAAAATTATACGAAGGGGTCCCGTCCGACTTTATGAGTACAAAGTCACTTATAACATCTGAAGAAAATTTTATTTCACCTCTGATGAGATCATTGAAAGCTATCTCATCAGGTTCGACTCTGTATCTTATGGTATATGGTTTTTTTTCTTTTAAATTTTCTTCTATCTCACTTTCATTTAAATCACGGCATTTATTATCATAACCTGTCGGCTTTCCTTCTGAAATCAGTAAGCCCTTAAGATTTTCAAGCCTTTCAGAGCTGCAAAAACATCTGTAGGCTTTTTTTTCATCTATAAGCTTTTCAGCTTCTCTTAAATAAATCTCAAGTCTTTCACTTTGCCTGTAAAACTCATCCCAGTCTAGCCCCATCCACTTTAAATCATTTATTATTGAATTCTCAAAATCCCTGTTTGATCTTTTCAGGTCAGTGTCTTCTATCCTTAAGACAAGTTTTCCACCCATGCTTCTTGCGGCAAGCCAGTTGAATAATGCAGTTCTTGCAGTTCCGATATGCAATCCCCCTGTCGGAGAAGGAGCAAATCTGAATCTAATATCTTTATTATATTTTTTTTCTGTTTCCATTTATCAAATCCGATTAATTTATTCTTATAATAATTTTCAAAATATAAAAATTACCATTGTCTGTGATTTTAATTTTTATTAAATTTTCCGTACTTTTTCAAGCAATACCACACTTTGCGCAGCAATTCCCTCTTCTCTTCCACAAAATCCAAGCCCTTCCGTAGTAGTTGCTTTCACGCTTACAGCGCTTATATCTGTATCCAGTATTTTAAAAAGTTTTTCTCTTATTTTCTGAATATAAGGGGCTATTTTCGGTCTTTCAAGGATAAGTATATTATCACAATTAACCATACTGTAGCCGCATTCTTTCATCATTCTGATTACTTTTTCAAGCAGGATAAGACTGGATATATTTTTATAAGCATTATCTGTATCTGGAAAATGCATTCCGATATCACCAAGACAGCATGCACCCAGAATAGCATCATTTATTGCGTGAATAAGAACATCTGCGTCAGAATGACCCGCCAATCCTCTTTTATAATCAATTTTAACACCGCCAAGAATAAGTTCTCTGTCTTCCGAGAACCTGTGAACATCATAACCTATTCCTATCCTGAACATTATGGAATCATCCTTTTTTAATGTATGCCGTTTTTGGAAATAATAAGTTCCGCCAGAAACAAATCAATGGGAGTCGTAATTTTTATATTTTCATGATTTCCTTTTATAATCTTAACCTTATAGCCTATTTTTTCAACCAGCATTGCATCATCAGTTGCAAAAGTCTTATTTTCATTTGCAGAGCTATATGCCTCTATAAGTGCATCTTTAAAAAAAGTCTGGGGAGTCTGGGCATGAAATACAGTCTCTCTGGGTATGGTTTTTACACAACCATCAGCAATATCCATCTGTTTTATGGTCTCATATGCAGCTGCTGCAAGAATGACACCTTTTACTTCTTTATCTTCTGCATTGAATTCCACAAGCTTTTTGAAAAGCAGATCCACATCTGCAGAATAAATCAGCGGTCTTACACCGTCATGGACTGATACCATTTCACATTTGTCAGGTATGAATCTTAAAGCATTGCTTACGGTCTCCTGCCTTGTTTCACCCCCGATTATGAGTCTTGTCACTTTATCAAAACCAAATTTATTGATAATATTTTTCTGTGTATATTCAACATATTCAGCAGGCACCAGTATAAATATCTCGTCTACAAGTTTTGACTTCTGAAAAACATTTATGGTGTGTGCAAGAATAGGTTTTCCACACAACTTTATAAATTGTTTATTAATATCTGCTCTTAACCTTGTGCCTTTGCCAGCAGCTGTGATTATTCCAAGATTCATTATTCTCCATTTGCTGCTTTTGAAAAAATCATCCGGCCAGCCGGAGTCTGAAGAATGCCGGTAATTAAAATTTCTATTTCCTTACCGACAAGTTTTTTACCACCTTCGATTACAATCATAGTACCATCCTCAAGATAAGCAACGCCCTGCTCCTTTTCCTTGCCTTCTTTAATAACCTCCACCCTCATTCTTTCACCAGGGAACACTATGAGCTTTAAAGCATTCTGGAGGTCGTTTATATTAAGGACCGTTATCCCTTTCAGTTTGGCAACCTTGTTAAGGTTGTAATCAGAGGTCACAATTATTGCTTCAAGTTCTTTTGCAAGCAGAATCAGCTTTGAGTCTACATTATTACTTTCCGTAAAATCTTTTTCCACAAAACTAATATTAAGATTTTTGTTATCCCTGAGTTTCTGAAGAATATCAAGCCCGCTCCTGCCTTTTAATCTTTTCAGATTGTCTGAAGAATCTGCAATGCTTTGCAATTCATTTACAATAAAACCAGGTATTATGATCTCTCCTTCAATAAAACCTGCTACTATGATATCAGCTATTCTCCCATCTATTATGGAACTAGTATCCAGTATTTTGGGTTTGGTATTAAGTTTACCGGTACCCTTTTCTTTATATGAAATTTCAGGATATTCCTTTTCTTTTTTATTTAATTTAAAAATTGACACTAGCAGTTCTTTATTCCTTAATGCAAGTATTATGCCTGCGTATGAAAAAACAAGTACAACAAAAATCGGTATAAAAATCCCTACAAAAGGAATTGACCTTAACGCAACAGAGACAAGAAGACCAAGTACTATCCCTGTAGTCAGGCCGACAAGTCCGATAATCAGATTATTTCCGGGAATATTTTTAACCCGCCTGTCAGTTTCAGTTACATCTTTTATGATGCGTCTGCCTATAAAAGTACCGAATAAATAACCTAAAAATGCAAAAATTATGATTCCGATAAACAACCCTATTAATAAAAAATTACCTTTAAGGTAATCTGTTAAAAAAATATTTACCAAATAATATCCGGCACCTGCGCCAACAATTAGAAAAACTACTTTAAATATGAGCAATATCATAAAAACCTACCAATATTATTTAATTTTATAAATTTATCTTGGTATCCAGACCTCCTTTTCCATTATATATCTCATTATAAAAATAATATTCTGAATATTTCTTAAGTCTGTCATAAAAAGTCTTTGCCTTGATTTTCCCAAGTCCGTTTACATTTGCAAGGTCTTCGACATCAGCTTCCATGATATTTTTAAGATTATTAAACTTATTGATTATATTAGTAATAATTCCCTGTGGCAATCTTATAACCTCAGAAATTATCCTATGCCCTCTTGCCTGGACATTATGTTCAATAGGATTTTCTTCTTTTCTATAGCCAAGAAGTTCAATAATGGATTCCAGGTCGGAAATTTCATCTGACTCCATGCCAAGTATTTTATCTTTTAGTTTTAAAGGTTCGGTTTTAACATCTTCAGTAATATAATCCTTGATTATCTTTATATAATTATCCTCGACATTATCCATAAGTTCAGCCATCTGCATTTTAAGAAGCCTGCCATCTGTTCCTAGTTCAGTTATGTATTTATTTACTTCTTTTGCTGTCTTATGGACAATAATAGCTTTTTGAAAAACGCTGGCCACATCAAAGAGTGTTACTATTCCTTCCAGCTCCCTGACAGTAAGATTCTGGAGCAGGTGATCAAGCCCTGTCTTGAATTTTTCAAGTGTCTGAAGTGCCTGGTTAGCTTTTGAAAGGATTATCCTGGGTTCTTCAAGAATATATTTTATATTTTCTATGTACAAAGTAACCGCATCTCTTTTCTGCGAAATAGAGATAACAAGCTCTTTGGTTTGTTTGGCTGTTCTTTCAGCAGTGATATGCCTGGTTCCTGTTTCAGAGGTAGGAATATCAGGAAAGGGGAAAAGATGGGTATTGGCATATAATATCCTTTTTGTATCAGAACTCAGGATTATTGCTCCATCCATCTTGGCCAGTTCATATAGCTTGGCAGGACCAAAATTACATCCTATATAAAATCCACCATTTGCAATTTTAAGGACAGCTTCGGAATCACCCAGAACCAGAAGAGCGCCTGTCTTTGCCTGCAGTATGTACTCTATTCCAAGTCTGAGATCTGTACCAGGCGCAACTCTTTTAAGACATTTTAAAAGAAGCTCTTCTTCTTTGATATTCATTTTTAAAAAAGTAAATGCTTTTTATATAATTGTTAAAAAATAATACTTAAACATTAATTACAGATATTAATAATACAATAAATCAAAAAATAAAAAACAGTAAAATAATAAAATTAATCACTATACTCTTAATGTTGATTTAAAGAACTCATCAATATCGAATTTCATTATGTCTTCCTCAGCATTTATTCTTATGCTGCTTCCCGGTTTAATTTCTCCGATTATTATTTTTTCAGATATGGGATCCTCTATCAGGGTCTGGATAGTTCTTCTCATCGGACGTGCACCCATTACAGGATCAAAACCTTTTTCAATAAGCAAATCTTTTGCAGATACGGTTAATTCAAGGCTGATACCTTGGTTTTCAAGCTGGTTCTGAATCCTTGCAATCATTAAATCAATGATTTTGTATACTTCTTCTTTTTTAAGCTTATGGAAAACTATTATTTCATCCAGCCTGTTTAAAAACTCAGGTTTAAATGTATTTTTAAGTTCGCTTAGTACTTTGTTCTTGATTTCATTATATGATATTTCTTCATTATCGTTTTTCTGAAAACCAAACGGATTATTTTTCTGTATCTCTTTTGCTCCAAGATTTGAAGTCATGATTATTACTGTATTTTTAAAATCTACTCTTCTTCCCTGTGAATCTGTAAGATGACCGTCTTCAAATATCTGAAGCAGTATATTAAAAACATCCGGATGAGCTTTTTCAATCTCATCAAAAAGTATAACACTGTAAGGCTTTCTTCTTATTAATTCTGTCAGTTGTCCGCCTTCATCATAACCTACATATCCTGGAGGTGAACCGACAAGCTTTGAAACTGAATGTTTTTCCATGTATTCGGACATATCTACCTGTATTAACGCTTCTTCCTTTCCGAATAAAAATTCAGCAATGGTTTTGGCCAGCTCAGTCTTACCGACTCCTGAAGGCCCCAGAAACATAAAAGAGCCTATAGGTCTCTTTGGGTCTTTTAATCCGGACCTGGAACGTCTTATTGCCTTTGAAACGGTAACAATCGCTTCATCCTGGCCAATAACTCTTTTGTGAAGATTATCTTCCATATGCATAAGTCTTTCTGTTTCTTTTTCGGTCATCTTATATACTGGTACTCCGGTCCAGTTTGAAAGAACTTCTGCTATTTCATTTTCATCTACCTTTTCCTTACCTGATTTTTCAAGTCTTTTCCACGATTCTGTTATCTCATTTTTCTCTTTTAATAATTTTTTTTCACGGTCTCTGAGTTCAGCTGCTTTTTCAAAATCCTGATTTTCAATGGCAGATTCTTTTTCATTTATTACATTAATTATCTTTAAATCGATTTCTTTCAGATTTGGAGGTGTCATTATGCTTCTTATTCTGACTCTTGAAGCTGCTTCGTCTATAAGATCTATTGCTTTATCAGGAAGAAATCTGTCCGAAATATAACGCTGTGACAATTTTGCAGCTGCAGTTATTGCATCATCCGTAATCGTAATACCATGGAAATTCTCATATCTTTCCTTTAATCCTTTCAGTATTTCTACTGTTTCATATATCGTAGGTTCTTCAACATAAATGGGCTGAAATCTTCTTTCAAGGGCTTTATCTTTTTCAATATATTTCCTGAACTCGGTTATAGTTGTTGCACCTATTGTCTGGATTTCTCCTCTTGCAAGCATGGGCTTTAAAATACTTGCCGCGTCTATGGCCCCCTCTGCAGCACCTGCTCCTACAAGATTATGGACTTCGTCGATAAAAATAATTATCTCTCCATCTTCCTTGATTTCAGCAAGAACTTTCTTAAGTCTTTCCTCAAAGTCGCCTCTGTATCTTGAACCGGCAATAAGGGAACCAAGATCAAGCGTAAATACTCTTTTATTCTGAAGATTAGCCGGCACCTCTTTTGTTGCAATATATTGTACAAGACCTTCGACAATAGCAGTTTTACCTACTCCGGATTCTCCAATAAGAATGGGGTTGTTTTTTGTCCTTCTTGAAAGTATCTGCATAATTCTTTCTATTTCTTTCTGCCTCCCCACTACCGGGTCCAGTTTGCCTTCAGCAGCCAGGCTTGACAAATCCCTTCCAAACTGGCTGAGTGTTTTTAGAACTTTTTTCTGTGTTTTTGAACTGGAAAAACTATCATTAGCGGTATAAAAAGGATATTTTCTAAGTACTTCCTTTATAACTTCTTTGGTATTATCAAGATTTATCCCCATACTGTTCAGAACACGGGCGGCAACTCCTTCGCCTTCCCTTAAAAGACCAAGCAGTATATGTTCTGTACCTATATAGTTATGACCCATTTGCAACGCTTCTCTTAAAGAAAGCTCGAGGACTTTTTTAGCTCTTGGCGTAAAAGGGATATGTTCGTATGAATCAGATGAACCTTCAGTTACAACTGCTTTTACTGCAAGTTTTATTTCCTCTCCCGAAAAACCCATTTCCAGCAGGACTTTTGAAGCAATACCTTCCTGCTCATCAAGAAGTCCCAGGAGTATGTGTTCTGTCCCTATGTAATTTTGTTTTAAAAATCTTGCTTCATCCTGTGCTTTTACAACTACTTTTCTGGCTCTTTCTGTAAATCTTTCAAACATTTTTATCACCCTGATCCATTTTCCCCGAATCTGCTGACTGTAAACCAGCATTATTATTCTTTAGTATTTCGTCTCTTACGACACATGCTCTTACAAAATCAATTTCATCAATAGATGCTTTCTTATTCTTTATATGATTTAGCTCTATATTGGAATCGGTTATCAGCTCTATTAATTTAAAAAAATCAAAATATCTTACTTCATCAATTATTTTCAAATCCATACCGAATTTTATTATTGAGAGAAGCTCTACTGCTTCCTCAAATGAAAGTACCTTTGCATATTTTACCATGCCAAATGATCTGAACACGCTGTCTTCGATTATAAAATTAATATCCAAACTGATTTCTTTTTTTGCATTATTCTCTTCCTCAATAATATTATGCGCTATTGCATCAAGTTCTTCAATTATGGTCTCTTCATTCTTGCCAAGCGTTACAAGATTTGAAATCCTGAACAGATTCCCTATTATTTCATTGCTATCTGTTATATAGCTGCTTACGCCATATCCTATCTGATTTAAATTTTTTATAAAATCAATTATCCTGGTGCTTATTACCAGCGAAGGCAGGTGTGCAAGTATTTCCACTTTAAGCCCTGTTCCCATAACAGAAGGATTTGATGTCAGATAACCAAGATTCTGGCTGAATGAAAAACTTAATTTCTTCTCAAGTTTTTTTTCAATCTTTATAACTTCCCTGTAACATTCCTTTACTTTTATGCCAGCCATATGGCACTGTATTTTAAGATGTTCATCTTCATTGACTATTATGGCAATCAATTTTTTATTACTTACAAATCCAGACTGTAATATTATCCCCTTGCCTGCAATTTTTTGTATCATGGAAGGAGAAATCAGTCTTTTGTCCATTAAAAGCTGCCTTTGTATCCTGGGGATATCACGGACATAATAAAATTTAAAATTATTTAAAAACTTAATTGAATTCTTTGCTTCCTGAATCTGAAAAAGGATATTTTCTTTTTCGGTCCTGTCATTGGATTCATTAAATTTATAACCGGAAACATTTCTGTAAAGATATGCTGAACTATATAATATGATATCCTGTTTGACCGGATTATCATATTCATAAACTGTCTTAATTAAATTTTTCAGATCTATATTCTTTTCTTCCATTTATTTCTTGTTTCTTTTAACTGAAAGATGAAGCTGTTTCTGAAGACTTGTTATTTTATCTCTTAATTTCGCAGCTTCCTCAAAATTTTCAATTATAATCTGTTCTTCCAGCTTGAATTTAAGATCTTTAATCTTCTTCTCGATTTTAAGTCTTTTATTGCAATTAAGAGGAATCTTTCCCTTGTGCTCAATGCCCGACTGGATTATTTTTATAAAAGGATTCAGCTCCACCCTGAAATCCTCATAACATCTGGGACAGCCCAGCCTTCCTGCTTTTTTAACCTGTGCAATAGTAATTCCGCAATTGCTGCACTTTTTGTTTTCTTTTACATTCAGACTCAGCTCATACTGGTTTTGACCTTCATCAGAATAATTTTCACCAATCAGATTTCCAAGATCAATGGCAAGGACATTAAACAATGAGCTTTCTTTCTGGTTTTCATTTGCAGCATCATTTAAAAAAGAAAAATCTTTAATACATTCCCTGCATAGATTAATCTTCTGAAGCTCACCGTTATTCCCAATTGTAATAAAATGAATAAAAGCTTCATTTTTTCTGCAATTATCACAAATCATTCAAACCTGCCTATTTCAAAACTAAAAATTATTAAAATAAAAATTTTTAAATAAATCGGACAAATAATTATACTATAAATTACAAGTCGATTATAACATTTTTGGTTATAAAATTTAAACCGGGCAAAATATGCAACAGGTAAATATCAAACAATAAGTTAATGAGCTAAATATCTTTTTCCTGTCTCATAAGCGGGAAAAGAATTACATCTCTTATTGACTGGCTGCCTGAAAGAATCATTGCAAATCTGTCTATCCCTATTCCTTCTCCACCCGTTGGAGGCATTCCGTATTCCAGTGCTTTAAGGAAATCAATGTCAATTTTTCCAGTAACTCTCTCTTCCTCATCCTTGCTTTTTACCTGCATTTTAAATCTTTCAAACTGATCCCTGGGATCTATAAGTTCAGAAAAGGCATTTGCTATTTCTTCTCCGCCAATAAAAAGTTCAAATCTTTC
>DBPS01000012.1:11823-40297 GCA_002304935.1 Candidatus Humimicrobium oleiphilum | reverse complement strand
ATCTATTCCTGCATATTTTTTAAGAGAATCGATCATCGTTATTTTTTCCCAGCTTCCTTCAAGATTTATTTCACTGCCTCTGTAATCAAATTTCAATGTTCCTGTTGCTTTTAAAGCCACAAACTTCAATAGTTCCTCAGTAAGTTCCATCAGTTCGTTATAATTCGAAAAAGCCTGATAAAATTCAAGCATTGTAAATTCAGGATTATGTTTATATGAGATACCTTCATTTCTGAAGTTTCTGTTAATTTCAAAAACTCTTTCAAAACCACCGACTATAAGCCTCTTAAGATAAAGTTCTGGTGCAATTCTGAGATAAAGCTGCATGTCCAGAGCATTATGATGGGTTACAAATGGTTTTGCAGTAGCTCCTCCGGGAATCGGCTGCAGCATCGGTGTCTCAACTTCCAGAAAACCTTTCTTACTCAGGAATTCCCTGAATGCTTCTATCATCTTTATCCTTATAAGAAAAGCACTTTTAACATCCGGGTTGACAATGAAATCCAGGTATCTCTGCCTGTATCTGATTTCCTTATCTTTAAGTCCGTGCCATTTTTCCGGGAAAATCCTCAAGGACTTGCCAAGAAGTACAAAATCCCTGACATTTATAGTCAGCTCATTTGTATGGGTTTTAAATATTTTCCCTTCTACTCCTATGATATCTCCGATATCAAGGCTTAAAAATTCATTATATTTCTCTTCACCTATATTACTGATATTAAGATAAAGCTGTATCTGGCCGCTGAAATCTTTCAGAATGCTGAAAGTTGCTTTCCCATGCTTTCTGAAAACCATTATCCTGCCTGCAATTAAAAAAATCTCTTCGATTTTTTCCTGATTATCTATTTCAGAGTATTTTTTCTTTAAAGTATCTATATCAGTATTTGGTTTGAAATTTCTGGAATATATATCCTGCGAATTTTCTCTTAGATTTTTTATCTTTTCAATTTTCAGCTTCAGCGGTTCGCTTAAAGGATCTTCAAGTTCCAGAAGATATTCTGCATCTGAATTCTCAATATTCTCTATGTTTAAATTTGTGTTTTCATAATCCGGAACATTTTCGCTTTTTATGTTTTCGGTCATGGTAATATAATGTCCAATCTGTTTATTATTATTAATAATTTTATTATCTGGAGAATTAAATTATATCGATTACTTTTAATCTTAATACTTTTCCGGGTATTTTTACCGAAATTTCATCTTTTATTTTTCTTCCAAGAAGTGCTTTCCCGAGAGGTGATTCATCTGATATTTTCATGTTTTCAGGTTCAGATTCAACAGAGCTTACAATTTCAAATTTTTTATTCTTATTTTCATCAAGGTCTCTTACAACAACAAGTGAACCTATGTCTATAGAATCTTTGTTAATTTTTTTATCAACAATCACATAATTCTGAAGAATATCATTTATCTGCTCTATTCTTCCTTCAACAAATGCCTGTTCGTTTTTGACATATTCATATTCCAGGTTTTCAGCAAGGTCTCCTCCTGAATTTTTTGCTTCTTTTAATCTTTCTGCAATTTCTTTTCTTTTGTTCTTAACAAGATAATCAAGATCGTTTAAAAGTTTTTCATAACCTTCTTGAGTTATTCGATACTCTTTCATTAGGATTGTCTCCCGAAAAATTAAACATTAAAAAATATGTGCACGTATTATATTGCAATATATTGTTGTTGTCAAAAAAGAATTATTATTATTTATTATTATCATAAATAATCAGCAGATATTCAGAAAAAGCAGAATTATTTAATAAAGAATTAACCAAATCTTCCGGTTATATAATCTTCAGTTCTTTTATCTGAAGGATATGTAAAAATCTTTTTGGTATCTTCATATTCAATAAGTTTTGCAGCTTTTCCCTGTTCCTCCATTAAAAGAAAGGCAGTCTTTTGGGAAACTCTTGCAGCCTGCTGCATGTTATGGGTTACTATTATTATTGTATAGTTTTTTCTTAATTCAATTATAAGATCCTCTATTTTCTGGGTTGAAATAGGATCGAGTGCAGACGCAGGTTCATCCATAAGTACTATCTCGGAGTCAACAGCCAGGACTCTGGCTATACATAATCTTTGCTGCTGCCCGCCGGACAGATCAAGAGCGCTTTTATTAAGTTTATGCCTGACTTCATCCCATAATGCTGCCTTTTTCAGGCTGTCTTCGACAATCATATCAAGTGTATTCTTTGAATATTTTTTATGGAGCCTGGGTCCGTATGCAACATTATCATAAATGGTTTTGGGGAAAGGATTCGGTCTCTGAAAGACCATTCCTACTTTTTTTCTGAGTTCAACCACATCGACTCCTGACTTGTAAATGTCTTTCCCGTCTATCTCTACATTACCTTCGACTCTTGCATTGCCAAGAAGCTCATTCATTCTGTTAAACGTCCTGAGCAAAGTCGACTTGCCACATCCTGAAGGCCCGATTATAGCAGTAATGGTGTTCTTTGTAATATTAAAGCTGATATCAGTCAGCACCTTTGTATCGCCGTAATAAAAACCAAAGTCTTCAATTCTGATTTTTGTATTATCTGACATAAAAAATAATCCTATTTTTCTAAGCTTTTTTTATAAATCATTAATTTCTCATCTATTTCCGGATATTTAAGAGCAAGAATCTGAGCTGCAAGTATACCTGCGTTTTTTGCACCATTGATAGCAACTGTTGCTACTGGCACCCCGCCGGGCATCTGCACTATGGACAGAAGTGAATCAAGACCGCCGAGATCATCGGTTTTAATAGGTACTCCTATAACAGGAAGTGTGGTATATGCAGCTATTACACCCGGAAGATGAGCTGCTTTGCCTGCGCCTGCAATAACCACCTCAAAATTATTATCTTTAAGCTTTCTTGCAAAATCTGATGTTTTATCCGGCATTCTGTGTGCAGAAGATACAATTTTTTCATAACCTATTCCCAGTTCTGCCAAGATGTCTTCAGCCGGACTCATAATCTTTTCATCTGAACTGCTTCCCATCAAAATAGCAACTAATTTTTTATTCTCTGCCATTCTGCATTCCTCCTGAATAAACTCTTTTACTTTTCTGCCACTTTTCTGGCAATATCATTTCTATACTGCATGCCATCAAAATTTATGTTTTTAATTTTATTATAATTTTTCTCAATCGCCCCGTTAAAAGTTTTGTCCTGACTGACAATATTTAAAACCCTGCCGCCGTTAGTAACTATATTCCCTTTATCCATGCTGGTTCCTGCATGGAAAACAAGAGTATCGCTTTTATTTGAATAATCTTTTATTCCGTATATTATATCTCCTTTTGAGAATGTTTCAGGGTAACCTTTTGAAGCAATCACAACACAAACACATTTTTTGGCACTCCATGCCAGTTCGGTACTGCCAAGATTCCCTGTCCCCGCATTTACAAGTAGTTCAAGAAGATCGTTATCCAGCCTTGGAAGAACAACCTGGGTTTCAGGGTCTCCGAATCTGCAATTGTATTCGAGAAGATAGGGCTCATTATCTTTTATGATTATCCCGCCGTATAAGATTCCTTTATATATTATCCCTTCTTTTTTTAATGACTCAAATGTAGGGAATATTATCCTTTCAAGTATCTTTTTCTGCAGAACATTATCTACAAAAGGCAGTGGGGAAAAACTACCCATGCCGCCGGTATTTTTCCCTTTATCATTATCAAAAATCCTTTTATAATCCTGTGCAGGTTCCATCGGTATTATCCTTTTGCCATCACAAATACACATAATGGATAGTTCAAATCCTTCAATGAATTCTTCTATTATTATTTCTTCTCCTGATTTGCCGAAAAGATTTTCAATAAAAAAATCTTTTAGAGCTTCAAGCAGCTCATGCCGGCTATTACAGATAAGAACTCCTTTGCCTGATGCAAGTCCGTCAGCTTTTATTACCCATGGATAACTGGCAGCATCAAGACCTTCGATAAATTCTTTTGCTTTTTCATAATCATTTTTTTTAAAAAAATATGCTTTTGCGCCTGGAATATTGTTCCTCACTGCAAATTTTTTTGTAAAAACTTTGCTTCCCTCAATTTTTGCTGCATCTTTTGAAGGACCGAATACTGCATGGCCGTTTCCTTCAAGATAGTCCGTAATACCTTCTACAAGAGGAGCTTCGGGGCCGACAATAGTAAAATCAATATTATTATTTTTTATAAATTCAAGTATGGATGGGAAATTATCTTTATTTATCGGCAGAGCAGTGCATTCTGCAATCTGGGCTATCCCTGCATTACCTGGAATAGCAAAAATGTTATTAATCTTTTTGCTTTGTGACAATTTCCAGGCAAGGCAGTGTTCCCTGCCACCACTTCCCAAAATAAGTATGTTCATGGAATCCTCTTGGTTCAGCCCATTTTTAAAAAACTTTTTAAATTATTATCCTTGACAATTATCTGATGCCTGTCAGGACCGATACTTATCATTGAAGCCGGAATATTTAAAAGTTCTTCAAGAATATTAATATATTTTTTTGCATTACCGGGAAGCTTGTCAAAATCTTTAATATCAGATATGTCTTCTTCCCAGCCAGCTGCTTCAATATAGATAGGTTTGCTTTTTTGCAAAGTAGCACAGTTCGGTGTGACATTATCATATATTTTTCCATCCATATTATAGCTGGTGCATATCTTTATTTTTTCCAAACCGGTAAGCACGTCCAGCTTTGTTATTGCCATGCTATCAAGATTATTAATCATTTTTGCATACCTTATTATCACACAGTCAAACCAGCCGCATCTTCTTGCCCTTCCGGTTGTTGTACCATATTCATTCCCTCTCTGGCGCATATAATCTCCATCTTTATCAAATAATTCAGTAGGAAATACTCCTTCTCCCACCCTGGTGCAGTATGCCTTGGTTATACCAATCACATTATTTATTCTTTTTGGACCTATTCCCGAGCCGGTAAAAACACCGCCGGACGTAGTTGAGGACGAAGTTACATATGGATAAGTACCATGATCAATATCGAGCAAAGTTCCCTGTGCGCCTTCAAACAATATGCTCTTACCTTCATCGATAGCTTCATTAACAAGAAAAGCAGTGTCTACAACATATTTTTTTAAAATTTCAGCATATTTCATATAGCTGTTAAAAATATCTTCGACCTCAAATGTTTCTGAAGAGTATACTTTTTCAAGAATAGCATTTTTGATCTTAAGTATATTGATTAACTTCTGCTTAAATATTTCAGGATTTTCAAGATCACACATTCTTATGCCGAACCTGCTGGCTTTATCAGCATAAGCTGGCCCTATTCCTTTTCTGGTTGTCCCTATTTTTAAAGGACCCAGGCTGTTTTCAGTAGCGCTGTCAAGCGCTATATGATAAGGCATTATCAAATGACAGTTTGAGCTTATTCTTAAATTATCGGTTTTAATTTGTTTACTTTCAAGGTCCTTTAATTCATTTATAAGTGTCATCGGATTTACTACAACACCATTGCCTATTACGCAAATTGCATTGGGATTTAGTATCCCGGATGGGACAAGATGAAGTTTGAATTCATTTTTATCAAGGATAACAGTATGGCCTGCATTATCACCACCCTGAAATCTTACAACCATTTCCACTCTGCTTGATAAAAGGTCGGTTATTCTTCCTTTACCCTCATCGCCCCATTGTGCGCCTATTAAAACGATATTAGACATTTTAAAAATACCTCTTGTTCTGAATCAGTCATAATAAGTTACTGATATATTTATTAAAACAATCCTGATAAAATTATACGCTGGTTTCTTCAGCGTGAACTTTGTCAAGATTTGAAAAAAGTGCATATTCTTTGGAGAATCTCAGATTTATTTTACCGGTCGGACCGTTTCTATGCTTTGCTATAATCACTTCAGCTGTTCCGGCTTCTTTACTGTTCTCATCATAGTACTCATCTCTGTAAATAAACATTACAAGGTCTGCATCCTGTTCAATCGCTCCTGATTCTCTAAGATCGGCAAGAACAGGTCTTTTATTATCTCTCTTTTCAACTTCACGGGACAGTTGTGAAACTGCCAGAATAGGTATTTTCAGCTCCCTGGCAAGACTTTTCAGATTTCTTGATATCTCCGATATTTCGAGTACCCTGTTTTCCCTGAAATTCAGCCCGGAATTCATAAGCTGAAGATAATCAACTATTATTAATCTGGCTCCATATTTGCTTACAAGCATTCTTGCCCTGGATCTCAGATCCATTATTGATAAAAATGCTGTATCATCAATGAATATTTTTGTTTTGGATAATTTTTCAATTGCAAAACCAAGTTTTGGCCATTCGTGCTCTCTTATATCGCCCGATCTTATTCTCTGAAGATCTATTCTTGATTCAGAACATAATAATCTTTGTGCAATCTGTTGTTTGGACATTTCGAGAGAAAATATTACTACAGGAGCTTCTTCTTTCAAGCCGGCATTTCTTGAAATACATAAAGCAAGCGAAGTCTTGCCCATGCCCGGTCTTGCAGCAACTATTATCAAATCAGAATTCTGAAGTCCTGAAGTGATTTTATCAAGGTCTGTATATCCTGTCGAAACACCTGTGACAGGAGATTTTTTTTCTGACAGCACTACGGTCTGGTCATATACTTCGGTAAGTACTTCTTTTATTTCAGAAATAAGACTATTCTTTGAATTATAACTCAGATCCTGGGAAACTGAGAAAATAAGCTGTTGTGCTTTGTCAACTGTGGAAGCCAGATCTTCAGGTATTTCATATCCCATCCTTGCTATATCCGTAGCTGCATATATAAGCTTTCTTAAAATCGAATTGTGCTTTACTATCTCGGCATAATAAACAGCATTTGAAGCAAGGGGAATATTTGAGATGAGTGAATGAATAAATGTTCTTCCTCCTACTTCTTCAAGCAGATTCTTTTTTTTTAAATAATCTGCCAGAGTTATAGGGTCCACAGGTTCTCCTTTTGCATAAAGCTCTTTGATACCCTTAAAAATCTCTATATTGGAAGTCCGGTAAAAATCATCTTCTTTTACAATTTCAATCACTTCACTGATAGCTTCCTTTGAAATAAGCATGGAACCTATCAGAGATTCTTCGGCTTCCAGGTTATATGGAGGAATTCTTTCCAATTTTCCAGTATTTAATGTCTCTTTAAGAGTACTTACTTTCTTCATGTTAAATTATTTAAAAAATTAAAATATTTTCCCGGATAAAACCAGATATTAAAAAATAAAAAATATTATTCAGATGCAGCCTCTTCAGCTACCGGTTCAGATTCTTCGCTCTCAGCCTGTTTCTTGTCTGCTTCTACTGAAACAGTAACATTGCATTTTATATCTTTATAGAGCTTTATTTCTATATCATAAGTACCTGTTTCCTTTAATGAATCTTCAAGCTCGATTTTCTTTTTATCTATTTCTATCTTTTTAAAAGATAGTATCTTTTCTGCAATATCCTTATTTGTTATTGAACCATATAATTTTCCTTCAGGACTGGACTTGACTTTGAATATGAGCTTTGTACCTTCAAGTTCTTCTGCTATGACAGTTGCTTCTTTAATATTTTTTGCTTCTACTTTTATTCTGGACTTCTTTAATATTTCCGATTGTTTTATATTGCCCTGAGTCGCAAATATGGCAAAACCATTTGGTATAAGATAATTTTTGGCATAACCATCTTTAACATTGACGATGTCACCGAAACCGCCAAGCTTATCTACATCTTTTGTTAGAATAATTTTCAACTTTTCCTCCTAATCATAATAAACAGATTAAACGTCTTTCTGAATATATTTAATGTCTTTCAAGTTTCCTGAAATTAATCCATATATCCAATATCCCGATAATCGGGATTATTATAAGTAATATTATAAAAAAACTGATTGCAATTATTATTAAGATACGCCATGCATATGCTATCTTAAAATTATCAAAAATTCCCCATAATACCGCAAATCCCATAACGGTATATAATAAACCAAAAATTATTAGCAGGTTTGCTCCGATTGCGTCAAGAGAAAAATCAAATCTTGCATTAAAATTTGGTATTAACACTAAAATCAGCCCGAAGATAAAACCAAAAATCAGATACCATGGGATATCCCATGTTTTAAAAAGCGGAATTCCTTTTAGGACAATGCCGTTTTTTCTGAATATAACCATGCTCCAGTAATAACTGATAAAAATACTTAAAAATATATAAACAATGATAACGCTGGGAATAAGGTACGGAATCATATTAAGAAAGCCTCCGGCCTGCGTAATGGTAGACTGCATCTGCTCTCTGGAAATTGACATTGTTTTCATATATTCCTGGACAATGGGATCATCTGGAAAATTTGCTATTGTTTCTTTATATCTGTTAAAAAAATCCGGGATAAAATCCGGGTTCTGGAAAACAGTTATAAAAGAAGTAAATATTATCAGAAGACCTATGAAGACAATAGCTGATAAAGCAATAGTCAAAAGCGGTCCTTTATTTCTGGCAAAACAATACCTGTATATAAAAGAAACAGAAATAAGTATTGCCATAAATAAAAAAGGAATTTTTATATCAAAAAAAAATAATACTGAGCTACCTGTGACTGAACATAATATGCTTTCCCATATTCTTCCTTCAAGCATCATTCTTACTGAAGGAATCAAAATAAGCGAAAGCCCTATTATGCCTATAAATGGAACAAATATACTTATTGCCAGTAAAATAAATGCCAGAACTGAGAACATAAGCATTTTGAACAAATTGCTTTTTGGCTGATTAAAATTATTAATATTTTCAAAGGACGACATTTAAAAACCTTTATCTTGAAAAATAAGGCATAAGGGCTATTTCTCTTGCCCTTTTAATTGCTTTTGCAATCATGCTCTGATGCTGCGCACAATTGCCTGTTGATCTTTTTGGTCTTATCTTTCCTTTATCTGAAACAAACTTCCTTAGCATTGATACATCTTTATAGTCGATATTATCAATATTTTCTTTACAAAAATAACAATACCTTTTTCTTTGTTTTAAATTCAAAAGATTTTGTTTGGAATCTTTTAAATTTCTTTCTTCTCTTCCTTTTTTTCTAGCCAATTTTAAATTCTCTCCTTTTTAAATTAAATTTTTAGTCTTTCAAAGATTAAAAGGGAATATCTTCAGCTGTAAAATCAATATCATCTTCCCCGCTATCTGTCTTTGTGCCCTGATATTCTCCCGAATAATCACCTTTTGCATTTTTCTTTATTTCACAGGAAGCATATTCCAGACTGGGCGCGACAATATTGGCAGTCAGCTCCATAGTCGCTCTTTGTTCACCGTCTTTCTCATAAGCGCTTGCTGACAATTTGCGGCCAACAACCACAACTCTGTCACCTTTCTTAAGGCTCTCGGCACAATTTTCTGCAAGTTTGTACCAGGTTATAATTCTGTAGAAATCAGTATTCTCAACCCACTCCATTGTTTTTTTATCCTGATAATTTCTGTTCACTGCAATATTAAAAGTTGCAACAGCACTGCCTGAAGGAGTAAATCTAAGATCCGGATCTCTGGTTAAATTACCACTAAGTAGCATAAAAAATGGATTTAAAGACATAGTTTCACCTTTTTATTTTTTTATTGGAAGAATTCTATTCTTTCAAATCGTTTTCTTTTTTTACAATCAGATGTCTTAAGATATTATCATTAATCTTATTTACTCTGTCGATTTCATTAATGATTTTTTCATCAGCATTAAAATTAATGATGTAGTAATATCCGTTTTCCTGATGTTTGATCGGATAGGCAAGTTTTCTATTCCCCCATTTAACTGAATCAGAAACTGTTCCCTTGCCTTTTTCAATAATTGAAGTGATTTTATGGTATTCTTTTTCGATTGCTTCCTCATCCAGGCTGGCATCAAAAACTACCATGATTTCATAATCTCTCAAACTCATACCTCCTATGGACTAATAATAATATATTAGGCCCTGTTAAAATCAGGGCAAAAGGTACCATTGCTTCATATTAAGTTTTTCAAACCTAAGCTAAACAATAAAATACCGAATGACGATATTATAACATTTATTTGATTATGGCAACATCTTTATATTTTAATGATTTGTATTATTCTTCTTTTTCTCTGATTTCTGTGTACTTTTTAATCACATTATCAGAATTATCGTTATAATATTTATAAAGATGTCCGGTAAAATTTATCTGGGATATATAAGTAAAATTTTTATCAAGATAAACAATATTTATGGCTCCATGACTTTGAATAATCGAACTCCATTTTTCCGGAGGTATTTTTAACCAGTAAACGAGCAATGAAACAATTAATCCGCCATGGGAAATTATCAGTATGTTTGAATTATCCGGATTTTCCTCAAATATCCTTCTGAGTTCAATAAGAGCTCTTTTTGTAAGACTTACAAAACTTTCTCCGTCTGTGGGAGGATTTGAGTAAGGATCTTTTAACCAGTTCTGGTAATCAGAATTATACTTTTCATTAATCTCATCAAATTTAAGTCCTTCCCATTTACCAAAATTTATTTCTTTTAAGTTTTCTCTTATTACATATCCTTTTTTCAAAACTTTTTTAAAAGCTTCAGCAGTTTCAACAGCTCTGCCCAGAGGACTTGCATATATGCCTGAAAATTTCACTTTTGAAAGGTATACAGCTGCCTGTTTTGCCTGCTGAACTCCTTCATAAGTAAGATTTGTATTTGTAATTCCCTGATATCGGCCTTCAATATTCCATTTGGTCTTTCCATGTCTTACAAGAAATAGCTTAAAACCCATTTTTTCTCCAAAACTTTTATATTTAAATTAATCTATAAACTCTATATTGATAAATTTAAATTTTTTGAAACTTAAAATCAATATAAACATCTAAATTTATTGACTGATTTAAAAAAAATGCATATTTTATTAAAACAGTCGCTGAATCATATGCAAAAAATTAAATTTATTTTAATATCTAATAGTTTATAAATAAACAGATTTCTATTTGTCTTAAAAATAAAGAAGATACTTGTTATGATGCCAAAAATTTATGAATTCTTTAAAAATTCAATAAAAAGCAGCAGCCCTTCAGGCAGTAATAAAAAAATAGCCGGATACAGCTGCAGTTATATCCCGGAAGAATTAATAGCAGCAGCAGGTTTTATTCCTTATAGGATTTATGGTAATAAAGGAAGCAATCTTGCCGACAAATATTTCCCAATCAATTTCTGCCCTTATGTAAAAGCAGTTTGGGAAGAGATTCATCATAATAGTGCATTTGATTCTCTTGTTCTTGCAACTTCCTGCGACGGCATGAGAAGGTTGAAAGATTATGTTTCTTATTACGAAAAAGAACTCCCTGTATTCATGCTTGATATTCCCCGCAAGCCTGATAAAAGCTCCCTGGACTTTTTTGCAGATAATCTTAAAAAATTATGGGCTTTCTTATGCAAAATCAACAATATCGATCCGGAAGAAACAGAAAGAATAAAAATTTCCACCACAGCTATCGACAGGAAAAGAATGCTTTTAAAGAAGCTTACAGGGCAATATGAAAATCAATACGAAAATGAGGGAAGACAGCTTGTCACCAGCAGTGATTACTTCAACATAATAAATATTTCCCTTAATTCCAGGGCAGAAATATTTAATGATGAATTAGAAGAATATATTAAAAGTATAAAACCTGATATAAAAAATAATAGCAGGGAAAACAATTTTTATAAAAACAGTCTGGAAATAATGATTGTGGGGAATTACTTAAATGATGATAACTTCTGGTCTGTCTTTGAAAATCTTAATGTAAGACTGGTATCTAGCGATCTTTGCATAACATACAGATATTTTGATATTGAATCGGTAAATCAAAATGAAACCATGTCCGGAAATAATGATATCTTCGATGACATTGCTTATTCTTATATTTCAAAGCCGGCCTGTTACAGAATGGCAGGCATAAGTTTAAAATTAGAACAAATGAGAACAAAAATTTCAGATAATAATATAAAAGGCGTTATATTTGCCAGTCTTAAGTTCTGTGATAATACTCTTTATTCTTTCCCGGCAGTTAAGGAGGAGCTGAATAAGATGAAAATACCGTCAATTTTTCTGGATATAGAATATGGCAAGTCATCATATGGCCAGCTAAAAACCAGGATAGAGGCTTTTATTGAAATGCTTGGCTTGTAATGTTTGTAATTATTTTTATTAAAATTTTTTTTATATAATAAAAATAGCTGAAAATAAAATCATGGGTATTGGTTCGTTCAAACAAAATATAATAAATAAAATTCAGAATAACCTTGATATAGGCAGTATAAGAAAAATATTAAAATTCATTTCAAATCCGCTTGTTTTTTATATTTACGGTCTAACCTTCAAATCTGTATCTGATAAATATCTAAACAAATACAGCCTGACTTATATGAGAGAGGTTTACTGTGGTAATTACCCGATAGCTTACGGCTCGCTTTTCATACCCTATGAATTGCTGAACAGCCTGAATATCAGGCTTGTTCTGCCTGAAGTGATGGGAGGTTTTACGGCAGGCCTTGGAGTCACCGGCAAGACTCTGGCAGATGCTGCAAACAACTGGTATTCTTCAGATTTATGCACATTTCACAGAAGTGCATCGGGAGCAGCAAATATGGATCTGTTCCCAAAACCTGATTTTATCATTTGCAGCAACCTTGCCTGTGATGCTGCCTGCAAATCTTTTGAAGATATGGCAAAGAAATTCAAAATTGAAGATAGATTTTATTTGATAGATATCCCCTATGAAAATGATAATGCTGCTATAAGATATCTTTCCGGGCAGCTTGAAAATATTTTTTTTGATATATCGGAAAAGTTAAAAATAAAACCGGACACAGATAATCTGAAAAAGGCGGTTTCCAGCTCTAACAAACTAAGAAAACACCTGCTTGAAGTCAATAAAACACGTGAAAGATTGTTAGATTATCCACAGTATTACAATGGATTAAGCTACATACTTCCACTTTTCGGGCTTGCCGGGACAGAAAAGGCAGCCAGGCTTTATGGAATAATGGAAAAAGAATTAAAAATAAAATTAAAAAACCAGTTACCTTCCAGAAAAATGAAAAAACTATTGTGGATGCATCTTAAACCTTACTACAGAAATGATATATTCAATATTCTTGAAGAAAATAACTGCAGGGTAGTCTGTGAAGAAATAACAGATGTATTCTGGAAAGAAATGGATGTCCAAAAACCTTTTGATAGTCTTGCAGATAAGATGCTTTCAAATCCTCTCAGGGGCAATGGCCAAAACAGGATAAATGCCATTTTATCAATGGCAGAAAAATATGAAATAGATGCAGCGATACTATTTTCGCATTGGGGGTGCAGGCAGAGCAACGGACTTGCAAGAATATTAAAAGATAGTCTTGCAGATAAAAAAATACCTTTGCTGATTCTGGACGGGGATTGTGTGGATAAAAATAACTGCCCTTCAGGACAGTTAAAGACCAGGATCGAAGGTTTTGCTGAAATTATTAATTCGCTTTAGTATAAATATCCTTTAAGATATTTTTTTTGATTATCTTTAAAAATTTATTTTATTTTTATAAAAAAATTAAAAATATTTTTGGAGTTGCAAATGTATAGTTGTGGCATAGACATAGGGTCAGTTTCAACCGAGGCTGTCATATTAAAAGATAGTGATATTGATGAAAAAAATTTTGAGATCTGTTCTTACATAATTGGAAGAACCGGCTCAGATATAAAAACTGCATCAGAGAATATCTTCAATGATGCTCTGTCAATGGCAAAAATCAAGAAAGAAGATATCAGGAATATAATTGCTACAGGATATGGCAGAAAAAATGTAAGCCTTGCAGACAGAAACATCACTGAGATTACCTGCCATGCGAGCGGTGTGCTTTCTGTTTTCCCTGAGGTAAAGACTATTATCGATATCGGTGGCCAGGATTCAAAAGTAATCAAGATAGACAGGCTCACAAAGAAACCGATTGATTTTTTAATGAACGACAAGTGTGCTGCGGGCACAGGAAGATTTCTTGAAGTAATGGCAAAAGCTCTTGATATTGAACTTGAAGCTTTTGGGAAAATATTTGCAGATACAAATGAAAGGATAGAGATAACATCTACCTGTACTGTTTTTGCGGAATCAGAAATAGTCTCGCTTATAGGCCACGGAGTAGATAAAAGGAAAATAGTGAAAGGACTTCTCTATTCGGTAGCAGACAGGATAATATCAATGGTTTCAAGGCTTGGCATAGAAGAACCCGTCGCTCTGACAGGCGGAGTAGCAAAAAATTCCGGGATAGTCGGAGCTATTGAAGAAAAACTTGATACCAGATTACTGATACCTTTTGAGCCCCAGATCACTGGAGCTCTCGGTGCGGCTGCCCTTGCTTTGAAGATTGCAAAATCAGAATAGCTTTTTTGATTTCTTCTTCCCTGTTTTTTATTTTGCCGTCAAGCTTCATTTTCAAAAGTTCATCAAGCATGATACCAACATCCCTGGAAGGTCTGCATCCCATTTTTATAAGATCATTTCCATCTATGTTTAATTTCTGGTCTTTTAAATCAGATATAAATTTATAGACTCTTTTTTTTACTATTCCCCTGAAAGTAGCTGCGAAAACCAGTAGTTCAGGAGGAACATATCTTAAAATATCATATATGTCCGAATTAGATAAAAATTTTATTTTAAGCTTTTCAATTATTTCTGCCTGTTTTTCTGCAAAATATATTATCAGAAAAGTATCTTTTTTCTTAACCTTCATTTCCAGGCACCACGACTGTATTTCGCTTTTATTTTTATCCTGGAGCAGAAAAGCAAAAATTATCCGCCATTGCTTTATTTCATCTCCATAAAAATCTTTGATAATATTGTACTGCTCTATGATTTCTTTAAGTTTTCCCTGAAATTTTAAATCTGTCTTTGAATTGATTTTAATTTTTTTAAGTGCTTCATATTCACACAGCCTTTTTAGCGGTTTCCAGGGTTTTTCTTCTTCAACTATTGCAATCAGCTCATCTCTGATCCTGACCCCTGTAAGTTTTGTTATTATATCATTTTCTATCGCATGTCTTATGAGGGACTCCGTCTGGCTGTCTATTTTAAATCCAAAACGCTGTTCAAACCTTACAGCCCTGAAAATTCTGGTCGGGTCTTCAACAAAGCTTAATTTGTGCATCACCTTTATTTTTTTCTTTCTTATATCCCTTAAGCCGCCAAAATAATCTATTAAATCTCCCATACTTTCCTTATTCAGGGAAACTGCCATTGAATTTATGGTAAAGTCTCTTCTGTACAGGTCCTGCCTTATAGAACCTTCCTCTATATCAGGTAAAGCTGCAGGTTTCTCATAATATTCTATACGGGCAGTTGCCACATCTATGTGGCTTTTATTGCCAAGTACTATTACGCTTGTCTTAAATTTTTTGTGTGTCCATACTTTGGCATTTAACTTTTCAGCAAGTTTGTTTGAAAAAGAAATCCCGTCTTTTTCAACGACAATATCTATATCGATATTAGGCTTGTTAAGTATAATATCTCTTACCATTCCGCCGACCAGATAGACTTTATTTTTATCTTCTCTGGCAAGGGCTGATATCTGAAGAAGCAGTTTCGCTATATCCCTGGTGAAAAGAATATTTATTCTTTTCATAAGATTAATATCAAAATATCTGCTGCCTGTCTCAAATTCATTCAAAGTCTTATCGATATATTTATTTCTTATAATTTTATTTTCCTCATCCCTGTAATTTAAAAATCTTATGATATCCTTCCGGGTAACTATTCCGATTATTTTTTTTCTTGACACTATGGGGACCCTGCCAATGCCATTTTCAATCATAAGTCTTTGAATGCTTTCAATTGTGGAATTCGGACCTGCAGTTATTATTTCTCCAGACCTGAAACCTTTTACAGGGGCATGTGAAAGTCCGTGTTTGGCTGCTTTATCAAGATCTTTTCTGGTAATAATGCCTGTAAGAATGCCCCTGTCATCTACAATCGGGATGCCTGTATGTCCGTATTTTTTAAGCATATTGCTGGAATATGAAATACTTTCATTTTCATTGATGACTCGTACAGGAAAAGTCATTATATTCTTTGCCAGAATAGGTTTTTTTATTTTCTTCCTTAATGCTCCTGTCAGAATTTTCTCAATTTCCTCAAACTCTACATCTTTAATCACTGCTGAAGCAGCAAGCCTGTGACCTCCTCCCTTAAAAGCAGAAAGGATCCCCGATACATCTGTATCTGCATCATCGCTCCTGCCTACCATATATATTTTATCTTTCATCTTTACCCAGCAGAATACTATATTTTTCTCCTCAACCATTCCCAGCTTTCTGGTAAGCACGGAAAGACCTTCTATATAATTTTTTGTCTTACTGTCTGATATAAGGATTTCTTTTTCATTTATTTTTATTGTCCTTGCATTTAAAATTAATTTTTCAAGTAAATCATGCTGTTTTTTATTTAAAGGAAGGTTGAGAAACTTTGAAACCACATAGATATTGGCATTTTTTTTAAGCAAGAAAGAAACGGCCTCCAAATCATCAGGAGTAGTATTAAGATAAGTAAAATTACCTGTGTCTTCATATATTCCCAATGCAAACAGTGTTGCTTCAAACTGGGAAACAGGTAGATTCTTCTCGATTATCTCATTTACGATTATTGTAGTTGTTGAGCCGACATTCTTATGGTAATTCTTTGAATCATGAATATCTTCTCTTGTTTTTTTGTGGTGATCGATAGTTATTTTCTCGACGTTTTTTTTGTTTACTATATCCTGAACGGGACCCAGCCTTGATGCTATCCTTGTATCTATAACTATTACCCTGTTCACTTTATCAGGATTAATATCCGCTATTTCTTTTATTGGCGGCAGTTTTTCTTCATGCAGCACCATAAATTCTCTGACATTCTGGTTTATGGAAGAAGGCAGTATGATTTCAGCTTCAGGATAAAGTTTCTTGGCAGCAACCATTCCCGAAAATGAGTCAAAATCAGAAGCCAGATGAGTAACTATAATTTCCATTTTATTTTAAATTTTTAATTTTAAATAAAAATGCAAATCCATGTATTTATTTTTTAGTCACTGAATATATAAATTATCATTAAAAAAATAGGTTTAAAATTTATTTAAGGAGACAATCTCCCCTGTTTTTTTTCTGGGTTTGTCTCTACCGGTATCATTAGGATATCCTACGGGAGTCAGTGCCACAACTCTTACTTTTTCAGGTACTTTTAATACTTTTTTTACTTCCTCCTCTAAAAAGGCTCCTATCCAGCAGGTACCAAGCCCCTGCTCTGCAGCTGCCAGGATCAGATGCTCAAAAGCAATGCCTATATCTAAAGGATAACTGTTCAGATATCCTCCCATCGTGCCATAAGCCTCTTCCTCAAAAGCACATGCTGCAATGACAATAGGAGCTTCTCCTATGAAAACCTGATTTTTGCATGCCGGTATAAGTTCTTTTATAATATTTTTATCCTTAATTACGATGAGTTTCCATGGCTGCAGATTTTTTGCTGAAGGTGCAAGCCTGAAAGCTTCAATCAAATAATCCAGTTTTTCATTTTCAACTTCTTTGTCCAGATATCCTCTTATGCTTTTACGTTTGGATATTATTCCTAGCAGGTTATTCAAATCATTCATGAAATTTCCCTTTCAACTTCTTAACAATTATCAAATAATTCTTAATATAAAAACTATTTGAATTATAGCATAATAGATAAAAAGTGATTAAAAATGATAAGATAAAGATATTAACAGATTTAAATAACAGGTATTCTGATCTGCAGAATAGAAAGAGGTATCATGGATTATAGAGAGTTAAATGAAAAAGAAAAAGCAGTTATATTAAATAAAGAAACTGAATTACCCTTCTCGGGAGAATATAATGACTTTTTTGAAAAGGGAACTTTTGTCTGCAGACAGTGCGGTTCTCCACTTTACAGTTCGGAAAGCAAATTTCACTCAGGATGCGGGTGGCCCAGTTTTGACGAAGAAATACCTGATTCAGTCACCAGTGTCCCGGATATTGATGGTATCAGAACTGAAATCATCTGTTCCCATTGCAAAGGCCATCTTGGCCATGTATTTAAAGGGGAAGGTTTTACGAAAAAAAACACAAGACATTGTGTTAATTCAATTTCAATAGATTTTGTTCCGGATTAATCAATTCAGTTTTCTAAAAGGCCTAAAGCAATTTTTATTGCTCCGGCTACTGGTTTCTCATTCAGTTTTGTAAAACTGATGCCATTAAAAACTTTTTTAAGTCTGCTGCATAATATATCTTTAAAATATTTTTCACATTTGAACAAACTTCCTACAAAGACAATGTCAAAATCCTTGCTTTTAAATCCAAGCTGTTCTGCAACAGTTCTGATTGTATTAAACGCCTCATTCGCTGCATTGGCAAGTATTTTAAGGCTTACATTATCACCCAGATTTGCACAATCACAAACAAGCTGTGCAAGCGCTGCTATTTTTTCACAAAAAAAAGTATCTGCATATGCCCATTCGATAAGATCTTCAATGTCTTCAAGATTAAGCTTCTTTAGAATGTGCTGGCCAAGAATGGTTTCTTTCCCTCTTTTATCATAGCTTCTCATAACCGCTCTTAATGCCATCAGCCCTACTTCATACCCGCTGCATTCATCTCCAAGAATAAAATCCCAGCCATCTGCTTTTGCTTCCCTGCCATCCTCACTGATTCCAAAACAATTAGAACCTGTGCCACAGATTATCATAATCCCATTTTTTTTATCAGTACCGGCAGCAAGGCCAATTCTGGAGTCATTACATATTAAAGTCTTTTTTTTGTCCAGCAGCGGAGCAACAGAGCTATTCAATATCATTTCCCTGCAAATTTTTTCATCTTTTTTTGAATCCAGTCCGGCAAGTCCGAAACAGGAACTTTTAAAAATGGCTCCGCAAGGTTCTTCATTAATTTCCTGCAAGGTTTCAAATATACCTTTTGCCAGATTTTCAGCGGCAGTATATATGCCTGTTTTTTTATAATTGCTCGGGCCTGCTATCTTTTCGGCAACAACACTGCCACCAAGATCAGTAATACGTATTACTGTTTTTGTTCCTCCGCCATCAACACCAAGAATGTATTTCAAAAAAAATCCTTTCATTTTCTAGGCTTTATACAGGGAAATACTATTTTCTATTGGTATGGATTATCATGTCGTGATTTTTTCTTATTTTTTAAAAACCTATTTTTTAAAGACCTAATTCTTTACTGATCTTATTCATACCTTTAAGAGATATTTCAAAAAATTCCAGAAGGTCATATCCAAGTTTTCCAGATTGCAGCATGGTATTTCTGTTTGCACCTTTTGCAAAAGATTTTTCCTTATATCTGTTTAAAACAAAATCAGCATCTATCGCAGAAAGACTTTTTTGTGGTTTTATCAATGCTGAAGCCACAATAAGACCGGATACAGGATCGCATGAAAATAAAGCTATGTCCATTTCGCTTTTTAATGGCAGCCCGTGAACATCATTATGCACTTTTATGGCATAGATTATCTCTTTATCATATCCCTCTTCTTTCAGGATTTTTTCACTTACAAGAGAGTGATTAAGCGGATCATCAGCTGTTTCTTCATAATCAATATCGTGCAGCAGGCCGGTCACTCCCCATACATCTTCGTCAAATTTCCTGTCTGCTCCATCAAGAGAAAAACCTTTCGTATTCAGATCGTCGGCTATCTCTTTCATTATCGCTTCCACAGCCAGACAGTGTTTGATTAAATTTTTATTTTTTATTTTCCTCTTCAGCAAATCAAAAGCCTGTGTTCTATCCATTACAATCTCCGGATATTTAAAAATAAATGAAATCACTAGTTTTTTATTTTAAATATATTTAATCTCTTTAATCAAATTGTTTTTTTTATATTCTCTGATAATATATTGTATTTATTAAATATTTACTATTTTTTTATATCCATATTGCCATAAATGATAAAAGTTAAGGGATTAGTAAAAAAATTTGAAAAAATAACTGCTGTGGATAATATATCATTTGACATAGCAGACGGAGAGATTTTCGGTTTTTTAGGGCCTAACGGAGCAGGGAAAACTACAACAATCAGAATGCTGACAACTCTTATCCGGCCTTCTTCGGGAACTATCGAAATTGATGGGATGGATTCATCTTCTGATGCTGAAAAAATAAGAAAAATAATCGGGATACTCACTGAAACGCCCGGAATGTATGAAAAATTATCAGCTTTTGAAAATCTGAGATATTTTGCCAGCTTTTACAATATTGAAGAAAAAAAAATAAAAGCAAATATTGAAAAATTCTTGAAAATGTTTGAATTATGGGAAAGAAGAAACGACATGGTGGCTACTTTTTCCAAAGGGATGAAACAAAAACTGGCAATATCAAGAGCACTTGTCCATGAACCAAAAATATTATTCCTGGACGAACCGACTGCTGGTCTTGATCCTGAAAGTGCTTTTATGGTAAGAAAATTTATCGAGAACATGAAAAATAATAAAATAACTGTTTTCCTTTGTACGCACAATCTTGAAGAAGCACAATCCCTTTGTGATACGGTCTGCATAATAAAAAATAAAATAATCAGAACTGCCTCTTTAAAAGAACTGCAGAATCTAAAAAATCAGAGAACTTTCATATTAAAACTTAAAAAACCTGATGACAGGTTTATGGGTATTATAAATAATTTTAAAGACTGCATAAATTATCGTATTGAAAATGAAAAGATAATACTCAATATTGAAAATTTTGAAAAAAATAATCCTTTGTTAATAAAGGAACTGGTAAAAAATGATGCTGAAATAATATATTTCAATGAAAAAAAAGAAAGTCTTGAAGAGATATATCTTGAACTTGTTAAAGGATAAATATTAAATGAAGAACGCCCTTATAATATTTAAAAAAGAAATAAAAGAAGTAATAAAAAATAAAAGCATATGGACTCCGACTATTATCCTTAGCATTATTTTCTGCATTCTGTTACCAGTAGGGCTGACAGTGGGAAGTTCAGGAATTACCGCAGATCCGGACGCAGCAGAAATATTCTCAAAATTACTGCCAGGCCATGATCCTTTTTCTGCGATGATCATTTTCTTAAGCAAACAGCTGCTGATTTTTTTACTTCTGGTGCCTGCAATGATTCCCAGCCTGATTGCTCCGACATCCATAACTCTTGAAAAAGAAAGCAGGACACTTGAACCTCTTCTTGCCACTCCCATTAAAACAAAAGAGCTGCTTCTGGGCAAAACACTGACTTCGTTCATTCCATCGATAGTAATATCAACTTTTAACTTTATATTATTATCAGTGACACTGGATATATTATCTTATCCGAAACTAGGTTATCTGATACTGCCTAATGTCGAGTGGTGTATTGTAGCTTTTGTCCTGAGTCCGGCAATTTCATTTATAATAACAATGGTAAGTATAATCATATCATCTAAAACAACTGATTTAAGATCTGCCCAGGGTATTGGTTCTGCAGTCATACTCCCTATTTATGCAATCATAGGGATGCAGATTGCTGGATTATTTCTGATGAATATTATCTATCTTGTTATAGCTTGTGCTGTATTAATCGCTATCTGTCCTTTAACGCTAAAAATCGCAGTCAGGGTATTTGACAGGGAAAATATTCTTACAAAATGGAAATATAAATAATATAAAGAATATCCAACTTATACTATCCGATCTTTTTAATATGAAATCGTGTGAGAGCAAAATATTTTTCAATATGAGACCCCATGATTTCAATTATTTTTCATGACTTAATTATTCTGCAAATTTTAATTGTGCAAGACTTCCGTAATAAGCAGAATTAAATTCTTCATAATAGGTTTCATGGGTAAATCCCAGGAAAATATATAGCCTGTCCAGTTTGAATATTGCACTTGTTATTAATCCGAATTCTTCTTCCTGCTCATCTGTAAGGTAGTATTTATATTCTTTGTATTCTGTACCATCTACAAGCCTCTTTTCGCTTATCTCTGCTTCGGTTTTTGTCATTTCAGGTCCCACAGTTACTGCCAGCTCATCCATAAGAGAAGCCAGTTCATCATCATTATCAGGATAATATTCATTGTTTTTAAGTACGATTTGCATAAGCAACGTATAAGCTATTTTTTCATCTTTGGGAATAAAAGTTACATTAGCACTATCTACATCAGGTTCCCATGTGTATTCAAAGTCATCCGGATATCCAATAATAAATTTATATGTCTCGCTTGCTTCAGTAAACATATTCTGCTGCTCAAAAAGTGAGTTTGTTTTTTCCGCAGCATCTTCTTCTATTGAAAACAGGTATTCGTTGTATTTAATATCATTATAATAAATCTCAACTTTATAAGATCCCATAGCCAGAGGTTTCTTTTCGGCGCTTTCCAGATTAAAAGCTATCCATGAATCTTCATAAAAAGATTCCGGGACTTCAAAAGGAGTTTCAAGTATTACCTGCCCATCCGGATCATACCATTTTGCAGCAATTCTGCTTCCGGCTACAAGAAAATCTGTCTGGATACATGCAAATATTTTTTCATCTCCCTGAAAAACCTGCTGAGGTGCAGATGGTTCAAAAAATTCGTTTGTCTCATTTGTCAAAACTACCTGCAATATTTTTGCTTCAGGTTCTTTGATTATAAAGCCTGCCGAGGATTTAAGTTCGTCATTGTGATAAAATTCAGTAATATAGTTACCCGGAACTGCAAGATATACGCCATCCTGGGGAACAAAAATCGTTGATGAAAACCAGCCTTTTAAATAACCATTTTCTCCTTCTTTGTAGCTGCCTGTGAATTCTGATATTACCTCATTTGTTTCTGAATTTTTCCATACAAATCTATATGAATCCGTCCCCCTGATATTTACAAGATTTATTGTAGCGTTAATTTGCTTTACAGACATCTCATATTCATTTTTTGGATTTACCGGCTCAAAAGTATCCTGGTTTAAGGATTCACAGATTACAAGTTCCCCGAAAGAAGTTTCAACTTTGCATCCTGTGACAGAAACAAATAAACCAGTTGCAATAAATAAAACTATCAATGTTGTGAAGAATTTTTTGAAAAAATTTTTTTCAGCCAATTTTTCTCCTTAATTAAAATTCATAGATAGATATTGATAATAAATAATAACATTAATAATTATGATTATTAATTATTGGTAAAAATATTTTTATTTTTAAAGATATTTTTTAATATTTTCCAGTCTTTTTTCCTCAAAATTTATAAAAGTTTCCCAGCTATGGCCATAATATGGCATGGTTATCATTTCTTTTTTTGCAGCAATATGATTGTAAACTGCAAAAATTGTTGAAGGAGGAGTACAAAGGTCTTTCATTGCACAGGATACAATAGTGTGGGATTTAATGCGGTCTGCAAGATTAAGGTTGTCAAAATAACTCAGAGTCCTGAACATTTCTTTTTCCCGGTCCGGGAATTTTTTTATTATACTTTGAAATTCAAAATAGGTTATGTTTGAAAATTCTTCAGCCCACTCCACAGCTCTTTTGTAGTGGCATAAATAAGGAACCTCGGCTATTACCAGTTTTGGCCTGCTATCAAGTGCAGCTGTCGCCAGTGAAAGGCCTCCTCCCTGGCTTAAACCTGTAAGGCAAAGCCTTTTTATATCTATTTCATCTCTTTTCTCCAGAAAATTTATAGCTTTTATGCAATCCATGTATACAAATCTGTAATAATAATCAAATTTGGAAAAAATGCCTTTCGTCATTAAACCTACTGCTGATGGCGGAGGATATGTCCTGCCATCAAAGGATTCTCCATTCTGGCCCCTGATGTCTATCGCAAGAACAGCATACCCCATTAACAGCCATTTCAGATAATAATTTATTTTCTGTTTGTTATCTCCATACCCGTGAAAATAAAGTATTACAGGAAAAGGAGGTTTTGTTTTTGGGAGCAGATAATAACCGCAGATCCTTCCAGCCGAAAATCCATCAAAATACACTTTAAAAGCTTCTATTTCTTTAACAATGTAATCAATCCGTTCTATCTGCTCATTTAAAGGTTCAGCATTTGCATTTTCCACTGTCTCCTTCCAGAAACCATCAAAATCTTTTTCCTTGTATTGCACAGGTAAATAATTTAATAATTCTTCATAAGACATATCGACAAGCATGGCTGCCTCCAGGGATTTGATAATAATTATTTAATCCTATTTTAAATCAATTAATTAATTTTTTCACAAATATTTAATACAAAATCAAAGAACATTAATTATGCGAAAATTGAAAAACTGACCCGGTTTATTTTACTTAACCGGGTCAGTTTTTTTATAAATAAATTATAACAGACAGCTAATCCTTATTCTTCTCTATTGGCTGGATACCCAGGAGAAAAACTGATTTTTAACAGCATTATCATATCCTACAGCACTTGCAGAGCCGAAACTCTGGGGCCAGGAATTAAATCTCTGGATCGAAAAATCTCCTTCACCCATAGAAGCAAGTACCGGTAATATCTGCCTTGCCTGTTCAATAGAAATATTAGTCCAGATAAAACTGGTCAGTTTGTTTAAAAAATCAGGAAGATTTGACAGGCTTACCATATCTTTTTTCTGCTGAAGAAGATTGACAATAAGCATTGCAGCCTGCATTTCCCTTGAATATGCTCCGCCTCCATATAATGATCTGCCATGTCTGGCCCTGCATAATGCAAGAGCCTGTTCACCATTTATATGATGGGTCCCTCTTGCGAGATAACAGCCTGAAAAACTATCAGCAATATCTTCCTCTACTGTAACTGTAACCCCGCCAAAAAAATCAATCAACGGTTTGAATCCGTCAAAATCAGTAACAGCATAAAAATCAATCGGTATCCCTGTAAAGCTTTCAAATGCAGATTCTGCAAGAGCGTTTCCGCCTATTGCATGAGCTCCGTTAATTTTTTGTGTCTTGTATCCCGGTATTGCTGCCCAGGTATCTCTGGGAATGGGAACAAGAATAGCTTTTCCTGTATCAAGATTCAGGTGTACGAATATATTGATATCTGTTCTTCCGCTTACTCTTCCGCCGGGTCTGTCAAAAGCACTGTCATCACCCCATAAAATGAAGTTGACCTTATTGCCGGCAACAAATCCACTGTTGCTGCCCAGACCGTTCTGCTGCCATACTGAGCCTGAAGAACCTGAGGAAGCAGGAGCACCTGCATATGGCACTATTCCATAAGCTGAGCAAAGAGCTGCAAATTCCTGAGACTGAAGAAATCCGTCCAGTACTTTTTCACGCGATACCCCTGAATTCAGTTTGCCAAGCCATATACTATATCCTGTACTATCTGCATCTCTGTTAAAAAAAGCTTTGTACATTATCTTTACAAAGGAGCTATTGTCATATTTTTTTCCTTTGAATTCATCACTTAGAACTATTCCTTTTGCAACATCAGCACCTGTTTTAACCTTATTTACAAGCTGGCTTGTCCATGAATCAAGTCCCTGGGCATCCGGAGATCTTTCGAGGCAGTTTATATAAAAACTTGTGACAAAAGCTCTAACCTGAGCAGTGGAATCAGCTCCGAGGCTGGAAGGGATTAATACAGCGGACAGGGTAAGTATTGCTATAAAAACCATCAGATACTTAAGCTTGCGACCCATTAATAGCTCCTTTCAGTTCTTTTTTTAACTATCGTATTATTTTTATTTCAAATCATTGTATCAAACAATCAGCACAAATATCCAAATATTATTTAAATATAATAATCATGAAAAGTTTTTACAATTATTAAATAAAACATTTAATTTTTCCCTGTCATGCATGCTTGCCCTGGTCAGTGCAAAATCATACTTTACAGGATCTTCGGGATTTATTTCCCTGAAACAATCAGTTATTTCAATTACGCTCTTTATACCTGCCTGTTTCCTTCGGGTAAAACTGAATTCACAGCATATCCTGTACATATGTGTATCAAGGGGAATAAGCAGTTTTGATTTAGGGATAAAATCCCAGCCACCCGGATCAACATTATCCTTTCTTACCATCCATCTTAAAAAAAGATTAAACCTTTTATAAGCGCTGCTTCCATCAGGCTTTGAGACAAGAGAGTTGAAATTATCATTTATTTCATTGCCGATAATTTTTATAAATCTGTTTAGTGAATTAAAAATATTTTTATCATTATCGTCATAAATACTGTAAAAACACTGCCCTATTGTGCCATACCGGCTGATTATATTTTTTAATGCGGTAAGTAGCAGGACTACTTCGCTGTCAGTAGTAAATCTATGCACAAAATCTTTAAAAATATCTTTTAGATGTTTCTCATCAATGCTGACAAGGAAATCGTATGGGTTCTGCATCTCTTTTAAAATAATCCTTATGCTTTTTAATATTTGAGCAACGCGCCCATAAGCAAGAAGAGCAGATATTATCCCGACGATTTCCCTGTCTTTTAAATCTTCATAATCGTAAAGAAATTCAAGCGGATCAGGATGGACATATTTTTTGTCATTATAATGTAAATAAATATTTTCCAGCTCTTTGAATATGTCCATTTAAGCTTCTAAGCTTTCCATAATCCATGAAGGTTGCAATACTCCCTTACAGTCAGCCTGCCAGCAATATCAACACAGAACTGTGCTTCCGGCTTATCTCCGGGTTTTAAAAACTTCCTATATGCTTTGCCGCTCTCATCGATGATTTCAATCCATTCAATGTAATGCTTTTCTTCCATCGGATGCATAACACTTCCTACTATTACGTTAACTATATTATCTTTGGCTTCAAAAACCGGAACATGTTTTTCCAGGGCAGCGTCAACAGTATTTTCTTCATAAAGTTTCATGGGCTGATTGCAGCAAACCATTTCTCCTGCCCCTTCATGGATCATCTCGACTATATTGCCGCACACTTCGCACTTGTAAATCTGTAGTAACTTTGTCATTTTCCCTCTTTCCGTTTTTTTGTTATTTATTAAAAGCAATATTAAATTTTTTATTTATTTATTTCAACAAATCGGATAATCTTGCTTGGATATGAATTTCTTATTTATCATTATTTAATCATATCCTGGGAAATAATCTGTTTTAATATTTTCTTTTGAAACGCCTTTTTTATGAAATATTTCTTCTATCGCTTTAATCATCTTTATAGGTCCTGAAAGATAATAAATTTTATCATCATAAGTTTCATAAATCTTATCAAGTTCCTCTTCGCAGATAAACCTTGGATCAACAAAATAATGTATTTTAAAACTGTCCCCGGAATTCTCAATTTCTTCGATTTCTTTCTTAAAAGCAACATCAGAATCCCTGTTAGCATATAAAAGATCTGCCTGAAATGCTTTTTTATTATGGAACATATCCAGAAGAATAGATCTTATCGGCGTAATTCCTATACCTCCCGCAATAAATATGATTCTTCTGCTTAAGTCTTCTATAATAAATTTGCCATTAGGCTGTGAACATTCTATTGTATCACCGGTTTTTAATTCATTTAATGCTTTTTTAAATGAAGAAGAGTTCTCTGTCTCTATCCTTGTCGTGATTACAATTTTTTTCTCAAAAGGGGCAGAAGAAATTGAAAAAAATCTTTTTATTCCTCTGCTATCTGGTTTTTCATGAGGGACAAATAACTGGATATACTGTCCAGCTTTCCATTCTAAAAAATCAATGTTTTCAAAATAAAAAGAATATACACTTTTTGATACCTCTTCTTTTCTAAGTAATTGTAAGTTTGGCACGACAACCCCTGTCTTTCTTAAAAATAAACAATTATATCCATAAAAAGCTTTTATAAATAAATATCTTTATTTAGTTTGCTTTATAATTAATAATATTAAATTATTTTATAAATAATTCAATTGGATTCATATGAAGGGAGATAAAATGCCTTATGTCAATATCTATTGCTTAGATGGCAGGACTGAAGATCAAAAAAGAGAGATGGCTTCCAGGATAACTGATGTTATCTCTGAAGTAGGTAAAGTACAAAAGGAAGCGGTCCATATTTTATTTATTGATTTGCCAAGGACAAATATTTCTAAAGGTGGAATACTGGTATCCGATAAAAAATAAATAAATTAATTTGTTTCAATCTCTAAATCAGTCTTTACCTGAAGTTTTCTTATTACCCTTAGTTCATAAAAAATAAAAATAACTGTCATTATCGTCGACAGAATATCGCTTAAAGGCATGGAAAACCATACGCCGTTTAATCCCATAAATAATGGGAGGATTATAATCGCCGGTATCAGGAAAATAACCTGTCTTGATATATTCAGTATCAAAGCAGGGATTGCTTTTCCTATTGCCTGGAAAAAAGTGCCGCCTACTATCTGGACACCGAGGGTAATAAAAAACAATGATACTATCCTTATCGGCAATATGCCGATATCTATCATGCTTTTGTCACTGCTGAAAATCCTTAAAAGGAAACCGGGAAATCCAAAAATCAGTATAAAAGATAGTGCTGATATTATCGTGGTCCATATAATCGATTCTTTGAGGACTTTTTTTACTCTTATATAATTTTTTGCACCAAAATTAAAACCTGTGATTGTTGAAAATGCCTGCGCAATACCGATGATTGGCATTAT
>DBPS01000012.1:11367-11690 GCA_002304935.1 Candidatus Humimicrobium oleiphilum | reverse complement strand
GTAGCCCATGCTGCACCCTTTACCCCCATTTTGAAGACAAATATAAAAACAGGGTCAAGTATTATATTGATCACAGCTCCGATGATAAGCGAGTACATCGCTGCTCTCGGTCTGCCTTCAGCCCTTATAAGATTATTTCCCAGGACATCAAAAGAATAAAAAATAAATCCCAGTATGATAATTGAAAGATAATCCCGGGAATAAGGCAGAACATCTTTTGATGCACCAAAGAACATCAGAATCCTATCCATGGTAAAATAGAAAATTATCATGAGTAGGAAACTTATGACAGTATTTATTATCAGCGCATTTCCAGCGGCTGA
>DBPS01000012.1:8370-11314 GCA_002304935.1 Candidatus Humimicrobium oleiphilum | reverse complement strand
ACTATGGCAAGTCCGGCTATTGCAAGAGGACCGACCCCGTGTCCTACATAAAGAGTATCTACTACATTATATAAGGCACTAAATACCAGACCAGTTATGGCAGGAATTGAAAATTTAAATAATAATTTTCTTAGATTTTCATTAAGAATAAGTTTTCTTTCTGTATCCATAAAATACCTTTTAAAACTAAATAAAAAACAATATCTTTAAGTGAATTTTACAAATATAAACTAAAATAAATAAAGAGTTTTATTGTTAATTAATTATGGTAAAAACGCTGATATTTTAGGTTTTCATTTTCCTGGCAGCCACAAAAAAACAGCATTCACAAATAGAACATTTTAGTACTCTGAATAAAGATGTCAATAAATAATAGAGTTTAATTTTAAATCAAAAGATTTTTTTATACTTGCTGATTTTTAAAAAGTCATGATGCCTGGTGTTTCTTTTTATTTTTTCTGTTCCCGAAATCATTAAACACTCTGGAGGGAGGATTTTTTCTGCTATTTCTTTTTTTTGAATTATCATCTATCCTTGCTTTTCTCTCCCTGGAATTATCATCAACCCTTACTTTTCTTCCTTTATAAAGTTCACCCTGAAAAGATTGCAGGATATCATCAAGATATTCATCACTTTTTAAATCAATGAAAGAATAAACTCCTTTAATATTTATTCTTGCAAAAGCATCGCCGGACAGCCCTGTTATTTCCTTAAAATAATTAAGCATTTTCCCATTATTGAAGCCATCCATGCTGCCCAGATTGATAAAAATACTTGCAGATTTTGATGAGGGTTCTTTCTGTCTTATGTGATCCTTCTTTGAGAAGTCTATATTTAAATCTTTTGCATCACGGTAGTAATCAAGAAAGCGATTAAATTCAAGCGATACTATTCGTTTTATTAATTCATCTTTATTGATATCCTGTAATTCTTCAGTAATTGAACCCAGATATTTGGATATGCCTGCCTGATTTATTTCTACTTTCTTAATTCTTTTAATCATTGAAAGAAGCTGCTGCTCGCAGACTTCTACACCATCAGGGACTTTTGTGTATATAAATTTTTTATTTAAATGTTTTTCTATTCTTCTTATCCTGCCGATATCCTTGGTATTTATAATAGAGATAGTAATCCCTGATTTGCCGGCTCTTGCTGTTCTTCCGCTTCTGTGGGTATAGATTTCTATTTCATCCGGGAGCTGGTAATTTATAACATGGCTTACATCGCTTACATCTATCCCCCTTGCAGCAACATCTGTAGCGACAAGTAGCTGCAGATTTCTGTTGCGGTAATGCTCCATTACTTTATCGCGCTGTGCCTGACTCAGGTCTCCATGAAGAGAATCTGCATTATAGCCATCCTTTATTAACTTTTCAGCTATTTCCTGCGTTTCTAATTTTGTCCTGCAGAAAACTATTGCAAAAATATCAGGATTAAAATCAACTATTCTTTTTAATGCAGTATATCTGTCTTTTTCATGCACCACATAATAAAGATGTTCAATATTTTCTGCAGCTGCATTCTTGGTACCTATTGTCAGCTCAACAGGATCACTCATATATTTTTTTGTTATTTTATGGATCTCATCCGGCATAGTTGCAGCAAAAAGCCAGGTGTGTTTTTCTTTTGGTGTCAGTTCAAGGATAGTATCAATATCTTCCTTGAAGCCCATATTCAGCATTTCGTCAGCTTCATCAAGCAATACATATTTTATACTGGAAATATTGATTTTCTTACGCCTTATCAGATCATTTAACCTGCCTGGTGTCGCAACGACGATATGGACACCTTTTTTTATTTTATTTATCTGTGTCTCTATGCTTGCCCCACCATATACTGCTGCGATTTTTATCTGCTTTAAATATTTGCAGTAATTCTCAATATCGTTTGAGATCTGCACACACAATTCCCTTGTCGGGGCAAGTATGAGGGCTTCAATAGTTTTTGAATTGATATCAACAAGTTCTGCCAGTGGTATTCCGAATGCAGCAGTTTTTCCTGTGCCTGTCTGGGCAAGCCCGATAAAATCCTTATCGCCATTTTTTAAAACAGGAATTGCCTTTTCCTGTATGGGAGTCAGTTGTTCAAACCCCAGCTCTTTTATTGCTCTTACAAGTTCTTCCCTTATACCTAGTTCCTCAAAAGTCTTCATTAATTCTTCCAGTCATTTATGTAATTATTATTATATTTTATTTTAAAACTTTCTTGCTTTTATTAATTGTATTTTAAAAAACAATATTATTAAATGTTTTCTGATTAAAACCAATACCAAAGCAGAATAAATTTTCTTTTCCATGGAGAAAATAGAGGCAGACAGCTGCCTTTATTTATTATTTATTCATATCCGGAACCCCATACCTGGAAAAGAGGTGCCGGATAATTATTAAACATGCCAGAAGTTATTAAAAGTTAATTATAGGTTATGCTCAGTTTTACATTGCTTTGCTGATACTCCCATCCGTCCCATGCTCCCGGATTTCCGGTTAACGCACCGGTAAAATGTATTCTGAGCTGAAAACGCGGCCTTCCGGCATTTATTGCATTCTGAAGAGCAGTCTTTAAAGTTGCATTGCTGCAGGAGAAAGTAGGAGTTCCATATAACTGTAAAACGTTCCCGGCAGAAAAAGCATCTGAATTCTGTATCGCCCTTGGACCCCAGTATAGTTCATTTAGCGCAAGCTGGCCGAATACATCTAAAGGATTTCCCCATTGCTGGCTTAACGAAAATACGGCATTTGCACTTTGAATAGTTTTACCGGAAAGCGAGCTTATATCAAAGCTTATGAATCCATATACCGGTTTATTTGATGCAGTATCTCCTGCAAACAGGCAGCCTCCGGCATTTATTACCCCGTCTTTTTCAACATAACCACCTTCAGATGCAACTTTATTTAGATCAACTAAAACAGTTGGCGGCGCATTTACTGTTACATTTTTTGTTTTT
>DBPS01000012.1:0-8259 GCA_002304935.1 Candidatus Humimicrobium oleiphilum | reverse complement strand
TATGTTATGTTCATGCTTGCAGTGGCAACTCCTTCCGAGTTGGTTGCAGTAGCTGTAAGGGTATATGTTCCTCCGGGTAGAAGATTGATCTGAACTTTTTTTGGACCCCAGGCTCCTCCACTGTCATCTTTTGAAAAAGAAACCGTAGGAGCAGGATTACCTGTTACAGAAGCTTCTATTCTATAAAAACATACCCCGTCTTCAGCAGAATAAGTAGGGCCTTCATATACTGAAAGAGTTATTGTGGGTACACTTTTACTTCCCGAAATGCTGGAAGAGGTACTATCATCCTGCTGGGTGTCTGATGTGCTGCTCTGTGTTCCCGTACTTGAAGTCGTCTGGCCAGAAGTTCCCAGAACTGATTCCTGTGTTGCTGATTCTGAATCTGTCCCTGTTTTTTCTGTTATTTCTGAAGTACTGCTTTCCTCTCCTGCCGCAGCCCCGCAGAAATTACATGTAGCAGCAGTTCCGGATACAAGGACTAAAAGTAAGATTGATAATAAAAAATAAAAAATCCTTTTCTTCATTGAAGCCTCCAGTCAAATATAAAAAATACCGGAAACAAAGAAAATAGTGCAGATTTGTTTCAAATGTTTCAAAATAAATTATACTCTTTTTTTAAAAAAATAAATCTATCGGGTATGAATTAAGAGTAGAGGTTTTATATAAAATTATTTTTTATTTTTCTCATTCTTTTTTTCTTCAAGCTGCTCAGTTGCTCTGACCGCTTCATCGAGCCTGCCGGCAGGAACCGGGATCCTTATTTCTTTATATACTTTCTGATAGCTGGCAATATAAGAATAGCCTATTTTGATCTGCATATTTTTTCTATCAAGAGTGGCTTTTTCAAGTTTTGCTGTCAGATAGCCCCAGATATGAAATTCACCTGTTAAATAAACACCCTTTAAAGAAATAAATACCTGTGGAAGTGTTTTTAAATAACTTCTTTTCTTTAATTCCGGCACTAAAAAAGATAATATTCCCGTAACCATAAGAAGTGCTGAAAAAATGATCAGAAATCCTTTCCAGACCTCCCTGTTTATTAAAATGAAAATCATGGAAATTATAAAAACAAAAACCAATATTGTCAGAAATAGAAATCTTTTATCTTTTTTTTCAGCAATATATTCGTTTTTAACAAATTCTGACCATAATTCTTTATCGTACTTCCAGTGGACAATGACATTTTCGTCTAAAAATATTTTTTCAGCTCTTCTGTAAAACCCTGAAATTATAATAGTTGTTATAAGAAATGATATTGCAAGAAAAAAAGAAATAAAGCTTAAGGCATATCCCCAATCCATCAGGTCTGATTGCAATATAACAGGAATAAAAATAATAAATGAAAAAGCTAACGTCAGAATGGAAAAAATAATTAATGAGACAAAATAAGGATTTTTTGGCTTGCAGTATTCCGTCATTTTATAAAATCTTTCTAATATTATATTTAACAATCATGGTTTCTTTTTTTATAAAAGATATAGAACTGTTTTTATCAAAGTAATCATTGTGACAGCTTTAAGTCTTTCAATTAAATATTTTTCTTCCTTCAGTATGCCGGATTTGGCAAAGCGAACTGGATTTCAAAAAATATAAAATCAGATTATTATTAATAAAACAATAAGTACCCTTGATTTTATATCATGAGAAAGTAAAATCAGGATAATAATATTTAGGTATTATATATTATTTTTGCTGATTATATTTTTTAAAATTTAATTATATTTTATGCAAGGAGCAGATAATGGAAACCGAAAAAAGATTTCTTGTAGATGTGGGTATGGCGGATCTTCCATTTCCGGTTAAGGTAATATCTGATAAAAATCCTGAGGGGCAGCAGACAATTGCAAAGATTTCAATAAGTGCCCGGATAATGAAAGAATTTGAAGCAAAATGGATTGATAAATTTATAAAAATTGCTCACAGCCATATGGACAAGATAGGTACAAAGACTTTAAGGACAAATATTCTGGATTATCTGGATGATTTAAATGCCTCAATGGTAAAAATAGATTTTGATTATCCTTTTTTTGCTGAGAAACTGACCCCGGTCTCTAATGAAAAATGCCTGGTTAATTACCAGTGTATGTATTCAAGCAAGGCAAGCAGGGTTGAAAAAGAACCAAAGATCATATTTAAGATAAGCATCCCGGCTCTCACTACTTATCCTGTATCAGATATAAAGCAAAAATCAAGCCTTTTTGCCCAGACAAGCATTGTTGATGTTGAAATTGAATCCGGCAAAGATATCTTTCCTGAGGAGCTGATAGAAATTGTTGACAGACATGCTCTTTCACCGGTGTATTCTTTTTTAACTGAAGAAGATCAGAAATTTCTTATAAACAAGCTTCATACCGAAAAAAAGACCAGCGTTGTAATGCTGGATGAAATAAAAGAAGAACTTTCATTAAAAAAAGATATTGCATGGTACAGACTGCGATGTTCTAATTACGGTATTCTGCATTCTTATCACACAATAATAAGCACNNCAGGCATTTTGATCTGCCAAAAAGCAACATGGGGAACTAAATAATATGGATAAATTAATTCAGAAAGAAGATGGAAGCCAGGAGCTATTTGATGAGGATAAAATAAAAACATCTCTTTTAAGAGCAGGAGCTGACGAAAAAATCGCTGAATTCATTATGAACAAGGTTAAAAATGAGCTAAAAGACGAATTGATAAAGGCAAAAGATATCTACAGGCTGGCACTAACTTATTTAAAGAAAAAACAGCCTCCTGTAGCAATAAAATATACATTAAAAAAGGCAATAATGGAATTCGGGCCGACAGGATTTATTTTCGAAAAATATATTGCAAGGATTCTGAAAGAATATGGTTATAGGACTGAAACCGGCAGAATGGTAAAAGGGTTTTGTGTGGAACATGAAGTGGATGTAATCGCAGAAAAAAATAGTGAACATTATATGTTTGAATGCAAATATCATAACAGTAATGAAACTAAAAGCGATGTTAAGACAGCATTGTATATTCATGCAAGATTTCTGGATATTAAAAGAGCCAGCGACGAGAATAAAACAAATTATAATTTTTCAAAAGCATGGCTTGCAACAAATACAAAATGCACTACTGAAGCCATAAAATATGCTGACTGTGTCGGCCTGGGAATAATTGCATGGCATTATCCTGCTGAAAAGAATCTTGAATATTATATTGAAAATAAAAAGTTATACCCTGTTTCCATACTTCCAGGCCTTAAGCTGAGGCAAAAAGAAAAATTACTGGATAATGACATCCTGACTATAAAAGATATGCTGGAAATAAAACCTGAAAAAATAGGCAGCTTCATTGGTGCAGGCAGCGAGCTGGTAAACAGGATATTTATGGAAGCTGAGCTGCTTTATTCATAATTTCCATCTTAACGCGTATGCTTCCTTTATAGCTAACATCACGACAACATCATTAGTTTTTTAAAAAATGCAAATGCTTATTATTATTTCTTGCTGTTTTATATAAAAACCGGACTGATACAGAATTTTCAGCCTATATTTGAAGATTATGTCTTTTGATTCCGCATCAGTCCGGTCAATAAAGCCAGTCTAAATAGTTTTAATTATCAGAATCATATATAATTTTTAAATATTTTTAATCCGGTCTTCAGGATAATCTGCCCCTCAGATTTGCAAGTTTGTCAAATATTTCTTTTAAAGGTCCGTTTAATATATCTTCCCTGGTCTCAAATATGTCCATATATTTTTCATGATTGCTTTTTATCGGCTTAAATATCTTTTTAACTTCGACCCATTTGTTAATAGTCTGAGCCAGATCTTTTATATCTCCTACACCATAAGCAGCAAGTGCAGCATTTCCCAAGGCCCCGCCGTCACTTCTTTTCAATGTTTTACAGGTCGTATTAAGAATGTCCGCTTTTAACTGGCTCCACATATCGCTTTTGCTTCCACCGCCTATAATTGTTGTCGTCTGAATTTCTATACCCATACTTCTGAATATATTCATCCAGGAAAGATACTCAAAAGCGATCGACTCCATCATCGATTTATATAAGTTTGAAATCTTGTTTGAGCCATATAACCCAAGCCATGCAGCATTTGCGCTGGGCCAGCTTGGATTTACTCTTCCCTGAAGATATGGATAGAACAAGACGCCGTCTGAACCAATAGGCAAAGCTTCGGCAAGTTTATTCATATCGTCATAGGAATCTGCATTTCCCGGCTCTCTTAAAATTTCGTCCCTGAACCATCTGAGACTCAGGCCTCCGGCAGGTATAAAGCCATATGTAAGATACTGTTTGTCAAATGTGCTGAAACCGCTTACCAGGGTTTTTGTGTCAGAAATCCTTTTTGAATCAGCTCCTGTCAGTATGGTAAAAATTGAAGCTGTACCAGCAATATCAGAACATGCACCATTTTCTACAACTCCTGAACCAAGATTGGATTGCATTACATCCCCGCTACCCGCAACAAGAGGTATTCCTTCCACCAAACCCGTAATTGCAGCCTGTTCCTTTGTTACGTATCCTACAATATCCCAGGGTTTTACTACTTTGGGAAGCATTTCATAAGGAAATCCAAGAATTTCTATCTGTTTCTCTGACCAGTTTCTGGTCTTGAGATTAAAACCCAGAACCCATCCGCTAAGATGGCCCCAGTCTATGAAAGCATCTTTTGCCTTTAATCCGCCTAATTTTCCAAGAACATACTGGGAAGCAGCTAGAGTTTTTTTCGTAGCATTAAATACAGGTTTATTATTATTCTGAATCCATTTCATAACCATAGGAGGCATGTAGGCTGATACCTGTGAATTGCCTGCTTCTTCAGCCCATAAAGGCTCCGAGTTTCGGGCAACATATTCAGCTTCTTTAACAGCTCTTCCATCCAGAAATGGAATATAAGGACCCACCGGTTTCCAATTGTCATCAATAGGTACAATTCCGCATATGATCCCGCTGTCAGAAATCCCTTTTATGTCTTTGGGATCAATTTTGCTCTTTACCATACACTCTTTTATGCCTTCTACAGTACAGGTATAAAACTGTTCAGGCTCCATCTCTGCCCAGCCTGGCTTGGGATATTTTATTACATGTTCTTTGTAAGCCTCGCTTATTAATTCTCCCTCAAGAGAATAAATCGCTACTTTTGTACCCATAGTTCCGCAGTCATAACCGATGTAATATTTTGCCACTTTTTCCTCCTGGTAGTTTTTAAAGTTTTATTGAAAATTTTTAAATATTATCCCACAGATTTTCCGGGTTATTAATTTTATTTTGCAGAATCCGCAAAAATTCTGCAGTTCCGCTGCCATCAATAACACTATGATCATAAGTCAGGCTTATCGGCAGAAGTTCTTTAATCACAGGTTTTTCATTAAGGTCCCATGTAATATTTTGCCTGGAAATTCTTGCCATACCCAGAATTGCTACCTGCGGGGGGTTTATTATAGCTGAAAACAAGTCTATCCCGAAATTACCCAGATTGGATATTGTAAATGTACCGCCTGTGATATCCTTTTTTTCATGCTTCCATTCCATTACGAGCGCAACCAGTTTTTTTCTTGATGCATAAAATTCTTCAAAAGATATATTATCAGCATTTTTTATTACTGGAGTTACCAGCCCCCGTTCTGTACTGACAGCATAACTTATGTTTATATTCTTATATAATCTGTGAATTTCACCATCATAAGTTGCATTTAAATCAGGGGTTTCTTTCAGGGATAAAGCAACTGCTCTTATGAAATGATCGACTATTGAACCTTTTTTTCTTTTCTCGGTAAAAGCTCTCAAAACTCCCACTTCCATATATTTATACATCGTAGCATGTATCTTGTTCTGGTAGCTTTCCAGAAGAAATTTGGAAATTACCCTTCTTGAACCATGGAGCCTTTTCTCTTCTGTTATGGGATTGTCTGCATACGGATTAATTATTTCATTTTGCATTTTTTCTCCAATATTTTTTTGAAATAAATTACCAGCCTTTTTGAGGAATACCTTTTATTTCTGTAGCATACATGTGCTTAAAGGCATCTTCTGGTTCAGGCAGAGGACTATTTCTTGCAAATTCCACAGCTTCTTCAATAGTTTTTTCTACAAGCTCATCTATTTTATCTAAGTCTGCTTTGGTGCATATTTTTTCATCCAGCAATTTTCCTGCCCATCCTGCTATTGCATCTTTCTTCATCCATTCAGCAATCTCATCTTTGCTTCTGTATGACAATACAAGATTAGCAGTGCTTTTTGAATGATCTTCATATCTGTATGTTTTGCATTCCAGTATTGCAGGGCCTTCCCCGCTTCTTGCACGCTCTATTAACCTTGATGCTGCCTTATAAACAGCCATTACATCCATTCCATCAACAGTTTCTCCAGGTATACCCCAGGCTTTTCCCCTGTCACTCAGATTTTCCAGAAGACTTGAATATTTTATTGATGTTGTGACAGCATAGCCATTGTTTTCGCATATGAATACAACGGGTAATTTCCATATTGCAGCCATATTCATTGATTCGTGAAGAGGACCAAGATTGGAAGCACCATCACCATACTGACCTACTGCTACTCTTTTTTCATTTCTTAGCTTAAAAGCAAGAGCGGCACCGGATGCCATGGGTGCGTTTACTCCCAGAACTCCTGATATGCCCGGAAGATGCATTGAACCTCCGAGTCCCATGCAATAACCGTTAATTTTACCCATAAGTTCTGCAAATAAATATTTGGGGTCTATTCCTTCAGCAACCATCTGTCCGCTGTCCCTGTGAGTTCTGAATGTGATGTCTCCATCTTTTAATGCAAGAGCTATACCTACATGAACAGCTTCCTGGCCGACTCCGACATGCAGGGAACCAAGTATTTCGCCCTGGCCGCCAAGTTCAAGAGTCTTCTGCTCGAATCTTCTGGACATTTTTAACAGTCTGTAAATATCAAGACATTTTTCTTTATCAAAATTTTCAATCATTTTTATCACTCTCCTATTTTTTTAACATGCCATATACAGTTTCTGTAAGCTCTTTGACTCCTTCAGGTACAACTTGTTTTTCAAGAATCAGGCTGAAAGGAACAGGAACATCTGCTCTTGTTATTCTTTTAATCGGAGCTTTTAAGAAGCTGAAACACTCGTCTGATAAATATGCAGCTACTTCCGCCGCAAAGCCGCAGGTTCTTGTTGAATCATCCATTATTATAACCCTGCCAGTTTTCTCTACCGATTTTCGAAGTAATGGTTTATCAAATGGGAAAAGTGTCCTTGGATCATAAACTTCAAGAGAGATTCCTTCCTTTTCCAGGTTTTCTGCAGCTTCAAGAGCTTTTAAAACAAGACGTCCGGTTGCCACTATTGTTATATCAGTACCCTCTCTTTTTATATCTCCTACTCCAATAGGTATGGTGTATTGTTCTTCAGGAATATCACTTTTTCTTCCTGTTATCCCTGCTGGAAGAAATACTATTACCGGGTCATCATCTCTTATTGCGCTAAGTACAAGTCCTTTTGCATCATAGCCGGTTGCAGGCATTATTGTTTTCATAAGACCCTGTACCATAAAAGAATGTGGGGAATCAGAATGCTGTCCTGCAATCGAACCGAAATTTAATGGAACTATATATGTAACTGGGACCTTAATCCTGTTCCCTGACATATAATATAGTTTCTGAGCCTGATTAACCATTTCGTCAAAAGCCAGAAAACAGAACATGCTTATCTGGAATTCAACAATAGGCCTCATTCCCTGAACTGCCGCTCCTGTTGCTATACCTGTAAAACCAGCTTCAGATATTGGTGTGTCTATAATTCTTTCTGGTCCGAATTTATCAATAAATCCCCTGGGGATTCCTTTAAGGGCATATCTCACATCTTCTCCCATATAAAATATGCTGGGATCTTTTTCCATTTCTGCTTCTATTGTTTCGGACACTGCCTTAAGATATCTAATTTCTCGCATTTTCAATCCTCTTTTAATATTTAGTTTAATTTGCTATTTAAACTTAATTAATAATTTCTAATAAATGCTTTTTAAAAAAAAGATTTTTATGATTCCTCCATTTCAGCTATTACCTGACCTATTGAAGTTACTTCTCCATCTTTTGCAATTATTTTTGTTATTACACCGTCATACTCAGCTTCAACGCCTACGCTTGCCTTTTCGGATTCAATCTCAACAAGTACATCGCCTTTTTTTATGTTGTCTCCTTCCTTTACATGCCATTTTATAATGTCTACTTCTGCGTCTCCCATTGCTACTTCCGGGATTACTATCTTCTTCATGGAATCATTAGCTCCTTTCATT
>DBPS01000021.1:31858-33266 GCA_002304935.1 Candidatus Humimicrobium oleiphilum | reverse complement strand
ATTCCTGATCTTGTACCATTAGTTATCTTGACTTTCTCCAGATGGATCTTTCCCCCTCCGTCAGCAGATATAACATTACCAGTAATCCCTGATGGCAGGCTTATGATAGTCGTGTCACTATTATTTCCAATAAGATATATTTCCCGGCCCGGAGGTATGTTTATTATAAGCTGCTCCAAATAAGTTCCGCTATCTATATAAATATAATCAGTATCGGAGCTGTTAGTCAGTGCCATATTTATGCCGGACTGTATGCTCTCACCAGAATTAACACTGATTTCATCTGCAAACAATTTTACCGGAGCTCCAAAACCAATAATGGCAGTAAAGAAACAGGTAATAACAATTGCTAAGATAATTTTTTTCATAATAAAACTTTCCAGTAGGTTATTAATCCTGGTTTAGCTATGAAAACTTATTATTTTAATTAAATAAATATTTAATTTATATTATTTAATAATATTAACATTTATATATTAATTTTTTATAACATAATATAAATATTAGTTCAATGATTTATTTAACAATTTTGTTGATACTACTATCAAATTAATTAATTAAGTAACGTTCTACTCATATATATAGAAAAGATGATGGCTGTTTATTATTATTGGATATTTTTGCTTTTTTAGCAGATTAATAAGTGAAGTTATTTTATTTCTTTTGGAAAATAATAATAAATTTCCCAGATCAATATGAATTCTTATAAGTTATGATAAAAATAAACCAGTTTTTAATGATTGCGAGGATAATAATTTTTGATAATTATTAAAATGTAAATTATCATATTAAGCGTCGTATCAATATTTACAGTTATTATTATAGTTATATTTTTCGTTTGTCTTAATTATTTTTATTTATTACAGGAAAGGGATGAATAAAGATGCAGAGAAGGGTATTTGTAAGGGAAATCTATTTTTATATAGTCTGTGTAATAGCGATTATAATTTTTATTATCGGGATTATAAATCTTGCCGGTGCTATAGCAAACTATATCAGGCCTAACACATATATGACAAAAGCAAGCATAATGCCTGGCTATAAAGAGCAATACAAAGATATGAGCGAACAGGAGATCGAAGCCCTGGTCGAAGAAGAAATTCAAAGCTCTATTAATAATGAAAGAAATTTTGCTATTAAAAGCATTGTGACTAATTCAATAATGATTATAATTGCTATTCCTCTTTTTGCTTTTCACTGGAAAAAGGCACAGGAATTATGGAAGCTGAACATGCAGGAAAATTAATGTACTAAAATAAGAAAACGGTTGTAAAATATGCTGCTTTTATAAATCAGAAGCAGTGTTTTCTATTTTTTTTCTTAAAATATTGAGTTCGGCATGAAGAGTTTCCCATTTTGCCATTTTTTCATCAAGCTCTTTTTTGCATTCACCATATTTTAAGAAGAC
>DBPS01000021.1:0-31841 GCA_002304935.1 Candidatus Humimicrobium oleiphilum | reverse complement strand
ATTTCACAGTTATTTATGCTGTTTGTGGTTTTTCTAAGCGACTTATGAAGTTCTTTTTTTTCTATATAATTTTCTTTTCCTATATGCTGTTGTCCGGGTATTTTAATATTTTTAAACTTTTGACTGATTTCAAGCTCAGCCAGGGAATCTATTTTTTTCTTTTCCAGAAAATCAAAGATGCTGCCTGAGTATGAATTTATTTTATGATTATGAAATTCATATACTTTATCGGTAAGGCCATCCAGGAATTCTCTGTCGTGAGAAACGATAATGAGTGTTCCGTTAAAATTCTGCAGCGCCTGTTTTAATATATCTTTTGAGCGCATGTCCAGATGGTTTGTTGGTTCATCAAGTACAAGCAGATTAAAAGGTTCCAGTAAAAGCTTTATAAGCGCAAGCCTAGATCTTTCACCTCCTGAAAGAACTTTTACTTTCTTGTCTATATCATCATTTCTGAATAAAAAAGCCCCAAGAAGAGATCTGAGTTTTGTTCTTATATCACCTACGGCTACTCTGTCTATAGTATCAAAAACAGTCAGGTTTTCATTCATTAGCTCATCCTGGTTTTGTGCAAAATAACCTATCCTGACATTATGGCCTATCTTTAAGTTTCCCTCAAAATCGAGGTCTCCTACTATTATTCTTGATAAGGTCGTTTTGCCTTCACCATTCTTTCCTACAAACGCGATTTTTTCGCTCCGCCTGAGAATAAGATCAATATTATCAAGGACGACATCCCCGCCATATTTTTTTGAGATTCCGACAGCGTCGATAACAATATTGCCTGAACGGGGAGCAGAAGGAAATCTGATCCGTATCGAAGAAATATCTTCCTCATCAATTTGTATAATATTCATCTTTTCCAATTGTTTTATGCGGGATTGTACCTGAATTGCTTTTGATTCTTTATATCTGAAACGCTCAATAAATTCTTTTGTATCAGCGATTTCTTTTTGCTGGTTTTTGAATGCTGCAAGTTGCTGAGCCCGTCTTTCCTTTCTTAATATTACATATTTTGAATAAGAAACTTTGTAATCATATATAACTCCAAGGGATATTTCTATTGTTCTGTTTGTCACATTATCCAGAAAGGTTCTGTCATGGCTGATTATGATTACAGAACCGCTATAATTCGAAAGAAAATATTCAAGCCACTGTATAGACTCAATATCAAGATGATTTGTAGGTTCATCAAGAAGTATGATGTCAGGATGTTTTAAAAGTATTTTTGCCAGTTCAATCCTCATTCTCCAGCCTCCGCTGAACTCAGAAGTCTGCCTTGCAAAATCTGTGGCATTAAAACCAAGCCCCAAAAGGGTTTTTTCAATTTTTTCTTCCATTTTACCGGCACCGAGAGTTTCAAGCCTGGTATTCAGATCGGCTAAGCTGCTTAAGATTTTTAAATATTCTTCTGAATTGCAATCGCTTCGCTCTTCTATTTCATTATTAAGTCTGCCTATCTTTTTTTCTGTTTCCAGAATTTGGTTAAATGCAGTTTTTACTTCATTAAAAAGTGTCCTGCTGTCAGCATATTTCATCTGTTGTGGAAGATAGCCAATTGTTAAGCCGGATGGTTTCTCTATGCTTCCTGAATCAGCAGGCTGCTCGCCAGTAATTATTTTAAGCAAAGTAGTTTTTCCTGCCCCATTGTTCCCGACAAGCCCTATCCTGTCTTTCTGCCTTATCAGAAAAGATATATTATTAAAAAGCGTCCGGTCTGCAAAACTTAAATTTATATTATTTAAAGCAATCATTATTATTTAACCAATACTGCAAGATTATTAAAAAATAAAAAATCTGATTATTACAATCCATTATTATCATATTTTGAACTTTAAATTAAACAATAATTATAACAAATAATCAAAGCAGTTTAACAACTGGCAGGTGTCAGGAATTGAAAAGGGGAATTGTCATTAATTCATCCATATATAATTTTATTTGATTTATATCTTTATTTTTTCTAAGATGTTTGTTTGTTAAGATTAGTAAACCGGTTTGGATTTTGAAATTTAATAAAAAATTTAATAATAATTATCTGTTGTACTTCCAGAGATGAATGAAAGAGCATTAAATAAAAAAATAAGAGTAGATGTAGTTTTTACAAATAATTTTGATCCTGAAGTCTACAATAACATTATAAAAAATTCTATTTGCGCAGTGATAGATACCATTACTGCAACATCATCTATTACAACTATCTTCGGTTCAGAATGTAGCAGGATAATTTTATCCAAAGAAGTTGATGAAGCTTTTCTTCTTAAGAAAATATTGCATGACCATCTTCTGTGTGGTGAGGAAGACGGTTTAAAACCTGAAGGATTTGATTATGGAAATTTCCCCTCAGAGTTCGCAAAAATGGATCTTAAAAATAAGAAGATAATATTAAAATCTACAAATGGTACTGTATCTTTTTTCAAATTATTAGAGGCAGAATATGTTTTTGCCATTTCTTTGCTTAATCTGGGATATTCTGTAAAAATCATTTCTGATCTGGCATCAGAAAAAAATAAAGATATATTTTTAGTATGTTCCGGAACTGAAAGAAAAATAACTTATGAGGATGTATACACCGCAGGGATGGCAATAAAGTATTTAATGAGATTAACAGATTTGAGATTAAGTGATTCAGCAAGGATTGCTCTTGATGTTGTCAGGTCTAATAGCGGATCAGATATCAAAGAAGCCATCGAACGTTTTGAGAATATGGAAAGGTTAAAGGAGATGGGCTATTACAAAGACTTGATATTTTCTACAAGACTGGATGTTTATGATCTGGCATCTTCTTTAAAAGTCCTTCCCCTTAATGGAGAGCGGAAACAATTTAATTCAGATAACCATAAAGATATTTATGATTTGTTTAAATCTTCAAAAGAAAATCATTCTTTTAAAAAAATATTGCTTCTTGAGCGTTTTTAGCAGCTTATTGATTAATAAGTAAATAAGTGGTGTCCTTGGGCAGATTCGAACTGCCGACACCAGGTTTAGGAAACCTGTGCTCTATCCATCTGAGCTACAAGGACACGTCTTTAATCAAACGATAATTTATTTAAATGTTTATTGGGTAATTTGTCAATATTTATATCCTTTTAGGAATGCTTTCTGTTTTTAATTTTTCGAAAATCATTCACAGCATAGGATTTTTTTAAACCATATGCATGCGATTTGTTTTGATTCATAAAAAAAATAAAATATAATAAAAACATTATTAAAATCATTAATAAGGTGAAGTCAGATGCATATAGTGCATGTTTTTATTAATGTAAAGCCTGAAATGGTTGATTCATTTAAGGAAGAAACAGCAGAAAATGTAGCAGGCAGCGTTAAAGAACCGGGGGTCATAAGATTTGACCTTATACAGGAGATTGATGATACCAACAGATTCTTATTGGTAGAGGTTTACAGATCAGAGGAAGCTGCGCTTGCACATAAAGAGACCCCCCATTATATTAAATGGAAAAACAGAGTTGAAGAAATGATGCAGGAACCAAGAAGAAGTATAAAATACGGGAATATATTTACCAGGGATAAAGAATAAATCCTTATATTTATCTCTTTTCTGTTTTTTAAATAAAAGCATAAAAACTTTATATAAAGATGTTCAGCACTGAAATGTGTTAATGTATTAAATACTTTCCAAATCGTTTGACAAAACATTTTAAAAATAATTATAATATGGCAGTCTGTTAGTGCGTTAATGTTATATTTTTGAAACCTCTGCAACTATCTGATTACCTATATATTAACAGGTAGAGTATTAAAAAATTTTTATATCAGGAAGGTTATAAATGACAAAAGAAATAAAAACCTCAAGAGAGATAGTAAATGATGCTTTAAATCACAAAGAAACTTACAGAGTGCCAATGGATCTGGGCGGTCAAAGCAACTCAACACTTACACTTAAAGCCTTAAATAATTTAAATGAATATCTATATGGCTCAAAAGAAGTACAGAGCGCAAACCTGATGGCAAAACACTTCCAGAGCGTGAACACCCCTGAAGAAATTCTTGTAAAATTTAATATAGATGTAAGAAGCATCACACCAGGAAAGCCGAAAAATAAAGAAAAGATTTCTTTTCCTGACGGAAGCTATCTTGACGACTGGGGAATAAAATACAGTCCTTCAGGGAAAGGTCTGTATTATGATATTTCAGAATTTCCTTTAAAAAATTACGAAGAGCCAGATATTGAAAAATTTGACTGGCTGGATCCCGATGATGAAGGATGGACAGAAGGTATTAAAGAAAAAACTGAAGATTATTTCTTTAATACAGATTATGCATTAATCGGTAATATGACTTCAGCACAGATTTTTGAAAGATGCTGGAATTTAAGAGGGTTTGAAGATTTTCTGATGGATCTTTTTATAAATAAAAGCTTTGCTCACAAACTTCTTGATAAAGTGACCGGTATACAGATTCAGAGAATCAAAAATTTTATAGGAATTACCGGAAAGTATCTGAGCATGTTTAAGATTTCAGATGATCTTTGTGGACAGCTTGCTCCATTTATATCCCCTGAGACATATGAAGAAATGATTATGCCTTATCACAAAATATACATAGAAGAGATGAAGAAGCTGACAGATGCAAAAATAGCTCTTCATTGTTGCGGAAATATAAGACCTCTTCTTCCAAAACTGATAGAAGTAGGTTTTGAAGTAATGCATCCATTCCAGAATTCAGTTCCTGAAATGGATCCTGAAAAGCTTAAAAGAGAATTCGGTAAAGATGTTACATTCTGGGGAGGGATTGATGTACAGAAATTTCTCCCAAATGCAAAAGTAGATGAAGTGGAAAAAGAAACGCGAAAAATTATAGAGATAATGCATACAGGCGGAGGTTATATTTTCTCTCCAAGCCATAATATACAGGCAGATATTCCTCCCGAAAACCTTGTTGCAATGTATGAAACTGCATCAAATATAAAATTTGATTAATACACATTTATAGGATTATTTACAAAGGCCAAATAAAGAAATGTTTGAAAAACTGATACAAGTCGGTTTCATAAGCAGGGAATTAGACAGGATTTTAAAAAGTTATACTGAAATTTATAACATCGGCCCATGGTATATTTTAAAATTCTGTCCTGATAATGTTCAGTTGATGGAAGTTTATGGAAAAAGACAGGACTATGCAATGAATGTTGCGGTATGCCCTATAGCAGACATCAGATTTGAATATATCGATCCCGTAACAACATCCATATTTAGTGATTTTTATGATGAATTTGGCGAATACGCTGTTCATCACCTGAAGCTGGGCGGACAGGATTACAAGACTTCATTTGATTTCCTGGCTTCAAAAAATATAAAGGCAATACAGACCGGGCATCAGACCGGAGGTACGGGGAAAAATATTTATACTTTTATGGATACCTGGAAAGAACTTGGCTTTATAACAGAAATCGTAGAAGTTACCAGTGATTTTATAAAACCTGAACCAGAAAAATGGTATCCGGATAAAAAGAATGATTTTAAACCTATTTTTAAAAAAGCTTCAATGGTGGGTATTCTTGTTAAAAATATTGAACGAAAGATAAAAGAGTATGAAAAATTAGGAATAGGCCCATGGCTTATAAAGGATTTTGATGGAAAAAACAGTTCAGGTCTGAATACAAAAATTGCTTTTAGTTGTAGGGAAAATGTTATATTAAAACTAATCCAGCCGGATCCTGATTCTTTTTTTGCCGGTCATCTTATGAAGTACGGGGAAGGTATCCATCACATAAAGATGGAAGTTGATGATTACGAACATATTTTAAAATATCTAAAATCAAAAGGATTAGAAATCATTTATTCAGGTGAATATTTAAATGAAGTAAAATTTTCGTTCATAGATACCCGGGAACATCTTAATTTTATAATTGAAATCTCAGATAAGGAAATTGATGATTTTTCAGCTGATAGCTTGATCCTTCATCCTTAAATGATTTTATTGAAACCTGAGAATTTCTTAAGATATTTAAAACAGCCTGATAGCTATTTATTATTTTGTCAAAATGGCTGTGAATTAATTTTTTAAAATTGCAAACTTAATCGATATTTTGAAAGGGAACAGATGGGAAAAGTAAAAATAGGAATACACCAGCATGTATTTACCAGCAAGATAACAGAGCAGAATCTGTCAGTACTTGACTATGCAAGAGAAATCGGGTTCGACTCTATGGATGTAAATCTTAGAAATACTGAATTTGAATTCACTAAAATTCTCAGAAAAAGGGCAGAAAAATTAGGGCTTGTTCTGACTGGAGGAGGTTCTCTGCCAAAGAAAAAAGAGCTTATTTCGCCAGAAAAAGACAAAAGAGTAGAAGCTATTGAATATATGAAAGAACTTGTTAGAAAAGCATATGAGCTTGGTATAGAAGTTTATCATGGGTTGATATATTCAAATGGCGGTATTTTTACAGGAAAAAGTCCTACAAAAGAAGAACTCGGATATGCTGTTGAGGGTGTTAAAGAAGTAGCAAAATATGCCAGGCAGTACGGAGTTCTCCTTGGTCTTGAAACAGCAAACCGTTATGAGACTTATCTGGTAAATACTGTTGAAGGACTGTTAAAAATGCTTGATGAAATTGATGAGCCTAATGTCGGTTTACTGCTGGATACATATCATATGAATATTGAAGAAAAAGATTTATATAAATCCATAGTATCTGCAAAAGGCAGAACCATACATTTTCATGTGAATGAAAATGACAGAGGAACTCCGGGTACCGGCCATATTCCCTGGGACGATGTTTTCAATGGATTAAAAGAAATCGACTACGATAAGGTAATAGCTATTGAAAGTTTTGTGGATGATTCAATAGACATAGCTTCTCTTGCAGCAGTATGGAGAAAGCTGGCACCCAGTGCTGATTCTATTGCAAAAGAAGGATATGAATTTATAAGGAAGATGTCAGAAAAATATTCTCTTATCTGATTCTGTTTTAATAAAAATTTTTATAATACATGTTGAGAAAATTACTTAATTTTGGCCAAACTGCCAATAAGTTATAATTGACCATACTGCCAAATAAGCTATAATCATCTGATTATTATTAAAAAATATAATTAGTATTTAATCCTGTAATTGTAAAATATTTATTTAGTAAAATATAGCTTATGAAACCAAACAGATTGCTGAATTTTAGCCTTTATTTTGCAATAAGTATTTTTGCTGCAACTTTTACTATCGCCAGCCCCATTTTGATTGAAATCAGCAGAAGTATTTCACAGGATATTTCGGATATGGGAATTATCATGACATTATTCTCAAGCGGCTTTGTTGCAGGTTCACTTCTTACAGGTCTTTTAGCAAGATTTGTATCAAAAGCTTTAATTCTGAACATAGTTATTCTGGTCCAGTCTGTCTTTATAATGTTATTCGGATTTTCCGGCTCGTTTGCTTTAATGCTTTTTATTTATTTTATTATTGGTTTGTGCGGAGGTTTAATTGAAACACTTGCAAGTCTCATCCTCCTGGAAGTAAATAAATCACAAACAGCTTATTACATGAATATATCCCAGGTATTTTTCGGCATGGGTGCTTTTGCCGGCCCTTATTTAAGTTCACTAATTGTAAGAGCCGGAATAGACTGGCAGCTTTCTTATTTTTGTCTTGCTTTTCTTTCATTTGCAGCTTTTGTTTTTTTTACGATATTGAAAGCAAAATATAAAATTCTGTTTTCCCTGCCGGAAATTAAAAATGCCGGCTCTTTTTCTTTTAATGAGAATCATGACAAGCCTAAAAATAACTTTGCCATCAGATTTTTTATTTTGTTTTCTTTTATAATAATTTTATATGTTGCTGCAGAAGATGGACTGAATGCATGGATACCGACTTTTTTCAGGCTGGAAAGAGGATTTACAATCTATAATTCTTCCCAAATATTATCTTTTTACTGGCTGGCTATAGCTGCCGGAAGACTGGCTATAGGATTACTGGTAAAAAAAATAAACCTTTTGAAGCTTACGATAATAATTAGTGTCGGTGGTTTTATTACTACTTTTGCAGGAATATTGGTTGGTAATAAATATCTGAATCTAATATTTTTTATACTTACCGGACTATTTTTTTCAGGCATATGGCCAAATACTGTTGCTCTTTCAATGAGTTATTTCAAAAAAGATAAAAGAAAAGATACTTTTGTTTCATTAATAATAGCATTCGGAGGAATCGGAGCTTTAATAGCTCCCTGGATAGTAAGCAGAATATTCAGGATATCAAATTTGTTTATCGGTTTGTTAGCCTGTGTTTTGTTTATGTTTGTTGAAATAATACTGCTTATATGTTTATCAAAAATGAAAAAACAAAACAGAAATTAAAAAAATTTCATCAAAAAACCAAGATTTTTTTAAAAACTGTTTAAAATAATTACTTATAGATAAAAATAAAAAAAATTATAAATAGTGCAAATATAAATATCTGATTTTAAAAAGAAGATAATGAAAAAAATTATAGAAATGCCACACAGGGTATGTGCCTCTACATGTTATATAAATGGCTTTGAAGATATCTTTGAGTGGAAAGGCCACAGGTTTCCTGATTATTTTCTGTCAGTGCTTGGAGGTATGGGGGAGTTTACGTATTTAAAATTTAAAAATGCAAACCCTCCTGAAATGGTTTATTGCGGAGCAAATCCCAGGTATCTTTTAAAAGAACTTGAGGAAATAATAGATTTTAAACAGGAAATAACTGAAAACAGGAGTTTCAGATATACGCTTTCAAAAATAAAAAAATATATAAATGAAGGCAAGCCTGTGGTTGCCGGAGCGCTTGACATGTATTATCTGTATTATTTTAAAAGTACATATAAAAAAAAGCACATCCCGATACACTATATTCTTATAGTAGGCTATGATGATGACGCCGGGGAGATTTTAGTCAAAGATTGCACTTACAGCGGAATAAAAAATATACCTTATGGCAAAATAGAAAAAGCGCTTGATGTAAATGTCGAAGGTATGAGTAAAAAGAATACGATACGGGTATTCATGCTACCAGAAAAGTTCCCGGAAGAAATCGAGATTGCTAAAAAAGGTTTCAGGCACAGAGCAGAGAGAATGCTGCATCCTCCGGTCAGCATATTTGGTATTCCTGCAATGAAAAAACTTTCCAGAGAGATAATCGGCTGGAATAATGAGACTTCATTTGATCACCTGATTACCTATGCTACAATTCCTCCCCATATTCCCAAATCATTTGACAATAGTGATGGAATGAGGCAGTGGAAATCCCTGGTTTTAAAAGAATTGGGAAATAAATATAAAATATCCCAGTGGGTCGAAGCTTCCCGGATTTTTGAATCATCCGGAGAAGTATTTAAAGAAATATGTTTTGCTGCTTCAGACAGAGACAGGGAAAAAATATCAGAGTTATTGCTTAAAGCAGCAGAACTTGAAGAAAAAGCCTATCAGAAAATCCTATCCCTATATTAATAAAGCCAACTGTAAAATTATCTGATGGGCAGATTATATTCTTTCTGCAATTCTGGCTATTTCAGCAAAATCATGCGCATTAAGAGAACCTCTGGTGGCAGCAAGGCCGTCAACACCTTTTATATTTAAGATCTCTTCAGAATTTGAAAGGTTGGCACTCCCGCCATAAATTACCATAATATTGTCTCCAAGTTGTTTGTCATAAATTTTTGACAGCGTGTCTCTTATAAACTGATGTGAATTTTCAATGATTTCCGGTGTTGCTGCATCTGCTTTACCGATAGCCCAGATCGGTTCGTACATCATTATTGTGTTTTTAATAAAATCATAAGGTAAATCATGCAGAATTATCCTTATTTGTTTTTCCAAAATGATATCAGTCAGTCCGTAATTCCTTTCTTCCTCAGTTTCTCCTATAAGGACTATTGGTGTAAGTCCTGCCCTGTAGCAGGCATGTGTTTTTTTATTAAGAATCTGGTCATTTTCATTAAAATATTTTCTTCTTTCAGAATGTCCTATAAAAATATAAGTACAGCCAAGATCTTTTAAGATAAGAGGAGAGATAGCACCAGTATAGGGGCCTGAATCTTCCCAGAATACATCCTGAGCCCCGAAATATATTTTAGTATTTTTAAAAATATCAGATGCCTGAGGTATGTTTAAAAAATCTGGCAGAACACATATCTTTACTTTTTCTGACTTAATATCCTGGATTTCCTTTTTTAAAGTTTCTGCATATTCCCTGAATTCTTTTCTGTTTTTAAAATATATTTTTTGATTTGAAACTATTAATTTTCCCATCTTATTTTACCTTTTTTAACCAGCACTCTTTTTTGATATTTTATTTAAAATTATATTAGATTCATTTTCAAGTTTAAAGAATTCTTCATTCAGTGAATTATTTATTTTTTCAACAATATTTTTATATTCCTTCTTATCAGCCATATTCTGAAAATCCTGGAATATATTGTCTGCCATCGGATCTATGGGTTCCCCTATAAATATATGCACCTTTTTAAACTGATTAAAAAAAATGGTAATCAGTCCCTCTATAACCGGTCTTCTTACAAACCAGTTTTTTCTCACCGGCCCTTTAAAAATATTGGAAATATATATGGGTATTATCGGTAATTTTAATTTATAGCTTAGATAGGCAGTACCTTTAAAAAAATCGCTTAAATGACTTTTTTTATTTAATCTGCCTTCAGGAAAAATTCCAAGAAAAATATTTTTAATTTTTTTATCCTTACCCGTTTTATTTGATATTGTAAATACATTTTTAATAGCATTTATTGTTTTTATAAAATGTTTTTTAAAAACTGGTATGCTTTCCGTGAACTTTGAAAAGAAAAAATTAGAGATCTTTGTTTCAAAACATTTGCTGTCAGCAAGAAAGATTATTTTCTTTTTTAAAGTTGCCAGGACGATAATAGGATCTGCCCCGGTAATATGATTAATTGCAAGAATTGCAGGTCTGTCGATGTTAAGTCTTTTTATGTTGAAAATCTTTTTTCTTAATATTAGTCTGTATAAATTAATAAAAATTATTTTTGGTGATTTATAAAATATTTTTTTTAGAAATTCTATAATTTTCATAATTTAAAAATGCTAAAATATATTAAAACGCCAATATGAAAAGGATTATATCAACGGTTGCTGCACAATACAATTAAATAAATATTTACAAATATATTGATTAAATTTTAATATGCATTAATATCAAAATAAAATATTAAGAACATTATGTGATATGAACTTTTATATATTATCCCTGATTATTACAGTTATAATATCTCTGATTTGTGCCTTTCTTACTTTCAAGAGGAGAAATATAGAGGGAGCCAAACCGTTATTTCTTTTGATGGTTTCTGTAGCTGTTTTTGCGACAGGTTATATATTTGAGATATTGTCTCCTGATTTATCTGCCAAGCTTTTCTGGTATAAATTTGAATATATTGGAATAGTGACCGTTCCTATGTTCTGGCTGCTGTTTTCTTTACAATATACATATATAAGCCAGAAAATAATAAACAGACTTATGTTCTTTATCCCGCTCCCTGCAATCAGCACCATTATTCTGGTCTGGACAAATGATTTACATAATTTATACATCAGCAATATTTCTATTGCAGATAATCCGCTGGTACCTGTAATAGTAAAAACAAATGAAATCGGATTTTGGATCCATGTAGTTTTCAGCTATATTTTTATTATTGTTGGAGTATTAATATTGCTTAAGTCGATTTCGATGCTGAATTTATTTTTCATAAAACAGGGGATAATCCTCATAATAGGTGTATTGCTGCCTTTTATAGGCTCAGTATTTAATGTTTTTGGTATAAATCCTTTTTATCCATTTGATATAACACCTTCAGTATGTGCAGTTTCAGGTATTTTATTATTATGGAGCATGGTTAACTTAAAAACATTCCAGTTATTACCTGTAGCAAGAGATTTGTTTTTTAACGAATTAAGTGACGGATTACTTGTCCTTGACAATGAACAAAGAGTAATTGATATCAATAAGCCGATGCTTAATATTTTAAAAACAGATTTCAGACATGTTATTGGTCTTAATTTAAATAAAGTGATTAAAGATAGCGAATTAAAATTATATCTTGAAAATAAAGAGTCTGATGACCTTAAAGACATTGCCATTTCTATTGTTAATAAAACTTTCTATTATCTGGCTAGCAGAAATCCTGTTTTTACAAGAGACGGGAAAAAAAGAGGAGTCCTTATTTCATTAAAAAACATAACTCCAAGAAAAATTATTGAGCAGGAACTGATCCGTTCAAAGGAAAAGTTATTTAATACCAATAGCATATTAAATGAGATTAACATTTCCAAAAATGAGCGACGCATAATAAGAATTTCTGTAAATGCTTTAAAAAATATTTTTAATATAGATTTATTTGGATTTATTTATGATGACGGAGTTCATGAAAAAAGAATATCTTCTGATAATCAGATTATTAAATTAATAAAGGAAAAATTTCTTATCAGGCAGTCAGTTCAGGAACATATAAGAAACAGAGAAGTAATATCTCATGATTTAAAAGAAGACAGTTTTGGAATAAATAAAGATTTCTATATATTTAATGATATTTCAACAATGATAATAATTCCTGTAATGGGTTTTGGCTCAGCAGTATTTTTTACAAGTGAAGAAAAAAAATTAAGCAACGAAGATGCAGAGTTATGTAAGCTGATTATCGGGTATTCTTTAGAAACGATAAAGAAGATAGAGTTACAGAGACTATTTAAGGAACAATCAGAAAGAGATTCTCTGACGGGTAGTTATAACAGGCGATATTTCGATAAGATAATTGATAAAGAAATTGAAAGAGCAAAAAGATATAAACATCTGATACATTTTTTAATGATAGATATAAATAGATTTAAGGAAATAAATGACAGATATGGCCATCAGACAGGGGATAAATTATTAATAGAAGCATATGAAGTTATTTCAAAACAGGTCAGAAAAATCGATACCATAGTCAGATATGGCGGCGATGAGTTTCTTGTTATAGTCCCTGGCATCAGCAGGGAAAATATTGAGGGGCTTATTAAAAGGATAAATAAATCAATAGACCAGTGGTCAGAAAAAGCGGATTATATAGATTTTAATATTAATCTCTCGATAGGCATTAGTTCTTATGATCCAAAAAATCAGGAGCCTGTAGATAAAATATTATATTATGCAGATATGGACATGTATAAGAATAAAGCAATGCTTAAAAAACAATAAAGTAATACTAGCTGTTTAAATTACCTGTTCCGGTAAACTGACTGTTATAAAGTTCAGCATAAAAACCATTCTTTTCCAATAATTCTTCATGGCTGCCCTGTTCAATTATTTTTCCATGATTCATTACAAGTATCATATCAGCTTCACGGATTGTTGATAACCTGTGAGCAATGACAAAGTTTGTCCTTCCTTCCATCAGCCTGGTCATTGCATTTTGTACGTAAGATTCAGTTCTGGTGTCCACACTGCTTGTTGCTTCATCAAGAATAAGAACAGTGGGATTTGCAAGAAGGGCTCTTGCAATAGTTATAAGCTGTTTCTGTCCCTGTGATATATTTGAAGCTTCCTCATTTAATATAGTCTCATACCCGTTAGGAAGTGTTCTTATAAAATGGTCTGCATGAGCAGCTGTTGCAGCAGCTATTATTTCTTCATCAGTTGCTCCTAACTTTCCATAAGAAATATTATCTTTTATCGTTCCATTAAATAGCCAGGTATCCTGCAAAACCATTCCGAACATGCTTCTGAGATTATTTCTCTTTAATTCTCTTATATCAATGTCATCAAATGTTATTTTCCCATTATCAATTTCATAAAATCTCATAAGCAGATTGACAAGAGTAGTCTTACCTGCCCCGGTCGGTCCGACAATTGCAATAGTTTGTCCTTTATCCACACATATATTCATATCCTCAATAAGGGGAAATTCTTTTTTATAGCTGAAATCTACATCCTGGAATTTGATGATACCCTGGGGAGAAATTATTATTCCTGAATCTTTGCTATCCTGAATTTCTTCAGCTTCGTCCATTATCTCGAAAACTCTCTCAGCAGATGCTATGGTGGATTGCACAAGATTAGCCATATTTGCTGCCTGCGCAATCGGATGTGAAAACTGTCTTGAATATTGAATAAAAGCCTGGATATCGCCGACATTCAATGTCTGCCTTAGTGCAAATATTCCGCCAACAACACAAATAAGGACATATGAAAGATTTCCGATAAAATTCATCATCGGCATTATTATTCCTGACATAAACTGTGCTTTCCAGGAATATGTGTATAGTTTTTCATTAACATTTTTAAATTTTGTGATAGATTTCTTTTCATAATTATAGGATTTGACTACTATATGGCCGGAATACATTTCTTCGACATGGCCGTTAAGCTCTCCAAGCGTTTTCTGCTGGGATGCAAAGAATTTTTGTGATTTTTTTGTTATAAAAAGCATTACAACCGTGTAAAGAGGTAATGTTAATACTGTAATCAGTGTCAGTAAAGGACTGATAGTAAGCATCATTATAATTATTCCAAGCAATGTCACCACAGAAGTTATAATCTGGTTTAATCCCTGCTGAAGGGTAGTAGCGATATTGTCAACATCATTTGTCACCCTGCTAAGTATTTCACCATGTGTTTTTGAATCAAAATATTTCAAGGGCAGTTTTGCAAGCTTTTCATTAATATCTTTTCGCATGTTATATACAATTTTCTGGGAAACAGAAGCCATAATATAGTAACCAAGATATGTGAATGCTGCACTTATTAAATAAAGAGTCAGCAGAATCAGCAATATTCTTCCTATATATATAAAATCTATTCCATCAACAACCGCAGTCTGTGTCTGAAGCGCTCTGGATTTTGAGACAAATCCTTCTACAAGTTTATTGGTTGCCATTCCGAGGATCTTGGGTCCTACGATATTGAATAGGGTACCCAGTATTGTTATAAAAAGTATGGCAATGATCTGCCATTTCTGAGATGAGCAATATTTAAGCAGTCTTTTGAAAGTTGCTCTGAAATCTTTTGGTTTTTCGCCAGAATATGCCCCTTGCCCAAAACCTCTGACCGGGCCGATACCTCTTCCGGGGCCTAATCCCATGGATTGTTTTTGACTTTTTTCTCTTTCTGTCAAGCTAACTCCTCTTCAGATAGCTGGGAAGCAACAATTTCCCTATAAATCCTGCAAGTATCTAACAATTGTCTGTGCTTTCCGATACCAACTATTTTCCCTTCCTCCAGAACTATTATGCTGTCCGCATTCATTATAGTGCTTACTCTCTGGCTGACTATTATAACGGTTGAATCGGTTACTTCATTTTTTAATGCATTTCTCAATCTGGAATCGGTTTTAAAATCAAGAGCAGAAAAACTATCATCAAAAATAAATATCTTTGGTTTCCTGATAAGTGCTCTTGCAATGCTGATTCTCTGTTTCTGCCCGCCTGAAAGATTGGTTCCACCCTGGGATATTAATGTATCAAAGCCGTTTTCCAGTTCATCCACAAATTCTTTTACCTGTGCTATTTCTGAAACATATTTTATTTCACTGTCTGTTGCCTCTTCAAATCCAAATTTTATATTCTCTGCTATAGTTCCGCTGAAAAGCAAAGATTTTTGAGAAATAAGACCAATATGTTTTCTTAAGTCACTTTGCCTCATATGTCTTATATCGATTCCGTCAATAAGGATATTACCCTTCTGTATATCATAGAACCTGCATAGCAAATTTATTATTGTTGATTTGCCGCATCCGGTACTGCCGACAATAGCTGTAGTTCTGCCAGGTTCAGCAATGAAAGATACGTTGTTTACGACTGGCTCCTCCGCACCCTTATAAGCAAAAGTAACATTTTTAAATTCGATGTGGCCTTTGCTCTCAATGAATTCAACAGGGTTTTCAGGGTCATTTATTTCAGGAACTATATCAAGTACCTCATTTATCCTGTCTGCTGATGCCTGTGCTCTTGGTATCAATATAAACATCATGGTTCCCATTAAAAATGAAAACATAATCATTGAGCTATATTGAATAAAAGCAACCATATCACCGACATTCATATCCATATTATTTATTCTTATGCTTGAGAACCATACAATAATCAGGGTTGCGGTGCTCATTATAAACATCATGGCGGGGAAGATAAAAGCCATTATCTTATTAACTTTTATTGAATTTTCCATAAAATCTTTATTGGCATTATCAAAACGTTTCTTTTCTTCCTGAACGCGATTAAAAGCTCTTACAACTCTGATACCTGTAAGATTTTCCCGCATGACAAGGTTTAATTTATCTACTTTTAACTGCATCAATCTAAAGAGAGGGAGGCCTTTCCTGCCTATAAGCACCATTATCGAGACAAGGATGGGAAGGACAATTACAAAAATAATAGAAAGTTTTGCATCTCTTGTAACTGCCATTACTATTCCTCCTATTCCCATCATGGCAGCCATCACAAGCATTCTCATCATAATAAACACATTTTGTATCTGTACGACATCATTTGTGGTTCTCGTTATCAGGGAAGCAGAGCCAATTTTATCTACTTCATTTAAAGAATAACTTTCAACTCTTGTAAATATTATGTCTCTTATATCTTTTCCAAAAGACATTGCAATACGGGCAATCAAAAAACTTGCTGCTACTGTGACTATTACTGCACCAGCAGTGATAAGCAGCATATATCCTCCTACTTTTAGAATATAATTTATATCGTTTTTTAATATGCCGTTATTGATAATATCTGACATGAGACTGGGTAAAAAAAGTTCTGCTATAGATTGCAGAAATATAAGAATTATGGTCACAATAACAGTCAAGGTATAAGGTTTTAAATGTTTAAAAAGTTTCAGCATAAAAAATAAAATTCCTTTTTTATTAATATTTTAATAAAAATCATGTTTTAAAATCATATTTATTAAAATTCAATATCTTTTTTTAAATTTGTTGATTCTTCCAGCAGTTTTTTAAGAAGGGTGAGTCCCTCGGCTATTTTCTTCCTGTCTTCCTGCCCGGCTTCTTTTACTTTTTTTTCAATATAATCATTTATTTTTTGATGAAAATCTCCATGTCTTTTTTCAAAATCTCTGGAAATACTTACATAGACTACTCTGCGATCTTTATCACTTCTTTTTCTTTCTACAATTCCAAGAACTTTCAGTTTTTCTATTATTCCTGAAAGAGTGCTGTTTGAAAGCCCGAGAAGTTCACTTAATTCAGTTATTTTTATTCTTTTATGTTCGCTGATTGTCTTTATTATTATTCCATGGGAAGAGCTTATCCCTTCTTCTTCAAGAAGTTTTCCCATTTCATTTTTTAATAAAACAAAAACCTGGTATAAAAGTTTTATTATATCAGTATCTGTTTTTTTAATTGCTTTATTCATTTTTCAGGATATCAGAGATTTTTATAAATATATTTCATATACGGATATTTCGCTTTCGAAATATTATTCTTAAAATAATAATATGTCAATGATTTTTTATTATGAAAAATGTTAGAAATATCTTATTAATTTAAAATCAAAGATGTGATTCCAGATAAGTTCTTAAATTTGAGGTCCGGGATAATTTTAATTTTTTACGGATATTCAATCGATGGTAATCTATAGCTTTCTGTGTCACACAAAGCTTGTCTGCAATTTCTTTTGACTGGTAGCCTTCTTTTATAAATGATGCTATCTGAAGCTCCCTGGGGGTCAGTTCAGAAATTTGTGAAGGTCTTTTTTTTGTGACAGGATATACTATCTCATCAATAATCGCATTTACAAGCTCAATATCTTTTTCGTTTACTGATTTTTTCAGATAATTTAGAGAAGGCTTTATAAATTTTTCCAGATTAGTCGAGATAGTATGCTCGAGATTATTTTGGAATTCTTCTCTCTGATTGAGAATATCCATCAGGATTTTATTTTGCTCTTCCAGGGTTTCAAAACGATTCTCGATATCAATCAGATTTTCTTTAATATATTTTTGGAAAGTAACATCTCTTATATATTCTATTATCAGGATTATATTGTCATTTTTATCAAAGACAGGAATTGAAAATAATTCGTGCCATCCAGGAGTTTTTCCTTTTCTGGGATAACTCATAACGCTCATCTGGGGCTTTTTTGTTTTTATAGCTCTTAAAGTCGGGCAATCGTCGCAAGGCTTTTTTCTCTGATGATATACTGAATAGCATTTTCTGTTGATTGGATTCACACCCCGGGTGTAAAGGTTTGAAACTGTGGCATTAACATAATTAACAACAAGATCAGTATCCAGTACGCTCACTCCGTCCTGAATAAATTCCAGGATTGTGTGAAAAAAATTAGAGCTATTAAAAAATGATTCTTTGTCCTCTACTATAATTTTCTTGGAGGATTCCTGGTCTAGAATCCATCCGAATACATTCTCATACATAATGCAAAAATAATCAGAAAATATTAGTATTACTGATAAGGCTATATATTATACTAGTATCCAAAAAAAAGTAAGAAATACTCAAATATCAGATTATAATTAAAATTACTAAGAATAAAACTAGTATTTATAATACTAATTATTACCTGGTATTTTATAAGTGTTTTAATAGTATTACTAAAAAAATAATTTGTTATATACTTTAATTGGTGGAAAAGCTTCAAAAAGGGAATTAATAAAAAAAATAAAAAAGGGGAAACAAATGAGCAATAAAAATACAGCTCTTGCACAACCCATCAAAATCGGAAAAAGAACTGCAAAAAACAGATTTGTTATTCAGCCGATGGAATGTGCTGATGCAAGTGCCAGTGGTGGATTTTCTGAAAGATCTCTGGAAAGATATAGAAATCTGTTTGAAGGTGATGCAGGAGTTATAGTTTTCGAATCAATAACCATGCAGTATGACAGCAGGGCAAGAAATGAGCAGTTAAGTCTTCAGCCGGAAAATAAAGAGAATATCAAAGAGTGGGAGAAATTTATAAAAGATATGAAAAAAATCAATCCCGATCCTCTTTTGATTGTTCAGCTAAATCATTCGGGAGAAGTATCCGGAAGTCAGTTCTCTAAAAGAGTTTGCGTTAAACCGCTTCATGGTTTCGGCGGGGAAGTAATCGATGAAGATTATGTAGATAATACTATTGATCTATTTGTAAAATCATCAAAGATACTATATGACCTTGGTGCAGACGGTGTAGATCTTAAGTTCTGTCACGGCTATTTTGGTTCACAGATTTTAAGACCCTATAATGACCGAAATTGGAAATATGGCCCAACGTGGGAAAAAAGAAGTAGATTTGCTTTTGATATGGTTGAGAAAGTAAGAAAGCTTGTAAATGATGATAATTTTATAGTCGGCTCAAAAGTTTCAATGTGGGAAGGTTTCCCGGGCGGACAGGGATGTGCAGGGCCTGATACAGGAATAATCGATCTTACTGAGTCTATTGATCTTTGCAAGGGACTTGAAGCAAGAGGAGCAAATTTTATTCTTGAATCTACCGGAAATCCATCAGTTACAATGGAACTCCATATGCCTGAAAGAGGAAAACCAGATGATGTTTATCTGCATTTCACAATGGCAAAAATAATCAAGGAAAATGTCGGTCCAGATGTAGTGGTAATGGGTGGTGCTTACTCAGTGCTTAATAATGGGAAAAACTTCCTTAAAGCCGTACAGCCTGAATGGAACTCATTATTCCACTGGGGCAATTATAATATTGAACATGGTTATGCTGACATGATTGCACTTGGAAGGCAATCTCTGGCTGATCCCAAGCTTCCCAAGAAATATTTGGCAGACAAAGAAGATGAAATTAACTGGTGTGTAGCTTGTGACAAATGTGTTGAACTTTTAATAAGGCAGGAAAATGTAGGATGCACAGTTTATAACAGACCTTATACTGATCTTATAAGGAAAGTAAGAGAAGAAAAAGGTAAATTAAGATTTAAAGTTACTGGTATGGATTAATCCTTAGCCTGGCTTGTTATTGTTTTTGATTTAAAAGATTGATAATCAATTGAAAAATCAGTTTAATTAAAAACTCCTTCCTGGCAGTAGAAAGCTTTGGAGGAGTTTTTAATTTCTGATATTATATAAGAATTATTTAACAGAGGGATAATTTATAAATGTATATCGGCATTAGCACAATGCTATATGAAGTTTCCAGAAGTCTTGATTATCTTGAAAAATTTGACTATATGGAAAAATCAGGGATAAAAAATATAGAGCTTTCAGATGTCTTTAATTTTCAGAAAAACATAATCGATGCTATCAATGCGCAGGAACTATCTGTGTTTTCAATGCATGCTGAATATGAAAATGCAGATATTTCAAGTCCTGATGAAGAAAAAAGAAATAATGGTATTGAAGACGCAATAAAAAGGATAGGTTATTTAAAGAAATTAAATGGAAAACTTCTTGTCATCCATCCCGGAGGATGGTATTCAGACAGAAAAGAAAAAAATATAAGAATAAATAACTGCATAAGCAGCCTTGTGCATATATTGAATAAAGCAAGAATGGGGAATATAAAAATCGCAATTGAAAATCTGCCTGCTGAATTTTTTGGAGATGATATTGAAGTTGTAAAGCACATACTCTATAAAGCCAGGGAAATTGCTGATAGTAAAAATAATTCAGGAATATGCCTTGACACAGGACACGGACTTCTGGCAGATAATATTAATGATTACCTGGACTATTTTTATGATGATATTCTGAGCATGCATATCCATGATAATATGGGTGATAATAACGGCAAAAGGTCTGAGGCAGAAGACGATCTGCATTATGTTCCCGGAAACGGGATTATAGAATGGCAAAACATTTTAAATATCCTTTCTGGGAAAAATTATGACGGGGGTTTTATTTTTGAGATTAAGAAAGGTCAAAAAGGTCTTGAAGAAGTAATTAATGAGATAAAACGATTCATAGACAATAATCTTTTTTTAAAACAGAATATTTAGTTAAGATTTTTTAAATATTAATGACAGGCAGGATACAAGATGCAAAAAAAAGACCGGTTTGCAGACTATCTTATTGAACTTCCCAATTATCTGACCATTTTCATTACTCCTATTTATTTTCTTACTATCGGGCCAATGCTTATCGAAATAAGCAGGGATACAGGTTTTAGTGCAGAAAATCTTAACCTTATTATAACTTTTTTTACTATCGGACTAGTTGTAGGCCAGCTTACATCAATAATATTCAACAGATTTTTGAAAAAGTATGTAATCCTTACAACAGGATATGTTTTTCAGATCTGTCTTCTAATAGTTTTAAGTTTCGCAAAAGGTCTGCTTCTGTTTTATGTTTTATACATAATTCTGGGATATGTTGCCGGAGTTATATGGATTCAGGCAACAAATTATATTCTTGAAAGCAAGATAAATAACAAACCCAGGCTGACAACGATTTTTTTAAGTTTTTATCCAATCGGCAATTTTACTGCTCCTTTTATAGCTTCAGGCCTTATAAAGAACAATCTCAATTGGAGATTTTCATACTATATAACAGCTTTTATTGCTTTGGTTATAATTCTTCTTTATTTCTTTGTTAAGAAAATAAACAGAAAAGAAAACATAATTAATGAAAAACCTGAAAAGATAAGCTTCAGGCAGGTCTTTAAGTTAAAACATATGAACATTATTTTTATAATGGGATGCCTGCTGCTATTCTTCTATGTAATACCAGAAACTATTTTTGCTACCTGGACTGCGACTTTTCTGAGAAAGTTAAGGTTTTTTGAAATAGATAAAGCCAGTCTGGCAGTTTCAATATTCTGGATGGCGATTTTTGCAGGCAGAATGATAGTAAGCACTTTTGCAGGAAAAATAAAATCAAACTATATAATGCTTTTTTTATCAGCAATGGGGGTTATTTCCATGGCTTTTTTTGCTTTTGCAAAGCTGCCTGTATTTATTTATATTTCAATAACTTTTGCAGGATTAGGATGTTCGGGAGTATTCACACTGGGTTTTGCTGACGCAAGCACAGTATATGAAAAAGGAAGAGGGTTGCTGGCAAGCATTATTTTTGCACTTGTAAATTTCGGTACATCAATAACACCTTTTATTACCAAATTCATTTCTTCATATAGCCTTTCGTGGTCTGTCGGCATAGCGTCAATATTTTTATTTCTGACTTTTTCAACAATAATAATTAAAATAATATATGAAAATAAATTTGCAGAAGTTAAAAAAGAGATTAAAAATGAAAATATTTAGATAATATTAAATAAAAAATAAAGGTATGTTAATAAATAAAAATCAAAGACAATATATCAAGACCAAGGATAAGGTAAAATTATGAAAGATTATGAAAAAGTTTCTCCGATAATTCTTCCTGAAGAAAGTTTTGACAAAGATTATATAATTGCTTCATATTTCTATATTGCAAAATCTGATGAAGATATTTACGAAAAGGCAAAATCATTTGCAGTCGGGCAGACAATAGGCACATGGGTACCAGTCCCCGGAATTACAGATGAAATGAAAAGAAAATATGGAGGCAAGGTTGTAAGTATTTACGACATACCACCGGTTGAACTTACTCCCGACCTTCCTGAAGAAACATATCATATAATCCAGATAGCTTTTCCTGATGAGAATTTCATTCCCCAGATTCCAATGCTGATGGTTACGTTGCTGGGTAATGATGTTTCTACTTCAGCGCAGGTGAAGCTGGTAGATATAAAATTTTCAAGGAAATTCTTAAAATCATTTAAAGGACCCAGATTTGGCATAGATGGCATATATGATTATATGGGACTAAATTCCCAGAGAAGGCCGATAGTTTTAAATATGATAAAACCCTGTCTGGGCTACTCAGCAAAAGAAGGGGCAGCTATTTTCAGGAAGATTGCTTTGGGTGGTGTAGACATAATAAAGGATGATGAACTTTTTGCAGATACTAATTATAGTTCAATTAAAGACAGGGTACGCCTGTATAAAAAAGCAGCAAATGAAGTTTATGGACAAACGGGGCATCTTACCAGATATTGCGTAAATATTACTGATAGATTTGATAAAGTTCTTGAACATGCAAAAACTGCTATTGATGAAGGAGCAGATTTTTTAATGATTAATTTTGTAGCAACCGGCATAAGTGTATTGCAGGCTCTTTCAGAAATGGATGAAATAAAGATTCCTGTTGTAGCGCATTATGCTACAGCAGGCGCAATGACTGAATCACCTTTTACGGGCATATCCACACCTCTTTTATTAGGGAAACTTTCAAGAATGGCAGGTGCAGACATGTGCATGTTTAGTTCTCCTTACAGCACCTATCCTTTCCTGAAAAGAAGGTACAAGCAGATTGCTGATATGCAGAGGCTCCCTTTTGGGAATTTAAAACCCACAATGCCTATAATCGGCGGGGGAGTCCATCCAAACAGTGCAGAAAAAATAGTAAGTGAACTTGGCAGAGAGCTGGTACTTGCCAGTGGCGGAGCGGTACTCGGCCATCCCATGGGGCCTACAGAGGGAGCCAAATCAATGATGCAGGCAGCAAAAGCTCTGGGCGAAGGAGTTACTCTTGCCGAAGCTGCAAATCAGAAAGGCAATGAAGCACTTAAAGTATCCATTGAAAAATGGAAATAAAATAAAGGATAAATTTAAAAACCTGGATATATCAGATATCCAGGTTTTTTTACTTTAATTACTTTAATTAATTTTCCATTTAAAATCTTCTTTTATTCAGGAAAAAGATTTTAAGGAATAGTTTTACTCAACTACATTTTTTAATTCCCTGTATAGTCCTTTTTTCCATTTTTTATCGAGCATATCGCCCATACATGTGTTTAAGAATTGTGCAAAATCAGCATCAAGTATGTGGTTATCGCATTTTATTATATCCAGGTTGGAATTGTTCCTGTCCCAGTTTTTCATAAATACATCCCACATTAATGTAGCTCTTCTTGACCATTTGGCATTATCAGGATCAGGCCACCAGACAGGGCCGTCTCCGTTTTCTTTTGCCCAGCCGCTGTCAACAGATGCATTTTCAACTGACTGGTCATAAGCGCTCCAGCCTCTCATTGGCACAATAAGAGCTGTAGGTCCAGTTGTTTTATTTAATCTGTTTATAACATAAAGAGCAAGCTCTTCAGTATCTTCTTTGTCAGGTACCATTATTGTTACAGCAGAATTATGAACATAAGGAGCTTTTGAATTTTTATAAGAAACTCTTGTGCCCTTCCTGAAACCTTCCAGATATTTTTCAGGTACAACTGTCTGGTAAGCAGACTGGTCAAGTCCACCCGGACATACAATCTGCGGGATTCCTTTTCTGCTTGCAGCAGTCAGTCTGTCCCCGGTCCATTCTTTGCTTATACCATAAATGCTGCCATACATATTATTGCTTATTTCGCCAGGAGTTATTTCATACACTGCAGTTATCTCTCCTGAATCTATCAAATCTTCCATTGTCGCCCCTGTTCCAACCTGGTGAATGATAATGGAATCCCATCCTCTTTCATGCATATATTGTTCACATTTTATTACTGTAGGAGTTGTAGTTCCATATGCAGTCAAAGCTACCAGAGGCTTTACATCCACATTCCGGACCTCACGATATCTTGACATTCCAACGATTGCTGCTGCCGCATTGCCAATAAGTTTTCTTGTAACTTTATTGACGCCTTTTTCAGAAATTGGATTAACTATATAAATATCCTTGTTCCCAAGCCAGCTGCTTACATCTCCGGAAGCCAGAGTGGATAACATTATTTTTGGAAAACCGATTGGAAGAGCTCTCATTACCATGGTAGCAGTAGATGTTCCTACAGAGCCAGCCCATGATATTACACCATCTATCTTATTTTCATCATAAAGCTTTTTAATTTTCATTGCACCAGCTGTGCCTACAAGAGAGATTGCATCTGATCGGGAAGATTTAAATACTTCTTCTTTCTTTAAACCACTTTCAGCCAGTACTTCTGAAAGCCCGATATCAGCCCATCCGACTTCATGACCGAGACTTATTTCCATTATTATGGGATTTCCTCCGGCCCTTTCAACTTCTTCAGCAAGAAATTTTATTTCATCTCCTTTTATATCCAGTATTCCCATGCATATTATGTTAGGTTTTTTATTATTCATTTAAATTCCTTTTTATTAACTGATTTAATTAGTATTAATCGTTAAATTATCCAGACAGGGAAATATTTTTATATTCTGATGTTGCTTCAGATATTGATTTTTCGATTGGCAATCTCTCAGCTGCAGACCCTCCCATAAATCCTTGTGCATTGGTATTCTTTAAAATATATTTCACATCTTTTGGACTTTCTATAGGACCGCCATGAGCTATGAGAATCACTTCTTTGTTAATATTTCTGGCAGCATCAAATATTTTTTGGCTTAATTCCGCTGCGTCATCAAGAGACATTACGGTTTTCGCACCAATAGTCCCGCCTTTAGTTGCGCCTGCGTGAGAACAGATTACATCAGATCCCGCGTCAGTAAGAATTTCTGCATCCTCTGGAGAAAAAGCAAAAGAAAAAGTAAACATATTCATTTCCTTTGCTGCTTTTACAAATTCAACTTCTTTGCTGAAACCCATACCTATTTGTTCTATCTGCTCGCTAAATTCTTTGCCATAGAGTCTGCTTATGAATGGATTTACTCCGCTTATGCCGAGTTCCCATAGCTTCTTCAGATGTTCTTTATGTGGCAATAAAGGATTATTTGGTGCAGAAAAGGAAATTATAGGCGTATCCCTGACCATAGGTACTATCTCCTGGGCAAGATTGAATACAATCTGATTAAAATCCCAGAATGGTAAAAAAACAGCAAGTGAGCCAAGACCTTTTACCCTGCAGTAACTAGTCGGAGAAACCACTATTAAATCTGCCCCTCCTTTTTCCTGCATTTTAGCAGAAATACCAATACCACAATTTGGTATAAATAAAGGTTTGTTTTTTGCTATTTCTGCTTTTAATCTTTCCGTTACTTCTTTTGCAGTATATCTTTTTGCCATTATCCCCTCCTATTTTTATTTATAGAATATTGTTCTAAAAAAATATTTAAACAAAATACCTAAAAGATTTTTAACAGCATTTTCTAAGATTATTTTATAGAGAGTATATTATTATATCCTTTTTTAAGCAATTAAAATGATAATTTTTTAAATAATTGTTATAAATTATATCAACAATAATTCAAATAATTGTAAATTATAATAATTAATGCTATGTTTTTTAAATGTTGAATCTTTTTGAATTGTTTTCCTTATAATTATTTATTGTCCCGATAACTGTAGAAATATTGCATTTTTTTCTTTAAAATTATCAAATTATACATTTTTTTTAGAAGGTTATTAAATGAATGGTCCAGCCAGAAGACAGATAATACTAGAATACCTCGATGAAAAAGAAGAGGTAAACACAGATTATCTGGTAAAAAAGCTTAAAGTTTCCAAGCCTACGGTTTATAGAGACCTCATAATACTAGAGAATGAGGGATATCTTAAAAAAACAAAAAATGGCGCAATAAAAATAAATGAATTTCTTATAGAAAAGGACGGTTATTTCTCAATAGGATTAAAGGTCAATTTAAATGAAAAAAAGGCTATAGCAAAAAAAGCTTCAGAGTTTTTAAAAAGCGGTGAAACTATCATAATTGATGCAGGAAGCATAAATTATCTTTTAGCCAGGGAAATAAACAAATCAAATCTCATGAATATAAATATAATTACAAACAATATCATAACACAGCTTATCCTGGTGCAACATAAAAACAAGTTTATGAGAGTATTTGCCACCGGAGGACTCATAAAAGATGGCTGTTCCAGTGCGGCAGGTGATTTTACGGAATTTTTATTAAATGATGTTATCGCAGACAAGGTTATTCTGACTACAAAAGGTATAGATATGAATGGAAATCTTACGGAATATGATTATGGTGAATGTGCCATGAAAAAAAGATTCCTTGAAAAAGCAAACACCAGGATTCTTCTGACACAAAGTCAGAAATTCGGAAAAGTAGGCATCTACAATGTTGCCAACCTAAAGGACTTTGATATGATAATTACTGATTCAGGAATAAAAAAGCATAATGAATTCCTGGATAAGTTTAAGAGTATGGATATTGATTTGATAATAACTAAAATATGACTTATTTGTTTTATTCCTTTTGCTTATTGAATGCATCATTTTTAAGAATATTTAAGATGTTTTAATATTTTGGAGATAATATGATTATAGATTTTCATACCCATTTATGGCCCACAAGCTATCTCACCAAAGAATTGATTAATTATTTCAAATCAAGAAAAGTGTGGGATGAGAAGCATAACGCATTTATAGCTGAAGAATTATTAAAAATAATGGACATCAATGGTATATCCAAAAGTATCGTTTTAAGTTCTGTAGTTACTCCAAAAACAAAAAATGCGCAGATATTAAGAATGAACGAATATGTAAGTGACCAGATTTTAAAAAACAAAGAAAGATTAGAAGGTTTTTTTACTCTGAATCCTTTTTTTAAAGAAGAAGCAATTGATGTTTTGGAAACAAGTATTGAAAAATTAGGTCTGATCGGATTAAAGATCCATCCTTCGTTCCAGGAAATATATCCAAATGATAAGATATTATATCCATTTTATGAGAAATTGAATAAATATGGGTTACCTGTTTTATTTCATTCAGGTTCAATTGGAATTACTCCATATAAGGATTCTTATTCCAATCCCTCATATATCGATGAAGTTGCCTGCGATTTTCCCGACCTGACTATAATTATCGGGCATTCCGGTAAAATATGGTACAGGGAAACTGCTATGCTTTTAAGAAAGCATAAAAATGTATATGCAGATATAAGTACAAATATTGGAAGAGACACATTATCAAGCGAGCATCCCATGTCATGGCTATTATATATAATAAAATCATATTCCGGTTGTATTGACAGGATACTTTTTGGAAGTGATTACCCTTTTTATATGCAGGATGAAACTTTGATATGTGTTGATAATGCTATAAAATTACTGAATAAAAAATACGATCATCTTATTAATGTTGAAGATGTTGAAAAAATTATGTACAGGAATGCCTGGAAACTATTGAAAAAAATAAAAAAAAATTAATCAAATGAGCAAAAAAAAAGAAAAAATAATTTTAAATGTAATATTTGAAAATAGTTTTGATATACAGGTATATAGGCCGATAATCAGTAACTCGGTTTGTGCAGTCATTGACATACTAAGAGCCACTTCCAGCATTGCTGCTATTCTTGAAGCTGGCTGCGAGAGAATATTGATTGCAAGAAATAAAGAAGAAGCATATACACTGAAAAATATGTTAAACAGCTATATTTTATGTGGAGAAGAAAACCGGCTTCCACCAAAAGGATTTGATTACGGAAACTCTCCTTATGAATTTTCAAAATTAAATTTATATGGCAAAAAAATCATATTGATGACGACAAATGGTACTGTATCTTTTTTCAAGCTATTGGAATCAGATGATATTTTTGCTCTTTCCTTGTTGAACATGAGTTCCGTATTAAAAGAAATGGCATATACAGCCCTTAAAAAAAATAAAGATATTTTAATACTGTGTTCTGGCAGGAATGGTATTTCAACTTATGACGATGTTTTCAGCGCAGGTATTGCAGTAAAATATCTTTCGGGTATTCTGGGAAATGATTGTACTTTATCTGATTCAGCCTATATTGCTCTTGACATAATCAAAGAAAATTATAGCATAACAGAAGCTCTCAAAAAATCCTGCGGAGGCCAGGATGTTATAAATGCCGGACTGTCAGAAGATCTTTACTATTGCGCCAATATTGATCAATATCTAGTGGTTCCAAAGCTTAAAGTAATATATAAGGATGAAAATAATTTTACACCTTATGAATATCGAAAAGATATATTGGATGTTTTGTCTGCCAATGACAGGTTTGNNATAAAAAATAAAAAAAATCCTGCAATAATCCATCTTATATTTCTGTAAAAACCTAAAAAATCTTGTCTTTAAAAACTCTTAGTCTTAAATATGGGAAAAAATTTATTATGCAAAGCCATTTTTGCATTGAAAAACAATAAAAATTTTGGTATATATTAATAATAAGGCAAATTTTTATCAAATATTATCATAATACTTTACATATTATCTAAAAAGGTATTAAAATCAATAATAATTAAAGCAAAGGAGAGTGTCAGCGCTATGGATGCTACAGATATCAAAATTTTAAACTGTTTACGTGAAAATTCTCGCGAAAATGCATCAGTCATAGGCGAGAAAGTAAGTATGTCGGTATCCGCAGTAATTGAGCGTATAAAGAAACTTGAAAACTCCGGTGTTATAAAAAAATACACTGTCATCCTCGATTCAAAAAGAGTAAATAAAGATGTGATGGCCTTTATCTCTATCAGTATGGAACATCCGAAATATAATGAAGGCTTTGTCAGTTTTATAAAAAATAATAAATATATCATTGAATGTAATTATATTACGGGAGATTTTGACTTTATTTTAAAAGCATGCGTAGATTCGACCGAGATGCTTGAAGAAATCTTAAATGAAATAAAAAGCGTTAAGGGAGTTTCCCTTACCAGGACATTAATTATTCTGTCAACAATCAAGAATGACTATTCTGTCAGTCCATAAAAATAAAAATATTTAAAAGGAGCAAAAATGATTATTGGTATTCCAAAGGAAATCATGCGGGGAGAAAATCGTGTGTCTGCAAACCCGGAAACAGTAAAAAAATATATATCTCTGGGTGCCACTGTGCTGGTTGAAAAAAATGCAGGAAAAGGTTCTTTAATCAGCGATAATGAATACGTTCAGGAAGGGGCACAGATAATCGATGACGTAAAAGAAATCTTTGATAAATCAGATGTTATATTAAAAGTAAAAGAGCCTTTATTTAATGAAGAAAAAAAAGTGCATGAAGCTGATATGCTAAAAAAAGGCCAGTATCTGGTTACATTCATTCATCCTGCCTCTCCCGTTAATCATGCAATGGTAAAAAAATTAGCAGAAAATGGCGTTATAAGCCTGACTCTTGATGGAATACCAAGAATCTCAAAGGCTCAGAATATGGATGCCCTTACATCTATGAGCACCTGTGCCGGATATAAAGGCATGCTGATTGCCGTCAATGATTTAAATAAATTTATACCACAGATATTTTGTGCAACAGGAATGATAAAGCCTGCAAACGTATTTGTCATTGGCACAGGAGTAGCAGGCCTTCAGGCTATAGCAACAGCCAAAAGACTTGGTGCTGTTGTCTATGCGGCAGATATCAGACCGGATGCAGCTGAACAGGCTAGAAGTCTCGGAGCAAAAATAGTAGACACAACAATTCCTTCTTCAGCAGCAATAGGTGAAGGCGGATATGCAAAAAATCTTTCAAAAGAAGATCTTTTAAAAGAAAGAGAAGCAATAAAAGATACTATAGCCCAGATGGACATAGTCTTTTTAAGCGCACTTGTTCCTGGGAAACTTGCGCCAGTTATCATAACTGAAGATATGGTAAAAACAATGGGTGCCGGCTCAGTAATAGTGGATGTTGCAATCGATCAGGGTGGAAACTGTGAGATAACTTCTCCCGGTATCAGAGACATAAAATATGATGTGATTATTGAAGGTATAAAGAATATACCCGGCATGTTATCGGTAAGCTCTACCTCTATGTTTGCAGCAAATGTTTTTAATCTGATAAATTATTTAACAAAAGATGGTTCTATAAACCTTGATTTAAAAGATGAAATTGTTTCTTCGATACTTGTGACAATCGATAATAAAATAGTTCACAGCGGTACAAGGGAAGCAATGGGGATTTAATAGTGTTTAAGAATCTGATGTATATATTATATCCAAGGAGCAAAACATGAAATCTTTAATACTTATAGTTGTTTTTATTGTCTCAACATTTGTGGGATATAAAATAATTAAAAAAGTGCCAAGTCTGCTTCATACTCCTTTAATGAGCGGCATGAATGCTTTATCGGGAATTACCCTTCTGAGTGCACTTACATCGACAGCACTTGCATTATCATTTCAAAGCAAGATACTCGGGGCAATCGCGATAGTTCTTGCAATGATAAATGTTGCTGCAGGATTTGGCATAACACACAGGATGCTTAAAATGTTTAAGGCAGGAAAGGATAAGTAATGTCTAATATACTATATTACATAATATGTGCTGTCCTGATTATCGGCGTATTGACAGGGATATATTTTATGAGCAAGGTAAAAACAGCCATATTGGGGAATATGATAAGCTGCATATGTGTAGCCTGTGCTGTTATACTGACATTATATTATAACCGGATTATTTCAGAAAAGCTTCTCTGGATATGCATGGCAGTCGGGGTGGTAATAGGTATATTATGGATTTTAAGAGTCAGGATGATACAGATGCCTCAGCTCGTAGCTATATATAATGGTTTCGGGGGAGCTGCTTCAGCTATAATAGGAATCCTGATACTTATCAATCCGGTGTCTTTAAATGTTTTTTCGAATTCTACATCTCAGCTTGCAGTGATTACAGGTACAGTTACCTTTTTTGGCAGTTTGGTTGCTGCATTAAAACTGTCCAATATTATTTCCCAAAAACCTATTACGCTTAAGAACCATCAGTTTTTTACGATACTTCCCCTGGTCTTAAGCTTTTTGACTATTATTCTGTCATTTATATTTAATATTCCATACATAGCTCTGATAATAATTCTTCTGATACTCAGCAGTTTCTTTGGAATTATATTCTCCATACGAATAGGCGGGGCTGATATGCCTATCACCATTTCCCTTCTTAATTCGTTAAGCGGGGTCGCCGGTTCTATTGCAGGGATGGCAGTGGGAGATGTTTTACTTGTTTCAATAGGAGGAATTATAGGCGCATCCGGGCTGTTTCTGACTCAGATAATGTGCAAAGCTATGAACAGAAGCCTTTCGAGCATA
>DBPS01000029.1:24446-31167 GCA_002304935.1 Candidatus Humimicrobium oleiphilum | reverse complement strand
GATGATGAAAAAATCCAGGCAAAGTTTATGGAACTCACATCAGAAATGGATTCCCTTGATGCATGGAATATGGAGGCACAGGCAAAGACTGTCCTTGACAGACTGGGTATAACAGACACTGACAGGATTATCTCGGAATTATCAGGTGGCCAGAGAAAAAGGGTGGCTCTTGCAGAAGCACTTATACAACCTGCTGATCTTCTGATACTTGACGAGCCTACAAACCATATCGATCTTGAGACAATAAACTGGCTGGAAGAATTTTTATCACAGCGCAAAGGCGCCCTTCTGCTTGTCACACATGACCGCTACTTTCTTAACCGTATCGTTAACCGCATAATAGAGCTGGATAAAGGGAAATTGTACTCGTACGACGGCAATTTCGAATATTTTCTCGAGAAAAAGACTCAGCGCGAAGAATTCATGGCAGCATCTGAGGAGAAAAGAAGAAGGCTTTTTGTAAATGAGCTTGCATGGATACGACGAGGGGCAAAGGCAAGGACTACAAAACAGAAAGCACGCATACAGCGTTTTGAGGAGATTAAAAAATCAGAGATTACAATATCAAAGGAACAGATTGAAATTCCGGTTGCATACACCCGCTTAGGCAAAAAAGCAATCGAGATAAATAATATTTCAAAGTCTTTTGACGGACAGGCAGTGATAAAAAATCTCAGCATGATAATAAGTCCGGATGACAGGATAGGAATTGTAGGTCCCAATGGTGCCGGTAAAACAACTCTGCTCAATCTGATAGCACAGATACTTTCTCCCGACAGCGGGGCTATTAGCTTTGGTGAAACGGTCAGGATAGCGTATTACCGCCAGGAAAATACAGACCTTGATCCTTCATTAAGAGCTATCGATTACATAAAGGAAACTGCAGAATATGTCCAGACAGAAGACGGCAGGACTATTTCAGCTGCCCGCATGCTTGAGCAGTTTCTGTTTGACGATGTGCAGAGATACACTCATATTAAAAATCTTTCAGGTGGGGAAAAAAGGAGACTTCTTCTTGCAAAGGTTCTTATGGAAAAACCGAATGTACTTCTTCTCGATGAACCGACAAACGATCTTGATATCCAGACCCTTGAAGTACTGGAAGAATACTTGAGCTATTTCAGGGGCGTCGTGCTGATTTCATCTCATGACAGATATTTTCTTGAAAAAACAACTGACAGGCTGATTGCCGTAAAAGGAGACGGTAAAATCGAATTTTTTACAAGTGTTGATACGTATAATAAAAGCCTGCCATCAAACAGACAGAAGACAGTAAATCAGAAAGCACAAAAACAACTTCCAAAAAATAAAACTGATAATTTATCAGAAAAAGCAGTCCTGACCGGTCAGATAGAACAGTCAGATCATGAAGGACAATCATGGCAGATAGAACAGCCAGATCGGACAAGGCAGTTAGAACAATCATCTCAGTCAGTAAAATCAGACCAGCCAGTACTGTTAGAGCAGCTGCCACAAAAAACTGCCGGCAGGAAATCTACTGACACCACAATCAGGCCCAAATTCACCTACAATGAAACAAGAGAGTTTACGGTAATTGATGATGAAATTGAAAAACTTGAAAACAGGCTTGAAGAAATAACTGCAGAAATGAAAAACCACTGGTCAGATCACATAAAAATTAAGGAACTTTCCAGAATGCATGAGGAAACCCGGAAGGAACTTGATTTAAAGATGCAGAGATGGATTTATCTTAATGAAAAAGCCGAACAGATAAAATCATTTGACAATAATAAATAGCCAGAATCCAAAACCCTTTAATAATAAACAATATAAAATAGCAATAAATACTATCAAATAATTTCTAACATTGATTTAATTGATAACTTCTTATAAAATAACCTTTCTTAAATATGAATTAATATTTTGAATTATTATATTTTTTCTATATTCTATATATTAATTTGCCTATTTAAGAAAAAAATTAATATTGTTTTTTTCCGGCAGGAAAAGAATATTTTTTTATCATAGAGAAATGAAAAATAAAAAAATAGCAATTTCCGTGTATTCTCTGCTCGCGCTTCTATTTGCCGTTTCATTTTATTTCCTGTCGCAATATAATTTTCTTCTTTATCATATAATTATTGAATTCATAGCAATATCGATAGGTATTTTTGTATTTGTAATTGCTGTAAATACCATAAATATTACTTCCAATGTTTTTATTCTTTTAATAGGAACTACTTTTTTTACCAGCGCTATTCTGGATTTACTGCATACAATTGTGTTTAAAGGTATGAATATTCTGCCTGTCAGCAGCACAAATGTTGCCTCTCAGCTCTGGATCAGTGCCAGATTTGTGCAGGCAGCAGGTCTTCTTGCAGGGGCGTTTATTATTAATATGATTATCACAAAAAGATGCAAGATACTCATTTCCCTGATTTTCTCTATTTATTTCATACTTACAGTCGTTTTTATAATGTTTTTAAGGATTTTCCCCACTACTTTTATAGATGGACAAGGTCTCACATTATTTAAAAAGATGATGGAATATATAATAATATTTATTCTCTTAATCGCGCTTGTATTCTACTCAGTCAATAGGGAGAAACTGGGGAAAAAAGGTTTTTACTATGTAGTTGCTTCAGTTGGATTTTTTATTTTAAGCGAGTTTTTATTTACTTTGTATAAAGATGACTATGGAATCTATAATGCAGCCGGACATTTGCTGAAAATTGGTTCATATATATTCTTTTACATGCTGCTGATTAGAACAAATCTTATAGAGCCTCTGACTTTGCTTGCAGGCAATCTCAGAATTGCAAATGAAAAACTGCAGGATATCGCTTCACACGATAGCCTTACCGGACTATTAAATCATAGCGGAGTTTTCAAAGATTTACAGAAACAGTTCGAGATAGCCAAAAGATTTAAAAAAGATTTTTCAGTAATGATGTTTGACATTGATGATTTTAAGAAGATAAATGATCAGAAAGGCCATCCTGCAGGAAATGAAGCCCTGAAATTTGTTGCGAAAATTATAAAAAAATCTGTAAGAGATCTGGATATCAAGGGAAGATATGGTGGAGATGAGTTTATTATATCTCCGATTGAGGCAAGCAGTGATGAAGCATTAAATATTGCACAGAAAATCCAGCATAATCTTCAGGAAATCCCTCTTCCTGCAAAGTCAGCTTTTGAAAGATTCACGATAAGTGTGGGTATATCGAGCATGAAAAATGGCAGGACTTTTGATGAGCTGGTTAAGCTGGCAGATAATGCACTTCTAAAAAGCAAGATGCTTGGTAAAAACCGGGTTACAGTAATATAATACAAACGTTTGGACTTAAAATTGTTTTAATTTCCTGGATTAACATTCTCATAATTATATAATTGATTGCTTTTACTTTAATTTATTGATTGAAGGAATCTGGATTTTAAAAAGATTTAAATTTTTAAAGAGTTTGAACTTATCAGATAATGTACTGAAATGATAAAAAAATACTGGGTCAGAAAGTTATTAATATTATGGGAGCTGCCTCAGCTGGTTCTGGGATTGTTTTTTTTGCTTTTCATATCTTTTAAAAAAGGCAAAAAGAAAAGACTGAGATATAAAGATGTGGATATTTATTTTGTGGAAGATTTCCCAGGAGGAATCTCGCTTTCAGGCATTATAATCCTGAATAAAATAGAAGCTTTTCTTCTTGATTCTGATTCCATAAAAAGCAGGCGGTCTTTAATCCATGAATACGGACACAGCATACAGTCTGTATGGCTTGGGTGGCTTTATCTGCCACTGGTGGGCCTGCCGTCGCTTATACGCTCAATTCTATGGACAAATTCCAAAAGAGACAGCCGGTTTTATTATAAAAGATTTCCCGAACACTGGGCAGATGCGCTTGGGAAAAGGTATATTTGATGGTGACGCAAGCTATACGGATTTTTTAATTTTTGCCCATTCGTCTTTCAGCGTGACAGTTCTGTTAAATATGATTTTTTCTTTTGTTGAGCCGATGTCCACGCAGAAATAACCAATTCTTTCAAACTGATATATATCTCCTGGTTTTACATTAAGAAGAGATGGTTCCAGCCTGCAATCTTTTAAGACTTTAAGAGAGTCAGGATTTAAATTATCTTTAAAATCGCCACCCTCCTCTGTCTTGTAAGGATTTTCAACTGCAAACAGATGATTATAAAGCCGCACTTCTGCAGGTATTGAATGCTTTTCACTTACCCAGTGCAGGGTTGCTTTTACTTTGCGTCCATCAGGAGCATCTCCTCCCTTTGTCTGTGGATCGTAAGTACAGTGCACTTCAAGAATATTGCCTTTATCATCTTTTACAACACTTTCACATTTAATAAAGTAAGCGTATCTGAGACGCACTTCCCTGCCAGGGGCAAGTCTGTAAAATTTGCCTGGCGGTTCTTCCATGAAGTCTTCTTTTTCTATATAGATTACTTTGGAAAAAGGAACTTTCCTGGTTCCGGCACTGTCGTCTTCGGGATTATTTATTGCCGTCAGCTCTTCTGATAAATCTTCAGGGTAATTGTCTATTATTACTTTTAAAGGATTGAGGATTGCCATAGCCCTTAAAGCATTTTTATTTAAATTCTCTCTTATTATATATTCAAGAAATGCAAAATCCACAGTACTGTCTGCTTTTGCAACCCCTATCTGCGAACAGAAATTCCTTATTGCTTCAGGCGGATATCCTCTTCTTCGCATGCCGGATATTGTCGGCATCCTGGGATCATCCCAGCCACTTACATGTTTTTCTTCAACAAGCATCAGCAGCATTCTTTTGCTCATAACTGTATATGTAAGATTAAGGCGTGCAAATTCTATCTGCCGGGGGTGGTGAATTTCAAGCTGCTCGATAAACCAGTCATAGAGAGGACGGTGATCTTCAAATTCAAGGGTGCATATTGAATGCGTAATGCCTTCTATTGAATCTGACTGACCATGTGCCCAGTCATATGTAGGATAAATGCACCATTTGTCTTTTGTGCGATGATGGCTTCTGCGAAGGATACGATACATTATGGGGTCACGCATATTAAGATTTGGGGAGGACATGTCTATCTTTGCCCTTAGCACTTTTGAGCCATCAGGATATCTGCCCAGTCTCATTTCTTCAAAAAGTCTTAAGTTTTCATCAATACTACGGTTTCTGTAGGGGCTTTCCCTGCCCGGTTCCTTGAGGGTCCCTCTGAATTCGCGTATTTCATCAGAACTTAAATCGCAGACATATGCTTTTCCTTTTTTTATAAGAATAAGGGCGAATTCATAAAGCCTGTTAAAATAATCTGAAGCATAAAATTCTCTGCTGTCCCAGTCAAACCCGAGCCATTTTATATCTTCTTTTATGGAGTCAACATACTCCTGCTCTTCTTTTGTAGGATTGGTGTCGTCAAACCTTAAATTGCACTTACCGCCGAATTCACTTGCAAGCCCGAAATTCAGGCATATGGATTTTGCATGTCCGATATGAAGATAGCCATTCGGCTCAGGGGGAAATCTGGTATGGATTTTCTTTGTTTTCGCGGATCTTTCTGAATTATCTTTTTCTTCATTTTCATTGTTAAGATACTGCCTGATTATTTCCCTTATAAAATCTGATTTTTCTTTAATATCGTCCATTCATTTTTCCGCTTAAAAGGCTTTTAAATATAAAATTCTAAATTCAAAATTGCAGAAACAAAAAACTGAAATTTTTAATATAAAAAATTTTTAATATAAAAATAAGATAACATTTTATGTAATTGTCAGCTTAATGTCAAAATAGGCAAATATAAATCCTGCAAGCAATGTGATTCTTGCAGGATTTATAAAAACAAAAAGTATTTTTTAATACTCAACTACTCTGTCTAATTTTTTAGCCTGAGCTATCCAGTCTTTAATCATGTCTGCAGTAGGAGGTCTTCGCACAAGTTTTTTCTTTTCATTTACTTCAATGACTTTTGCAAAAAGATTTTCAGCATTTCTGTTTGAAAGTTCCACTACTGTATCAACCCCTGCTTCTTCCAAAAGATCTGAATATTCTTCACCAACACCTTTGATCCTGAACAAATCTGCCAGGTTTACCCATTCAAGAATAAGCTTGTGGGCGATTCCTGATTTTTCTTCAATAGCCTTTCTTCCTTTTGCGGTTGCTCCTTCTTTTAGCAGTTTTTCAGTTGTCTTGATACCTATTGCGGCAAGCTTGGATGCATACTGCGGTCCTATTCCTTCAATCTCTGCAATACTAGACATGTCTCCCCCTCGGAATTTTTATTTTTTATTTTTATTAAAGAGATTATATCAAATATTAAGAATAAATTATAATTATTATATTAAACTTATATCAATAAACTATTTAATAATAATATTATATTTAATAAATATAATAATAAAATTATTAATTAATATTAATTATTAATAAATAATATTAATGATAGTATTGTGAGAACAAATAGTATGTCAGAGAAGATTTGGAAAATTAATTATTTCAATCTGCAAAAATTGAAAATGAAAAAATTNNGAGTAAACAGAAGGTAATAAATAAATATTGGATAAACTATAAATCACAATAAATCAGGTAAATCATAAATTAATAAAATTATAAAAGTGATAATTAAAAATATTGCAGAAATAAGAGGACCCCATGTTTTTTACAACTCAAATTATACATAATTTTTTATACTTTTTTTGATTAAAGTTTCGGACAGGTTATAGATATAGCCTGATTTAATTTTTTATGTGATTTAAGTTATATCAGGGTAC
>DBPS01000029.1:0-24373 GCA_002304935.1 Candidatus Humimicrobium oleiphilum | reverse complement strand
TATTCTTACTTTCTTTCGTCTGTAAGTTTAGCTTCTTCTAGATCTTTCCTCTATTTGAAGAGGATATTAATATACCAAAGTTAAGTATTGTTGTCAATACATTTTCAAAAATTTTTAAAAAATTTTTACTTTTCCGTAAGCAGGCTGTGGGTTTCTCTTGCCATTATTAATTCTTCATCGACTTTTGCGACACAAATTGCCACTCTGGAATCTTTTGAAGAAATTATTCCTTCCTTTATGGATCTGTCATCATTTAAATTTTTATCCATCATTACTCCCAGATAATCCATATCAGACAAAATTGCCTCCCTTATTATGGGAGAGTTCTCTCCTACTCCTCCCCCGAAAATAATAGCATCCACTCCGTTCATTGCAGCGGCATAAGCGCCTATATATTTCTTTACCCTGTAACAGTAACATTCAAAAGCGCGCGTGCAGTCCGGGTCATTTTCCAGATATCCTGTTTCTATATTAAGAAAATCAGAGTACTTCCCTGAAAGCCCGAGTACTCCTGATTTTTTGTTTATAAAATCATCAAGCTCTCCAGGAGTAAACCCTTCCCTGTTTAAGATGTAGGACAGTGCTGCCGGATCTATATCGCCACACCTTGTTGACATTATAAGTCCTTCTGCAGGAGTAAAGCCCATTGATGTGTCAATGCTGACTCCGTTTTTTACGGCTGCTGCAGAAGAGCCTCCCCCAAGCATTAAAGCTATTATTTTCAGCTCATCCGGTTTTTTCCCTATAAGTTCGGCACACTTTTCAACCATATAGGTATATGCGATTCCGTGAAAACCGTATTTCCTGATACGATATTTTTCATAATAATTGTAATTTATTCCATAAAGAAATGCTTTGGAAGGGATGTTTATATGAAAAATATTATCGAATATGCCGATATTGGGCGTATTTTTTCCAAAGACTTCAAAACAGACTTCGACTCCCATAAGATTCGGAGGGTTGTGAAGCGGTGCCAGATCCATGCAATCCCTGAGGACATCAAGAAATTTTTCATCTATTATTCTGTGGCTGCTGACTCTGTCCCCTACATTTACTATTCTGTGCCCTATCGCACTGATATCTTTTTTGTCTTTAATCACACCTGTTTTGGTATCAGCCAGTTTTTTTATTATATAGTCCAGGCCTGCTCTGTGATTTTTTATTTTAATATTATCTGACTTTTCATTTAAGAAATCGGTCACATATCTTATTACTGATTTTTCAAATCCTATATTTTCAATCCTGCCGCCTGCTGCAACTCTTTCAGCGGGCATTTCATAAAGCTTGAACTTTATCGATGTCGAACCTGAATTTATTGTAAGTATGTACATTTCAGACAAAAATTATAATTACCTGTAACAGACTCAGCAGAAGAGATAAATCACAAAAAACTATAAATTAATTTTAAATCAATAACGCCTTAAAATCTGTATAAGCAAAAAGAATTCAAACCTTAATTTGAGAGACTCTATTTGGCCCAGGCAAGAGATCTCTGGACGGCATTTTTCCAGCCGGCATAAAGCTCTTTTCTTTTTTCATCGCTCATGGAGGGCTTATAGACTTTGTCTATCTCCCACTGCTTTTCCAGTTCTTCCATATCGCTCCAGAATCCTACACCCAGTCCTGCAAGATAGGCTGCTCCCAGGGCAGTCATTTCTGTTATCCTGGGACGCTCGATTGTTATGCCTAAAATATCGGATTGGAACTGCAGCAGAAAATTACTTTTTGTAGCCCCGCCGTCTACCCTCATCGAAAGAATATCAATTGAGGAATCCGATATCATTGCATATATTGCATCTGCAGTCTGGTAAGCAATAGCTTCTTCTGCCGCCCTGCAGATATGCTCCCTTCCAGTTCCCCGCGTTATTCCTATGATTATGCCCCTTGCATACATATCCCAGTATGGAACGCATAATCCTGTAAATGCCGGCACAAGATAGACGTTTCCTGTATCTTCTACTTTTTCAGAAAGTATGTCGCATTCCCTTGCATCTTTTATGATTTTTATTCCATCCCTCAGCCACTGAATGGTAGAGCCGCCGTTAAATATTATTCCTTCAAATGCATAAGTAGCTTTACCATTTATTACCCATGCAAGGTCAGTCAGAAGGCCATTCTCTGATTTTATAGGTTTTTCTCCGATGTTCATAATCACTGCAAGAGCAGTCCCGTATGTATTTTTTGCCATACCCGGACGGAAGCATGCCTGCCCGAAAAGAGCTGCCTGCTGGTCTCCCGCATCGCCTGCAATTGGAATTTCAACACCGAGCATACTTTTATCCGCATAAGCCATTACCCCGGAACTGGGTTTAAGTTCAGGAAGGATATCAGCCGGTATGTTAAAAATCTTTAAAAGCTCATCATCCCATTTAAGAGTATTTATATTAAGTAAAAGAGTTCTTGAAGCATTTGAGTAATCAGTAACATGATATTTCCTGTTGCTCAGATTCCATATTATCCATGAGTCAACATTCCCGGCAAGTATTCTGCCCTGCTCCACTTTTTCTTTTACGCCTTCGACATTATCAATTATCCATTTTATCTTTGTAGCAGAAAAATAAGCATCGATTACCAGTCCGGTTTTGTCATTAATAAGTTCATTATATCCAGCTTCCTTAAGTGAACTGCAATAGGCAGCAGTTCTTCTGCACTGCCATACAATTGCATTATAAACCGGTTTTCCGGTCTCCCTGTCCCACAATATTACTGTTTCCCTCTGATTTGCGATACCTATGGAAGCTATTTCGGATACATCTATTTTTGATTTCTCCACTACTTCTTTCAGGCATTCCAGTGTTGTATCTATATATTCAGACGGATCATGTTCTACCCAGCCGGGACTGGGGAAGAATTGCTTTATTTCTCTGTGAGCACTCTGCATCACTCTTCCTTTGTGGTCAAACAGGATTACTCTTGAGCCTGAAGTACCCTGATCAATTGCCAGGATATATTTCTTTTTCATAACATCTCCTGCTATTAATACAAGTTTTAATATGCTGATTTGAATACTTTAGCTTCAATATGTTGTTTTTGATATACTCCTTTAAGATCCTGCCTGCATATTCCGGAAATCAATACCCAAGCCTGAGCATCATTTTTTTCAGCTGTTCTCCAGGCTTTGCACCCTCGATTATTATGCTTCTTAAAGTGTAGAGAAGAGGTAGTTCTTTTTCTATAAAATCCTCTATCATCTCTTTTGTGGCAGACTGTATCAGCCAGGGAATTACAAGTTTAAGAGCAAAATATCCTTCCGCATATTCTTCATCTTTTAACATCTGATTAAAGGCCTCCTCTCCCGACATGCCTCTCCCTACCAGTTCGCCAAACTTTCTGTTTCTTCCTGCAACCGAAGTTACATGAAGATCTCCAACGCCTGCAAGGTCATATATGGTTTCCTGGCTGCATCCCGCGATATTGATTATTTTACTCATTTCTCTGACTGCCTGATTAAAAAGAAAAGAAAGAAGATTAAAATATCTGCCCTCTTTTTCATCTTTATAAATGCCATCGCATATTCCAGCTGAAACTGCGTAGATATTTTTAAGCATAGAGCATATTTCGGTTCCCTTTAAATCATTATTCGGAAAAATCCTGTAATACTCTGTTGAAAAATATGGGATGAATTCTTTTATTTTCTCATCAGAAATCCCGTACATTGAGGCAGCAGGCGTTCGTTCAGACAGGTCTATTGCCCTTACCGGACCGCCTACTGAAGTCCAGTAAAAATTTTTGCCGGGAAATTTTGTACAAAACATATCCCTTGCCGCTTCAGTAGCCCGGCTTACTTTATTATTATACTCAACAAGACCTTTTGTAAGCTTGAAAAAATAATAATCTTTTTGGGGATTTAGATTATCCAGGAGCATTTTGAAAACATTGACAAATCCTTCACTTGAAACTCCTATAAAAATTATTTCGGAATCTTCTACTGCAGGTTTCATATCCTGCCAGTAATAAAGGCTGACATTTTCAGGTAATGGTTTTTTCAGTCTGGGATGAAATCCTTTAAGCGATGATTCAATTATTTCATCATCAAGCCAGGTTCCCCACAGATTGATTTTATTGCCATTATCCGACAAAGGAAAAGTTATGGCGCTTCCCATATAGCCTGCTCCAAGAACTGTTATGTTTTGCATTAGGTTCTCCTTGAAATTAATCACTAGTCATTTTTAAAGTAAAAACTTTTAGGTATTATTATAACAATAGAATATATTTTATGTTAAAAATAAAATCAGTCATAATGAATAAAAAATTAATATTTAATTAATTTTTATTATTTAAGACAGTATTATATGGATTTTTTTATTTAAGACAGATATGGAGGCCGGGAATATGCTATTAAAAAATAATCCCACAGAATCCGGAAGCTGGAAAAAGCTGGAGGAACATTTTGATGAAATAAAAGACCGGACTTTGAAGGATTTGTTTGCGGAAGATAGAGAAAGGTTTTTAAAATTTTCCATCCGTTCTGAGAATATGCTGCTTGATTATTCAAAAAACAAAATAAATGAAAAAACAATGTCTCTTTTAATTGGCCTTGCTGAAGAACTCGGCCTCAAAGATGCTATAGGCAGGCTTTTTAACGGAGATAAAATAAATGAAACTGAAAAAAGACCGGTTCTTCATACTGCGCTCAGAAACATGTCAGGCACTCCTGTCCTTACAGAAGGAAGAGATGTCATGCCTGATGTCAGAGGGGTTCTGGAAAAGATGAAATCTTTTTCAGAAAAAATAATTTCTGGTGAGTGGAAAGGATATAGCGGAAAGAAAATAAAAGATATTGTGAATATAGGGATAGGCGGTTCTGATCTTGGACCTGCCATGGTTACTGAAGCATTAAAACCTTACATGGTCAGGGATATAAATACTCATTTTGTGTCAAACATAGATGGGACCCACATTTCTGAAACATTAAAAAAACTGGATAGCCAGACAGTTCTTTTCATGATTTCATCAAAGACTTTTACCACTCAGGAAACAATGACCAACGCATTTTATGCAAAGAAATGGTTTCTTGAAAATGCAAAAGATGACGAATATATAAAAAAGCATTTTATAGCTATATCTACAAACACTAAAGAAGTTGAGAAATTCGGCATAGACACTGAAAATATGTTTGTTTTCTGGGACTGGGTAGGAGGCAGATACTCGCTTTGGTCTGCGATAGGACTTTCAATTGCATGCTCTGTAGGTTTTGATAATTTTGCCGGACTACTTGGCGGAGCCTTTGAAATGGATAATCATTTCAGAAATGAGCCTTTCGGTAAAAATATCCCTGTCATCCTTGCCCTTCTTGGAATATGGTATATTAATTTTTTTGGCTGCCAGACTCATGCGGTTCTGCCATACGATCAGTATCTGCATCGCTTCCCCGCTTATCTTCAGCAGGCAGACATGGAAAGCAATGGAAAAAGCACAGACCGTAATGGCAATGAGATAAGCTACCAGACAGGTCCGGTAATCTGGGGCGAACCGGGCACAAACGGACAGCACGCTTTCTATCAGCTTATACATCAGGGAACAAAAATAATACCATGCGATTTTCTTGCTCCTGCAATAAGCCATAATCCGATAGACGGGCATCACAATATGCTTCTGTCTAATTTTTTTGCGCAGACTGAGGCGCTTATGAACGGAAAAAGCAGTGAGGAGGTCCGCAGAGAGCTTGAATCATTGAATCTTCCTGAAAATGAAATTGACAGGATAACTGCTTTTAGGGTTTTCAAAGGTGACAGGCCCACAAACTCGATATTATTTAAAAAACTGACTCCCAGAACTCTGGGCAGCCTGATTGCAATGTATGAGCACAAGATATTTGTCCAGGGTTTTATATGGAATATTTTCAGTTTTGATCAGTGGGGCGTTGAACTTGGCAAGACTCTTGCAGAAAAAATACTTCCTGAACTTGAAAACAATGAAAAAGTCAGTTCTCATGACAGCTCTACAAACGGCTTGATCAATGCTTTTAAAGCGATGAGGATGTAGCATCCTGCCCTGCTGTAATATTGATATCAGGACATCAATCAGGGCATCAGTTTCCCAGTATTTCGATTTCTGAGACCTGTCCTTTAAACTGCCATCCGAATCCATAAACCTGTATTTCTTTTATTATTGCCGGCTTGTTGTCAAGCTCCAGCAGGTTAGGACTTATATACCAGAACCACCTATCTTTAGTTACAAGATTGAAATTAAGTTTGTCGGAATAATTTATATTTGAATAAAAAAAGCCGTGAAACCACTCTTTTTCATTATTGTTTTCAGTCAGATATTTTAATCTTACCTGAACAGCTCCTTCCGGAAAATATTTGTCATAATTTATATTTGCGATATTGCCGCCTTCTTCCTTTGAAATTTTTCCTACAAGCCATATTCTTAATTCTGAAAACCTGGCCAGATCAATATCTAATTTACGGTAAATTCCTGAAGCGCCTCCATCCATGGTATCGGATTCCCTGTAAAATTCCACTACTCTGCCCATATTTGCATCTTCAACAAGATAGACTTTGTTTGTTTCATTTTCAGCAACCTCCTTGTCTGATGAGCCTTCCTGGAGCCACAGGCTCCACTCTTCGATTCCCATTGAAACCGGCTTTGTATCAAGCAGTCCTTCTCCTCCGGGTGTAGTCGGATTTGAAAAATAAACATTACCAGGACCTATTTCGTTTCCTTCTTTAGTTGTATCAGCATACAAATCTTCATCTTTTCCCTTTTCATCTTCGGGGATAATATAGCCGGTTACAAGGACAGTTTTATCCTGGCCTCCATGATTAATATTGCCAGATGCAACAATATAGGATATGACTGTATCTCTGTTTGATAATTTTTCCCATGTAAAAAGGCCTCCCCCGCTTCCCGTCATATCGACACTTTTTTCCCATCCAAGTTCTGTAAAAGTCTTTCCATAGTACTCAAGTACTTCTGCGGCAGGATTACCTGTAACTCTTACAGTAAATAAAACATCTATATATTCATCAGGAATATTGAGCTGATTTCTGAACTCGCCGAATTGCTGATCCAATTCTTTGTCATATGCTGCCCGCGGATATAAAGGGACATCTCCTACCCCGTAACTGTCAAGAAGGCTTATTACTCCTGATGATTTTTCCTTATCCTGGCCACTTAAGGAGTTGTCATCCTTCCTGCTGCAGGAAATAATAAAAAATAAAAGAAAAATTATTGAAATCAGAGAGGTAAAGTAAAAAAATAAACGCCTGCTTTTCATGGCTGCTCCGTTGCCGGTTTATTTATAAAATAATTATTCCGGCTAATCAGTCTGGTGTTTTCCGGAAATCAAAATCTTTATATATTTATTATAAATATTATACTATAAAATATATTGCATACCGCAATGTACCTGATTTTTTAAATTATAATATCTTCAAGCCTGCGTTTGGGGACATGGTGTGTCAGCAGTTCATCTCTGTAGTATCTAATGTCTCCTGATTTATCGATTTCTTCTATTACGACTTTTTCTTTTGGCCGGCCTAAAGCTATTACCAGGCAAATCTCATATTTATCAGGAAGATTTAGCAGGGATGATAATTTTTTTCTGTCAATGCTGCCCAACATACAGCCGCCAAAGCCTTTTTCAACAGCTCCAAGCAGAATAGTCTGCGCGGCAATGCCTTCATCCTGAACAAGACCCGGTCCGGCTTCTGTATCTTTGAGCATTACTATAAAAGCAGAAGGCTTTTCTCCCTCAGGAGGGCTTACCCACCCTTTGCAATATCCTGCCCATACCAGGGTGTCGTTTATCTTATTGGTCATTTTTTTATCATTTGATAGATAATATCTTAATACCTGTCTGTTTAATCCGGATGCTGTAAGTCTTGCCAGATCTACAAGCTCTTTGAGTGTTTCTATTTCTATTTTTTCATCTTGAAAAAATCGTCTGTAGGATCTGTTTTTGATAACAAGTTCTTTTAACATTCCTTTTCTCCATTTAAAAATATTTAAACCATATAAATTCCCGCCAGCATTTTCAGCCAGCCATGATATTCCTCATGCTTTCCTTCCCCTATTACATTGCGCTCCAGCTCCTCAAATTTTTCCTCTATCAGATTTTTGGTATTTTCTGGAATTTCTTTTTCAGCAATCACAAAAAGTTCTTTCGTCTCTTTCTGGATATGATTAATAAGAAGGGCAGTATATCCCTGCATATTTGCAGCAATATGATATGCAGCAGGGCTTCCGGTTGAAAAATCATCTAAAGAATTTTTCATCCCCCTGATATAATCCCTACCCGCTCTATGCTCTCCGAGAAGTTCGTTTATGAGAATCGTATTTTCAGGATTTTTTGCCATTTCAGGAAATAAAATATCTTCTTCTTTTCCATGATGGCATTTGTCGGCAAAATTGCTTAAAAACTCAATTATTTTATGGATATGGTCTTTTTCTATATTATCTCTTTTCTGGATTTTTGAAGAAATTTTCTGCATTATATGAAGCATGGTTATTATTCCCTTATGTTCATTTACCAGATCATCAATAGGATTGATATTCATCAGAGCCTCCTTTTATTTGTAAGTATTTAATTTACTTTTAAAAGATTTTATAAAAAATTCATATTTTAAAATTCTTATATAATAATTATAATATTTACATTCATATAATAAAATTTATTTTAATTGTTTATGAACTATAATAATTTTTCTTCAAAGAACCCCTTATCTGATTTTATCTGATAAATAATTTATTAAAAAAACAAACATGGAGTAATAATATGGATAATGAAAATGTAACGAAAGAAACCTGTACAGATAGAAAAGAAAGCAGGCGCCATGGCGGTTCAGGTATGGCAGGAGGTTTTTATTTTCTGGGTTTTCTGGGTGCAGCAATCTTTTACATCCAGAATTCAGGAACTTTCTGGATGGGTGTGCTAGGATTTTTAAAAGCTATTGTATGGCCTGCATTCTTAGTTTATGACCTGCTGAAGTTCCTGATAATGTAATTTTCTCAGGGTGCCTGATCTTTGAACGGATAGCTATTTTCAATATTTGTATTGCCAAGATCTGAAAAAAAATTAAATAATTTTATAGTGTAGTGCATGCTGGTATTGTCCGGAATAAGATTATTTTGTTTTTGCTTTTACTTCCGGAATGATTTCTACCTTTGATTTTATTGAATTGGATATAAGGCAGTGTTTCTCAACCATATCTATCATACTTAAAGCTTTCTCAATATCTGATTCATTTGCCACTATTATCAGAGGCTTTACTGTTATATCGGTAAACATGAGTTTGTTTTCAGAAAACTTCAGAATTCCTTCGACTTCGCTTTCATAGCTTATAAAATCAAGCCCCTGTTTTTCTGCAAAAGAAAGAAAAGTGGTCATTGTACATGAATTAACTGCTGCTATAAAAAGTTCCTCAGGATTCCATATTCCCGGATGACCCCTGAATTCGGGTGGCGTTGCAACCTGAAAACCTTGTTTGCCTTCAGAAAACAGAAAACCTTTTTTCTCGCTTTCCCATTTTATCTGATTTTTATACAGAAACTCTCTGTTTTTTCCCTCGCTCATTTTTCCCCTTTCATATTGACTGAAATTGAATTTTTCTTGTGAAGTCTTCATTAAATCTTCTGTTTATTGCGGCATGAATAAAGAACAATATCGGAAGACCCATATTTGTTTCTATCAAAGAATTTACAATTAAGGGCATAATTCCAGGATTTCTTATGCCGCTTATAAGAAGTACGGCCTCCCATGAAAACTGTACCAGAATACCTATTGCAAGTATCCAGAGAATATTGACTTTCTGCCTGCCATTATCTTTGTTTTTTATGTTTCTGATTATTAAAATAGTATAGCCGGCCAGCAGAATCAGTGCCATAATCCCGTGATAGCCGGAGGTTCCTCTCTGGATGGAAATTATGGCAAATCCTGAACCGAAGTTCTGGCTTAAAAGGGCTGTTGCAATCCATCCGGATATAATAAGAAGGGACCACTCGGGAGCATGTCCGTCCCTGTCAAGCCATAGCCATATCCAGGCGAAGTTTGTAAAGCCATAACTTATGCTTAACCATAAAAGCAGAAGAGCTGTGTCTGCCCCCGATACAGTCCGTGTATCAAGAAGAAGATAAAAAATACCATAATCCACAAGAAAATATATTAGAGCTCCCGCAAGACCGGCAATTATGGCTATATATCTTTTTGTGTAAATAAAAATCAGCAGAAGAATGAAAAGCCAGACAGAGTCAAGAATAATATACAGATAATTGAATTCCCTTGCTGGTATTACTTCCAAACATTAACCTCTTTTTAAAGATTCATTATTCCTTTTATCTCAGAATCATAGACAGGAGTACCTCCCTGCTTTGAGGTGACCCATGAAGCCAGCTTGTTTGCCATAGTGTTTATAACATCAATAGGTTCTTCATTCAGATAGCCGACTATCACCGCTGCTGTAAAAGCATCTCCTGCTCCTACCCTGTCAGCCAGTTTGTAAGGAAAAGAAGGGCTGTGAAAAGAATTAATTTCATCAATGAGGGTGCTGCCATCCTCTCCTTTTGTCAGGCAGATTAATTTTAGATCATAGCTGTCAATAAGATACCTGCATAATTCTTCTTCATTATATTTTGAATTGATATTAAATAAATCTCTTACCAATTCGATTTCTTCGGAATTCAGCTTTATGATATCTGCCAGTTTTAAAGAATCAGCAATTATCCCTTTATTGTAGAAAGACTGCCTTAAATTAATATCATAAGCCTTAATTGTGTCTCTTTCAGCTCTTTCCAGCAGGGTTATTATGGTATTTCTGGAAACTCTGCTACGCTGGGCAAGGGTTCCAAAACAAATGGCATCAGTTGTTTCGAGAAGAGCGTCAAATTTGGAATCCCACTGGATAAAGTCCCATGCCACATCTTCTTTAATAGTGTAGTTTGGCTGATTACCTGAATCGATATGAACATCCACTATACCTGTTTCCCTGTCGCCGTCAATTTGCAGATAGTCGGTTACAAGGCCAAGGCTTATAAGCTGTTCAATGATTTCTCTGCCATAATCATCGTTGCCTATCCTGCTGACAACGACTCCTTCGTGGCCAAGTGCTGAAATATGATAAGCAAAATTTGTAGGGGCTCCGCCTAATTTTTTACCGCTTGGAAAAACATCCCACAATATTTCCCCCACTCCCAAGACTTTAAATATTTTCTTCATAATTTTTTTAAAATAATTTTGTTAATCCTAAAATAATCTGATTTAAAATATTTAACATTATACAACAATATTCTTAAAAGGGGACGTATAATTTGGCCCCAATCATAAAAACAATGAACTTTTTGATGCTGGCTTACGTTATATAAATAACCATTCCGGATTCTGGTTAAGTGCCTGAAGTAATATTTATGTTTAAAGAATATTTAAATAACTAATGGTTTATTTCTGTCAATCCGGCTTTCCAAAATCATAAAAATAAAAGACGGGGCCAAATTATACGTCCCCTTTTCTGCTTTTTGCAGCATTTGTTATTATTATCGCTACAAGTATGATAAGACCGCCTATCCAGAACAGCCATGAGAATCTTTCTTTAAGGATTATGAGCGAAAGTATTACGCCAAAAACCGGAGTAAGATACATGTAAATAGAGATCTGGGAAGCGGGAAATCTTTTAAGGCATACAAACCATAAAGGATAGGCAATTCCTATCATGGTGACACCCAGGAATATAGTCAGAAGATTTATCTTCCAGCCGGCAAAGGCAACTTCTGAAAAACCTACGGTGGAGAAAGTTAATATTACCTGCAGAACTGCGCCAAAAAATAATGCGAGTGTAGTTATTACCAGTGGGTCATTTGAACTAAGAATTTTTTTCCCAAAAACAGAATAAAGAGCTGACGAAAGAGCTCCAAGCAGTGAAAAAGATATGCCTAAAAAATCTATCCTGCCAGTGCTCCCGAGTGAAAATCCCTGATTGAAAGTAACAAGCAGTACTCCGACAACTGCAAGAATTATTCCAAATATTGTTAGTGGCTTTATTTTTTCCTTCAGGAAAATTGCTGAAAAAATAGCTATAAATACAACACTGTTAGATATCAGCACTGCATTTATGGAAGCAGGTATACGCGAAAGTGCACTGAATGTCAGTATCTGATATACAAAAAATCCCAGGACACCAAGTACAAAAGATATAAAAATGTCACGAAGGGAAAGTTTGAATATTTGTTTTACCCGGCCGGTAAAAAGCAGATAAATGAATATTGTTAAAAATCCTGTTACAAGAGTAATGGCAGCAAGCTGGAATGGGTAAAGTTTCTGTGTTATTATCCTGCCCAGCGGATGCCCTATAGCCCAAAAAAAAGTAACAATGAGCATCAAAAAATATTCAATGCGGATTGCGGGTTTTTTATCTGCCATTAAAAAATACCTTTCTATAACGGGGACGTATAATTTGGTCCCAATATTTTACCGGTTCCAAAACTCCGGATTAGCCAAAATTTTATAAATCTTCACCTTATGGAACCAAATTATACGTCCCCTAAAGAGAGAGATATTGGAAGATGGTCGGAGGCTCTGCTATAAGTTACCGAAAAGTCAGATATTCCAATATCCGGTGTTGCCCATATATAATCAATTCTTCTATAAGGTTCATAGTGTATCCATGTAAGTTCATCCTGCTTTTCAAGTGCAAACTGGGTATCTACCAGACCGGCATCTTCCATCATCTGGATTTCCCTGTCTCCTGTAACAGCATTGAAATCGCCGCAGATTATGGTTCTTTCTTTTCCTCCCCATTCTTCCAGCAATGCATCTACCTGTACCTGTCTTTTCACACTGTCTGCCTCTATATGATGAAGATGGGTGCTCATGATATTTATATTTTCAATCCCCAGACTCGAAAGATTAGCTTCAGCAAAAATAAAACTTCTCCTCAGTGGTGCATTTTCTCTGGGTAAAAATCCGCTTTTAATCAGATTTAAAGGATATCTGCTTAGTATTGCGTTTCCCCATATCAGGTCTGATGCAGGCATAAAAATCCTGTACTTCATTCCCAGCCTGTCAGCAAGCCACAAGTAATTGTCTACTGAACCATTTATCAGCCAGCCGCGGGATACTTCATTAAGACATACTATGTCTGCCCCGTTCTGTTCAATCACGCGGGCTATGCTTTCCAGATCAAGATACCCATCGATATTGAATCCCTGATGAATATTGTAATGCATAATTCTTACAGAGTCTTTCTGGATTCTTGTTTCCGGTTTGTTTTCAGTAGAAATGGAAAGAACCAGAGGGAAAATAAAAAGAAGAAACATTATCAGAACTGAAGTATATTTATAATAATTAGCCCTGATTGTCTGAAGCTTTTCATAAAAATTCGTTCTCTGAGATGTGCCGGAGCCGGCTGCTGATGCTTTTTTAAAAGATGTTCCCAGTGATACTGATATTATCGTAGCGACCGCAATAATTAATGCAGCTATAGCAGGAATCATCCAGCTTTTCAGTGAAAGATTTATGTCATAGGTCCCATAATAAACAAATGCAAAGACTGCTAGCAATAATCCGCTTACAGCCAGAGCGGAACAATTCTTCCATGGGATTTTATGAGATGCCCTGGATACTGATTTATTTAAAAGCAGAAGCATGAGCCACCAGCCTGCGATATTGCCGAATATGATCTGTAATATATATAGTGCACCGCTGGTCTCAGGCCAGAAAGACACTATAAAAATTACAGCTGCAATTACTGTCAGGATGACTCTTATTTTCTTCACCTCGATGAGATAGACAAAAAGAAGAGCCAGTAAATCTGAAAAAATTATAAGGCTTAAAGAAGTCCGGGTTATTAAACCTGAACGGGCATTCAGTGCTGCTATATTCTGGAACTGATAAAGCTGTAAAAATATAAATGGCATTAAGAAAATCAGGGAATAAAATACAGACCCTGACCCGTCATTGTATTTTGCTTCAGTTTTTAAATCATTACTTACGATAAACGACAGAACGATCTGTGCAGCAATAATCAAAAGTACAAAAAATATTACCTGGTTACTGCCTCTCCATATAATGTCCCATGTTCCAAAAAGTCCGCCAAGTGCTGTATTTATGGCAAAACCTAGAAGGACTGCAGGGAAAAAAGTAAAAAACAGCTTGATTTTTCTTTGCTGGACAAGAGAAATAAAGAAAATAATGCCTGCAATCCAAATTACTGTTCCAATGGCAGAAATAAAAAGGGATACAGGTCCTTTTCTGTTTGTCTGGATTATAAACCTGGCAATGCACAAGGCAAAAATCAATATTAAGAATAATTTTCTTTTTTCTACAAATTTAAACAAAAAACCGGCCAGAAAAACAACGGCAAAAGTAGCAAAAGCATATATTGCCACATGATACAGGCTTATTGAAGGCCTTTCGCGGAAAAAATTTACAAGAAAAGATAAAAAAGAGCTAAGTATCTGTAGTCCGAAAACAGTGTGGATGATTATCAGGGCAAAATATGCCCAGGAGATCTTTCTTTGATAATTGCTGCCTGTATATCTGTAATAATTATTTTCAAACATATATTATTAGTATTTTTATATTCCAATTCTGTTTGCCGAAATATAAAATAACTGGAATGATATAATTTCAATATTGCTTGCCAACATATAAGATATATGGAATTATATCATTTATATTAATCTTTTGAATCTTATTTAAAAATTATGAAAATACTTGATAAAATCAAACTTGAAATCCCGCCAGCGATCGGAACCGAATTTCTGACAAGATTAATGGACGGCAGGCTCAATCCTCAGATAGAGAAACTGCTTGCTGAAAAACGGGCAGTGTGTATTAAAAATATTGAACCCAAAGCTATTTATTCAAATTTTGAAATTGAAAAAGTAGATGGAGACAGTGTTTATTTTAAGTCAGGCAATGTTTTTCAGGGACCTAATATTTCAAAAATATTAAAAGGCTCCAGGACAGCTACTATTTTTATAAATACTCTTGGAAACAGCACAGACGATATAATAAAAAACGTAAATGATAGCGGAGATTTGCTTGCCACTATAGTAATGGATGCAATAACTACGGAACTCCTCGCAGTTTTGGGAAGCCACATAGCTGAAATAATAAAAAGTGAAGGTATCAGGGAGGAAGGATGGGGCTCAACCTGCAATTATTCCCCCGGCCAGTATAAATGGACGATAGAAGAACAGTCAGAAATATTCTCAATGATAGACGGCAGCAAAATAGGGGTCAGGTTAAACGAAAGCTATCTTATGATTCCTTTCAAATCATCTTCGGGAGTATACGGATTCGGACCGGCAGACAAAATAGACAAAACCAGGGTTGCCTGTGATATATGTCCCAGAAAAGACTGTATAGGAAGAAGATAATAAAAAAGTTCCGGAATTTATATGAATGCTGACCTTAGCTTCCCCTGCCTGAAAGTACAACATTTTCTTTTGAAAGAAATCTGAAGCAGGACAGTAATATTATCCAGATTAAAGCTGCTCCCGCAAGACACCATAATACAAATACCCATGAAAGTATATTTATACTCCCGGTTGCAATACCAAGCGGTATTCCAAGCATTAGCCCGAATCCGACGATAAAAGATGGAGCTATGGCAATATCAGGATTACCTGCCATGGAAAATAATATAATCAATGCCAGAAGGCCCATAAAGAAAACAGGATTAATGACAAAGCTCATCAGCACAGCCTGCACCGGAAGAACAAAACCGCCTGTTGCCGGATAAATGACTGCAAAATTTACCGAAAGCAGAATAATAAGAGATGATAAAAACGAAATTATATAGCCAGGAAAAAATACTGCAAAAACCTTGCCGAGAAGTATTTCTTTAGGATTTAGCGGAGTTGCCAGAAGTGATTCCATATTGCCCCGGGCTTTTTCATTTATTATCATAAAATTTGCAAAAGACCATATGAATGTCATCAGCACCGTCATAGGCATAAAATAGGAAATAAGTCCTATTATCAGTCCGATTACCTGTTCTGCATATTCCTTTGAAAACAAATCACCATTTTTTAAAACAAAAACAAGTATTAAAACTGCCCCGATTGCAAATACTGAAAATATTGCGCTAACAATTTTAAAAGTGCTTGTTTTTATCAGCTCTTTCAAATCTCTCTGAAAAACTATATTTATCCTTTTCAAACTGCTTCGCCTTTCAAATTTTCTGCTTTTTGAATTTTCCTGTTTCATTAAGACTGATTGTCTTTTTTAACTTTATGTTTTTTGTATTTTCCTATTTTTTCAGTTTGGCTGTTTTGACTGCCTGATTCCTAAATTGACAGCACTATTCTTTCTCTTGTAAGCCTGGGAAGCAGGATTATTACAACAACAATAATCGCTGCTGCTATTGCAAGATTAAACACAAAAAAATTCCATGAATTTATATCCATAAAGTTTCTGGTTATTATATTTATCATTAATGTCAGTAATAGCGGTAAAGAAATCTGGCCGATGATATTCCCGTTTACAGGTTTTCCTGCAAGCGATATGAGATGAGTCAGCATGCTCAGCGCCAGATATAGAAGCGGAGCCCCGAGAAATGTGTTCAGTCCCATCCAGTGCGTGTATAAAAAACCGACAACCGGAACAAGATATACATAATTTACAATAATTAGTGATATAAGCGAAAGAACCCAGGCAAAAATTAATCCGGGGATAAATACTGAAAAGCTTTTTGCCAGCCACAAATTTTTTATATCAAGCGGGGTTGCAAGAAGAGATTCAATATTTCCACGGGTTTTTTCTTTTACCATTGGCTGGAATGCAAAAACGTTCTGATTTATTCCCAGGCACAATACAACCATTGTGTATGTTACAAGTCCAAGATAAGCTGAAAGCCTGTCTGTATCCGGTGCTGCTGATTTGACTTCCGGAGCAATCAGCAGGAGGCAGAAAAACAAAGCCAGGCCAATTGCAATCATTATAATTACTAACAAAATGACAATAATAATTGACCTTGTCCTCAGATTATTCCTTATGCTGTTTAAGGTAACAAGAGCTATATCTTTCATTATGCCTCAGTCACTTTTAAAATTGCTGAATACAATTCTTCGAGAGTAGCTTCTTTTTTTATTGCTTCTTCTATCTTTATCCCCTTTTTAGAAAGGCTGCTTATTATATCAGAAATTTCGGTATTGCCGGACGGCGAAAAAACAAGTTCATTTTCGCTGACTTCCTGAAGCCCTATGCCAGGATTATGCTTTAATTCATCTATGAGAGCCTCCGGAACCGATTGTGCTGTTTTTATAATAAAAACTCTCTTGCTCATTTCCTTTCGAAGATTCTCCAATTCTCCATACAATCTGATTGTGCCTCTGTCTATTATTGCAATCCTGTTGCATATTCTCTGTACTTCATCAAGATTATGGGAGCTTAAAAAAATAGTTTTGTTTTCCGTACTGGCAAGTTTTTTCATTATATTTCTTATTTCTATCTGGCCTGACGGATCAACTCCTGAAGTAGGTTCATCAAGTATAAGGATTTCAGGTCCATGCACCATCGCCCTTGCAAGAGCAAGACGCTGCCTCATTCCTTTAGAGTACATACGTATTCTGTCACCGGCTCTGTCTGAAAGCTCTACCATCTCAAGAAGCTTGCTTATATTTCTGCCGGATTTCTGGACACCATAAATACGGGCATAATAGAGTATGTTTTCTTCAGCTGTCATATTGTCATAAAGACCATCTTCGTCAAGAACAAATCCGATTTTTCTTCTCGTCTCACTATCATTTATATCACGGCTAAGAATTTCAAGTTCTCCTGAATCAGCCTTGAACAATCCAAGCAGTATTCTTATTGTAGTTGTTTTTCCTGCACCATTAGGACCCAGGTAGCCAAATATGTCACCGGTCTTTACATCAAAACTTATTCCTTTAAGTATTTCACGATTCTGCAGATTTTTTCTTAAATCTTTTATTCTTATTGCATTTTCCATTATATATCACCGTGTTTGTCCTTTTTGCTGACAATTTTTTCTGCTCTTATCTTTCTATTTTTTATATTTTTATTTTCTTTTTCTGGATTCTCATTTTCTTTTTTAGTCAATTTATGCTCAATTTCATGGAAAAGGTCAGATGTTCCTTCCATGTTTTTTTGCATTATGGAAAATGTGGCAATACCTATCCCTCTTTCCAGATCTCCAAAAACAAGCAATTTGTCACCTGTCCTGATATTAAAATCTTTTCGTGCTTCCACAGGTATTGCTATCTGCCCCCGTTCACTTACGGTAACAGAACCATAGAATTTTTTACTTTTAAGAGCCTTCATGCCTAAACCTCATTGAATTTTATTTACACAATATATCTTATTTACAAGATAAATCTTACATTATAAATGAAAAAAATCAATAAAAATATTATTGCAAATTTCAGTGAAGTGCTTTTAATTATATGAATATGTTTAACTGTATACTGATTATGATTAAATTTCAATTTTATAATCGCCAGAATATTAACAGTCTGGCATATAGGCATAAGGAAAATGAATTTTAATAATAGCAATCATGAAGATTATACTGACAGTGATAAAGAAAGGCCCAGATTATACGTCCCCATTGTCTCCTGGAATGTAAATGGTCTGAGAGCAATTTTCCGAAAAGGCTTCGATGATTTCATAAGTAAAAACAATTTTGACATAATCTGTCTTCAGGAAACTAAAATCCAGGAAGATAAAATCCCGGATGAATTAAAAAATGTCGGCGGATATGATCTTTATCTTTCTTCAGCAGCCAGACCCGGATACAGTGGAGTCGGGATCTATTCAAAAATCAAACCGGAAGAATCCGGGGCTGGCTTCGACAATGAGGGACGTATAATTTGGCACCATTACAAAGATTTTATAATCTTTAACACTTACATGCCCAATGGAGGAAGGGAAAAGAAAAGACTTCCATACAAACTCGAATTCTATGACAGATTTTTACTGCATATCAAAAACCTTTTAAAGGAAAACAGGAATATAGTTATTACAGGAGATATTAATACTGCACACAAACCTATCGATCTGGCCAGACCAAAACAAAACGAAAAAAACACGGGTTTCCTTCCCGAAGAAAGAGCATGGATAGACAGGCTGATATCAGCCGGTTTTATAGATGCTTTCAGGATGTTTAATAATGAGCCTGGAAATTATACATGGTGGGATTACAAGACAAAATCAAGAGAAAGAAATGTGGGCTGGAGACTGGATTATTTTTTTGTCAGCAAAGGCCTGGCAAAGAATATAAAAAATTGCAGGATAATGTCTGATGTAATGGGCTCAGACCACTGCCCTGTTGTCCTTGAATTATCCTTATGAGCTTGCTGAATATGGCTGTTTTTTTAATTTTTACTTTATAACAGTAATGCCGGTTTATTTAATTACTGTTTTTATTTTTCTAGTAATAATACCGGGCTTATTTATTTTTTTAATGTCAGTTTTTTAACTTCCTGGTGATTGTGCTTATATCTTCTGATTTCTTCTTTAAAAATGCCAGTTCATCTTCGGACAATGGGGTAAAATTATCTGCGATATCACAAGCCCACCACAAAAGCTCAGCATGACTCGGTGAAACCGCCGATGTAACTGGGAGAGAGAGTGTAAAACGAAGACATAAGGACGCTTCTTCAAAATCATCAACCGGGGCATACCAGCACTTATTCCATTTCGGGTGCTCATTCTCTTCCAGGCTTCTTTTTGCAAGAGCTTTTAATGCAAGTATCCCCATATTTTTTTCTCTTGCCTTTTTTAAAACCTGTGGACCAAATCCATCTTTCAGCCATACCGACCAGTTAAAAGGAAAAAGAATTGTCGAAAAATCATATTGTTCCATCAGGGCAAGAGCTGCTTCTTCCGTATGGGCAGAAAAACCAATAAACCTTATAAGCCCTTTATCCCTGGCTTCTTCAAAAGCTTCCATGGCTCCGCCTGGTCCAAGAATCTGTTTCACTTCGCTTAAAGTCGTTACTTCATGAAGCTGATAAAGATCGAAATAATCGGTTTTTAATTTTTTAAGTGAATCATTTAGCTCTTTCTCTGCCTCTTTCTTTGATCTTTCCAATGTCTTGCAGGCAAGAAAAACATCTTTACGATATGGTTTTAAGGCAGGCCCCATCATTTCCTGGGCATTACCGTATTGAGGAGCTACATCAAAATAATTTATCCCTCTGCTTATAGCTTTGGATACAAATTCTGAAGAATCTTTTCTGGTTTCATTCATTACTACAATGCCACCGAAACCAATTACTGATAATTTTTCATTGGTTTTGCCCAGAAGTCTCTTTTCCATAATTTCCCTCCCCGATGAATATAAATTTGTTTTTACAAATCAGGTCTTCTGCATTAACGCTTTTATAATAATTATAATGGTAAAATCAAAAAATTTACTTATATATTTAGATATTTAAGGCAGCTTCATAAAATCAATAAAATAACTTATTTATATCAGGTCTTTATGAAAATATGGGTCAGGTCTTTATGAAAATATGAGAGTTTAATTTTAATGAATTATTTGAAATAGCAGGCATTTAAATTATTTATACAATCCGGAGCTTAGATATCTCTCACCCCTGTCCGGTAAAACAGTCACGATGGTTTTGCCCTGGCTTATTTTTTCTGCTATTTTTAATGATGCCAGTACATTTGCACCCGAACTTATGCCCGCAAGCAAGCCTTCTTCTTTTGCCAGTTTTTTTGCCATTTTCATTGCATCAGCACTTTTTATCTGAATTACTTCATCAACCAGTCCCAGATTATCTTCAAGTATTTTCGGGACAAATCCTTCTCCTATACCCTGTATCTCATGCAGGCCTGGTTTTTTCCCGCCAAGGACTGCAGATTCTGCCGGCTCAACACACACTATTCTAACATTTTGATTAACTTCTTTTAATGCTTTTGCAACTCCTATCAAAGTCCCTCCGGTCCCCGCACCGGCAACAAAATAGTCGATACTGGCGCCTACCTGCTTTATTATTTCTTTACCGGTGATATTCTTATGCGCCATTATATTATCTTCATTTTCAAATTGTCTGGGCAGCCATGCATCAGGATATTTTTTAATGAGTTCCTCATATTTTTTAATTGCCCCCATCATATCCTCCTCTTTGGGGGTAAGAATGATCTCTGCATTAAAAGCTTTCATTATCTGCCTTCTTTCAATGCTCATATGTTCGGGCATGATTGCAGTAAACTTATAATTATGAATTGAGGAAAGCATTGCAAAAGATATGCCGGTATTTCCTGTTGTTACTTCTATTATCCTGGAACCCTTTTTTAATTCTCCCCTTTTTTCAGCCATCTCAATCATCCAGAAAGCCATTACGTCTTTTATGCTTCCGCTCGGATTTAGACTATCTAATTTCACATATATATGGGAGCTGGTTTTATTGGTCTTCTCCAGTTCGACTATGGGGGTATTTCCGATAGTTTCCATTATTTTGGTTTTTTTCAAAGCTGCTGCCATCTTGTTCTATATCAAAATTAAGAAATGTTTAAAATACAAATCTGCTTATTTAAATCCGGTTAAAAATACGAGCCGGTTTGTCTTTTTCGTTTCAGTAATTATAGAACCGAATAAATATTCTGTATAGAATTAATAGGATATTTATTTAGAAAAAAGCTTTTATTAAATGCAATAATTTAATAAAAAATATACAACTTATAATTCTGAATATATAATTTAATAATATTCAGGCTGACATCAATATCATTTTATAAAATGCTGTTTTGCATGGGAGCATTAGCGGGGTTTTTCAATTGGATAAAGTAATTGAAATATTAAAAGAAAAGGGACCTCTTACCGGAAAAGAATTACTGGAGGAATGCAAGTCAGATATATTGTCTTTATGGAGATATTGCAATCTTTCTGAAGATATTGCCATAAATATAGCAGGACGCAGATACCTGCGGTTTGACAGGCATGTGGAAGGTTATGCAAGGCTTTCTCCATCAATTCTCAGGGAGTTTCTGACTTACACAGTTGTAGGATTAAAAGATGACTTGACGCGTATTGAAAATACTGTAAATACACTTTCCAAAAATATTCAGGAAATCAGTAATGAAAAACTAAGGCTTGCCAGGGAAGTCATTTATCAGATAGCATGCAGCCAGAAAAAACAAAACGAGATTAAAAAAAAATCAGTATTCATGATAGCTGGCGATGTAATTTACAATATGGCACATAAAGAACCAAGGCCGGAATCTTCTACAGGAAAAATGGTAAAAGGTTCTGATTTGGACATAATCATCATAACAAATGATTTACATAAAAATATTGTTAGGGAACTTGACGATTCTATTTACAATTATAAATATTCGCTTCTAAGAAACCCTGCCTATATGGAAGAAATAGACTATATAATCAAAGATTTGAAAAAAGCAGAAGAGCAGCTTGACTTTAGCAGTTTTGAATTTATGGTCGCATCCAAAATACTTTTTGAATGCAGATTTATCTATGGCAGCCAAGTTCTTTTCAAAAGTATAAAAAAATTATTGCAGAACTATAAAATCGAAGAAAAGCTCAACCAGATGGAAGAGGAAGCTGTAGCTGAAAGAGAGCAGGCAAAGGCTTATATCCTTGACGACAGCAATGGGATACACGATATAAGAAAATACATAAACCTATTCTACACAAAAGAAGAAACAGAAGAAATATTTTAAAAAGTCTTAAAATCTTTATATGTGATTTATTTTCCAATACTCCATGTCAGTTTTGAAGACGCAGGTTTATCAAGAATAACAGTAACTTTTCCCGGATGAAGCTGTATTGCACTTGCAGTTACTTTTGATGTTATACATCCTTCTAAAGCTTCTGCCACAATGCCTGCTTTATTTATCCCATTTACAATCATTAATACATGTTTTGTTTCAAGAATGGTCCCTATACCCATTGTTATTGCAAAATGTGGCATGTCTTCTTTTTTGACTTTTGCTTTCCTGTAAAAACTATTAAAGTTATCTTCCAGAGTTTGTTTGGTTAATGCCTGTACCCTTGTTCTTGAAGCAAGGGATGAACCGGGTTCATTAAAAGCCCAATGCCCGTCTCCCCCTATTCCCAATACCTGTATATCTATCCCGCCGTATCTTTTTATTTCAGATTCGTACCATGAGCAAAAATTTTCAGGTTCTTTTGTCAAGCCGTCTGGTACATGTATATTTTCCTTTTTTAAATTTATGTGTTTAAACAGTTCTTCATACATAAATCTCGCATAGCTCTGGTCAGTTTCGTAAGGTTTGGACATTTCCATTCCTATGCCGAGATATTCATCAAGGTTAAAAGTCTTTACATCTGAAAAGTCAAGATTTTCTTCCTTGTGCATTCTAGCTAGTTCTTTATACGTTCCTATGGGAGTGCTGCCTGTTGCAAAACCAAGGACGCAATCAGGTTTTACCCTTATCATATCTGCAATGATATCTGCAGCAGCTTTGCTCATCTTCTCATAATCATCTTTGATTATAATTCTCATGAATTTACTCCAATCAATTTATTAATTTTGTACCTGAATTTTATTTACATGCCGATATTTTTATATATTGTATATGATAAAATAAAAATATTAAAAGAAATCATGACTATGTTCTATGGGAAATATAAGCAGGTATGGGAAAAACAGATATAAGAATAGTAGGTATAGGTGGAGGAACAGGTTTATCTAACCTCCTCAGAGGAATAAAACTCTATACAAATAATATAACTGCAATAGTAACTGTAACGGATGACGGCGGAAGTTCCGGTCGGCTTAGGGAAGATTTTAATATGCTTCCTCCCGGAGATATAAGAAATTGTATTGTTTCTCTTGCTGAGTCAGATTCACTTCTCTCTGAACTTTTTCAATATAGGTTCAAGGGCAAGTCTGACTTATCGGGTCACTCTTTTGGAAACCTTTTTATTGCAGCAATGACAAATATTACAGGAAGTTTTGCAAAAGGGATTCTGGAAGTTAGCAGGATTTTATCAATAAAAGGCAGGGTTTTACCTTCAACACTGGAAAATGTTGTTCTGGGTGCCAGATTTGACGATGATAAAAAAGTGCTTGGACAAACAATGATAATAAATTATCCTGGTACTATCGAGGAAGTTTTTCTTGAGCCTTCAAATCCTCCTGCTTATACAGGGGTTTTAAAGGCTTGCAAAGAAGCGGACATAATTGTCCTGGGACCGGGCAGTTTGTTTTCAAGCATAATTCCGAACCTGCTTGTAAAGGGCGTAGCGAAAACGATAAGCAAGTCAAAAGCAAAAAAAATATATATCTGTAATATAATGACCCAGCCGGGAGAAACAGACAACTTTACTGTCAAAGACCATGTCTGTGAAATTGAAAGATATCTTAAATGCAATATTGACTGTCTTATAGTCAACTCTAGCCTTATCCCCAAAGAAACTGCCATAAGATATGCAGAAAAAAATTCCTATGTTGTTTTTGATGATACTGATAAATT
>DBPS01000056.1:35879-43451 GCA_002304935.1 Candidatus Humimicrobium oleiphilum | reverse complement strand
TGTATTTATGTTAATAAAAAAATCCTGGTAGCGGTGATTGGAGTCGAACCAATGACAACACGGGTATGAACCGTGCGCTCTAACCACCTGAGCTACACCGCCACGAAACTATATTATATCAAAATTATAAAAATAAAATAAAAAAACAAAAAATAAAATTATACCTGTTATCTTTAGACCAAAGGATATTTAATCAGCAATAATTAAGGACCAGTAATAAAATGATTTTAAATATCCTTGAAGTAAATATGAATTTTATAGAAATAAAAATTACATGTCAAGTTAATATTTGTAATTGTCATCTACATGGCAAACTGCCGGTTTTAAACCCTTGAAAACACTTTTAAAAAAATAATTATTAATTTATATAAATCCATATTTACAATTAATATTTTGGTTATAGAATATTGCTAATTATAATAATTAATTCCATGGGGTAAAAATGGCAACAAAGGCTAAAGGCAAAACCAAGAAAAAATAATATATAAAAATGTTTCCCTGCAAAAAATAATAAATTTATACACTTATAATGATTTTAAATTTATAAAATATGCAGGGTTTTTTTACTCAAAATCTAAAACATATTTTTCTTTGCGAGCAAGTAGGTGACTATTGCTGCGATTGAACCTGTGATTATTATAATAATTAAAAAACCAAACTTGAATTCTGTAAAAGGTACCGGGACATTCATACCCCAGAAGCTGGCTATAATAGTCGGCACAGCCATCACAATGGTTATTGATGTAAGTATTTTCATGACAGTGCTTAAATTATTATTAATAATAGAAGCAAAGGCATCCATCGTCCCAGTTAAAATATTGCTATATATGCTGGCCATCTCTATGGCCTGCTTGTTTTCAATTATTGCATCTTCCAGCAAGTCTTCATCCTCAGGATATTGTTTTATGAATTTCAGTTTCATTAGTTTTTCAAGAACAGAACCATTTGCTTTTAAAGAAGTTGAGAAGTATACAAGGCTTTTTTCCAGGGAAAGAAGCTGAATCAGTTCTTTGTTTTTCATAGATCTGTGCAGTGAAGTTTCAATTATCTGGCTTGTCTTATCGATTTGTTTCAAATATCTGAGATAATAGTTGGCTATTCTCAAAAGAATCTGCAATATGAATCTTGACTTCTTAAAAGTAAAAAATCCTTTTACTTTTTTCATTATAAAATCATCTATTATCTTTGTGTCAACAAGGCAGACAGTTACGATTATGTCATCATTTAATACAATTCCTATAGGTATTGTATTGTACTGCACTGATTTCTCATTAAATTTTTCAATAAAAGTGATCAAAGGGACGTCCAGTATTATTAGTGTTTCTTCTTCTTCTATTTCTATACGCGAACTTTCCTCACGGTCAAGAGCTGCTTTGAGAAAATCAATTGAAAATCTGCCCTCAGCTGAAACCTTCTCGATCTCTGCTTCTGAGGGGTCTTTTAAAAACACCCAGCATCCCTTTTCGATTTTATCTGTTACCTTTGTTTCAAAAGTAACCTGATCTGTCTTATAAATATTCAGCATTTTTTAATACGTTAAATAGACTTTTTTAATATTGATTATTTAATTTATAGAAAAATACAGATTAATGAAAAATTGAGTCGTATTTATAAAAATAATACAAAAGCAATGTTTAATTTAATATTAATATCCAAAAATTGCAATATTTTTAAATCAAATTATTTTATAGCAAAATAAATCGTACATAAAGCGAAAGTCATGGGTCTGACTTTTAATATCTTCCATCCTGCTTCTCTTATCAGAGTGCAGAAGCTTATCACATCCGGAAAATTTTTAATAGATTCAGCCAAATAGCTGTAAGCCTCTTTATTGCCTGTTATAATAGCTCCAAGATTGCTCATAATAAAAGCCAGATAAAAATCATAAATCTTTCTTATAAACTTATTTTGCGGATAATTGAACTCCATGATTAATAGCCTGCTTTTGTCTGAAGATATTCTGTAAAACTCTTCCAAAGCCTTTTTTCTGTCTTTTACATTTCTGATACCGAATACAACTGTAATAAAATCAAAGTAATTATCTTCAAAATCAAGGCATGTCACATCACCTTCCATAAATCTTATTATCATATTCTGTTCTCTGGCAGCAGAAGACAAATGCCTTTCTGATTTTAATCGTGCGATTTCGAGCATTTCACTGGAAAAATCGACCCCGTAAATAATACCGTCATTTTTGATCCTGCCCGCAATACCGAAAGTTGAATAACCTGTACCGCAGCACGCATCAAGTATTTTCTTCTCACATCCGGATATCATTTTTAAAAATCTTGATCTCCAATATCTCTCAATTCCCAGACTGATAAAAAAATTTGCCAGATCATATCTGAAAGAGATGCTGTTAAATATTTTTCTTACTTTTTTATCCTGCATTTGAATAGTCCGCATTAATTAATTATAAATATTTATAATTTTTTAAGTAAAAACTTTATAAATCATTATAATAAAAAACAATTTTTCTTTTTAATAAATTTTTAATGATTTTCATTCATCAGATTTGTTGATTTTTTATTATTTTTACTTTTTCTATTGAATTTATTTGTATAAGTATTAATACTAATAAATTATTAAATATATAAACATACCGGTACCAAATATTATATTGATATTATGGAAACAACTATTAATAAAATAAGTAAAGCCAAAGAATCCAAAGACGGACTTAAAAAAATAAAGAAATTCAGGCAAAAATATCTTGATACTTTAAAAAAATATATCATTGCTACCAGAATTACTGAAGAAGGGATAGCAATCCATAAAAAAGGTTTTATTTCGGAATCCAATAAAAAATTCGCAAACCTCCTGGGCTACAGAATAAAAGAAATCCTGGGTAAAGATATAAGGAAAAACCTGAATTCCAGAATGATAAAAAAATTAATAGAAAATACTAATTCAGAAGTACCTGTTATCCTGCCAAAAATAATAATGATAAAAAAAGATGGGTCCTTTTTAAAATGCTCCCTTAAATTAGCTTCAATAAAACTGGGAAACCAGTTCTATCATTGCATGGTTATAAAAGATACAGGCAAAGAAGAAAAAATACAAAATCAGCTTAAACAAAACCAGGAAAAATATAAAATTATTGTGGAAAATCAGAACGATCTTATAGACGAGCTGGATCCTGAAGGAAATTTTTTATTTGCAAGCCCTTCCTACTGCAAATTTTATAATAAAACTGAAGAAGAGCTTTTAGGAAAAAACCTCTTTGATGTAATTATCAGCCAGGGAGAAAGAGCCGCGGTAAAAAAATCGTTTGATGAATGTAAAAAACCTCCTTATTTTTCCTGTTCTGAACAGGAAGTGCTTATTAATAATGAAAAAAAGATAATACAATGGATCAATAAAGCTGTCCCGGGTAATGGTAAAAAAGTAAACTCGGTCATCGGAGTAGGCAGAGATATAACTGAAATTAAAACAGGTGAAGAGAAAATAAAATATCTTTCTTTTCACGATAAGCTTACCGGTTTATATAACAGAGCTTTTTTTGAAGAAGAACTGGCAAGGCTTGATACTGAAAGGCAGCTTCCATTAAGTATTGTCATGGGAGATGTCAATAGCCTCAAACTTATTAATGATGCATTCGGACATGAAAAAGGTGACGAGCTTCTAAAAAGATGTGTGGAACTTTTAAATGCATGCGTAAGGAAAGATGATATTGTGGCAAGATGGGGTGGAGATGAGTTCGCAATAATACTCCCCAAAACAACAAATCAGACTGCAAAAAAACTTATAGACAGAATAATGAAAAAATGTCATGGAATGAAAAAATTCAATATCCCGATAAGCATATCATTTGGAGTTTCTACCAAGACAGGACCGTCTCAGAATATAAAAGATAAAATAAATAAAGCTGAAGATAATATGTATAAAAGAAAACTCTCTGAGAAAAAAAGCCTCAGAAGTTCAATAATATCTTCCCTTGAAAGAACATTATTTGAAAAAAGCCATGAAACTGAGGAACATTGTAACAGGATAGAGAAAATTACGACTAAAATCGGAGAGATACTTAAGCTGCCACTTGGCAGAATTGACGATTTAATAATATTTTCAAGACTTCATGATATAGGTAAAGTTGCAATACCGGACTCTATTTTGTCGAAGAAAGACAGGCTTGATGAAAAGGAATGGATGATTATAAAAAAACATCCTGAAATCGGATATAATATATGCGAAGCTTCTCCCCAGCTTATACATATTTCAGAATATGTGCTTTATCACCACGAAAGATGGGATGGCACAGGATACCCTCAGGGGCTAAAAGAGACTCAGATACCTCTTCTTTCAAGGATACTGGCAGTTGCGGATGCTTTTGATGTAATGACACATTCCAGAAGTTATAAAAATCCAATAAGCAAAAGAGATGCCCTTAAGGAACTAACAAGATGTTCAGGAACCAAATTTGATCCAAAGATAGTTGAGATAATGCTAAGTATTTTTAAGGCATAAATATACTGATTATATAAATATACTGACTATATTAAAAATATCTTTTTGAATTTAGCCTTTATTGATATAGCACCTATTTTGTATAATAAAAAGAAAAAGCAGGAAAAAATGAAAAAAAAATATTCGCATGAAAATGAAGACCAGATATTGCTTAAATCTCCAAAATCAGAACATATTGGTTTTACAAATACTGAATCCTGGAGGATTTTAAGGATACAAAGTGAGTTTGTCGAAGGATTTGAGGCTTTATCAAAAGTAGGTCCATGCATCTCTATTTTTGGTTCAGCAAGAACCGAACCTGATAATGAGTTTTATAAAGCAGCTGAAATAACTGCTTCTCTTCTTGTAAAAAGAGGACTTGGAGTCATTACCGGAGGCGGGCCTGGAATAATGGAAGCAGCCAACAAAGGTGCTATTGAAGCTGGTGGTCTTTCCATAGGCTGCAGCATAGAGCTTCCCCAGGAACAGGAGCCAAATGACTATCAGAATCTTTCCCTGGAATTTCATTATTTCTTTGTTCGAAAACTCATGTTCGTAAAATATTCTATAGGATATATCATCTTTCCCGGAGGCTTTGGGACCCTGGATGAGCTTTTTGAAGCACTGACTCTTTCACAGACTGATAAAATAAAGCATTTTCCTATTGTTCTTTTTGGAAGTACTTACTGGAAAGATCTTTGCAGCTGGATAGACAAAACACTTCTTGAAAAGTTCTGTACCATAGATTCATGTGATAAAGAACTTTATACTATCATTGATGATCCGGAAGAAGCTGTTGAATATATAATGAAAAAAGTCAGATTTTAAGAAGTTATCTCTTCTGCAAATTTATATATATTATCAGTATTTATTTTGGAAACAGCTTCAGTTGTCTTGCTTGCTTTCTGCATCATGCTTCTTACCAGTGGATTCATTTTTTCCCAGTTCATCTCATAACCGAAGTATGCCTTTGCTGCCGCTTTATCAAGCAGTTCTGACGGAAATCCTTTTTTTATTTCCTCTTCCCAGATATTGTCAGCACCGCACATAAAAACACCGACCTTCTTTTCCAGTAAAGTTTTTAAATTTCTTTTTACAAAATTGGTTACAAAAGAATTCATCCTGAATGCAACAAAAGAACCGCCTACAGCAATCAGATCAAAAGCTGACGGATCTATTCTATTATTTGCTTTCACATCTGCAACCGTAACTTCATGACCTTTTTCGGCAAGTTTTTCTTCAAGTATCTTCGCGCATTTTGCAGTAGTTCCGTATCTTGATGCATAAGCAATTAGTATGTTCATTAAAGGCTCCTTTTCTTATTTTAATTTTTCAAAAAAGAATATATCGAAACGACACTTCGCATAAAATACTGTTCATGAATATATTGGAATATTACAATAATTTAATATTATATAACTTTTTTATCTAATCTTTAAAAACAATTCAATAAGTTAACAATCAGGCAATAGAACATGGAAAATAATTTTTACCAGAACATATTACTAATATCAGGTATTGTATATTATAATTTTGTTTCCGATAAATGAATTTTGTAATTAATTATATATCAAACAGAAATAAATGAATTTTGTAATTATTAAATAAAAATGGAGTACGTATGCTTAAAAGTAAAAAAATAAAAATCATTTCAGCTGTTTTTATTATTCTTTCTGTAATTCTTTTTGCATTTCCTTCAAATGTCTTTGCTGAAGATGGAGCAGGGGTAGAGGGATTTGTTACAAGGCTTTATAATACCTGTCTGGACCGTGATCCTGATCCTGATGGATTAGTTAACTGGGTAAATAACCTGGTTACAGGAAGAGTTACGGGAGGCAGCGCTGCTTATGGTTTCATATTCAGTGATGAATTGATAAATAAGAACCTTACTAATGATGAATTCCTTATAGTAATGTATAAGGCATTTTTTGACAGAAGTCCTGATTCAGGCGGTTATGAAAACTGGATGGATCTTTTAAACTCAGGTTCTTCTAGAGAATTTGTCTTTTCAAATTTTGTTAATTCAGATGAATTTTCTAATATATGCAACAAATACGGAATACAGGCAGGCAAGGTAAGAATATCCGGCTCCAGATCTTCTGTTCCGGCATATTCATCAGGAAAAAATATTGTTGTGATGGGGGATTCATTAATCAATAAATCTGACTGGACCCAGAGGCTGGGCGGTTTAATAAATTCAGCATTTCCTGGTTCTGGCTATAATGTAATCGGGAGCGGGGTAAATGGAGAAATGTCTTTTCAGGGACTTGCTCGTTTTGACAGCACAATTGCACCTTTAAATCCCGGAATCATAATTATTGCATATGGCACTAATGATGTGGGTTCAGACCCCGGGCGTTTTCAAAGCAGCATTGAGCATCTTGTAGAAAAATCCAAAAGGACAGGGGCAATGGTATTTTTAAATCTTGTAGGACCCATATACCATTCAGGCAAAGGAGACTGGCCGGCATTTAACCAGATAATTATGAGTATCGCAGCCAGATACGGGGTGCCGGTAATAGACGTTGCAAATCCTTTGAACCAGAACCCCGGTGATAACCTTACCGAAGGAATGCATTATAGCCCTGCAGGATCAGATATAGTTTCACAGGTAGCATATAATGTGATTTCACAGTATCTGAGATAATTCTGGCAAGATAAAAATATAAGAAATTAATTGAATTTATAGTATTTTGAATTTCAGGATTCAATATTCTTATTTTAAAGTCTTTGCAAGCTCTGCAATATCTTACCGTAGTTGGCAGAGTTTATTACAAAACCTTCTTTATAAACAGTCCGGGTTGGTTAGTTTGAGCCAAACTATACGTCCCTGTGGATTGGAGCCAAATTATACGTCCCCGTGGAGCCCGCGACCGGAATTGAACCGGTGACCTTTTCCTTACCAAGGAAACGCTCTACCAACTGAGCTACGTGGGCTTAAATAAATTTACTCGAAAGAAAAAAAGGGTAAATATAAATTATTTTTTATATTTAAACCTTTAAAAAGCAACTTAGTATGTCTGGTTCTTAATAACAAATACAAAAGCACTGAAAAATCTGCAAATAAAATGGTGGAGGGAATAGGATTTGAACCTATGAAGGCGTTCGCCGGCAGATTTACAGTCTGCT
>DBPS01000056.1:947-35833 GCA_002304935.1 Candidatus Humimicrobium oleiphilum | reverse complement strand
TGCTCTACCAATTGAGCTACACCAGCAAAATAAAAAAATGTTTCCAATTCAAATTGCTTAAATATTATCTTAATCTGAAGCTATATTGTCAAGGATAAATTCCCCTCACATATAGTAGATATTTAAATACCAAATCATGCTTTTTCCAATATATTAACTCTGTAAAAACAATAACTTAAAGATTAGTTTTTTTAATTTTAATTTTTTATAATTATAAGAAATATGATTAAATTTATATTAAAGGCTTTTAAGTTCCGGTTAATATCAATCAATCCTCATCAGGGGGGATAAAATGAACAGATATGAAAAAATAAGAGACAGCTTAGTGGCAGGCTCTTTTTATTCAAACGATCCTTACGTTCTCAAACTCCAGATAGAAGATTTTCTTAAAAATGCAGAAAACTATAATTTAAAAAATATAAAAGCTATAATCTGTCCGCATGCCGGATATATTTACTCTGGTCAGGTAGCTGCATTTTCCTATAAACAAATAGCCGGTAAAAAATATGACAGCATTATAATAATCGCACCTTCTCATTCTGAATATTTTGATTATATCTCTGTTTATGATGGAGATGCATATAACACGCCGCTCGGTAAAATCAATATAGATAAAGAAAGGTGCCAGCTTCTGGTGGATTATGATAAAACCATAAAGTTTTCAGAAAATGGCCATTATAATGAACACAGCATAGAAGTCCAGCTTCCTTTTCTGCAATATATTTATAAAGATTTTAAATTTATTCCCGTAGTTATCGGAGCTCAGAACAAACGAAACATCGAATGCATAGGAAAAGCAGTAGGTGAGGCTTTTGCCGGTCAGAATATCCTCGTTGTGGCTTCTACCGATCTGTCGCATTATCATCAGTATGGAGAAGCTGTGCTGCTTGATGGAAAGGTCGAAGAGCTGGTTTCCAAATTTGATATAGATAATCTGGAAACCGAATTCTTAAAAAATGATATTGAGATGTGCGGGGGAGGACCTGTTATAGCTGCAATGATAGCTGCAAAAAAAATGGGGGCAAACAAAGCAGCCATTCTGAAATACCAGAATTCCGGAGATGTTTCAGGAGAAAGACAGGCAGTAGTCGGCTATCTTTCGGCAGCTATTTTCACCGAAAACAATAAACAGCTCGCGGCTAATCAGGAAAATGAATCTGAAGATGAAGATAAAACCGGAAAAATAAATAAGGAAAATAATTTATCCAGCATGAGATTAAGCGATGATCAGAAGAAAATTCTGCTGGAAATTGCAAGGAAATCAATAATATCCTCGGTACTGGAAACAAATGTTTCATATCCATCAATAAATGACTCTGTCCTAAACGAAAAATGTGGTGCTTTCGTGACTCTTTCAGTATCAGGAAATTTAAGAGGATGCATTGGTAATATAAGGGCTTCTATACCGCTGTGGGAGACAGTAAAAAAAATGGCAAGAGAAGCTGCTTTAAATGACCCAAGATTTTATCCTGTAAGTAAAAATGAACTGGATGATATTGAAATCGAGATTTCTGTTCTATCACCATTCATGCTGATAAATGATATAAATCAGATTGAAGTAGGCAGACACGGACTTTTTATCAAAAAGGGTTTTTACCAGGGTCTTCTTTTGCCTCAGGTTGCAACAGATTATAACTGGGACAGGACAGAGTTTCTAGGACAAACATGTAGAAAAGCCGGTCTGTCGGAATCCTGCTGGAAAGAAAAAAATTGCGAGATATATATATTTTCAGCAACAGTATTTAATGATGATGAATTCACCAGCTAAATAAATTATTCAGGCTTTTGGGCTGCCGTCACTATTTACTGTTTTTTCAATATCTGCAACTTCCTTTTTTACTTCATCGGAAGCTTTTTTAGTGCTTTCCTTAAAACCATTGATTGCCTGTCCAAGTGATTTGCCGATCTCGGGCAGCTTTCTGGGTCCAAATATTATCAGGGCAATTATTAGAATTATCAATAATTCCTGCCAGCCTAATCCAAACATTTAAGCACCCCTTCTGATTTAGATGTTTTAAATTAAAAAAATCCTTTATATCCTTTAAATCCTTTAAATCCTTTAAAGAAAGTTAATATATTATATATTAAAAATCAATCATTTAAAAATTTTCGCAAGCAGCAGAGATAATTCATAAAGTAAAATCATAGGGACAGCAAGAACAGCCATCGTAACCGGACTCCAGTCAGGAGTAATGAGCGCACTCAGTAAAAGAATAATAATATACACTATCCGCCATTGTCTTCTCAGGGTAGCGATCTTTAAAACTCCTGCTTTGATTAAAAATAACAATACCAGAGGTATTTCAAAAGCAAGACCGGCTCCTACAAGAAACCATCCTACAAAGCTTACATATCTGCTGACACTTATTGCAGGCTCAAGGTTTGAGCCCTGGCTTAAAAGCCATTTCATTGCTGACGGTATCAGTAATTTATAACCAAAATAAAATCCTGAAGCAAAAAGGATAAAGAACAGTATTAATATCACTATCATATATTTTTTTATTTTGGCAGTTAAAGCCGGTGAAATAAAAACTGCTACCTGATAAGCAAGAAAAGGAGAAACAGCTATGACTGCACAGAAAAATGAAATCTTTATATTGACAAGAAAAGGTTCCATTACTTCCAGAAAAACAAGCTCGGTATCCAGAAAAGATAATTTTAGAAAATCAAGTATTTTTGAATGGAAAGGATAAAAAGCAATAAAAGCAACAGCAAAAATAATCATCACAACAAGAAGGCGCTTTCTGAGCTCGTCAAGATGATCAATAAAAGACATCTTTTTCCCGCCGGATTCATCTTCAAAAAAAGAATTTACAGGATTGTCGCCTCTTTCTTCTTTTTTTTCTTCGTCTTCTTTTTCAGCCGGCTTTTTTTTAAAAAAATAAGCCATTATTTTCTTTTCACTGTTTTAAATCGCTTGCTTTAAAAACATTATAAAGTATATCATATCTTTCAGCTTCGTCTGTCAGCCTTGGCTGGCAATAATCTTCAAGCATAGTAGTGATTATAACTGTATTTATATGCCTGCCTTTATAGAATATATGCTTTGCTATCATTCCCTGTCTTGTTCCCAGAGACTTCATCTGATCAAAAAAGAGATTTCCAAGGCCATAAAAGATAAGACTGTCATTGTAAAACTCTATTGCCTGAGGGTGGTGGGCCTGGCTTCCGCTTACTATATCTGCACCAGCATCTGCCATTCTCCTGAAATCCTCTATCTGTCCTGATGAAGGAGTATAGTCATAAATTTCCTGATGTGAAAAAGTAAATATAACTATGTATCCTTCCTTTTTTAATTCAGTTATTATTTCTGCATAATCATCATAATTGGGAGGAGCTGCTCCGGCTTTATCATCTGTTGCCCAGTAAGACTCTGGCCCGAACTGGTTGCATCCCAAAAATGCTATTTTATTGCCATTTACATCAAATCTGGCTGGTTTATAGGACTCCTGCAGATTTCTTCCTCCCGCAAAAAACTGCCATCCTTCTTTTTCATACATTTCAAGCGTATACACCATCCATTTCGGTCCATAATCATTCATATGGTTACCGGTAAGTTCAACAACATCTGTGCCAACAAATCTAAGAAGTTCAATATATTTAGGGTCACTGCTAAAGATGATCCTATCCTCCTTATCCCTCGGATTACCTTCAACAAAAGTTATTTCATTGCTTATATGTGTTAAATCAGCACTTTTTAAAGTATCTGCAATTTTTCCTCCGGGATAAGTGATGCCCTTCTGCTCCATTTTTGAAGCTGTTCCCCTTACCAGAGCGGTACAACCAGTCATCATTAAAGTCGTTAAGCTATTTTCATCTTTATTAGTGATTGACTCATAATTAATATTTTTTAAGATATTTGTCAGATCATCATCAGCATTAACGCTTGCCGTTATTTCAAGTTCCAGCGGGTAATTCCCCAGACTGCCCTCATTTTTATCAAAAACTGAAACAGAATCAATCTCAAATACCTTGAATTCTTTTTCAATATTTTCAAAAGGGATTACTGAAAAAGTGTTTTTATCATTAAAAAGAATATCGGACAATTCTTCCTGGCTTGAAACTTTTTTGATATTTCTGCCTTTAAACTCTCCGAATACTTTCGCAAGTATTTTATAAATCCTTTCTTCAATGACCATGTCCGAATCTTCAGGTGAATCAGTGATATTAGGAAAAACAGCAGATTCTCCGTTCCAGAACTTTAAAAAATCTTCAAAAACAACACCGTCATTACAATTATAGAAACCGCTTACAAAAGCAAGAATATAATTCCCTATCTTATTTTCTGTTTTTTCTCCATAGTCATTAAAATCAATATCAAAGCCGGCATATGCAATATCTTCTTCATTAAATATTTGTTTGATTTTAATTTTTTCATATCCAAGAGAGGCTTTGTCAATGCTATCTGAAATTAATAAGCTGATCTCTCCGGGAATAAGTCCGGAAATGTAATAACTTATTTCCTTTATATTGCTTTCAGGGGAATTTTCAGGATCGTCGTTATCATCTGCCTGCAGAGTCTGGCTGCCATTTACATTATCCTGCGAGACGTTATCTTCATCTAGATCATCCGGTAATCCGCTTTGTAATAATTCATTATCTGATTTGCCATCAATGCCAGGAGTATTTTTTATCTGCTGACAGGATGCCATTAAAGAAATAGTAAAAAATGAAAGGATAATTATAAATAAAAATTTTTTCAATATTTGTTTTTTCACTTATACCCTGCCTTTAACCTGCTATTTCCTATCAATCAATCTAAAAGTCCTAGCTATCAGGTCTTATGCTTTTATTAAATATGGTATTTAAAAAATCTTCTCTTTCGGAATCTTCCATAAGCCTTGGCTGGCAATAATCTTCAATCATTGTCGGAATTATCTGTGTGCTTATATGTTTATTATTATAAAATATATGCCTGGCAATAAACCCCTGCCTTGTTCCCAGTGACTGCATCTGGTCAAAAAACAGATTGCCAAGACCGTAACAGATAAGGCCTTCATTGTTTAATTCCAATCCCATAGGATGATGCGCCTGGCTCCCGCTTATAATATCAGCCCCGGCATCTCTCATTACCCTGAAGTCATCAACCTGGTAGTCAAGCGGGGAGTACTGATATGCTTCTTCGTATTGAAAAGTAAAGATAACATTATATCCTGCATCCTTTAGTCTTTTTATCTCTGAGATATAAAAAGGATTGTCAGGAGGGGCTGAACCTGCCTGTGTTTTTGTCGCCCAGTCATAAGAGGGACCAAACTGGTTAAACCCCAGAAAAGCTATCCTGTTGCCGTTTATTTCAAACAAAGCAGGATGTTTTGAAAGTCCGAGGTTCATGCCACCCCCGAAATATTTCCATCCTTCTTCATCATACATATTAATAGTATCTTCAAGGTACTCATAACCATAATCATTCAGGTGATTACCAGTAAGTTCAACTACGTCTGTGCCGACAAATTCCAGCAGTTCGATATACTCAGGTTTGCTGCAAAAAACAGTTCCGCTTTGTCCGGCATTACAATTTTCCTTAAATGAGATTTCATTGCTTATATGGGTTATGTCAGCATCCTGCAATGTCTGGGCTATTTTTTCTGCAGGATATAAAATCCCCTCTCTGTCCATTCTGTTTGCAACACCCCGTACAAGTGCTGTAACACCTGTCATATTTACTGTTGCCAGTTTTTGAGGGTCCATATTCGAATAAAAATCTTTTTCGAAATCTTCCTTAATCTTTAAAGCATAGTCTTTATTTTCACAACTGAAACTTACCGAAAAAGATAAAGGGTAATCAGGATATGAGAACTCTTTGCTAAAAATTGATTTGTTATCGATATTTAAAACTTTTAAATCTTTTTTCAGATTATCAAAAGCAATAATGGCAATGGCTTCGGTATCTTGTGATATCTCATTTATAATATCTGAATAGTCTGCAAAAATTACATCCTCATTTTCGATTTCGCCATAAAATTTCTTAAAAATATCCCCAATATCATTAGAGATATAAAGTCTTGTCTTATTAACTGTATTTATATCCTGGATTTCACTATTCTCCTGATTATCGGCATTGTCCTCATTTTTATCGTCAGAACCGGTCAGCAAGCTTTCAATTTCTTCAAAACTAATATTATCTTTTGCAGAAAAAAAGTTACTGACAGCACAGAAAACAATATAATTATTTGCACTTTTATCATTTTTTGTAATATCAACACTTATTTCTACTTCTTTTTGCCCCTCTTCCATAACTGTGGATTCTGATGCAGGCCTGACTTCTTCCTCTATGAAAACAACATCTTCGAATAATTCTCTTGCCCTGTGTTTTAATATTGCAGAAATAAAATCCGGTACAAATCTGCTTAATTTTAATAAAATTACTTCTTTTTCTTGCTTTCCGGGTTTTTCCAAAACAGATTCAGTTTTTTCATCTTCCTGCAGATTTTTTCCGGATTCCTGAGAATTCTGTACATTGTCTGAAGGATTACCATTTTTGAATTTTCCATTATTGTTTAGAAATCCTATCTGGCTGCATGAAAAAACAGATATTAATGTTATTGTCAAAAGTATTATCCATATTTTTGATAAAAACGAAATCTTGTGCGGAATATGCGATTTCTTAAAATTCTTCTCCATTGGACATCCCTGATTGTTATTTTGATTTGTTTTCCTCAAATGTTTTAAACATTTTAAAAATAAAATATTGTTATGTAAATGTTTTTATAACTAAATCTAAACAGTAATATAAAGTCTTTAAAAGAATTCAGCAAAAAATTAATGAATCATATTTTTTTGTAATTAACATTTTATATAAAATAATGTTATAATCTTTTATCTGTCTTTTTAAGTTTTAATTTTGCTTGTTGTACTTTAATATTTTATTATTAATCCTGAGGTTATTTACCAAGTTAAGATAAGGTGAAAAAATGTTCTCAAAAAAAGATATTGATTCTATAGCAAACAATAATAAAACTCTGACGATTATCGGAGAAGGAGTGGTTATCAACGGTAGTCTTTTTTCTCCGGGAATAACAAGAATAGATGGCAGAGTAACAGGAGAAATAACTGCTGAAAAAGAACTGATAATCGGAAAAGAAGGTAAGGTTGAAGCAAGGATCAAAACAAAGGATGCTACTATAGCCGGCAATTTCAAAGGCAATATGATTGCTTCTGGGGAAGTTGAAATTACTTCTACTGGAAAATTTGTCGGGAACCTTATTCAGAAAGATGCAATGCTTACAATTGAAAAAGGCGGAATCTTCAAAGGTGAAAGCGCTATTTCCGAAGATCAGAAAATATTTGAAATAAAGCAGCTGGAAGAAAAAAAGTCCCCTATACCTGAAAATTCCGGCATGCCCTACAATCAGCAAAGACCACAGGACAGGGTACCGGAAAGCAGCCTGAAAAGCAGCCTTTTAAGATGACCCTTTTTAGCCGTCATTAATTATTAATCATTTCTGCAGAGAAATCAGACTAGTTTAATTTGTCCGTATATTGCAATCATTTCATCTTTTACAGCCAGAAGACCGAGTATTCCTTTTTTGTCTTTCATTAAATTTACTGCTTTTTCCAAATCTGTCTTGCTTTTTATTGAATTGGCAAAAGCTGTTGCAGCTGCATCAGCAACAATAGCATTTTCTGCAAGAACCAGTGCTATATCGCTTTTGCCCAGGCTAACTGAATGACCGAATGTCCCTGAAGAAGAAGCAATGCCACAGGGTAATAGTTTTTTTTCAACTTTTAACTTCAGTCCGTTCCTAAAGTAATTATTTTTAAAAAATACAGATATTACGGCATCTTTGCTGCTTTTTATATAAACATCCCCGCCATTTTCAATCATCAGATATCTGACACTATTTTGTATATCCCTGCTTATAAATTCGCACAAAGAACCTGCAACTGCTGCCATGGGACCGACATTGAAAGTTTTGGAAGCTTTGTTCATTTCTGAAATAATCCAGTTCTCTGAAGAAATACTGCTTAGGGGAACAAAAGATTTCTCAAAATTTGGATTTTCCTTTATCTCTTTCTCAATAATATTATAAAAATCAACTATCCTGTCTGAGATAAAAGGCGAAATATCTTTGCTGCTGGAAATAAACAGATCTGAATACTTATATGAAACCTTCCAGGAAAATTCTGCTTTGGCTGTAACATTAATCCTGTAAATATCTTTATCAATATAAAGACTGTCAGCAAAAATCTTTTCTATGAATAAATTTTTATTTTTTTCCAAGACTTCCGTAATAAAGAAAAACTAAAAAAATAAGAATAAAATAAATAACTGTCGTAACGCTTATCACTGCCCAGATTATCCCGTTCGGGACACATGATAACTGAGATTGGAAAATATATCTTGAAAGGATAAGAACCGGAACAAGAAATACAGTAGCTACAATGCTAAGAATAAGAGGATTTTTAATTCTTGGATTCAATGCCATTTTTTCACCCGATTAACTTTAAATAATAATTTTAATAAATGATTTTAAATAACAATACTTAGTAAGCAGCCAGTATAATTGGCGCTGATTTATAAAAATGCCTGTTAATTAAAATTGATCTTTAAATTATTTATAGCTCCAGAGTATCTTCTTCTTTTTCTTCCTGAACTTCATATTCAGATTCAGCTACTTCTTCGTTTATTATTTCATCAGTCAGATTTATTGAACTCTCAGAAGTTTCTTTTACTTCATTTTTTTTTTCAGTTTCTGAAGAAATTCTTACAACATTTCCACTGAAGATCCCGCCCTTTTCAATAATAAGTGAGTCAGTTTTTATATTACCATTCACTCTTCCGGATTCAGTAATCTGAACATTTCCGCTTGCTTCCATATTTCCTTCATAAACACCTGTAACAACTGCGTCAATAGTTTTTACATCAGCATTAACATATCCTGAATTTTGTATTTTAAGCTGACCGTCTACAACAAGCTCACCATGTACTTCACAATCAATTTCTATTGATTTCGAAATAATTAGTTTTCCTTCTATTTTTGCTGAATCTCCTCTTATGGTAAGGAGCGTCTTTGACTGTTCCGGTCCCACATAGTCATTTTCTGAACCCAGATCAATAGCTGAAAAAGCATTGCCACCTAAACTCATGAATCCTCCCTGTTTTATACATTTTTGCGCTTAACATTTATTCTATATTATTTTTTAATTATATAAAAATATAATCTGTTATAAAAATATTTTTAAAAAAATAATAAAAACTTTAGTAATTTATCAAATCAATCACAATGCTGTCAATTTCGCTGAAAAGATTTAACATGCTCTTTGCAGCGGTACTACCGGGATACATTTTAAAAACAGGCTGATTCCCCAGAAAAATCGAGCTTTGGTATTGTGATAAAAATTTTATTTTTTCCCTGAAGATCCTGGTTTCCTCTCCAAAATCTGACTCAATCTTTTTTGAAATATCCCATGCCAGCTTTTTTCTGATTTCAAAAGCATTTATTATTACGCCTGAAATATTAACATCGGTATTATATTTTCTATTAAGATTATTTATTATTCTTTTCATATATCCCACATCAACTAGTGAATATGGCTCAGGTTTCAAAACTGTCAGAATATTTTCTGCATAAATAAGCGCTGTATTCGAAAGAAGAGAGAAACTGGGCTGACAATCAATCAGTACATAATCAAACTCCCAGGGTTTTATCACTTTGTCCAGCATCTCTTTTAATAAGAGATTTCTCTCCATGGATTTTAGTGCAATACCTTTTTCAACAGATTTTTTTACAAGAAAATCTGTAAGATATTCATCTATTACGGATATATTATTGGATGTAGGAAGAATAGTTAAATTCTTGCCTATTTTTATTGTATAGTCTTCAAGAAGGACATTTCTGCCTTTTATAAAGTCAAGCAGCATTGATTCAAGATTGTTTCCTTCATCGTTTTTATAATCACTTCCGAACGAATAAACAAGATTTACCTGAGGGTCAAAATCAAGCATTAAAACTCTTTTATTCTTATTTTCTGCAAGATAGTATCCGTAATTAAAGCAGATAGTCGTTTTGCCGGTTCCGCCCTTGGTATAAAAGAATGCGATTTTTTTCATAAAATCCAGAAAGCCAATGTTTTTATATAAAAATTTATTGAAATTAATTATAAGCAATTGCTAATAAAATAATATAATAATACTAAATAAAAATCTATAAACATGTGACTGGGATCTAAATATTTGTTATTGATTAAAAGTATCTTTAAATATTAATAATTATGATTTAATATTAGAGATTAATTAATTTTATGATATTAAATTTAAAAAAATGCCAAAAACTATTGAAGAAATAAATGAAAAAATAAAAAAAGGTACTGTGGTTGTCCTGACAGCTGAAGAGATAATCGATTATGTTCAGGAAAACGGGATAAAAAAGACTGCCCGAGAAGTCGATGTGGTTACGACTGCAACATTTGGCCCGATGTGTTCTTCGGGGGCATTTATTAATTTCGGCCATTCCGATCCTCCCATCAAAATGGCAAAGGTATGGCTTAATGATGTTCCGGCTTATACCGGAATCGCAGCAGTCGATGCATATATCGGTGCAACAGAGTTATCTGAAAGTGAAGGCATGGCTTATGGGGGAGCGCATGTCATAGAAGAACTTATCGCTGGCAAAAACATAAAACTCAGATCAACTGCTTATGGTACAGACTGTTATCCAAGAAAAGAAATCAATACTTATATTAATAAAAATACAATAAACCAGGCATATCTGTTTAATCCCAGAAATGCTTATCAGAATTATTCCGTTGCAACCAATTCATCTGGAAAAATAATATACACTTATATGGGAAAACTTCTGCCACATTTCGGAAATGTGACATATTCAAGTGCAGGACAGCTAAGCCCTCTGCTTAATGATCCGTATTACAGAACCATAGGGATAGGAACAAAAATTTTTCTTGGCGGCGGAACCGGTTTTGTAGCATGGCAGGGAACCCAGCATAGCCCGGAAGTAGAAAGACTGCCAAACGGAGTACCTTTGGGAGGAGCAGGTACGCTCGCCCTCATAGGTGATATAAAAAATATGAGCCCGCAATTTATAAAAGCTGCTATATTCACAGGTTATGGGGTTACCATGTTTGTCGGGGTAGGAATACCTATTCCTGTAATCGATGAAGAAATGGTTGAATACCTAAAGGTAAAAGATGAAGATATTTATGTAAGCATATCAGATTATTCTGTACAGAGGAGAAGTAAGCCAACCTTTGGAAAAGTAAACTACAAACAGTTAAGGGAAGGCAAAATAACAATAAATAAAAAAGAAGTACCTACAGGCTCTATTTCCAGCTACCCGAAAGCAAAGGAAATTTCTCTTTTGCTAAAAAAATGGATAAAGGATAATAATTTCCTTTTGACTTCCCCTGTTTCACAAATACCTACATCCGGATCTACCAAACCTTTAAATATTGTAAATGAGGAGGAGATCTGATGGCTTCTGAAAAATTAATCCTCAGCTTTCCAAAAAATGTTGTTACAAAACCAATAGTCTATCACGTTGTCAAGGATTTTGACCTTGAATTCAATATATTGCGTGCTGAGATAACGCCGAACCTTGAAGGAAGAATGCTTCTTGAAATAAGAGGGAAAAAAGACAAAATCGAAGAGTGCAAGAATTTTTTTAAAAAAGAAGGGGTTCAGGTAAGGGAAGCTACCCAGGAAATTATTCTTGATAAAGAACTTTGTGTTAATTGCGGAGTATGTGTCTCTCTTTGTTTCAGCAATGCACTTTCGATGAATAAAGATAGTTTTGAAATTGAATTTGACAAGAATAAATGTGTTTTATGCGGCATCTGCCTTAATGGATGTCCTGTCAATGCATTAAAATCCAAAATATAAAAGAGGTTTTAAACTTTAAAATATTAATAGCTTAAAACCTCTTTTTTTAGAGAAAAATATCTATTGCTTAAATTACGCCCTGTTTTTTATTCCAGTTCTTCAAACTGATCTTTTTCTGCACCACATTCAGGACAAACCCAATCTTCAGGCAGATCAGAAAATTCTGTAACCGGCTCTATCCCGTTATCAGGATCTGCAATCTCAGGATCGTAGATATATCCACAGACAGTACATTCATATTTTTTCATTTATTATGTTTCTCCTATCCTTTTATAACTTATTCAAATTTGTTTTCTGATTATTTATTCTCCCAATATTCTTCTGCTTCTTCTTCCATTTCATCCAGGCGAGTGTAGTAATCAGGAAATTCATTTAAATGAGCAAGGGCAATTTTCCCTGTCAGTAACGGGTCATCATTGGTTACATTTGTTTTTGGATCTTCAGTCCCGTGTTCCAGCTCCACATCCATACCTCTTCTGAATTGCTCGATATCCCATTTTTTCCAATCTATTCCCAGCTTGTCACCGATTTCTTTTGCCTGCTCAGAAGTGAAAACTTTTTTTCCGCTCATTTTCCCCCCTTGTCTTGTTTTTTAAAAAATAATGCAATTTTTAATAACATTGTTATTAAAAAAAATCATTAACATTATAACCAAAGAAGCGGGTTTTTAAAAATTATATTTAAAGTAATCAGGTTAAAGTATCAGGTTCATAACTTAAAAAATTTTAAAATTCTTAAGTTAAAAACATCATTGTTCATTGCCTGACCATAAATTCAACAATATCTCCTTCCTTCATTATATAATCAGCTCCTTCAAATCTTACTTTTCCTTTGGATTTCGCTTCAGTCCAGCCGCCTATGCTTACATAATCTTCATATGAAATTACTGCAGCCTTTATAAAGTTTTTTATAAAATCAGAATGTATGACTCCTGCTGCCTCGCGGGCTTTCATTCCTTTTTCTATGGTCCATGCTCTTGTTTCCTTCTCGCCGGTTGTAAGAAAAGAAACCAGCCCCAGAGTGCTGTAAGCAGTTTTTATCAGTCTGTCAAGGCCCGGCTCTTCCAGGCCATATTGCTTCAAATATTCCTGTTGGTCATCGGGTGGAAGCAGTGCCAGTTCAGACTCTAATTTTGCGCATAAAACAATAAGGGGTTTTAGTTTTAAATCTTTAGTTAAAATATCTTTTTCCATTAGTTGCTCCTCGCCTATGTTCACCACATAAATTATAGGTTTGTCTGTAAGCAGACATAATTTCTTTGCCTCACTTTTTTGTTCTTCCTTTAGTTCCACATCTATGGCCATTTTCCCTTTTTCAAGTTCTGATTTTAAAATAGATACGGCTTCCCACATTATAATATCTTCCTTTGAAGCTCTCCCTTTAGGTACATCTCTTTTCTCCAGAGTCTGAAGGTCTGCCATTATAAGCTCGGTATTAATAAGCTCAGTATCTTTTTCAGGGTTTAAATCTGCTTCAGTATGTGCAACACTTTTATCCTCAAATAATCTGACTACATGGCATATTGCATTTACCTCCCTGATATTTGCAAGAAACTGATTCCCAAGCCCTTCGCCTTTTGAGGCACCTTTGACAAGCCCGGCAATATCCACAAATTCGACAACAGCCGGTATTATTTTCTCTACATTTATCATTTTTGCCAGAACCTGCAATCTTTCATCTGGAACTTCGACAATTCCTTTATTGGGTGCGATAGTGCAGAACGGATAGTTTGAAGCATCTGCTATCTGCTTCTTTAATAATGCATTAAATAAAGTAGACTTTCCGACATTTGGAAGTCCGACTATTCCCATAGATAATCCCATTCATTCTCCTTATGTATTTTCCCGCTGAAATATTTTATAGATAATAAATTTCATAAAAAATAAAAAAATATTTTTTTTATTTTATCTTTTTACAATTTATTTATATATAGATATTTAAGCACAGTTACATTCTATTTGCATTCCTTGTGGTTGGTTTAAAAGCAAAATTAGATTACAATTTTAATAATCAATTCTATTTTCTTTAAAAAAATACGCGCTGCAATATCATGGTACTAAATAACCCAAAAGGGATAAAATTTTATGAAATGGATTTTAGGAAGCTGAAGAGCACGGTAATAAGAAATAAAAAGGTGCTCATAAGGCCTCTCAAAAAAAATGACCTTTATCAATTGATAAAGTGGCTGAAAGATCCGGAAATAAATAAATTTCTTTCATCTGACTTCTCGGAACTTGATACAGAAAAAGAGGAAAGATGGTTTAGGGAAATGTCAATATCTGTCAACGATTTTGTTTTTGCAATAGAGACTCAGAGAGAAAGGAAGTATATAGGAGATTGCGGACTTCATAAAATAAACTGGGATGAGAAAAAAGCAGATTTCGGGATTGCCATAGGTGAAAAAAATTACTGGGGAAAAGGATATGGGAGTGACGCTGCCGGAGCGGTCATAAAATTTGCTTTTATGAAACTCGGACTTGAAAAAATTACTTTATCTGTTTATGAATATAATAAAAGAGCAATAAGATCTTATAAAAAATGTGGTTTTAAAAAAAAGGAAATATTAAAAAAAGACCATCTTTATAATAATATATACTGGGATACCATAATAATGGAAATAAAAGTTTAATGATTGTTATACAATTTTTATTATTTTTAGTTTAAAATACAATTTTGAGTTTTAAAATTATGATATAGTGATTAAAAGACGTAAACTATGTACGAATACACCAGAAAAAGCAAGCTAGGTCTAGGTTCAATACTTCTGATAATACTTTTTATTTTAACAATAATCGGTCTTGCCGTGCTTTTTTTTATAAATAAGGGAAAATTCTGGGATATCCTGCCCATTACATGTATTGTTATAATTATATTAAGTCTTATCTTTGCCATTTTTAATATGGCAAGAAGAGCTGAAGGCGGCTTTATTTTTATACTTTTCTTTATTATTTTTCTTGCCGGTCTGGTCATATCGAGTATTTTCGGACCGTTTGCATTATCAAGAAATGCACAAAAAGCACTTGATTCAGGTGATTACAGCACTGCAATTGATAATTATAATGAAATAATTGAAAGTTATTCCTCTGGAAGATACTATGATGATTCTTTAAAGGGAATTACTTCCGCATTCCAGAAAACGGATGATTATGAAAATACCATCAGATATATTAATCTCAGCATAGAACAAGGTATTCTTGATGAAAATACCCTGGAAGTAAAAAATATCCTTGGTGAATCATATGCAAAAATTGCACAAAAAGCTTATGATGAAAAAAATTATGAAAAATCTGCAGTAAATTTTGTTCTTGCAATAAATATTTTCAAAGAAATAACAGCAGAATTTCCAAACAGTGATGAAGCTTTTATCTTGTCATATAAAGTGCCTGAATATCTGTTTAAAGCAGCAGGCAGCCACATAGATACCGGAAACTATATTCAGAGCATTGATCTGCTGAATGAACTAATTGAACAATACCCTGAAAATGAACTTGTCACCAAAGCAAAGAAACTAATATTTGAAAGCTATATGAAAGAGATATCCGACTTCATCGAAGATGGCAAATATAAAGAAGCTCTTGATGAATACCTTCTTGCACAAAACATTGCTCTTAAAAATAATACCGATATTTCCACTAATATCTATGATGAAAATATTTATTCAAAAATACCTTCCGATGTCCTTTCGGAATATGCAATCAGCCTGGCTCTTGATAAAAATTATGTAGATGCCATCCATATCTTTGATTATATTTTTCAGAATTATCCGGATAATTCTGAAAAAATTACCAGGTATTACTCTTTATGCAAGATTGAAACAATAAAAAGCTCCGACTTTATAGCAATTCCGGAGATAATATACAGATTTAATATAAGAGATGAAATAAATTTTCAGCTAACTATTTCCAATAATTCAGATTCAGTCATAAATATCTATTTTTCAGGAAATACAGGCGGAATATATAAGATTAACCCCAAAACAAAAGCAGATATAGTTTTTCCAGCTGATTCGTATAAAATAGCTGTCGAATATGATGGTAATAATGAAGTTAAACATTATGGTGAGTTTGTTTTTGAAGCCGGAAAAAGATATACGCAGATATTTAATCCTATCGCTCAGGAAACTGATTGATTTTTTAATAGTTTTTAATAATTTATTTATGATTAATTTATAATTCCCTATAATTCCCTGAAGGCAGTTTTTTATTGCATTCCTTTTAAGCTATCTTTTATAAGGGCTGACATGTTATTATCAAGAAATCCTTCCACCTTATCTTTATCGATGCTCCTGTCTACTCCAAGATTCTCCTCCATTTTTATCATTAAATCGTTAATAGCAGAAGAAACAACTTTAATACCATCATTAAAAGCAGGTTCATCCATGTCTTTTGAACTTTTTGCCAGATCATCGGCCAGACGATTCACATTGTCATATTTTTCTTTAATAACACCGGTAAAAACAGCTCTCTGCCAAAACCATCTTCCCCTGTTCTTCTGGTTATAGTAATTAAAAAGACCAAAAAGGTAGTTAATACTTAATCCGTTTAATTCACAGCATTCTTTTAATATAGCCATCCTTTTTGACATGTATTGCGCTTTTTTAAAATTATCAAAATCTATCACCTGACATCTCCTGATTCTTGTTGTAATGAAAATTTAAAACTATCAGATAAAGAAAAAATATAAATATAAATATTATTTGAAAATAATTATAACACTTTTAAGACTAAAAAAACTTTATTGTATTTATCATTAAAAAATATATTCAGCAATAAGCATTAAAAAAACAACAGCCAGATAGGGGCTTGATAATTTAAATAAAATCCATGCAAATTTTTTCCCAGGAAGACAGAGCAGGAACACGCTTATAATTATTATTGCAATACCCGGTACTCCTATAACTCCTAAAAACAAATAGCTCAGACGGAAAAAAAACCATAAGAAAATTGAAAGCAGTACCATGGAAATGCTAAGAAAAGATAAAAGAATATGATTTTGTTTTTCACTTAAAAAAACAGGCAGCATCGGTATGCCTGCTTTTTTATAGTCTTCATTGTAAAAATAGGCAAGGCTCCAGATATGGGCGGGAGTCCAGATAATAATAAATATAAACATTATTATGGCAATCAGATCTATCCTTCCACCAGATATCCCTGAATATGCGACCAGAACAGGAAATCCTCCGGAAGGAGCACCTATGAGTATATTGTATCTTGTCTTTTGTTTTGTAAGACCATTATAAAGAATCGCACTATTAAAGAAACCCAGAAATAAAAACAGGGCACTTAGCCAATTGATATAAAATGCTATTGATATTCCGGAAAATACCAGAACAAGGGCAAAAACCAATCCTTTGAAAGCAGGTTTTATTTTTCCTGAAGCAATTGCTCTTGACTTTGTCCTTTCCATTTCCGAATCTATTTTCCTGTCTATATAATTAGTAGTTGCATTTGCACCCATTACTCCCAAAATCACAGCTATTGAAAGAAGAATTATTTTAAGCCAGTTAAAAGAATATACTGTTGAAGCAACTATCATTGAGGATAATGCAGTAAAATATAACAGGGCAACTGATCTTGGCTTGCTTATCTCAAGATAATTGCCAAATGTATCTTTTGCTTTTTTTATAAATGTCTTTAATTCCAGAACGTTTTGCATGAAATAATTATATGTATATATAAGCAATTAAAACAACCCCGAAATATTTTTTTGTTATAATCTGATTCGGTGCATTTAAAAAAAGTTGAAGTTTTACATGCCGGTTGCAATAATAATGTTTTTAAAATATTTATAATTAGAATGAGCAGTCAGAATTTTTACAGTGATCTCAAAAGAAAAATAGTCCTGGCAGAAATGGCTGGATACAGCGACGGAAGTTTCTGCATAAAAAACGGAGCCGGCTCAGGCCTGGTTATGCTTGGTACATATATAATAGATTCTTCGGAAAAAATACCTTATCCTGATGGATTTTATTTCAGTCCGGATAAAAAACTTTATTATAAAAATCTGGAAAGAAATATCTGCATTGTAAAAAATGCAAAAATCAAAGCCGGCGTAAGTGCTGTAAGCATAGATATAAAAGATACAATAAGTTTTTTAAAGACTGCCCAGGATCTTGGCGCAGACTACCTGTCATACTGCGCACATTCAGTTATGAAAATGTTTCTTGAGAAAGATACAAGTTCAGCTTTGTGCCTCAAAAAAAATCATGAAAAACTAAAAAGAGTACTGCATGACTTAAAAGATAATCTGGAGCTGCCTTTAATAATCAAACTCGGTATTTTTGATAATGAATATGTCATGGATGCAATAAAAATAATTAATGATTGCGGTTTTAATCTTTTTCATATAAATTTTGAAAGAACAAAAAATGATTCACCAGGATTGGAATTGCTGGGAAAAGTAAAAAATGAAAGAATTTTCATTATTGCCGGGGGAGGCATTAAAAATACAGGGGATGTTTTAAGAGTTTTGGATAAAGGAGCAGATGCGGTTTCAATTGCAACCGCAGCAATAAAATACCCGGATCTTATAAAAAGCATTAAAAACGAATTGGAAAATAAAAAACCTGAAAGGCAGCAATAATCAGTACCGGAAATAGAATCATCAAAAAAGATATAATCATCATAGGGGCAGGAATTGCAGGGCTTGCAATATCAAGAGAACTTGCAAGATACAAACTGGGCATTGCTGTACTGGATAAAGAATCAGATGCAGGCTGGGGAACAACCAAAGCAAACAGTGGTATAATCCACCCCGGCTATGCAGGCGAAAGAAATTCTCTTAAATACAAAATAAGCCATAAAGGAAACCGGCTTTTCAGAAAAAATGCTGATGAGCTTGGGATACATATAAAAAATATCGGCTCGATGTTAAACATATTTCATGATTCCCAGATGGGAGTTCTGGAAAATTTTCTGGAGCAGGGAAGGGTCAGCGGGCTTTCGGGACTTAAAATAATAACCGACAGACAAAAAATAAAAGAACTTGAACCCAATATAAGTAATGATGTAAAGGCAACTCTTTTTGCAAAAGAAACATGTGTCATATCTCCATATGGAGCTGCAATATCAATTTATGAAAATGCTTTAAAGAACGACGTTGATTTTTACTTTGACAATGAAGTGAAATCCATAGAATATATCCGCAATCAGTCCGGCAGCAAACTTTTTATGATAAAAACAAAAAATAATTCAGCTTATCAGCCTGATCATGTTTTTCAGTCAGAAATAGTCATAAATGCAGCCGGTGTCAGTTCTGCGGAAATAGCAAAAATGATAGGAGATGATTCTTTTAAAATAAGAGCTTACAGAGGGCAGTATATATTATTTGATTCAGAGGCTGGAGATTTTGTAAAACACGTCAACTTCAAACTGCCGGATTCTTCGAAAAGCAAAACAAAAGGTCTTCTTGTCACTCCGACTGTAAGTGGCAATTTTTTTGTCGGGCCCAATTATGAACATATAAGTGGTAAAGATCTTTCAACAACTTCTGCGGGTCTTGATGAAGTAAAAGAAAATGCTTCAAAAATGTTTAATAATATTCCTTTCGGAAAAATCATTACCGAATTTGCCGGTTTGAGAGCAGTTTCCGATACAGGTGATTTTATAATCAATGAAAGTGAAGCAAATAAAAATTTTATAAATGTCGCCGGAATCCAGTCACCTGGTTTGACATGTGCTTTTATAATAGCAGAAATAGTTTCAGATATTATAAAAAATACAGGAATTAAAATGGCTAAAAGCCGAAAATATATATCTGAAAACGAAAAGAATGAAATCAATAATATAAAAAACAAGATAGAGACAGAAAAATCAGAAAATACAGATGACAGGCAGAAATATGAGATAGTATGCAGATGCGAAAAGGTCACTGAAGCTGAAATCGTTGACGCGGTAAAAAAAGGAGCAACAACAGTAGACGGTATAAAATTCAGAACCCGGGCAGGTATGGGCAGGTGCCAGGGTGGCTACTGTCTCTTAAAAGTCATGAGAATCATTTCACGGGAACTGAAAATCCCATTTGAAAAAATAACAAAATGCGGCAAAGACTCGTATATTGCAAAATATAAGATTTAATAAATTATGATTGCCTTAGACAAAGAACAATATAAAAGTATCAACTGCAGCCTGACTATTATCGGGGGCGGACCGGCAGGATTATCAGCTGCAATAAAAGCCTGGGAGCTTGGCATAAAAGACATAGTAATCATAGAAAGGGAACATTACCTGGGTGGAATACTGCCACAGTGCATACATAGCGGTTTCGGGACAAGGATTTTTAATGAAGAACTTACAGGTCCGGAATATGCCCAGAGATTAATAGATCTGGTAAGCAGGACAAAAATCAGAATTTTTAAGGATACTTTTGCTTTGTCAGTAAATAATTCTGATTCAGTAAAAATCAGCGTAATGACAACAGGCAAAAATAATGGCTTTGTAAATATAAATTCGAAATCCCTGATACTTGCAACAGGATGCAGGGAAAGAACAAGGGGACAGATACTGATCCCGGGAAGCAGGCCTGCAGGTGTTTTCACAGCAGGTTTTATACAAAGACTTGTGAACATAGAAGGATATCTTCCAGGGAAAAAAATAGTTATTCTTGGCTCAGGTGATATCGGTCTTATAATGGCAAGGCGCTTAAAGCTGGAAGGATGCGATGTCAAGGGGGTATTTGAACTTATGCCTTTTTCGACAGGCCTTAAAAGAAACATCGTCCAGTGTCTTGATGATTATGATATTCCCTTAAGCTTAAGTCATACAGTCACAAAAATAGAAGGAAAGAGTTCCCTTTCGTCAGTTGAAATATCACAGGTAGATGATAGCCTGAAACCGGTAAAAGGTACTGAAAGAAGAATAAAATGCGACACCCTTCTGCTTTCTGTGGGTCTTATTCCCGAAAATGAGCTGGCAAAAACAGCTGGCGTTTATATCGATAAAAACACTCAGGGTCCGGAAGTAGATGAAAAATTTCAGACTAATATAGACGGAATTTTTTCATGTGGAAATTCTCTTTTTGTCAATGATCTGGTTGATAATGTGACAGAAGATGCGTATATTGCTGCCAGAAAAGCTTTTGACTATCTTAATAATAAAACAACCAGAGGGAATATTGCAGTAAGAATATCTCCTGATGAAAACATTGCCCAGATAATTCCGCAGATAATTACTTCCTTTGAAGATGTGGATCTGTGGGTAAGGGCGAAAAAACCATTTAAAAATGCAGAATTCAGCATCCGTCCTGCTTCCGTAAAAGAAGCTGATGGCAAATTGTCAGAAAATGGCTTTGAAGAAAAAATATTGTTTTCAAAAAAAATAAAATATGTTTTTCCAGGTGAGCTTATAAAAATAAAAATATTAAAAGATAATTTAAAGAATATAGCTGAGGCAGCGGGAAAAACTGGTATCAAAGCATCAATAAATATAAAATAATTTTAATATTAATTATTCTAATAACAATTAATAAATTTGATTTTAATAACAGATTCACTAATTTAAAATTTAAAAAATGGAAAATAAGAAATTAACATGTATAAGCTGCCCTGAAGGCTGTATCCTTGATGTCATTACAGATGATTGCTGTATTTCTTCCATTTCCGGGAACAAGTGCAGAAAAGGATTATCATTTGCTGAAAACGAGATATTTAATCCAGCCAGGATTTTAACCACAACCGTCAGTATAGGTTCAGAAGACTATTCAAGATTACCTGTCAGAAGTAATATTGCAGTACCCAAAAAAGATATTTTTAAAATTATTGAAGAACTTAAAAAAGTAAAAGTAAAAGCTCCTGTCAGAATGGGGGAAATAATATTTAAAATAAATAATGACTATAAGGCATCGATAATAGCCGGCATGACCATAGAAAAATAACTGAAAGAATTTTTTTAAAGATATTTATAGCTTAGCTGATTCGCTTTTTAACCCAGTTCAGAACATCTTCGTAAACTTTTTCTTTTCCGGTTTCATTTAATATTTCATGACGGAAACCTTCATAAAATTTCATCTGTATGTCTGATACTCCGGCTCTGATGTAGTCCCTGTATACTCTTTTAACGCCTCTGGTAAAATTACCCACAGGATCTTTTTCACCTGAAATCAGCAGAACAGGCAGATCTTTATTAACATTTTTTATATTCCTGAAATTATTGACTTTTTCAATACCGCTTGCAAGGTCTCTGAAAAAGGAAGCACTGAAAACAGAACCGCAGTAAGGATCTTTAATATATTTATCGACATTATCATTATTGGAGCTCAGCCAGTCATATTCGGTTCTGTTTGGCCTGAAATTTTTATTATATTTTCCAAAAGACATTTCATGCAAAAGTTTGCTTTTCCCAGCTGGCCCTTTTTTGCCGATTTCCGATTTAAATATAAGTTTTCCTATCTGCCCCATAAGTCCAAGGCCGCATCCTGTACCGGATAATATTATTCCTTTCAGGTCTGCAGAAGTATGCTCATTATCATTCAGCACAATATCTCTTATAATAAATGTTCCCATACTATGTCCGAGGGCGAATAAAGGTTTTGCAGGATATTGTTTTTTTGCTTCTTCCTTCATTTTTAAAAAATCTTTAACCATTATTTCCCACCCGTTTTCACTTGAAACAAAACCGACTTTATCCGTACTGCCCGCTGTCTTTCCATGGCCTCTGTGATCATTTGCAAATACCGCAAATGAGTTTTTGTTTAAAAAACTGGCAAAATCATCATATCTTTCACCATGTTCAGCCATCCCGTGGGCAATAAGGATAATACCGGCAATCTCTTCTTCGGGAATCCATTTGAAATAATAAATTTTCGCCCCGTCATCTGCTAAAAAATAACCCGGTACTTTTGACATATCAAACTCCTTTGATAAAAACCCTGTTTATCAGTATTTTAAATTAAAATAATTATGGATAAAAAAATAGCTTGCCATTTTTAAATAAAACCATTTCTGATTTTTAAATTTATGGCAAGCCATTTAAATATTGGAACTAAACTATATAAATATATTTATCTAACTGATTATAATTAGAAAAAAATATTTGTGTGCAGATTAGTACCTTCTGCTACCGAAGTTTCTTTGTGGTCTGTCTTTCTGAGGACGAGCTTCATCAACGATTAGCGTACGTCCTTCAAATGACAATCCGTTTAAAGCTTCTTTAGCTTTGTCTGCTTCTTCTGCTGAACCCATCTCAACAAAACCAAAACCTTTGTTTCCAATAAGATTAACAGTGGTTACCTGGCCATGTTCTGAGAAGAGTTTTTGAACTTGTTCTTCTGTAACAGAATAAGTAAGATTTCCGACATAAAGTTTGTTACCTTGCATTTTTACCTCCTATGCAAATATTAAATTCTCCACGCTTCATAATATTTCTTTCGAGAGGTAACCGAAAAGTAACCGATCCGAACTCATACTTAAAATATCATTACACACAAGAGAGAATTAAGTATATTGCTAATATATTAATTTTGTCAAATAATATTTAAATTTCTTAATATTCTTAGTCAATATTTTAATTTTACAGGAAAAATATGCCTTTTATAATCAGACAGATATCTTAAACCTTAAGACTGCCCCGATGTTCCCTGCATCTTTTAGTCTCTGATTTTCTCTTATCTCTATCAGCTCGCAGCCCTGGTTAAGAGCAGTTTCTATTACTTCATCAGTAATATCATTATAGTAAATCATTTTGCCATCACAGTAAGGGCAGCCCGCCTGCTGGTTTATTGTTATATACCCGCATTTTTCACAGACATATCCCGGAATTTCAAAGTCAGAATCGTATATAAGGATTTTTACCTGATCCAGCATTAAATATTTTATGGTATTTTCAGCTCCGATCACTCCCCATTCAGTTGGAATGTATTCCCCCAGCAATTTTTCAACAATGTTATTCTTATTCTCAGTCTCTACCTGATTGATAAGTTTTAATGCATTTTCCTTCAGGCTCTGTGATGAAAATGGTGTATCTGATGTAATGTACCCGATATATTTTGACTGTATGCCTGAGCTCATATAATTTTTAAACTGCAAAGCTATATCTTTGGTGCCAGCAAGAATAAGAGTATCGATTTTACCTTCCCTGAACAAAGACAGTAGTTTTTCATTTATTATTTTGAAAAACTGATTCAGCTTTACTTCTATCCTGCCCATCTGCTGGCTTTCCCTGTCAGAACCTTCCCTCCTGTATTTAACCTGGGGCGGAACCTCGCTTATAAAAGCTGCAAATCCTTCCCTTATCTGACCAAGATACATAAGATATATCTGTGCTTTTTCCCTGTCTATTTCCAGAATCCCATATCTTATTGTGCTATCCATCAATGTCCTTAAAACCTGCGTATGGGGTTTTGGATCTATGATAATTTTTGATCTTATATTTATGGGAAGTTTTATTTCCATCCATGTATTGTCTTCCCCTGCAAAAAGAAGAACTGTTTTTACAAATTCCGGCCTGAAATAATCATTGAAATAATTTTTTATTTTACTGAAGAGTTCAATTATATTTTTCCTGCTCAAATTGCTTATTGCCGGATTTTTTTCTATCTCTGATTTCTTTTCAACAATCATGGAATTTAGTTTTGACAGATAATCCTGTTTTGTGATTTTTGATGCGTCTACTTCAAGGTAAAGACTTATAAACAGATTGTCTGTTGAAGTGTAATTGAGAATCTTTTTTATTTCCTCTGATTGATTATTGATATCAAACATTAAACTACCCCCTCCATCAATTCAGATATTAATAAAAATATATTTATTAGCCTTGCTTCCCAATACTATATTAACAATATATCTGCTCAAATTCCATTGTAATATTAAACTAACAATCAGTGCGTAACTTATATTTACATATTAATAGAAACAAATGGCCTGCTTATATGTTTCCGCTACTGCCTAATCTGAAAATCTTTTAAATTTAAGACAGGTTTATCTGTTAAAAATTTTAAGCCAAAGCGGGCTTGAGGGAATCCAGTTGAAAAACTTGGCTTTCATAGGAGCAATGAAAACCATTAACTGGTATTTTTAATAAATATTAGAAATTATTTTATTATTTACTATTAGCTGCTCTGATTTCTATTGGATCAGATGGGTTTAACTGTTTTAATTTGTCAATTCCATCTTCACTTATGATTTTACCTATTACCGTAACCGGACTAATTGCCCTGGGCTGACTCCCGTCTCCTGCCGGGGTCGGACCAAAAAAGATACAAAATGCATTTCCGGAAGGCCAGAAAGCAATATTCCCAATTTCCATAAGCTCTTTTCCGTTTTCCAGGTCAGCTTTAAGCGGAATTTCAAAATAAAGTTCGTTTCCCCACAAATTAACTTCAGACTTTATCGGTAGCATCTTTAATAATTTTTTTGAAGTAACTGTATCATTTAAAACAGCCTCTATTTTGTTTTCCTGAAATGCTATCTCTATCTTTTTAGGCAATTTTATCCCCCTGTTTTCAATAATTAAAAATATGTAAATAAATTATAAATTCTGGCTAATTTATTAGAGGTTTGTTTCCCAAAAGTATTCTACTCTTTTTTAAAGGTAATTGCATTTGATTTTTCAATATTTTCATAAATTTACCGTATTTTTAAAATAAATAAATTTTTATTAAAAATATTTGTATTGCTTGTAAAAATTATGTATATTACATTATAAATTAGCTTGGATATAAGCAGGCTAAATTTAAAAAATAAACGAAAGGATTTAAATGGAAGTTAGAATCGACGAGGATCTCTGTACAGGTTGCGGTTTATGCGAAGAAACCTGTCCTGATATCTTTAAGATGAACGAAGATAAGGATATCGCAGAGGTTGTCAAGACAGACTACGACGAGTATGATGAGGAATGCATACAGGAAGCCGTAGAGAGCTGCCCTTCAGAAGCTATAACAACTGAATAAAAATTTATTTACTTTAAAAATAGATCTTAAATCAGCCCTGCATAGACAGGGCTGATTTTTTAATGTACTTCTGTCCTTGAATAATACCAATATTAATTAATTTCTAATATGTAGTTCCGGGTTTCTTAAATGAAGCAAACCAGTCTTTTATTATCATTACAAGCCCGCCAAATCCAAAAAGTATTGCTATGAATTGTGCAAGCCAGCCAATAAAAGGAATTGCAAACAATATAGAAGTAATTACAAGACCTATTAGAAATGCAAGCACTCTCCACCCATACTTGTGTAAATTTTTAACACCTTTATGCAATATAAGGCTGCCGATAAAAAATGATAAAAAGATATTGCTGACAAATAACAGCAATGCATAACCAAGTATCAGATAAAAATTAGCAAATACTGCAAGAGCTCCGAGTAATGATCCTATTATTGTAACAAATAATATAATCCCTATGATTAAAATGATAAACATGGCAATAGGACTGCCGAACAGGACTATTGCTCCGCCTCCCACACAATAGCCAAGACTTTTCTTCATTCTTTCATTGAATTTATTAAAAGCCCATGGAACAACCAGTAAAAGAATTATGCCCAAAACAAAACAGCTTAAAAATCTTACAATCTTGCTCCCGATCCATGTTGCAGTAAATAATGCTGCAGCTCCTTTCTTTATACCCGGAGCAACATCTAATTTTTCCTTTGAGCCGGTTTCCAGTTTTGTCCAGTTGGTTTTACCTGTAATTCTGGCATTTGCAGAAACTGAGGCTTCTTTATCAGAAGTATAATTAAAATTTCCGGAAATTTCTGCATTATTACCTATTTTGATATCAGAAGAAGTGATTTCAACTGTGTCGCCTATTTTCCCATTGATTATTACTTCTGCAGCAGACAGTTTAAGACTTCCACCCACATTACCATTTATGACTATTCTTGCAGCATTTATTGCTGCATCTCCGTCAATAACAGAGTTTGAAGAAATTTCAACCTGGCCTCCTGTAGCTACCAGGTCTTTTTTCAGAGTATTATTTACTGTAATCATACCGCCGGCAATTCTGGCAGTATCTCCTATTTCACCATTTATTGTAATAGTGCCTCCGGCTACAAGCAAATCACCTTTCACATTTCCTAATATATTTATCTGTGAGCCTGCTGCAACAAGATCTCCTTCCACGTTTCCTGTAAGAGTTACGGTATTGCTGAATGCATAAACATCATCTTCAATATTTTCTGAAATATTTAAGTTTTCTCCTCCCTTTGTTGTAAACGCCATAACAGGAGATGCAAAACCGAAAATGCATAGCATAAAAACCGAAATAAATATCAGTATTTTCTTTATAAACATACTGTCTCCTTTTAGGTTTTTCCTGCCAGGTTTTATAATCAGTTAAAGAATTACATTAAAATTATAATAAATATTGGATTTTTTAAAAATAAAATTTTTATCTTAAAAAGTTATTAATACTTATTTGACTTTTCTGATATAATTAATTCTGGATTTTCGAGGACAGGTGCAAATCCTTACCGGCGGTTACAGTCCGCAAGCAAAAGCAAGACTTAGTGAAATTCTAAGACCGACAGTCAAAGTCTGGATGGGAGGAAATTCAAAGACTATTATTATTTTTTTAGTCCATGGATTTTCTCCATGGATTTTTTATTTGCATATTAGAATTATTTACAGCCTGAAATGATAAAGGAAGATTTCACAAAAGAAGATAAGAAATTTATGAGAATAGCGCTAACTCTTGCAGGAAAAGGGAAGGGTACTGTAAGCCCTAATCCCCTGGTGGGAGCTGTAATCGTAAAAGATGGTATTTTTATCTCGGGGGGATTTCATGCTGCAGCCGGGTATGAGCATGCAGAAATCAATGCTATTAAAAATGCTAAAATTAAGTTAGGCGGCAGGCTTCCGGAAGGTTTGAAAATGTATGTTACTCTTGAGCCATGTTCCATATACGGGAGGACTCCCCCATGTACTGATGCTCTTATTTCAAATAAATTTTCAGAAATCATAATCAGCATTCAGGATCCTAATCCAGAAATAAACGGACAGGGGCTTTTTAAATTAAGACAGGCTGGCTTAAAAGCAAGGACAGGGCTTCTGCAGAAACAGGCAGAACAATTAAATGAGATATTTTTTACAAATATTAAAAAAAACAGACCTTTTATTTGTGCAAAAACTGCCTCTACCCTGGATGGGAACCTGGCAGCAAGGACCGGGGATTCAAAATGGATAACTAGTGAAAAATCCAGGTTATTTGTGCAAAAAATAAGATTTGAATACGGGTGTGTGCTTACCGGAATTAATACCGTTATGAAAGACAATCCTTTTTTATACCCGAGAAAATCGCTTGAAAGAAGAATGGTTCATTTATTTAATGAAGATTGTTCTGAAAATATAGAAAAAACTTTTTTAAAAAAAGAAATCCTTATTACTGATAAAGATGGAAAAAGAAAAAAAATACAATATTTCAACTTCAGAAGAGTAATTATAGATCCGGAACTTGATATTAATATAAATTCAAATATTGCCGATACTTCCAGGTATATAAAAACCATAATTTTTACCTCTGCAGAAAGTATTGAAAATAAAGCTGAAAATTATAATCTTCTTTTAAATAAAGGGGTCAATATTGAAGTTGTAAATAAGTCAAAAAACAAGCCTGCGGTATATAACGCTAAGGGTCAGAAAATACAGAATCAAAAACCTGGAAATCCGAACCCGGGAAAAATTGAAAAGATACTGGATTTAAATGAAATACTTGAAATACTTTTTAAAAAATATGAAATAACATCGATTATGCTTGAGTGCGGGCCGGGGCTTCTTACATCGTTTTTAAAATCAGGACTGATTGATAAATTCCTGTTTTTTATTGCGCCGAAGATAATCGGGGGAAACAATCCTTATTCTATTATTAATGAATTGGGAATTGACAAGATGTCCGATAGCATAAATGTTAAATTCGATAAAATTAAAAAAATACAAAATGACTTATTAATTGAGGCATATCCATGTTTACAGGAATAATAAAGGAAATCGGCCTTATAAAAAAAGTAACAAGAATAAACACCGGACTTGAAATAGAAATAAGCTGCCGGGAGATTGCTTTGGATATGAAGATGGGGGATTCAATAGCAGTCAATGGATGCTGCCTGACAGTAAAAGAATTTAATCCGTCAGGTTTTAAAGCCGATATTTCTTTTTCGACGCTGAAGTCTACCACTTTTGGTTCAGTCAGATCAGGTGAAAGAGTTAATTTAGAGGATGCAGTTTCCCTTAAAGACAAGCTTGGGGGGCATATCGTTACCGGACATATTGATGATGTGGGAAAATTAGCAGATATTAAAAAAATCGGGGATTTTTATAAACTAACTATAAAGATACCGCGAAACCTGCTGGAATTTGCAGCTCCGAAAGGTTCTTTTTCTGTAGACGGAATAAGCCTTACGATTTCAGACGTAGTTAAAAATAATCTGGAATTTGCAGTCATACCTTTTACTTTTGAAAACACTAATCTTAAATTTAAAAATAAAGGGGAAAAAGTAAACCTGGAAGTGGACCTGATGGCAAGATATATAATAAATATGGCCAGATATTCAGGCACCTCGAAAATGTTTGCAGCAGGAGGACAATCATTGTCTTCATCAACTGCAGTAAATTATTTAAAAATGCTCAGTATTAATAATGATATAAAAGATATTCCCAAAGATAAGGACAAAAATCTGGAGGAGAAACTGAAAGAATATGGATTCAAATAAATTTTATTCAACACAGGAAATAATAAAAGACATAAAAGAAGGCAAAATCTGCATTATTGTGGATAGCAAAGGCGATGAGACAGAAGGAGTTCTTTTTATGGCTGCCCAGAAAGTCAGCCACGATTCTCTTAATTTTTTTATCAATAAGGGAAAAGGGCTTATTTATATGCCTTGCGAAGAAAAAAAACTCGAAGATTTAAAAATACCATTGATGATAGATCATCTGCAGGGAAGAAAAAACACAAGTTCTTCTTTTGCTTTATCAATAAATGCATCTGTTAATAAAGGAACAGGGATTTCTGTAAGGGAAAAACTAAATACTATAAAGACATTTGTTTCAGAAAATGCAAAACCGGAAGATTTTACAATACCCGGCCATATTTTTCCTGTAAGTTCAAAACCTGGAGGGATTTTAAACAGAGCCGGACATACCGAAGCCGCAGTCGACATCCTGAAAATTGCTTTAATGCAGCCTGTTGGAATAATCTGTGAGGTTTTAAGGGAAGACGGGGAAGTTGCAAAACTGGAAGATTTGCAGATACTTGCAAAAGAATATGGCTTAAAAATAATAACAATTGCTGAGCTTATAAAATATCGTAAAAGAACAGAAAAGCTTATTGAAAAAGCTTCCGAAATAGTACTACCTACAAAATGGGGTGATTTTAAGACAATTACCTATAAATCCCTTATTGATAATGAGACTCATATTGCATTTGTAAAAGGAGAAGTGAAAGGTATGGAAAATGTGCTGGTAAGAGTACATTCCCAGTGCCTGACCGGAGATACTTTCGGCTCAGGCAGATGCGACTGCGGTGACCAGCTGGACCAGGCATTTAAGATGATTAACAAAAAAGGAAGCGGCGTTTTGCTTTACATGGCACAGGAAGGCAGAGGTATAGGTTTATGCAATAAAATGAAAGCTTACGAACTTCAGGACAAAGGTTTTGATACTGTTGAGGCAAATATTGAATTAGGATTTGATGCAGACTTAAGGGATTATGGAATCGGCGCCCAGATTCTTTCTGATCTTGGACTAACCACAATAAATCTTATGACAAATAATCCGAAAAAAATAATCGGACTTGAGGGATACGGGCTTACCATCACTGAAAGAATCCCCGTAAAAATCAAACCGTGCAAGACAAACGAAAGATATCTTAAAACCAAAAAAATAAAAATGGATCACATGCTCTGATAATCTGTAGATAAAAAGCTCTATTTGTTTAGATTTTGAAAAAATAAATGCAAATATAAGATTATGCAAATTTTGATATTAATAAAAAATGAAATTAAAGTCACTGAAAAAATTATTTTTAACAGGAGGAAATAATGAAATTATATGAAGGAAATTTAGATGCATCCGGAATAAAATTCGGGATAATAGTTACAAGATATCATGAATTTATTACAAACAAACTTTTAGCCGGTTCTATTGACTGTCTTAAAAGGCACGGTGCAGCGGAAGACGATATTTCAGTAGCGTGGGTACCGGGTGCTTTTGAAATACCAGTTACTTTAAAGGTTATGGCAGAGTCCAAAAAATATGATGCTATTATCTGTCTTGGTTCCGTTATGAAAGGTGAGACAAGCCATAATCAGTACATTACAAGTGAGGTAATTAAAGGAGTTGCCAAAGTAAACATGGATCTGAATATACCAGTTGCATTCGGAGTAATAACTCCCGATACTTTGGAGCAGGCTATTGAAAGAGCAGGCACAAGCCAGGGGAACAAAGGCTGGGATGCAGCACTGACTGCAATTGAAATGACAAATCTTATGAAGGAAATCAAAAAATCCTGAATGGCATCCATAAATATTTATACTTTTCCAGCAGATGTATCATGCCGACAAGATTAAAACTCAAAATATCTGATAATAATCAGCTAAGAGCGGAGCTTGATAAATTATATGAAAACAAGAACCATAAAGATGTGGCAAAATGGTCTTTACAGTTGGCAAAACATATTTTGAGAATTGCAGAAATCGATTATAGTTTAATAAAGGAAATAGTTGATGGATTTAATGTAAATGAATTATGGCAAAAAGAAAAAGCAGGAATATGTGAAATCAGGGAAGCCGGATTTAAGATACATAAACTTGCCCGCCAATGTGAAAGCCTGATAAAGAAAACAGCATTAAGAGCTGCTGGTCAGGCAGTTGCAAGCGGACACATGAAAGAACATGCAATGATTGCATCAGATTATGCCATTAAAGTAATTGGTTTAATTAGTTCAAACAATACTGATGCTATAACCCTCGAAAGAGAGTGGCAGATAAATGAACTAAAAAGATTCACCTAATTTTTAAACAATTATTTGTAGTTTGAAAATATTCTATCTTTGTCATGATTTTCTTTGTCTGATTTTGAATAAATCTCTATAAATTCAATTCTTTTTTCCTCTATAAAATAAGCATAAATAATTCTTATGCCACTTTGAGATCCTTTCCCTTTAAGATATCTGCATCTGAATTTTTTAACTTTAAATATTTTTGTCTCTATCCCTAAATCACCTACCGGGAAAACAATTGGAATTTTTCCATCTGGATATAATTGCAGATATTGTTTTAGTATTTTTATATCTTCTTCCAGAGTCGGATACTTTTTTAATAATCTCTTTAAATCTTTTTCAAACTCTGAAAGATAAGAAAATTCCATATTTATTCCCTAACTGAGTGCATATCCTTTCTGTAAAAGACTGTTTCGTAATTTATTATTTCTTTATCATCAGTTATCTCATAAGGTATATCCTCATGGGAATAATCTTCAATTTGCTTTGCGTTCATAGATGAAAGTCTGTCAACTACTCTGTCAATAACTTCTTTTTCATTTATGCTGAATATGTTAATATCTGGTTTTACAAGTGGAATATATTTAATCTGATTGTAATCATGGTATTCTGCAACAGTTTTTATAATCATGCTTTCTGAAATAAGTTCTTTTTCGACTTCTTCAAAATGGCAGGGAGCAGGACCATGTGCAATTTTTCTATATGATTCTCCTGTTAAATTCTCTTCATAAAGCTCATAATAATCAAAATCTATAAAATATAGCAGTTTATATAATACAGTTTTACCAACATTGATTTTTGAACCGCATTTTTCAATCAGATATAAAAAGGTCTGCCTGAACTTTTCTTTATTAAATACAGGTTCATTTTTTTCTTCTGACTTAATATCTTTAAAACAATTATTTTTATAAAGCAGCTCATCAATAGATGTATCAAAAAGATTGGAAAGCAGTGCAAGTTCAGTACTTGTAAGTTCTCTTTTCCCAGATTCAATTAGAGAAATTGAGGAACGGGGAAGACCCATTTTCTTTGCCAGCTTCTCCTGTGAATATCCTAATTCTTCTCTGTATTTTTTTATATTATTACCAAGTTCAGTCAGATTATTTATTTTTAATGAATTCATTTAAATTACCTCCGGACTGAATTATAACATAAATTGTTGAGATATTAAACATTAGTTGTCGGATTAGTAAACAATGATTTTTTAATCTTGATTAAATCAAAGGATAATTTTCCCCAAATAGTTCTGCCTGTTTTATAACAGTTTCGGTTGCTTTTTCCTGTTTGTCCGGGGGATAGTTGAATTTTCTTAATATTCTTTTTACCTGTGCTCTCAGATGGGCTCTTACATTTTCTCTTATGCTCCAGTCGACAGTAATATTTTTATTTACTGTTAAAAGAAGCTCTCTAGCAATTTCTTTTAGAACTTTATCACCAAGTATTTTTACAGCGCTGTCATTAGTCTCAAGAGCATCATAAAAAGCAACTTCTTTTTCATCAAGGCCAAGTTCTATTCCCCTCTCGCCTGATTTTTTTATTTCCTTTGCAAGATTAATCAGCTCCTCAATGATCTGTGCCGACTCAATAGTTTTATTGTGGTATTTCTTTACAGCTTCTTCCAACATTACAGAAAATTCCCTGGATTTTACAAGATTGTTTTTTGCCTTTAATTTTATTTCATCATTTATAAGTCTTTTTAATAACTCTATTGCCAGGTTTTTATGTTTTAAGTTCTTAATTTCAAACAAAAATTCATCGGACAAAATCGAAATATCAGGTTTTTTAATACCGGCTGCTGCAAAGATATCAACAACTTCAGTTGTAGTAATTGCTTCAGATACTATTTGTTTTACTGCCTGCTCGATTTCTTCCTTTTTGCCAGCAGGCGGCCTGGTTATTATATTAATCCTTGACTTGACTGCATCAAAAAATGCTACTTCATCAGCAAGCATTAATGCATCAGGGTGGGGAACAGATAGCGAATATGCTTTTGATAACTCGGTGCTGTATTTTAAGAATCTCTCCTTTTTTTCTTCATCTGCAATAATAAAGTTTATTGCACCCTGGATAATCTGCATCTTTTCCTCAAAAGGAGCATCAAATATTTGCTTATATTCATATCCATGCATTATCCCTGTCAGTATTTCATGTTTTTCCTTTAATACTGCAACTGCTTCTTCCTTATCTATAACAGGCTTGCCTTTGCCTCCGCTTGCAGTGTAATCTGCAATTGCCCTCTTTAAATCATAGGCGATACCTATGTAATCAACGACAAGCCCTCCGGGTTTGTTTTTATATACCCTGTTAACCCTTGCTATTGCCTGCATCAGATTATGCCCTCTCATGGGCTTGTCAATATACATTGTTGAAAGACATGGCACGTCAAATCCTGTAAGCCACATATCCCTTACAATAGCCATCCTGAATTTGTCTTTTGGATCTTTAAATCTTTCAGCAAGAAATCTTTTCTGTTCCCTGGAATAAATATGTTTCTGCCAGCTTATATCATCCTTGGCAGAACCTGTCATTATAATCTTTAATGAGCCATCATTTATATTATCACTATGCCATTCTGGTCTCAGCTTTATAATTTCGTTATAAAGGTCAATGCATATCCTTCTTGACATGCATACCACCATTGCCTTGCCTTCAATTGTCTTAAGCCTGTTTTCAAAATGATTTATTATATCTTCTGCAACCTGCTTCAGTCTCTTCTCAGTTCCTACAACTGCCTCAAGTCTTGCCCACCTGCTTTTTAGCTTTGATTTCTCGTCTTCTTCCTCACCCTCAGTTATTTCTTCAAATTTTTCATCGACTTTTGGAATCTCATCCTCTTTTAACTTTAATTTTGCAAGACGGCTTTCATAGTAAATGCTTACTGTTGAACCGTCCCTTATCGCTCTTTCGATATCATAGATGTCAATATAATCTCCAAAAATCTCAGGGGTGTTTTTATCTTCTCTTTCAAGAGGTGTTCCGGTAAAGCCGATAAAAGAAGCATTCGGAAGCGCATCCCTTATATGTCTTGCAAATCCGTCTATAAAATCATACTGGCTTCTGTGGGCTTCATCTGCAATTACAATAATATTTGACCTGTCTGAGAGAAGAGGATGTTTTTCTCCTTT
>DBPS01000056.1:0-935 GCA_002304935.1 Candidatus Humimicrobium oleiphilum | reverse complement strand
CATCTTGAAAATACTCCGAATAACTGATCATCGAGATCATTTCTGTCAGTCAGCATTACAATAGTGGGATTGTTTAAGTTTAAAACAAGTTTTCCTGCATAGAATACCATGGTAAGACTTTTTCCTGAGCCCTGCGTATGCCATATAACTCCGCCCCGCTTATCTCCTCTTTCACCACAGGCCTGTATTGTTGTCTTGATTGCTTTGTTTACTGCAAAGTATTGATGATAGGCAGCAAGCTTTTTTGTATGCCTTCCATCTTCATTTTCAAAAACAATGAAATGGGTTATTAAATCAATTAAATTATTTTTATCAAATACAGCTTTGATTATTGTATCAAGCTGCAGAGAATCGTCATCAATAAGCCTGCTTCCGTCTATGCTTTTCCATGCCATAAACCTTTCATAGTTTGCAGAGATTGTTCCCTGCCTTGCAAAAGAACCGTCACTTATTACAAGGATTTCATTGAATTTGAATAAGTGGCTAAGCTCATATTTATATGTCTGGAACTGATCAAAAGCGTCTTTTATATCAGTAGATTCATCAAATGGATTTTTAAGTTCAAAAAACACAAGGGGAATTCCGTTGATAAATATGACAATATCAAGCCTTCTGTTTTTGTCATTTTCTATTACTGTAAACTGATTTACTGCGAGGAACTCATTATTATTAATATTATCTTTATCTATAAGCCAGATTTTTTTGCCTACTATTCTGTCAGAGTCGTCCCTTGTTTCAATATCGACACCATCAGTTATATAGCTGTGAAATATACTGTTATTTGTTTCAAAGTCCTGTGTAGTATCTCTTTTGATTTTCTTTAAAATTTCTTCAAGCTCAGATTCTTTTATTTCAGGATTGATTCTTTTTAATGCAGAAAAGAATCTCTCTTTTAATATGACTTCCTGGTATGTTTTTCTTTCTTTGCTTTTTCC
>DBPS01000050.1:2470-2978 GCA_002304935.1 Candidatus Humimicrobium oleiphilum | reverse complement strand
ATGGTGGGATATAATGATAGGGCCTTCAAAACCTATAGATACTCTGAAATATTTTGTAATATGTGCAAATGTAATAGGGGGCTGCAAGGGCTCGACAGGTCCTTCTTCAATCAATTCCCAGACAGGGAAACCTTACGGAATCTCATTTCCTATAATATCTGTTAAAGATATGGTGGGGGTGCAGAAAAAACTTATTGACTGTCTTGGCATAAGAAAGCTTCACTGCATAATAGGGGGATCCATGGGAGGGATGCAGGCTTTGCAGTGGCTTGTATCATATCCAAAAACTGCAAAAGGGGCTATGATAATTGCTACTTCACCAAAGCATACTGCCCAGGAGATAGCGTTTAACAGTGTGGGGCGATACTCAATAATCACTGATCCTAATTGGGACAACGGCAATTATTATGGAAAAAAACTTCCAAAAATCGGATTGTCGGTTGCCAGGATGATAGGCCATATCACTTATCTGAGCGAAGAAGCAATGACTCAGAAATTCGGAAGGAAA
>DBPS01000050.1:374-2386 GCA_002304935.1 Candidatus Humimicrobium oleiphilum | reverse complement strand
CTTGCCCAGGCTCTTAAAGAAGTAGAAGCCAGATGTTTTGTACTTTCTTTTACTTCTGACTGGCTTTATCCGAAGGAGCAGTCATTAAAAATTGTGAGGGCTTTGAAAATAAATGGTATTGATACGTCATATGCAAATCTTGAGTCTGCATTCGGGCATGACTCATTTTTAATTGACGATGAAAGATTAAAGAAATTATTTAAAGGATTTCTTTGCTCAATAAAATAATCGTGTTAGAGGCCGGACGGATTAAAACAGAAATAAAAAAAAGTTGAAAATATAATTACAATAGTAAAAAAACTGTTTATATAAAAATGAAAAAATTTGAAATAATAGGAAAATGGATAGAGTATGACAGCAGGGTTCTTGTTCTGGGTTGCGGCGAAGGTGAGCTTATAGATTATCTTCAGGAAAAGGCAGAAGCAAAGGTTTACGGACTTGATGTCGATGAGAAAAAGGTTTACGGAGCGATTTCGAAAGGATTGTCAGTAATCCAGGGGGACATCAATTGCGACCTTGATGATTATCCTGAAAAATCTTTTGACTTTATAATTGCTCATGACATTATACAGATAATGGATAAGCCGGATGAAATAATCAGGAAACTTTTGAAATTATCTGATAATGTAATAATAAGTTTTCCTAATTTTGCATATATAAATATAAGGCTTAGGATTCTTTTTTCAGGAAGGATGCCAAAGACCAGTGTTCTTCCTTATGAGTGGTACGATACTCCGAACATACATCTTTTTACTATTAAGGATTTTAAAATATTCTGCAGAAAAGAAAACATAAAAATAACCGGGGAGCATTTCACGGGTCTTGGCAAAAAAACAATACCTGCCTGCATGATACCCAATCTGCTGGCAGAGTTCTCTTACTTTAGGCTTACAGGATAACCGGAGGTATTTCATAATTTATTAATAATATGCAGACTTTTATTAAAACTGTTTAAATTTGACAAAGAGCTACATATTTTATATATTAATTTAAAAGTAACATAAGACTGCCGATCGAAAAGCTTTTAAGACGACTCTTCTGAGTCGTCTTTTTATTTTAAAGTGGAGATGATGGGAATTGAACCCAAACAGGCTTTAACCTAATAAACTGCCGATCTATTGCGTATACCAATTCCGCCACATCTCCACTTTATTATATTAACAAATTATATTAAATATTAATATATAACTATAATAGTATATCAGATAAAATTTTGGTAAATCTTAAATAAGACTTATAATTTAAAGAATAGTGTTATGTCTGGAAAATAATATTGATATAATTAATCAGATAAAAATCTTCGTTATCAATTTATTAAAATAAAATAACAGCAGAATGCATATTAATTATAAAAATACGGGAGAATAAATGACTGATATACTATTTATTATATTGCTGGTGATATTAATATTAATATCTATTGCCATCCTAATAATTCAGATTATAAGAAAATCTTCTCCTCATGAAAAAAAGGTTCAGGAATCTCTGATTCTAATCGGCAGGGACCAGGAAAGAATAGAAAAATCTGTCAGGGACGAGATTTCCAGAAACAGGATAGAAAATGCACAAAATCTAAAAAATACCAGAGAAGAACTGAGGGAATCTTTCAGGGTTTTCAATGAGAGCGCTGACAGAAGAATGGCAGATTTTTCAAGCAGGCAGACTGAAAGTTTTGAACTATTTTCAAAAAAACTGGCAGAATTAACGGATAAGAATGAAGTAAAGATGGAGAAGGTAAGGCAGACAGTTGAAGGGAAGCTTGAAAATATACAGAAAGATAATAGTGAAAAACTGGAAAAGATGAGGCAGACTGTTGAAGAAAAACTGGAGAATACTCTTGAGAAGAGGCTGGGTGAAAAGTTTAAACTGGTAAGTGACTGGCTGGAACAGGTCAATAAAGGTCTTGGAGAGATGCAGAACCTGGCTTCAGGAGTAGGCGACTTAAAGAAGGTGCTTACAAATGTAAAATCAAGAGGGACCTGGGGAGAAGTTCAGCTGAGCAATCTTTTAGA
>DBPS01000050.1:0-229 GCA_002304935.1 Candidatus Humimicrobium oleiphilum | reverse complement strand
GCTTGGCAAAGCATTGGAAGCCAGAATAAAATCAGAAGCCAGAGATATAAAAAATAAGTATCTTGACCCGCCCTATACTACTGATTTTGCAATCCTGTTTTTGCCTATAGAAGGATTGTATGCCGAGGTAATAAGAAGGGCAGGCCTTGTTGAATTTCTCCAGAGCAGCTGCAGGGTTGTTATTGCAGGACCCACGACAATTGCGGCATTATTAAACAGCCTGCAGATG
>DBPS01000036.1 GCA_002304935.1 Candidatus Humimicrobium oleiphilum | reverse complement strand
AGAAAAATTTTATCATCAGAAAAATTTTTCTTTTCAAGTTCCTGTACCACATATTTGTACATGACTGGCGGACCACATACAATTGTATATGTATCCTCGGGCTTAAAGTCGACTCTTGGGATTAATTTGGTACATACTCCTATTTCTCCTGTCCATTTGTCATCGGGATTATCAACGGTAACACACACCTTCACATCATCCCTACTGCTCCAGTATGAGATCTCATTTTTATAAAGTATATTACCAGGATTTACTGCACCATATATTATCATAATATTTTTATATTCATCTCTGTAATCAAACATATAAGTCAGAAATGACATCAGTGGAGCAAGCCCGAGACCTCCTGCAATAGCCAGTACGTTATGGCCTTTGGCAGCCTCATAAGGAAACGTACCTTTTCCAAAAGGTCCTCTTATTCCGATTTTTGCTCCTTCTTTCAAATTATGTATAGCCTGCGAGACACTCCCTACCGATCTTATGCAGAGCTGAAATTTATCTTTATTATTCGGGTTTGATGTAATTGAAAAAGGTGCTTCACCTACCCCAAAAACTGTAAGTTCAACGAACTGACCAGGCAGAAAGTTAAACTTCTTCTGAATTTCTTTTTCTACAAAAGAAATATCAAAGATCTTTTCACCTGGAGTGACTGTTTCTATTCTGGTAATTCTTGCAATATCAGGAGTATAAATAGTCTGCATTTTATACACTCACCTCTTTCTTAACAGAATTAATATCATCAACTATACTAATTTTTGCCATGCATGCTTCAATACATCTGCCACACCCTACACATGCATATGTATCAAATCTCTGTACAAATGTTTTCAGTTTGCATCTGTAACGCTGCTTAAGCCTGTTTTCTTTATCTTTTCTGAAATTATGGCCTCCTGCAACCAGGCCATAATCCGGAATCATACAGGAATCCCATTCTCTTATTTTATTTCCTTTTTTAAGGTTTATCTCCATATCATCTCTTACATTAAAACAGAAACATGTCGGGCAGACCAGGCAGCAGGAACCACATGAAAAACAATCTTTTGCTGTTTTTGACCAGAATTTATCATTATCATAAATTATTTCAAAATTATCATAAAAATTTGAGATATCTGCTTTTGCCTTAAAGCTTTTTCTATAATTATCCATATATTTATCATAATCAGCAAAATCTTTTTCTGTTGCATCTCTTGTATTTGCAAACCTTCTAATAAGATTATTTCCTTTTTCCGTGCCTACTCTCACAAAATATCTGTCTTTCAAGTCAGTTAAAAAGATATCAAATCCTTCCCTTGCATATTCTTTCCCCAGACTTAGCGAAAAATTGGTTTCCGAAGGTATTCTGTCAAGCCCTATGACTGTAAGTTTATTTCTTTTTTGAAAATAAAAATCATCAAGAAATTCATCAGCAAAAAATCTGTCAAGAAAAGCAAGACCGTTTACATCACAGGCATCTATACCGAACAATATCATTTCTTCAGACTGTACTTTTGAATTTAATTTTATATCATCTGAAATATCATATGATAATAAAATCTCAACCGGTGGATAAATAATTTTCTTTGCAGGAGCAATTGTAGTTCTTTTAAAATCTGTATCGATTTTCTGAAAATCGTTTATCTTTTGAAAATCATGAACAGCTGCATCTTTTTTGACCGGTCCGTAAAAATCATAATTTTCAATAAGCTTTTTCAGGAAATCTTCATAATCTTTTTTATCAAGGATTTTATAAATCATAAAATTTCCTTTCTGCCAGTTATTAATTATTTTTAGAATTGAAATTTGCTTTTATACAAATAATACTAAAATTAAAAATAATTTACTATTATCCGGAAATTCTTTTTTTATCTAACCAATCCAACCACAGATTTATGCCTTTATGGTTTTTACAGGAAAGTTCGATTATTTCTGCCAGGGGATTAAGTTTTTTTACGCTGCCAACAAAAAACTGGTGATTAAATTCAAAATAATCGTAAAGATCTATTTTGTTTAATAATATAAGAGAAGAAACTGCAAAACCTTTCGGATATTTTACAGGCTTGTCATCGCCTTCACTAACTGAGGAAATGAGGATTTTATGGTCTTCCCCAAGATCAAATCCGACCGGACATATGAGATTTCCGACATTTTCTATAAAAAGAATATCTATTGCTTTTAAATCAATTTTTTTTAAGGCATTGTATATCATTGATGCATTTAAATGACATGTGCCCCCGGTGTTTATCTGTACTATTTCTTCAGTATATTCCTTAAGCTTCTCAGCATCATGTGTTGAAGATATGTCACCTTCAATGACTCCGATTTTCTTATCTTTTAAATTTTTTATAGTTTCAGCAATAAGAGAGGTTTTTCCAGCACCAGGTGAAGATAAAAGATTTACCGTCATTATTTTATTATCTCTAAAAATTCTTCTGTTTTCCTGGGCATGCTCTTTGTTGTAGTCATAAATATTCTCAATTACAGGTATTTCCAAAACTATTCCTTTACTAAATATTTTTAATTATTTTTTATTTTTATAATTATAATATTATACAGCCATAATATCTGAAAGCATATTTTTATATACAGTACCGTATTATAACTTATTTTGATAAAGTAATAAATTTTCTCTTTTTCCCCGGACACTTACAAAGCCCACTGGCTTTAGTAGGTTGCGTGATATAGTGCAATCAAAAATAAGAAACAAATAAAATAATTCAAAATAAAGAATATATACATGTAAAATATTCTTAGTATTTTGAGCTTTAGAAGAGTCTTGCTAAAAAGCCCTGACTTAGATATCGTTAATAATGATTATGATAAATCTTATTTTGAGAAATAAAGATTTCATTATTTTACTTTATGACAGAGGAGTGAAGAATGG
>DBPS01000010.1 GCA_002304935.1 Candidatus Humimicrobium oleiphilum | reverse complement strand
GACAGCGAAAGCAAAAGCAGGGATCTTCTCGGCAAAGTCTATGAATATTTTCTCGGGCAGTTTGCTGATGCAGAAGGCAAGAAAGGCGGCCAGTTTTATACTGCACGCTGCATAGTAAAGCTGCTTGTTGAAATGATAGAACCATATAAAGGCAGGATATATGATCCGTGCTGCGGTTCAGGCGGGATGTTTGTGCAAAGTGAAAAATTTGTCATTGCACATCAGGGTAAAATCAAGGACATATCTATTTATGGCCAGGAATCCAACCAGACAACCTGGAGACTTTGCAATATGAACCTGGCAATAAGGGGAATTGAAGGAAATATTAAATGGGGCAATACGTTTTCAAAAGATCTCCATAAAGATTTAAAGGCAGACTTTATTCTTGCAAATCCGCCTTTTAATGATTCTGACTGGGGCGGCGAGAATTTAAAGGAAGACCCGCGCTGGAAATACGGTATTCCTCCTGCAGGCAATGCTAACTTTGCCTGGGTTTCCCATTTTATTTATCATCTGGCGCCGACAGGAATTGCAGGATTTGTCCTGGCCAATGGCTCTATGGCCTCAAATACTTCCAATGAAGGGAATATAAGAAAAAATATTGTTGAAGCTGATCTTGTTGACTGCATGATTAGTCTTCCTACCCAGCTTTTCTACAACACTCCCATTCCTGTATGCCTCTGGTTTCTAGCAAGAAACAAGACAAATAACAGATTCAGAAACAGGCAGGGAAAGACTTTGTTTATTGATGCAAGAAACATGGGTGAAATGATAACAAGACGTCACAGGACATTGACTGATGAAGAAATAGAGAAAATAGCTTCCACGTATCATGCTTACAGGGGCGAGGGCGGCAGATATGAAGATATCCCCGGTTTCTGCAAAGAAGCTGCCATTGATGAGATAAGGGAAAATGACCATATACTGACTCCCGGCAGATATGTAGGTTTTGAAGAAGAGGAAGAAGANNAAAATCCTCTGAACTTGAAGTAGAAATCAGGAAAAATCTTAAAGATCTCGGCTTTGATATTCAAAAAAATCAATAAATTTGGCTGGTTATTTGCAATGGATGATATTTATACGGAAAAGATTAAAAATTCATATCCGTTTCTGGTAAAAGAAATAGAGGAGATATTTGACAGCAGGTTAAAAGAATCCGAGACTGTTGAATTTAAAAAATCTGTTTCCGAACTCGACAGTGCCTTAAAAACAATATGTGCTTTTTTAAATAATGACGGCGGAAGCATTTATTTCGGGATAAAAAACAATGGAACTGTTATCGGATCAGATATTTCTGATGCAAATTTAAGGGAAATTTCCCAGAAGATAATGCAAAAAATCAAGCCGGAAACAATACCGCATATACTCATTCAGAAAATAAACGGAGTCCCGGTTTTAAAAATTACTGTTGAAAAAGGGATGCAGGATATTTATTACTATAACGGAGTTGCTTATACAAGAAGCGGTACTTCCACTGTTATTCTGCCACCAGATGAGATAAGGAAAATGATACTTCAGGCAGAAAGCATGAATTGGGACAGCAAGATATGCAAAGAAGCAAAATTTTCTGATCTAAATATTTCTACGGTAAAAAAATTTATAAATATGGCAGTCAGAGCCAAAAGAATACCAGATGTCAGTAAAAATCCGGAGACTGTTTTAAGAAAGCTTGAGCTGATTAATGACAATGGTATTACAAACGCAGCAATAATTCTTTTTGGAAAAGAATCATCAAGATTTTTTTCGAATACTCTTCTAAGATGCGGTAGATTTAAAGACAAACTTAAGAAGTTCTTTATTGATATAAAGGATTATGGGGAAAATATTTTTGAGAATTCTGAAAAAGGGCTTGGCTTTCTCCAGGAACACATGAAAATCGTTGCAAAGATAGAAGGTCTCTTCAGGGTCGAAAAATGGGAAATACCAATTCCTGCACTCAGGGAAGCAATCATAAATGCAATGATACACACTGACTATACTTTAAGCGGTTTTATTTATATAGCTGTTTATGATGATTCGGTCCGCATATCAAATCCTGCATATCTTATGAAGGGAATAGATATACCGAGCCTTTATAAGGAACATGACTCGGTTATAAGGAACAGGCTGATTGCAAATACCATATATCTTTCGGGGATGATTGACCGCTGGGGAAGAGGCACGCTTAATATAATAGATCAGCTAAAGGATGAAGATCTGGAACTACCGGAATTCTTCATGAACACCATTTATTTTAATGTAAGCTTTAAGCGACAATTTACCCCCTCAATAACCCCCCCAATAACCCCCTCAATAAATGAAAAGGTTGCAATAACTGAACTAGAGTTAAAAATTTTTAATTTGATAAAAGCAAACCAGAAGATTACAAGAAAACAGATTGCCGAAGAATTAGGCATTGGTTTTTACACAGTTAAAGAATATGTAAATAAATTAAAGAAAAAAGGCTTTATATCCAGGATTGGGACAAAAAATGGTTACTGGTTATTAAAAGAATAAATATTATGACGTTAATTTGTATATAAAATTTTAAATAACAATTATGGCTGATAGAAAAATAAGGTTTAAAAAAAGAAAGATATCAACACTGATTAAAAATATGGTTGAAATTAATGAAAATTTTGATTGTTAATAAAACTAACGCAATAATTGATTATATATGAATATTAATAAATGGAAACAAGTTAAACTGAAAGAAGTTTGTGATATAAGAAGAGGAGCTTCTCCAAGACCTATTCAAGATTATATTGCAGATAGCGGAGTGCCGTGGGTTAAAATTGCTGATGCAACAGCTACAACTTCAAAATATATTATTAAAACAAAGGAATTTATAAAATTTAAAGGTATTTCAAAGAGTGTTCAAGTATCACCCAATACATTAATATTATCGAATAGTGCCACGCCAGGATTACCAAAATTTATGGGCATAAAAGCATGCGTACACGACGGTTGGCTTATTTTTAGTAGATTTAAAGATATAATTCCTGACTTTTTATATTATCAATTCATAAACATACGAAAATCTCTTATTAATCAAGTAACTGGCACCGTATTTCAAAATTTAAAAACGGATGTCGTAAAAGAATTCATAATTGATTTACCACCTATTCTTGAACAAAAGACTATAGCAAATATGCTCTCTTTATTAGATGATAAGATTGAAATAAATGAAAAAATAAACCAGACACTTGAACA
>DBPS01000013.1 GCA_002304935.1 Candidatus Humimicrobium oleiphilum | reverse complement strand
CAGATTTAAAATAAGCTTCCCTGGTCTGGCTGCCTTTCTTTTTCTTAAGCATAATAACAAGAGCCATGGCTATGAGACCTGCCAGTATTACTATTAATGGAATATATCTGAGCATTTTCAATTCCTTTTCATCATGATTTTTATAATAAAAATTATAATAAAAATTCCTTGCCAAAATCTTTGGAGCCTTAAGCTTAAAAAACAATTGGTTGAATATTGTTTTTTAAATCTTACAGATATTGTTTGTACCAATCTATTATACAGGCAAGTGCTTCAGCTTCAGTGGGTTCTGATAACAGTCCGTGTTCTCCGTAATCAAAAACTTCCAGTTTTTTTATATCTCCCGCTTTTTCATAAAGAAGTCCGGCATGTTCTTTCCAGGGAACTATTTTGTCTTTTTTGCCGGCCATCAGCAATAGTGGTTTTGGTGCTATTCTGCCGACAACATCAAGAGGCTTTAGCTGCATTATCGAACTGATTGATGCAAGTTCGACATAATAAGTAAACTCATTGTCAGTAAAGCGATTTTTCAGGTTATCAATCAGGTCAAGATATCTTTGTTCATAATTAAGTGCATCTTTCATTTTAACCAGATTTGATTTGCCATAGACAGCCTGCCTTCTGTTATCTTCTTCCAGTATTTCTAAAAATTCCAGGAATTTGTTCATTCCCCGGTTTTTGGACCAGTTATTTTTGAGCCATTCAAATCCATCTGCCACAGGAGAAAGAGAAACAATGCATTTGGATATTTTTTCGAGGGAAGATGCTGCAATAACATTTGCTCCACCCATGCTTTCACCTAAAAGCCCGATTCTTTCAGAATCAATACCCGGATAAGATGAACAAAAATATATTGCAGAAATAAGGTCCTGCCTCCAGTCTGTGGCACAGAGCATTCTTCCCAAAGGATACTGGGAATGACCGCATCCCCTGCAGTCAAATCTTAGTGAAGCATACCCTTCTTTTGACAGTTTCTTTGCCAGAAATATGAAATCGCCGAACTCATTCCGTCCAGCTCCGTATCCGTGAGACATAATTATAACCGGATGCTTTTCTTCTTCGCTTTCCTTATCGGGAAAGCGTAAAGTCCCGGCTATTTTAAAACCATCGCTATAAAAAATAACATCTTTTTCCAAACAATAAACCTCCTGTATCAGTCTATATGGAATACTTCTTCCAGATTTTTAATTTCAGGGCCGATTACGCCCCCGTCGCTCTTAACGAAATATTTATCCATTGCCTTCTGCCATCTTGCCCATACATCAGTTGTCGCAATCCACGCAGCTCCTTTTTCAAGATCTTCATTCTCAAGGTAAGCGAAACAGGTTCCATCTTCTTTAAAAAAAATCGAGTAGTTGCAGTAGCCGGCTTTTTTAAGTGCATCAGACATATCAGGCCATATTTCATCATGATCCTTTTTGTATTGCTCTTTAAGCTCTGGCTTTATTTTCCAGATCATTCCATACCTTGCCATATGTTCCTCCGGATTATTATTTTTAAAAATTATTTTTTTCCGGTTGAAATAACATAAATTAAAAAGTATTTTGCTAATGTTAATTTAAAATACTGGATTTTTCCATATTCTTCTAAAGTATTTGCAAATATTTTATCAATCAACCGGTTACTTATATTTAAATAATTTTATTATTTAAATATAAGTCCTGTTATCATATCCATATTATCAGCAAATTTGTAACCTTTCAGATTATCATCGATTTCTTTTTCATGCTCAATGAGTTTTTCCGCCATTTTCTGGAATTTCCACATTAGTTTTACTCCCAGTTCAAGCGACTTCTTCCTGTCATCTCTCGGAGCAATGATGTCGATAGCACACCACCCGTCATAACTGGTTTTATTAAGATAATAAAAGAATTCCAGTATTTCCCAGAAATTAACCGTTCCGAATATCATATCCGGATCCGCATCTTTATAATTTTCATTGATATGTATCTGAATCAGTTTTTTCCAGTAATCAAGCAAGATAACTGATTCTCCTATTCCTTCTGATGCCTGAAGAGCATGACCGATATCAAGCGCACATCCGATATTGTTTAATCCTACCTCATGTATGAAAGCCATTGCCTTGCCGGTATCTCCGATAAGCTGTTTCTGCCTGGGATCTTTTAATTTTGCTTCTACAGCTATTTTCATATCCTTTGCATATTCTCCTATCTCCCTGACAGTTTCAACCATGTATTTCCAGGAATCCAGATAATTTACCTGGAAAACATAATCATAGCCATCATGGGCAGGCCATAGCAGAACGCTCTGGGCTTTTATAGCCTTGGCAAAATCAATTGCATCTTTAAAAAGCCTGATAGCTTCTTTTCTTACTTTTGCATCATTATTGCAGAAAGTCCCATGCTTCCATTTCCTGTCCCCCCAGCATTCAACTGCAAGGTTTGATACCTTCAGGCCGAAATCTTCAACTTTTTTTACAAGTTTGTCAGGATCATCCGGAAGAGGAGCTACAGGATAAAAAGTAAAAAGACCTGTAAGACCTTCTATGCCTGACATTATTTCAAGCTGCTCATCAACTGTTAAAGGTTCGTAATATCCGCCGGGAACATACCTTTCCCCATAAGTCCCCAGGCACCACAGATGCGCATCAACTTTAAGTTTCACCATATTCTCCTTTTTTAAAAGTTATAAAATCCTGATAAATTCGCCATAGACTGTATCCCATTTTTCTTTTTCACTGCTGGCAGGCTCATATCTTTCTACATTTACAGATCTCACACATAACTGCCTGCCTTCTTCCACACTTTTTATCTCTCCCGTTCCTTTCATCTGCATAATAAGATTCCCCACCGCTGTTGTCTCTGTCGGTCCCGCTGCAACCTGAATCCCGAGAGCGTCTGCTATCCACTGACATAATAGCCTGTTATTGGTTCCTCCGCCTACAAGCTGCATCAGCTCCAGTTTTTTACCGGTCAGATTTTCAAGCTTTCCGACATTAAATCTTATTTTAAGAACAAGGCTTTCGTAAAAGCATCTGGCAACTGAACCGATGTCTGAAGGTATTTTCTGCCCTTTTTCCCTGCAGTAGCCAGCTATGACTTTCGGCATATCGGGAGAAGGGGGAAGAAACACCGGGTCATCGGCATCTATAAAAGACTGGAATGCTTTTGCCTGCGGAAACAGCTTGTCAATTTCAGGCCAGGCAATATTTCTGCCTGCGTCTTTTCTCCACTTTTCCATGCACTGCTGTATGATCCACAAACCATTAATATTTTTCGTCAGAAAATTTTTCCCTTCCGGTCCTCCTTCATTTGCAAAACCTGAGGAATATGCATCTTCACTGACTATCGGTTTTTCTGTTTCCATTCCCTGGACAAGCCATGTCCCCATACTTACAAAACCCCAGATTTTATTTTTATCTATTACCGGTATTCCTGTAACTGCAGAAGCTGTGTCATGGGATGCCGGAGCAATTACGCTTAAAGGTTTTATGTCAAGTTCTTCTGTTATGCTCTTCTGGATATTGCCGATATTTGTACCAGGCTGGATGACTTCAGGAAAAAGACTTTCATTAATACCAAGAATCTCAAGTATATCCCTGCTCCAGGTATTGCTCCTTAAATCATATACTATGGAAGTAGTAGCCTCGGTAAATTCATTGAACATATTGCCTGTAAGAAAATAATTGAAGATATCCGGCATCATAAGAAATTTATCCGCTATCCTGAGAACAGGGGACTCGCTGATTTTTAAATCATAAAAATGATATATCCCCATTATATCCAGTATCAGTCCTCCGGTAAGCATAAAGATTTTCTTTCTTGTGTACCCGGCATTTTCCATAACCCTGGCAGCTTCTGTCCTTGCATCATCCCTGTAATGCTGGGGATTTGAAATCATCTTTCCGTTTTTATCAAAAAGAGCGAAATCAACGCCCCATGTATCGACCCCGAGTGACTGGATATTCTTATAATTTTTCTTTGACTGCAAAATGCCTTCTTTCAATTCAGAAAAAAGGCGGAGTATATCCCAGTAAAGCGTACCTGAAGCAAAAACAGGACGGTTTTCAAATCTGTGGGTAACTTCAAGATTAAATTTACCGCCATCATACTGGGCAATTATCGCCCTGCCATTGCTTGCTCCGAAATCAAAGATAAGATAATTTTTTGCAACCATAATTCTCTCTTCTGAAATAATAATAAAAACAAAGTATCTATTTATTATATATTTATTATATATTGTTTATATAGTTTATAGTTATGTCTTTTCAGGCTAAAATAAAAGAAGCAAAACAGATATTTGTATCTGATTTCCTGTCTGTAAGACAATAACTATATCCGTTTAATACAGCTGAAGTCTTCGCCTGTTTCTGATTGCATCCAGTGATATTGCAAATACCAGCAAAGCACCTTTCACAACCATCCTTAAATATACCGGTACGTCCATCATAACCATCCCATTGGATATGGAACCTATTATGAGCAGGGCTATAAAAACACCAAGGAAATTCCCCTTGCCTCCGCCGACTGCGACACCGCCAAGGACAACAATTGTCAGCACTTCCAGTTCGGCACCGTCCCCATATTCAGGTCTTCCGGAACCAAGCTGTGAAATAAGGACAAGCCCGGCAAAAGCAGCAAATAGCCCGGAAATTATATAAGTTATTATCTTAATCCTGTCGACTTTGATTCCTGCAAGACGGGCAAGATTTTCATTTCCTCCGATCGTATAAATATCCCTTCCAAACCTTGTAAATTTCAGTATAAGGGAAAGAATGACAAATATGACCACTATATAAATCGTAGTATAGGGAATAACATTTCCAAGGAATTTTCTGCCAAGATTTTCAATGAAATCATTATAAATCCTGGGGTTCAGCTTTGCCCAGAAATAGCATATTCCTCTTATTGTGGCAAGCGTACCCAGAGTAGTTATAATAGGGTTTATGCCGACTTTGGTTATGATAAGTCCGTTAATGAGTCCGAGCAAACCTCCCATGACAAGTGCAAGGATTACCACCACGGGAGTCGGTACTGCTCCTTCTTTCATTAATAATACCGCTGAAACAATACCGGCAAGTCCGGCAATTGAACCTATTGAAAGGTCAAATCCTCCTGCAATCATAACTATTGTTATTCCTGCTGCCATAATCCCGTAAACAGCAAAATTATTGAAAATCCCTTTAAAGTTCACAATTGTCAGGAAATTATCATTTGAAACGGCAAAGATAACTGCCATGATAATATAAAGTATAATTAATGACGGCGTAGGGGTTTTGGTCTGGGTAAATATACCGAATACTCTTTTAAATACATTTTTTCCTTTTGAATTCTTAGCCTCCAAATTATTCATTAATCCTCCATTTATGCTAAAAATATATTATTTTAAACTCTTCTCAATGCTCTGCTTTGCCTGATCTCATAAGTAGCGACTACAAGAATAAGGACTATACCTCTTATAATCTGTATATAGAAATACATTATATTAAGCATGGTCAGCCCGTTATACAGGACGCTAAGGATCAGGACTCCTGCAAGAGTGCCGAGTATCTGTCCTTTACCGCCGCTTAAAGCAGTGCCTCCGAGAATTACTGCTGAAACAACAGTAAGCTCAAGCCCCTGTCCGTGCTGGGGCATTCCGACTGCTGATAATGACGTAAGTATCAGCCCTCCCAGTGATGCCGCTGCCCCGCAGAATATGAATAGTAAAAATTTTATGCCTTTTACATTTGTGCCGGATAGATATGATGCCATGGGATTTACGCCTATTGCATAAATCCTTCTTCCTATCTTGCTTCTGTTCATTATTATGTAAGTTATGATAATTACAATGATGAACAGAACAATCGGGAAAGGGATATACCTGAATATGGTCCCTCTTCCGAGATAATCAATCACAGGATTGAAAGCAAGCATGGATTCGCCGTTTGAAAGTGTATATCCAATCCCCCTCCAAATAGACATTGTACCTATAGTGGCAATTATTGAATTTACTCCAAGCCTTGTAACTATAAATCCGTTAAAAACCCCCATTAGAATTCCTGCTGCCAGGCAGATAAGGACCACCAGTCCGCCATTTATTCCTTTACTTAAAAGAAGTGCCGCAAGACAACTTGTAAGTCCGATATTGCCGCCAATTGAAAAATCTATTTCTCCTGTGATAAGAAGCATCGTAAGGATACAGGCGATAATCCCTATATATGAAATATTGCTTAGCATGGGAATAAGATTTAATATCGAAAAGAAAAACTGCTGGTCAAATTTAATCTGGCTGGTTATGCCGAAAAAAGCTATCATTATTACCAGCACTATGAAAAGCATGAGGGTATTGCTTATGCCGACTTTTTTCCTTTCTTTTTTTAATTCTTGAAAGCTGGTTTCAGCCATTTTTTCCTCCTATATCATAAACAGGCTGCACTTAATAATTTTTCTTCAGTAGCCTCTTTTTTGGTATATTCATCAGTAAATCTGCCTTTGCTCATAACTATTATCCTGTCTGCTATGGAAAGTATCTCAGGCAGCTCGGAGCTTATCATTATTATAGCGGCACCTTTTTCGCATAAATCCTGCATAAGTTTATATATTTCAATCTTGGCACCTACATCTATTCCTCTTGTCGGTTCATTAAGAATTATTATCTCCGAACCGCTTTCAAGCCATCTTGCCAGCACTACTTTCTGCTGATTACCGCCGGAAAGGCTATTGACCTCGGTATTTACTCCCGGGGTCTTTATGCTTAAATCCTCCACCCATTTTTCTGCTTTTAAAGTTTCTGTTTTTTTATTTATAAGAAAACTTTTTCCAAGCTCATTGATATTGGCAAGAGTTATGTTTTCCTTGACTCCGAGAGCCAGCGCAAGCCCCTCCATTTTTCTGTCAAGAGGAACAAGGCCTATTTTATTATCCCTTGCTTTTCTCGGGCTTTTCATAATGACTTTTTCGCCTTTAATAAAGATTTCACCGCTTTTTACCGGATTTGCACCAAAAAGCGCTTTTACGAGCGCTGTCCTTCCGGACCCCAGCAATCCGAAAATTCCAAGTATTTCTCCTTTTTTCAAGGCAAATGATATATTCTTAATGCCTGATGCATTTAAATCTTTTACTTCCATTACAACATCAGTTACAGGTACTTCTCTTTTGGGGTACATTTCTTTTATATCTCTTCCGACCATAAGCGATACAAGTTCGTTTGTATTCGTCTCACTGGTGACAAGAGTTTTTACTTTTTTTCCGTCTCTTAAAACAGTCACCCTGTCCGTGATTTCAAATATTTCTTTCAGTCTGTGTGAAATATAAATTATGGAAACACCTTTTTCTTTTAAGGTGCTTATAATCCTAAACAGTGATCTTGTATCGTCTTCGCTTAAAGCAGCAGTAGGTTCATCCATAACAAGTATCTTTGCTTCTTTTGACAAAGCTTTTGCTATTTCAACTACCTGTTTTTCAGAAACACTCAGGTCTTCCATTACTGCTTTGGGATTTAAACTGACATTCAGAGAATCGAGAATCATTTTTGACTTTCTGACCATAGACTTCCAGTCAACAATCTTCAGACGGGTCTTAACAAGCTGCTCACCAATAAAAATATTTTCAGCAACTGTAAGATTGTTTAAAGTATTAAGTTCCTGATAAATTACTCTTATACCTGAAGCCATTGCCTCACCTGGATTCTTTATTTCAAATTTCTGTCCATCTATAAATATCTCTCCATCATCTTTTATATAATTTCCTGCAAGAATTTTTATTAATGTAGATTTGCCAGCTCCGTTTTCACCAAGTATTCCCAGCACCTCTCCCTTTTTTAAATCAATTGAGACATTATCAAGAGCAAGTACGCCTGGAAAATGTTTGGTTATATTTTCCATTTTCAAAACTATGTTATTTTCTGTCACATCCCACCACCTGTTAAAATCAAACAAGGAGGTTAAGGCAGTTCTGCCTTAGCCTCCTTTTAAATTAATTAACTATCAGCAATAAAATATTCATTTTATTTATTTTGCTGAATAGAATTGATCAATATTGTCTACTGTAATAACTTCATTTTCAACATACATGAACGGAGGAACCAGAGCGCCATTCATTAATGCAACAGAAGCAGGAATCAGATACTCGCCATATTTTTCCGGGAAATATGCAACAGACGCATCAGTAAGGCCGTCTCTTAACTGCTGCTGGCCTGTTTCATCACAACCCTGTGTAACTACTATCCATTTTTCCGGATCCCATCTTCCTGCAGTCTGAACAGCTGCAATACAACCTGACATGGTCTGTTCGTTAACAGATGTCAGTACAGCATTTTCAATATCAGGATTAGCTGAAAGGATGTCAGTCAAAGCCTGGTTTGCCTGTTCAGCTTCACCTGCCCCGCCGTCGCCCCTGATTGTCATCGGATCTATCTTTTCGGCACCGTATTTATCTGCAAAAGCCTGGTAAAAACCTTCGGAACGAAGCATAACTACTTCCCCGCCTGATGGCATCTGCATAAGAATTATCTTGTCGATAGAATCAATCCCGCCTGCTGCTTCAACGAGCTCGATTGCTTTCTCGCCTGCCATGTATGCAACCTGGAAATTATTTACACCCATAAAGGGAGCTCCCGGTGTCGGAACGTCAACAGCAATGATAGGGATATTTGCGGAACCGAATTTATTGGAAATAATACTGTTTACTTTTGAATCAAACTGGAAGTTAATGAATACATTCGGCTTTTTTGCAAGCATGATATCAGCATTCTGAAGACCCATTGTGGCATCATACTGATTATCTGCATAATAAAGTTTGTTCGGATCGCCGCCGGCAAATTTCCACTGATCCTGGACATTCTGCCATACTGATTCACAGAAAGGAATTCCGCCCATTATATTTGTAAAAGCAAGAGAATAATTTGCTGCAAGTTTTTCCGGCCATTCTTTATTTGCTTTTGCATATTCTCTTAACTGCTCATAAAGAGCATATCCGCTTTCTGATTCAGCAACTGTCTTTTCCGTTGCTGCCTGAGTGCCCTTACATCCCGGCATTATACTGAAAGTCGCAACCAGTGCTACAGCCAAAACAAGAATAAATATTAATTTTGTTTTTGACATCTTACTGTCCTTCCTTTTTTAATGATTGTTTTTTTCTTCCGGAAACCTTATCAGTTAGTTATTGCATAAAAGGTTAGAAAGAAATAAAGTAAGGAATTTTTTTTAAATCAACCTCCTTTCCCTTATAAAAGGGCTTAGCCAAATATTAAAAATTAAAAAATCAATTAGAATATTTTTAAAAAATCAATAGTTTGTACTTTCAATATATTTAGCATTTTTAAAACGGAGATTTATAAAAACGATTTTTTATGTAATATTAATTTATATCAATATACTTGTTTTGTCAATTATTTATTAATACAAACCGGACATCAAGCGTGTAAAAACCATTAAAAAATCAAAGTTTTTAAAAAATCTCCTGATACATTTTTTAAATAAAAACAAAATTCAAATCATGCAAAGCCAGTGCTGAATCAGCCCAGGGTCAGGGCTAAATCAGGCCTTTTTTCTTATAGAATTTTTCAGCCTCTTTTAATATTTTTTCTATTTCCCTGTCCTGCCTATCACTTAACGGAAGAGGCTTGTGGGTAGAAATAATTTCCTCATATCTCTGTTTTGCCTTATCTGTTACTGTCTTTCTGCCGGTCTCTATCCATTCCTTATATGAAGTTTTATCAAAAATTCTTGGCATATAATCTTCAGATTTCCATAAATTTCTTGTCTGTCCGGATGACAGAAAAGTACCCGATGAACCTACCTTTTTTATTGTATCCAGTCCCATGGTTTCATCATTTATATTAAATCCTTCGACTATCCTGCCTATTGTATTTGCAATATCGTCATCTATTATCGCCAGAACAGGATTATACGCTAGTTCAGCAGTCACCCCTCCGTGAAGAACAATGAGATTGGCTCCTGAAAGAGCGGAGGACATGGCAAGGGGAAGCTTTTCAGCCCCAAGCTGATAATCTATGACCTTTGCATTGGAAAATGCCGAACCCGTATTGTTTATGGGTATCTTGTAGTAAGAATGCCAGATCTGATTAAAAGCCATCTGATGAAGAGATGTCGCTGCCGTTCCGAAATTCAAATCACCTGTTGCCATATTCATTGCGGTTACAAAATTATTTGCAATCATCCCTGAACCGGGTTTTATGCACTGAAGCAGCACTATTATTGCAAGAAGCTCGGCATTATGGCTTACAGAAGCTCCTGCAATCGTTATTGGATGTGAACCTCCCATTACTGAGCCGGAAGCAATATATATGGGAAAACCGGCTTCCAGATAGTGAAAAGCCGCATTACATGGATCTTCTGCAAGAGAAAGCGGAGCCGCCCCTTCCACACAACCCATTATCTGTGCATCGCATGCCTGTGCAATCATAGTCTCCCAGATGTATGAATATGTAGGCTGGGCTCCTCTGGATGGCTTTGATGAGAATCTGTGTCTCTGGGCACAGGAAACAGGACATGACATTATAGAAGGTGTCCCTCCTGTAATGTCATGTCCTGTTTCCTGT
>DBPS01000052.1:8980-60140 GCA_002304935.1 Candidatus Humimicrobium oleiphilum | reverse complement strand
AATGGACGAAAAAATTTTAAAAGCAGAAAAATTATTAAGGGATTACACAAAAGAAAAATATGTGTTCGGTACAGACTGTCTTGATTCTGTCGGGGATTTCATCCTGGAATTCGGGCAGAATATCCTTTTGATAATTTCAAAGAATGAATGGGCAAAAGATTTGCGGGAAAGAATTGAAAAAATATTAAATGATAAAAAAGTAAATATATCAGGCCGCTCAGAGACTTCAGGAGAGAACAGCCCGAGAGAAGATGTTTTTGCGCTGGCTGATCTTATAAGGGATTCAAAACCTGAATGCATAGTCTGTGTCGGCGGAGGTTCTGCAATTGATACTGCAAAAGCAGCGAATATACTTGCTTCTCTTGAAAAAGATAATAATGAGATTGAAAAATATTTTGGTGCAGGGAATGTAAGCAGAGAATTGAAAAAAAAAGGTGTAAACAATCTTTATCCTCTTATAGCTGTAGAAGTAGCTTCCGGCTCAGGTTCACATATCAGCAGGTATGCCAATGTAACAGACTTATCCACAAATCAGAAAAAACTTATTATTGATGATGCCATAATCCCGGAAAGAGCGGTGTTTGATTATGCAGTAACAAAAAGCATGCCTGAAGACCTGACTAAAGACGGCGCTCTTGACGGGTTTTCTCATTGTCTCGAAGCCTATTACGGCTATGATGAAAAAAATAAAAATTTTAAACTGGCTGAGGATGTATGTCTTACAGGCATATCCCTGATAGTTGAAAATCTTCCTGAACTTATAAATAATCCTGATGATATTGAGCTGAGAAAAAAAATAGGTATTGCAACCGATCTTGGCGGCTATGCAATAATGCTTCAGGGAACAAACGGGGCGCATCTGAATAGCTATTCTTTTGTCGATATTCTCTCGCATGGAAGAGCCTGTGCAATACTTAATCCATATTATACAGTATTTTTTTCACCATCTATTGAAAACAAATTAAAAAAACTTGCCCCCGTTTATCAGCAATATACTGATAAAGATCTAAGCAGCCTCAGGGGCAAAGAGCTGGGCATTGGAATTGCCAGGGCTATGACAGAGTTTTCAAAAAAGATAGGTTTTCCGGTAATACTTTCTGAAGTAAAAGGTTTTACAGACAAGCATATAAATAAAGCTGTAAAAGCAGCACAAAATCCTCAGCTTGAATCAAAGCTTAAAAATATGCCTGTCCCTCTTACTTCTGAAGAAGCAGGACTATACATTGAACCTGTACTCGAAGCTGCCAAAACAGGTAATTTTGAAAAAATAAAATTTAAGAATTAAAAAAACTTTTTTTTAATAATTTTAATATTTTAAATTTTATTATTACTTATATAAAGGACCATAAGTTCTGCATGCATTATAATCTGCACTTTCGGGACTGGCGGTTCCAAAAGCTGACCAGGTGCTGGGTCTGAAAATCTTATCTTCTTCCACATTGCTAAGAGCAACAGGGATTCTCAGCATGGAAGCAAGCGTAATAAGCATTGAACCGATATGTCCATAGCTTATGACTGAGTGATTGGCTCCCCAGTTATTCATAACACTGTAAGTATCCCTGAAAGCATGGTTTCCTGTTAATTTTGGAGCAAACCAGGTTGTAGGCCATGTGGGATCAGTTCTGTCGACCAGGGTTTTATTGACTTTTTCAGGCAATTGAACGGTATAGCCCTCAGCTATCTGCAGCATCGGACCGAGACCTTTTATAAGATTCAGCCTTATCATGGTAACCGGCATCTCTCCTTTTGTCAGAAAATTGCTGGAGAATCCGCCTCCCCTGAAATAGTCAATTGAAGCAGGCCTGAATAATGAATTGGAAAGACACTTTTCCACTTCTTCGTCAGTAATATTCCAGAAAGGTTTTAAGGCAGGTTTTTTATTTAACTCCTGCTGGCCAGTACCGTCAAGACATGCAGCACCGGAATTGCTTAAATGGATTATTCCTTTTTCAGCATATCCTTCCAGATTAAACCCGGTAACTCTTTTTACTGCTTCCGGACTCCAGAAGGTCCTGACATCCGTAAAAATCTGGGCACTGTCAGTCAGAAGATGGCCGAGAAGCATTGATACTCCATTCTGGGCATCATTTTCTGTAGCCATAATAAGTGGTTCCCGAATACCGTTCCAGTCAAAAGAGCTATTTAAAATTGTTTCCATAAAATCGCCATTTGGGAAATGATCAGACCAGTTTCTCTGGCCCTGGAATCCTGCTGCAATTGCATTATGGCCCAGAGCTTCTTCCCAGAATCCATATTCATTCAGATTCGGATTACCAATCATAAGGTCTCTGCAGATCATTGCCATTTTAACAACAAATTCCCAGTCCCTGTCTTTTTCTTTCCTGGATTTCTGTTTTTCTTCAGTATTATTATCTGCACCTTCCCTGCAATTTTTTTTGACCCATTCAAGTGCTTTTTCGTACTCTTTCTTATCATAAATACCTTCTTCGATCCTCCTTACGATTTCTGTCATATCCACATATTCACACCGCATTCCAAGATAATCTTCAAAAAAGGCAGGATCCACTATTGAACCTGCTATTCCCATTGAAACACTTCCGATTGCAAGATATGATTTTCCTCTCATCGTTGCTACCGAAAGACCTGATTTTGCAAATTGCAGTAATTTTGCTTTTACATCATCAGGGATTCTGGTATCATCTGCGTCCTGCACATCTCTTCCGTATATCCCAAATGCCGGAATGCCTTTCTGGGAATGAGCTGCCAGAGACGCAGCAAGATAAACTGCACCCGGGCGTTCGGTTCCGTTGAAACCCCAGACAGCTTTTGGAATATATGGATCCATGTCTATTGTTTCTGAACCATAACACCAGCAGGGCGTAACTGTTATTGAAAGTCCCACACCTTCATTTTCAAATTTTTCAGCTGCCATTGCTGCTTCTGCAGCGCCTCCTATTGTCGTATCGGCAATAACACATTCTACCGGCAGGCCATTTGAATGTTTTATGTTTTTGGTTAAAAAATCTGCTGCAGCTTTTGCCATTCCGATGGTCTGGTCTTCTAATGATTCTCTGACTCCTCTTCTTCTGCCATCAATAGTAGGCCTTATTCCGATTTTGGGAAGTCTCCCTTTTAATCTGTTTATCTGACTGACTTTGTACTTTTTCATTTAAATCTGCCTTTCTACTAATATAAATTAATATTTCCCATATTCATAAGCAGCTTCCAGCATTGCTATGGTATTTTCAGGAGGTACATCAGCCAGGATGTTATGTATCTGATTAAATACAAGACCTCCATTTTCCCCTAAGATGCTTATTCTTTTTTTAACATCATTTTTTACTTCTTCCGGCGTGCCTCTGGCAAGAATATCTCTTGTATTGCAACATCCGCCCCAGAAAACAAGATCTTTTCCAAACTCTTTCTTTAATTTTTCAGGCTCCATGTTTCTCGTAGTGGTCTGGACAGGGTTAATAACATCAAGTCCTGCATCAATAAGGTCAGGCAGTAGTTCATATATTGAACCGCATGAATGGAGGAATACCCTGCATTCGCTATTTTCATGTACAAAATCCCACATCTTTTTATGTCCTGGTTTGAATACTTCCCTGTAAATCCCGGGAGACATAAAAGCTCCGTTCTGTCCTCCAAGGTCATCGCCGAATTGCAGGAAATCAACATATTGCCCTACGCCTGAAATAATCTTTTCAAGTTTTATAAGGTTAATTTCAACCAATCTGTCCAGCAGCTTTTTTGTTTTTAACTTATCGGAATACATATCCATCATGAAGTTTTCCATACCTCTCAGGAAAGTGCCGGTTTCAAACATATTGCAGCCCACTGAAAGCACTATTGAATAGTCTGTATTTTCATAAAGAGCCTTGATGGCATTTACAAATTTGCGGTAAATATCATTATTAAAAATATCAAGATGCCATGGGGGAGAAGGTATTGCCCATACATGCCTGTTTAAATCTTTATCCTTAAAATAATCAGGTATGCCTGGAAGGTCTTTGTATACCCAGAAACACTGATCGACATATAGAGATGTTTCTGGTTTTTTCCCAAGTTTTTCGTTTTCATCTGACAATAGGTATACTGTACCGTCTTCACTAAATTCTATGTTTAAAAATTTCGGGATAATACATTTGGAACCGTCGTTTAATTCCCACTCTCTCCACTCATTTATATCCTGTAAAAATGCCTGGCCTGCATCGATTGTATCAATATGGAATAATTCCATTATTCTTTTATCAGGATAGGCGAGTTGCTGTATGAAATCATACATCCTAGTTGGAAATACTGTTTTTATGCCAAGTTTTTTTAACAGGTTGTTGTAGGCGATACTTGCTATGCCTGAAGATCTCATGCTTCCGAGATCAATAGGGACTCTGTCAGGTATCTTATGGCTTACAGCCATCCTGACTCTTTGCCTGGAGTTCACGATCCACCTTCTTTTTTTATTCTATTAATTATAAATTCCATATTGCTGCAAAGTTTCCCACCATGCTTCAAGGTTTTGTGGCGGAACAGAGCTTTGAATAATGTGAATCGGGGCGAATATAAATCCTCCTCCCGGTGCAAGGTCTTCAATTCTTCTTTTTGTTTCATCTATCACATCGCCTGGCTTTCCAAAAGAAAGTATATTATTATCACAGCTGCCTCCCCAGAAAGTCAGATTACTGCCAAATTCTTTTTTCAGCTTTCTGGTGTCCATTCCTTTGCAGTTAACTTGTATAGGATTCAAAATATCTATCCCAGCTTCTATCAGAAGAGGTATTGCTTCTTTGATAGCGCCGTCACAATGAAAAAAAATATATACATCTGTTTTTGCTTTTTTTCTGATAAACTGAAATAGTTTTTTATGATATGGCCATATCATTCTTTTATATAAATCAAGAGAAACTAAAAGGCTTTCCTTTGAACCAAGATCATCTGCTGTCGAAACTATCAAAACGTTCTTCCCAGCTTCTTCAAGAGCTCTTTCCCAGTATTTCATTTTTATTTCCAGAAATTTATCCATGATTGCATGGATTAATTTTCCATTGGTAAGCATATCAATAAAAAACTTTTCATATCCGGTCATCCATGCAGCGTTTTCCCACATGCCTGCACTCATTCTTTCCAGAAAACATGCTTTTTTATCAATTTTTACAACTTTTTCTGCTTTTTCTTTTAAACCTCTGAATCTTCCCGGATCAAGTGGATCAGGCCAGGGATAATTCTCAATATCACTGACACTCCGGGCGTATGAGAGAGGGCTTTCACAGATATCATAATAATGACCTGAACTGGAAGGCATCCGGTATTTGATGCCAAACTCATCAATAAGCCAGTAATAATTACCACTTTTTCCAAGGTTTTCTGCAAGACCTTTGTTCAGGGGAGGAGAAGGGGATACATTTTTTATATCAATCTTTAACTTATCAATAAAATCATCACTTATTTTACCTATCTGTGTTATTTCATCCCAGACTTCCAGGCTTGTATCCATTCCCAGATATGACTTAAACCTGCTTAATGCTTTTATATTTATTCCTGCTACAAGAGCTCCTCCCAGATCGAAAGGAATTCTGTCAGCTTCTTTATGATTGAGGGCGTATTTTACTCTTTTCAGGCTGTTAAATTCTTCCATTATTTAAAGCACCGTTCTTAGCAACGTTCTTAATATATAAATATGGCCAGCTTTTATTTGATTTTTCAAAACCTGTATATTTTTATTTTATAAATTCCGCCAGATCAAGTTCAAGTATCTTTGAATATGAAAGACTGCCATCTTTATTAAAACCAGCGATTCTGTAATACAGATCTCTTGCATCAATAAATTCCTTTTTGTTGATTTTTAAGCCTTTCTTCGGCCCGTTCTCAATAGGTGCAAAAAATCTTTCAGGTAAAATATCATCTTTTGCATCGATTCCGACTTTCTGGCCAAAAAGCTTATACATACCTATTCTTTTTTCTCCTAATTTAAATAGTTCAAACAAGGAGCTTTCCCATCCTGTTGCTGCGCTGACAATACTGACAAGATGGCTGAAATCAAAGAACCTGACAGGGGAAAATGCAAAAATGCAGCTGCATAAAGCATCCATCATGGAAAAAGCAGGTTGTAAAAGGTAAAGCATCCGTACTTTCTGGTCTGGTAGGCTTTCAGCATCAAGTCTTTCGTAAACCGTTAAAGGAGCAACTTTATCCATAAACAACTGATTGGCTTTGAAGTCAAAATCAGTATCATGCTCTACGACCGTATAATATGGTCCTATGGGAGATACGGCATAGCCCAATCCCAGCATTTGTTTTGTCCTCGGATCATGACTGGGTATTTCCAGGCCCTTCACATGCATGGCAAATTCTCTGGATCCTTTTATGTTTTCTGAAGCAAGCCTGGTTCCCTGTGATAATATTTCCCCTATGCCTTTTTTGTTTGCTATCAAATGGATTAACTCTATTATTGCATTATAGCCACCCCATTTTAAATTTATGCCTCCGGTATCCTTTCCGGTAATCAGGCCGTTCTCGAAACATTCAATTGCAAACCCCAGAGTAATCCCGAGCGAAGTTCCGTCAAGGCCATAATCACATATTAATTCCCATATTTTTAATGCTGCCTCAGGTTCTCTTATTAAAAGGTTGTAAACTGATGAAGAAAGACTTTCAAGCTCTATCAGCCCGAAACAGGTATTTAAACCTTTATTCTTAAATCCGGATATATTTTTCTTGCAGCCGCCAGGACAGTTAAAGCAGTTTATATTATCTGTTTTTTGATTTTCAATTAGTGAAAATCCATCAATATCAGAAGAATATTTAAAATGAGTGAAATGAGCATTTTTTGCTGAAAGCATCCCCTCATCAGACATTTTTTTCAGATATCCAGCATTTCCTGCCGGACCGTACTGGGCCTTATTAAGGGGATTATCAAGGAAATTTTTTTTAAAATATGCTGAAAGCTTTTTTAGGCTTTTATTATCAAAAACAGCTATATCATTGCTTCCCTTTATAAAAATTGCTTTAAGATTTTTAGACCCCATTACCGCACCGGTCCCGCATCTTGAGCTTAAAAAAAGATTATCATTTACAATAGATGCATATCTGACAAGATTTTCACCTGCCGGGCCGATTGTAGCAATGCTTCCTTCCCTGCCGTGCCTGTTTTTTAAATAGTCATATGTAAAAGATGTTGTTTTCCCCCATAAAGTACCAGCTTTTATAATCGTTATATTACTATTTTCAATTAAAAGATAAACTGGTTCAGATGCTTTTCCTTTGATGATTATTGCGTCAAATCCGGCTTTTTTTATCATAGGGCCAAAATAACCCGGAGTTGTGCTTTCGGCAATAAGGTTGGTTAAAGGGGATTTGGTAATAACATTATGCATGGCTGTTCCCGGGCATTCAATCCCTGTTATTGGTGAAGTCGAAAAAATCAGCATATTCTCTGAAGAGAAAGGGTCAGTCAGCGGATTTAATTCTTTTAAGATGAAATAAGCTCCCAGGCAGGAACCGCCAAAATATTTTCTATAAAATTTATCACCCAGTTTTTCCTCTGAAGAAATCTGTTCTGATAAATTGATTCTTAAAATTTTACCTGTATAACCATAACTCATTTTTATGTGTAGTAATTTCCTAATTCTTTACTTACAATATTGTAACTATCCTCATCTTTATTAACTTCTTCAATTTCTCCGATAATCTTTTTATCCCTGAATACATAAATCCTGTTTGCAAGTTTGATTATTTCAGGCATATCGGAAGAAATAAGGATTATTGATTTTCCCTGTACGTTGGCTAAATCAAATATCAGCTTATGTATATATTCTTTTGCCCCTATATCAACTCCTATAGTGGGCTCATCAAAAATTATAATGTCACAATCAGCTCCCAGCCATTTGGCAATACTTACTTTCTGCTGATTACCACCGCTTAGTTTTTGAACAAGCTGGTTAATGCTGGTTGCCTTTATATCCAGTTGCTGTACCATTTTTTTCGCATGTTTTCTTTCTTTCTGGCCGTTTATAAATCTGAATATCCTGCCTGCAATTTTTGGCCAGATAGTTATCCCTATATTGTTAAGTATGGTACTGTTTAATAACAGTCCTTCTTCTTTCCTGTTTTCAGTTACATAACCAATACGATATTTGTACAGGCCGTCTGCTATGGATCTGATTTTGATCTTTTTACCGTTTATCAAAACATCCCCGCTCTGCTTTTTGTCTTCTCCTATTATAAGTCGTGCAAGTTCAGTCCTTCCGGATCCCACCAGGCCGTAAAATCCCAGAACCTCACCTTTATAAAGCTTGAAGCTGACATCTTCACATTTTTTATACTTAACAATATTCTTTACTTCCATAGTAAGAATGCTTTTATCAATGTTTTTATTGCGGAAGGATTCTATTTTTTCTTCCCTGCCTATCATCATTTTTACAAGATCCTGTTTTTCGACCTCATTTATCATTTTTGTATCGATTTTTCTTCCGTCTCTCAGGACGGTTACCTTATCACAGATTTTAAAAACTTCTTCCAGTTTATGTGTGACAAACAGAATGATTATCCCTTTTTTCTTTAAATCTCTAAGGATATCAAATAATTTTTCAGCCTCTGTTTCAGAAATGGCAGAAGTAGGTTCATCAAGAAGCAGTATTTTTGATTTTGAAGCCAGGGATTTGGCAATCTCTATCATTTGTTTCTGCGCGACACTTAATTCACCGATAAGCTTTGTAGGAGGAACATCCAGGTCTACCATATCAAGATATTTTTTGGCAACCAGGTTTATTTCTTTCCAGTTTAATATGGGAGTTTTCCTGAAGGTAATCATCTTATCGAGCATAATATTTTCTGCAACGCTAAAGCTTGGCAGAACCTGAAGCTCCTGATTAACCATGCTTATTTCCTTTGACAGGGCATCTATATAACTGTTAAGTACAAGTTCTTTTTCATCAAAGAACATTTTACCTGTATCAGGTTTATAAACACCTCCGATAATTTTCATCAAAGTACTTTTTCCAGCACCGTTTTCTCCAAGAAGAGCATGTATCTCTCCATTTTTAAAATCAACCGATACATCATCCAAAGCTCTTACACCCGGAAAAGATTTGCTAATATTACTTATCGTTAACACTGGATGTTCCTCCTGTTAAATTTCAGTAATTATTTAAAATAAGTTGTTTTTGCGTTTTTAACCAGATCATCAGCGGCACCCCAGAGTATATCCATAAATCCTTCAAGATTATCTTTTGTTATTACTACTCCGGAAGAATCAATAAATGCATAATCTTCTTTTGTTTCCATGCCATCTATCAGATATTCAAGCAGAACCGGTACAGCATAACCCTGCATATACGGATTCTGGTTGAATGTTCCGGTTACATAACCTTCTTCAATAGCTTTTAAAACAACAGGATCGTCATCAATACCTACAAATGCTATTTTATCATTCTTCATTTCTGACAATATGGTAGCAACAGCAACAGTCGGGTTATACCCTGTTGTTACTATACCGTTTATTTTGTCACCCTGAGCAGCCAGAGCATTGCTGATTTTTTCGATGCACTGCTCAACAGCATTCATGTCTCCGATAGTCTGGACTATGGTTACATCAGGATATTTTGCAACAGTCTCTTCAACGCCTTCTTTTCTAAGTATCGTATTAGGATCAGTTACAATTTCAAGTACATTTAATATTCCGCCTTTTCCACCCATTGCCTCAATAACTTTTTCAGTTGCTATCATTGCAGCTGCTTTTACATCGGTGGCAACTGTAAAAGAAGCAGGTGTGGGAGTCTGTGTTGCTGCACCATAATTAATAACAGGTACTCCCTTGGCTACAACTTCCTCATACAAAGCATTTGCTCCGGAAGCATCTAATGGAAATACCATAAGACCGTTATATCCCTGTGCAACAAGAGCTTCAACCTGTTCATTTTCAGTAGGCTGTGTCCAGTCAGTCCCTATCTGGGCATAAATTTCTACCCCGAAATCTTCCTTGTGTTTTGCCAGTCCTTTTTTAACAGATTCAAAATAAGGGTGTACTGCAGGCCAGTAAGACGCCAGTTTGTAATTGGCAGATTCGGCAGCAGTAGTTTCCGCAGCGGCCTCAGTTGTCTCAGCAGCTGCAGTAGTAGTTTCCGCAGCAGCAGTAGTAGTCTCGGCAGCAGAAGTAGTCTGACAGCCAAAACTAACTAGTCCAATTGTGACGACAATTGACACAATTGACATCAAGGTAAATAATTTTTTTAACATTTTATTACCTTCCTTTTTTTATTAATTGGTATTTACTACCTTTTTAGAAATCTAAAATATTTATCTTAAATTTATCAGGATAATAATCTTTTTTGATTGTAGACCGTCCTTATCCTGTCAATGCCGACAGCTACAAGGATAAGCAATCCCAGAAATGACTGCTCCCAGTATACGTTTGTCTGAAGCATAACCAGGCCGTTTTTTATCATTACCATAATTATTGCACCTATCAGAAGTCCGAAAGCAGTCAGAGAGCCGCCGCTTAAACCTGTTCCTCCGATAATCGCAACGGCAAATGAGATAATAAGCCAGTCCTGTCCGGTTACAGGGCTTGATGTCCCCATTCTTGAGATATAGAGAACACCTGCGAGCCCTGCTATAAAACCTGAAAGAATATGGCTTAATAATTTGATTTTATCTACATTTACCCCGGAGAATTTTGCTGCTTCTGAATTTTCTCCAACGGCCAGCAATCTTCTGCCTGCAATTGAAAATCTGAAAAATAGAAATAATATGATCAGGCAGAAAATCAGAAAGATAAACAATGAGGGTATCCCGAAGATCTGGCCTTTCCCCAGAAGAGTAAATGATTCAGGGATATTTACAAAAGAGAAGCCCTGGGTAAAACCATAGTTGATACCTGTAAAAATAAAAGAAGTTGCCAGTGTCACTATAAAAGCATTAATACCGAATTTTGTAATTATCAGGCCATTGAAAACTCCGCAGGCTATTCCTACGAGCAGGGCAACAGCAACTGCCAGCCATCCGGGGATATGGCGGATATCTATCAGATACCCGGCTGTGATTGTCGCTAGTCCGCCAATAGCTCCTACTGAAAGATTCATATCTCCCACAACAAGGACAAGTGCCTGGGACAATCCTATAAATGCATAGAGAGATAAAGTCCTGCCGATAGTATACATATTATAAGATGTCAGAAAACTGTCAGAGAAAATGGAAAGTACTGCAAATAAAACAAGAGCTGCGACAAATAATCCAAAATTACCACTTGCAAAGATATCTCTTAGGTGAAATTTTTTCAATTCTTACTCCTTTTTTTGACTTTGCCAAGAAAAAAATAACATTAACAATTAATTAAAATATTTAAATTTTCTTAATCATTATTTATCAGATGAAATTTTTTTATAATTTCCTTTAACAAACTCCAGATGTTTTGTTATGCCATCAATGGCCTTCTGACTGTTTTTCTTTATTATGCTATCGATTATTTCTTTATGGTGGTCATAGGATTTTTTCATTACATCAGGGTATTGAGCAGTTTTTACCAGGATTTCTGTTATAGTGTATTTTAATAAAGGAAAAATAATTTCAAAAATACTATGGATTATTTTATTATGGGAAGATTCTGATAGTTTTTCATGAAATTCGTAGTCCAGCTGGACAAATTTTTTTATATTGTCTCTTTCTATATAAAATTTTGTAAGTGCAAGATTTTCTTCAAGATTTTTGATATCGGTATCGGTTGCCCTGACGACTGCTTCTTTTGCTATAATAGTCTCAAACAGCTCCCGAAAGCTGAGAAGATCAAGAATCAATTCGTCATCAGGTTTAAAATCCAGCTTGACAGGATTAAAGAATGAATTGATAGTAAGTTTTTTGACAAAGGCTCCTATACCCGGCCTTATATCAATAATTCCGATCATTTCCAAAGCAGACAAAGCTTCTCTGACACTTCCTCTGCTGGTATCATATTTAATACACAATTCTTTCTGGGATGGCAGAGCATCGCCTGAATTTAACTTTCCCTGCTTTATATCATCAAGGATAGTGTTAAAGATAGTATTTGGAATTTTATCTTTTTTTGTCATAAGCACTTGATAAACATGTCATACATGTATTACTAAATCATTTTATTCAAAATTTTTCGGTAAGTCAATAAAATTCATAAATAAATCGAAACCCGTTGTAAGAAAATTATAATAAATTAATAATATAAGAATTGAATATCCAGCAAATTCCAATCAGCGGACACCTATATCAATATTTGTCTGAGGTCTTTGGATATATAATTTATCTATTTGACATTTTGATTTTTAGTCAATATAATCATATGCGTAAAAATGCATAAATGTCATAACATTAAGAGGTAGCAAAATGATTGAAAAAAAACAAGATTACTTCAGAGTCCCAATCACCATGCCTTCAGATATGGTAGCTTATCTTGAAGATCTTGGCATACAATGTAAAAAATCAGGCGGCCACAAGATCGCCAACACGATGATAGTAAGGGCTGCAATCAGGCTTATAATGGAAATAGATCCGGATATTACGGAAGTAAAGTCTGAGGAAGAGCTTGAGGCCAGATTCAAGAGTGCTGCAAAAAGATATAAATAAACAATATATTCATAAAGAAATTAAATTATTCTGTCGTTTAGTTTCTCTATCGTTTTAAATCTTTTTATATTACTATTTATATTTAAACCAATAATAAATATTTCAATTCAGATATGGAAGAAAGATGGAAGAGCACAGGAAAGATTTGCTTATAATCGGGGCAGGTCCTGCAGGTCTGGGTGCAGCAGTGTATGCTTACAGAGCCGGACTGGATTTTGCCATAACCGATAAGTTTTCTGCAGGAGGCCAGATAATAACTACAGAGCATATTGATAATTATCCGGGTTTTTATGAGGACATTTCAGGTTATGATCTGATGCAGAAAATTACAGAACATGTAAGAAAATTCGGGATTGCCATCCAGGAATTTTGTGAAATAAAAAGCATTAAAGAGAAAAAAAGCAAATCAAAAATAATGAAAACAACCGGATTGAAACAATACATATGTGAATCTGAAGATAAAAGGTTTGTTACAAATACCATAATAATAGCTACGGGAGCAGGGCCCAAGAAACTTGGCGCAGAGAATGAGGAGGAATTTATCGGCAGGGGTATTTCTTTTTGCGCAACTTGTGACGGCGCCTTGTACAGGGACATGGATATCGCGGTTATAGGCGGAGGCAATGCTGCAATAGAAGAAGCTATTTTCCTGACAAAATTTGCTTCAAAAGTGTATATTATCCATAGGAGAGATGAGCTAAGAGCCTCAAAAAGAGTTCAGGAAAAAGCTTTTGCAAATACAAAAATAAAATTTCTTTTAAGCAGTGAAATCTTAAAGTTTGAAGGCAAAGACAAAATTGAATATATAGCCCTGAAAAACAAAAAAACAAATTCAACCGAAAAAATAAAAATTTCGGGAGTTTTTGAATATGTAGGCATCGTCCCGAATTCATCGATTCTTTCCGGTATGGCAGATATGGATGCAAACGGTTTTCTTATTACTGATAAAAATCTTCAGACTTCAGCAGAGGGTATTTTTGCGGCAGGAGATGTCCGTGACACACCTTTAAAGCAAGTGATAACTGCAGTTGCAGACGGTGCTCTGGCAGCAACATCTGCAGAAAAATACATTGCCGGTTTTCTAAATAATGTGGTTTAAAAAGGGGATTTGATTTGACATTAATAAAAAAGGGCGCAAAAGGTTTAAAAGTAGTAGACATTCAAAGCAGGTTAAGACTTCTGGGTTATAACCTTGGTCGCACAGAAATAGATGGAATATTCGGTGATGAAACCGAAAAAGCCATAAAAGAATTCCAGGAAAAAAGATGTATTTCTGTTACGGGAGTGGTTGATGATGAATGCTGGCAGGAACTTGTCGATGCTGGTTATTCCATGGGGGACAGGCTTCTTTATTTAAAGGAACCGCCTTTCAGGGGAGATGATGTAAAGATTCTTCAGTTCTGGCTGAAGTCCCTTGGATTTTTCAAAAATAATGAAAACGGGATATTCAATAAAAGCACCGGCAAAGCCCTGATGGAGTTCCAGAAAAACATGAAGTTGAAAATGGACGGAATCCTGGGAGGAAAAACACTTGAACATCTGGTAGGCTTAAAGAGAATAATCAATGACAAGCAAAGTTCAAATTATCCGGTTGTAAAAAAAATGAGGAATGTCCAGAAAAATCCTTTAAAAATAATCCTGGATTACGGAGTCTTTCCTTCCGATATGAAAGACGGGCTTGGGGATCTCCTTAAAAATAAAATCGATGTCTCCTTAAAAATATCTGATATCTGCTCTGATTTACTAAAGAATAGCGGCTTTTCAGTATCTTTCACTTCAGGTAAAAAAGAAAATTCTTATGAGGGGATTTTTACAAGAATTAAAAAAGCAAATAAATCAAAAGGTGATTTACTAGTAAGCATAAATATCGGTTATAGCGATAATGAAAGTTATAATATGCTCAGATGTTACTTCTTTAAGGGCATAAAGTCATTCTCCAGAAATGGTAAAAAGCTTGCAGATCTTATATGCAGTGAATTTGAAAAAAACATAACCGGCATAACTGCCAGATCATCAGGGGCAAGTTATGCTGTCTTAAAAGACACGAATATGACTTCAGTATATATAGAGGCGGGGAATATGAATAATAAAAATCCGGCTGTACTGTCTGCAAATCGGGATTTTCAGGAGAATACAGGTCGTTGTATTGCCAGCGCCCTTATAAAATATATCGAAGAAAATCTGCAATAAATGCCGGCAGACTGATGATGATAAATAAAGGTAAAATAAAAAAAAGTTTTTTATTTCTGTCTATATTGATAATGCCGATGATTTTTTGCCTGGTTTTTTCTCCGGGGTGCAGTATCAATAATATAAAACAAAATATAGGATATCTTGTAAAGACCGAACCTGAAAAAACAGTAATTGATTTTCTTGATGCACTTGGAAGCAACAGGCCTGATATCATATATGAGGATCTTTTAAAAACAGAAGACAAAAACAGTATAAGCAAGGAAAAATTTGTCAGTGAGCTCAATGTCATTCTTAACGACATAGAAAATATTGAGATAAAAAATACAATATATCTGGGTTATGAAAAGGAATTTGCCAAAGTCGTATGCGAATTCAGTGTAAAATATGTCAACGGAGAGATAAAAGATTACAAAAAATATATATATCTGCTGGAAGAGAACAAAAGCTGGAAAATTGTTTTTGACAAAACTTTCTTCTAGTATTTTTTACAGATACAATATTTAAAAAAGCATCTGGTTTTGATAAAAAGTTTAATATAAATAAGAGTAATAATATGGAAAAGCGCAAAAAAGTATTTTTATTTTTTGTTTTTATATGCATTATTCCTGCAATCCTGTCCTCTTCCTGTTCGATACTTCCGGGAGACAATATGGATGTTGCTGTAAAAAATGATCAGGCAGATGTCCCCGATGATGAATTTGATTTAAATAAGGAGCTTGAAAATATCAGTAAAGAAATAGTCAGCCCTCCTGTAATTACTTCCCATAAACTGTATGAGGAATTTACATCCGAGACAGATAAAAAACTTATTATTATCTCCGGGGAAGCTGAGCCACAATCAAAAATAGAGTTAAAAGTAAATGGCAGTACATCGGATAAAATTTATAAAACTGATAACTATGGCAGATTCAGAATTGAAGACGGAATTGAAATAACAGAGGGCCAGAATTCAGTAAATTTATATAGCATTGATACCTCGGGAAATAAAAGCGAGCCGACCAGGCTTGTATTTATATTAAATGTAAAAAAACCACTTGATTTTACTGTATATGAGGATTCGCAGAACCTGAAGGAAATCAGCCAGTATTATTATACAAAATCATATGAGCCGGAGGTTTTTATTGCCGGCAAAGGTATTCCTTCAGCTGATGTATATTTAAAGATAAACGAGAAAATAATTTCAAGCATGCAGAGTGATGCTTCAGGGTATTTCAGTTTTGCCAGCGTGAGACTTGAAAGAGGAGAGAACTCAATTTCACTATGGTGTCTTAACAATAATCAGGAACCCAGTACTCCTGTAACCAAAAATATCCTTATACTTAACGACACTCTTTCCCCGGAACCTGTAAGCCTGGCAGGCTATGTAACCAGCAGTGGAAATTATTTAAGCTGGGAAAAAAGCAGCGATGAAGAATTTTTATCATATAAGATAGTAAGGGTGGACGAGCCATGCCTGAATCCGCAATATCCGACAGATGATATTATTGCCACAATAACTGACAGTTCGGTTACAAATTATAAAGATGAAAACATAATAAGCGGAAAAGCTTATTTTTATACACTATGGGTTATTGACAAGGCGGGTAATCTTATCAGTAGCAATATTCTGCCATTGCCGGCACCAAAATATAATATCACGCTAAAAAAGATGGATAATATACAGAGTGAAATTATTGCAAGAAGGCAATGGTATACACAGTATTATGAAATAACCAATACCGGCAATGTTCCCGTGAACATACAGCCTGTTTTTGACTTTTTTGTTCTGGAACCCGAGTCAGACCCAAACATGGCATTAAATCCGCTGTGGGCAGTCTATATATGGGATCCGAATACAGGAAATAACTATTATTCAAACGAAGATATCAGGGTCACGCAGATCGCCGACTGGATAAACGTGTACGGAACAAAAAATGTTGAAGAAACAATAACTTATAATAATGATAAATCAGTTAAAACCACAACTATTGTAACAATCACAAAGCAGACACAGGAAAAAGACGGGAAAAGAATTGCAGTTTCGACAACAGTAACAAGAATAATCAGAACGGATACTGCCACAGGAACAGTTATTTCCGATACCAGCACATCAAATTCCTCAGAATCAGTTGTTGAACCTGAAAAGATCGGCTCAGCGATTTCAGATATCGAGCCGGGACAGACAATCAGAATAGCGGTAAAGATTATTAATGTTGCAGCAGATAACGGAGATAAAATAACAGTACATTTTCATTTTGCACCCGCAGACTGCCAGGGTTATTTCTTTACAGAGGATATGGTTTCAACCGGAGACATCCAGGTAACTAGTAGTGGAAAATAATTTGTATTTTATTATATAATATTATATTTGACTGGTAGCTTTTCCAGTAAACCAGATTTTAAGAGGTGAAATATGGCTGACAAGGATAAAGAAAAAGAAATAAAAATAAATGATGGGAAAGACAAAATAAAGAAAGATAAAACTGAAACAGATGTTAACAGTGAAGAGAAAAAAATGAAAAAGAAATCAAAAGGTAACGGAGATTATATAAAAGAACTAATGGAAGATGAATCTTTGTCAGAAAACCTTATTGCCAGAGAGCTTCTCGAAGAAATGGAGCTTTTAAAGGAGGAGATAGGCAAGTTTAAGAAATCTGAAAATGAGCATATAGACAGAATGAAGAGAATCCAGGCTGATTATGAAAATTATAGAAAAAGAACGCTCAAAGAACAGATTGAACTTATAAAAAGAGCAAATAAAGATCTTATCGAGAAACTTCTTCCGGTAATCGATAGTTTTGAAAGCGCTATCGATATGGCTGTTTCTTCCGGTAGTGAAGACAATGAATTTTTTAAAGGTTTAAAGATGATTTATGATAAATTCATTGAAATCCTTGGAAAGGAAGGACTAAAAGTCATAAATCCTGTAGGTGAGGAATTTGACCCTCATATATGTGAAGCAGCTGTTACGGAAGCTTCGGATGATGTAAAAGATCATCATATTATATCTGTTTTGCGAAAAGGATATATGCTTAATGATTTTGTAATAAGACCTGCTGTCGTTAAAGTTTGTGTAAAATAATTTTAAATAAATAATAATCAAAATGGAAAGGACCGAAAAAATTGAATAAGAAATTTGCAATCGGATGCTCTGTAATAGCGGTTCTGGTTATACTGATACTGATAGCTGTCTTTTTTGGAGTTTATATCAATATAAGAAATAACATGGTTGCCAAGGATGTCAAAGTCAGTGAATCCTGGGCACAGGTACAAAATGTTTATCAGAGAAGGCTTGATCTTATACCAAATATAGCTGAGGCAGCCAAAGCATATCTGAAGCTTGAAAAAGATATTTTTGAAGCAATCGCCGCTGCCAGAAGCGGAATACAGTCTGCACAGAATCCTTCTGAACTGGAAAGTGCTGCAAGCGAGGTAAATTCTCTTATAAGAGATATCAAGGTCGTTGTGGAAGATACGCCTGAACTTAAAGCCAGTGAGACTATAAGAGATCTGATGAATCAGCTTGAAGGCACGGAAAACAGAATTACTGTGGAAAGACAAAGATTCAATGAGTCAGTAAGGGATTATAATGTATATATAAAATCATGGCCAAACTCGATTATTGCGGGAAGGCTGGGATTTGAGGAGAAGGAATTCTTTGCTGCCGAAGAAGGAGCAGAATCAGCTCCTGAAATAGATATGAGCATTGAATAAATAGCCTGGTTTTCATTTAATTATTATAAATAAAGAATCTCTTGCAATTTAGAATTACAAATATTTGCTAAAGTATTTGGGAAGGTAATTTTGCTGTTGAATAAAAAAATATTTATACTGCGTCTGCTTTTATTTTTATTCATTTTCAGCATATTATCTTCCTTTACACTGGGAGCAGTTTTTTCCGAGCCCCTGTATCCTGATTATACTGATTATGTAAATGATTTTGCCTCAGTCTTTGACTCACAATCTGTTTCCGAAATGACCGGTGTAATAACAGATCTTGAAGCTGGTACAGGTGCAGAAATCGCGGTAGTTACTATTCAGAACCTTGAAGGTGTAACAATTGAAGAATACGCAGTAGAACTTTTCGAGAAATGGGGTATAGGCAAAAAGAACGAAGATAATGGTGTTTTGCTGCTTATTGCTGTTGAAGACAGGCAGTTGAGGATAGAAGTCGGCTATGGAGTGGAAGGAGCAGTCACTGACCTGGAATCCGGCAGGATAATTAATGATATAATAGTGCCTTTTTTCAGGGATGGCAATTACGGAGCCGGTGCCTATAACGGGGTGGTTGCCATTGCAAATGAGATATATACAGACGCCGGACTGACATCGATAGAGCAGGATGTAACTACAAGCTATGTCTCATCCGGAAGTATTTCCAGTGGCGGAAGCGATATAAAATATTTTTTTATATGCTGTTTCCCTATTGGTGCCTTAATCACAATCATTACAACAATTGTTAATATTTTTAAAAGGAAATGTCCGAAGTGTAAAAAAATCAAGCTTAAAATCCAGGAAAAAATCCTTGAATCCCCGACCTATACAAGCAAAGGTAAAAAACTTGTTATCAGGGATTGTTCCTATTGTGATTTTCACGATGAGAAAATTGTGGATATTCCAAGGAAATCCAGATCTTCCGGTGGCGGTTTTATAGGTGGCGGTTTTGGCGGAGGAAGTTCCGGAGGAGGATTTGGCGGTTTTGGCGGAGGAAGTTCCGGAGGAGGAGGCTCAAGCGGCAGATGGTAAAAAATGATATTAATGTCATCATTGAAAAAGAAGATCTTGCAGAAAAAATAGTAAAACTTGTGATTTACAATCCACAGATTGCTCTTAATGCAAAAGCGGGGCAGTTTGTCATTATAAGAGTAGATCCAAAAGGTGAAAGGATCCCTCTTACTATTGCAGATTCTGACAAAAAAGCAGGCAGCATTACTTTGATTTCCATGACAATAGGCAAGACAACAACTCTTGTAGAAAAAATGCGTGAAGGAGAGTCAATTACCGATGTGCTGGGTCCTCTTGGCAAATGCAGTGAAATTGAAAGATTCGGGCACGTTGTCTGCATAGGCGGAGGATTGGGCATAGCTCCTGTTTTCCCGATACTTAAGGAAATTAAAAATGCCGGGAATACAGTCACCACAATAATAGGTGCAAGAAATGAAAAACTTTTAATACTTGAAGAAGAAATGAAAGCTTGTTCGGATAATTTTTTTATCTGCACAGACGATGGTTCAAAAGGATTTAAAGGTTTTGTTTCCATGAAATTAAAAGAGTTAATTACTGCTTCATTAAACGGGACAGGTAATTTCCCCAGACCTGACAGGGTGATTGCCATAGGGCCTACCCTGATGATGAAATCCGTTTGTGACGTAACCAGGCAATATGATATAAAAACGATAGTTTCTTTGAATTCAATAATGATAGACGGAACCGGAATGTGCGGAACCTGCAGGGTTGAAGTAGGGACAGAAACAAAATTTGCCTGTGTCGACGGGCCGGAATTTGATGGCCATCTGGTTAATTTTAATCTTTTGCTTGCCAGACAGAATTATTTTTGTGAAGAAGAGCAACTTTCCATGGAAGAGTATAAAAAAGAAAATCATACCGGCGCATGCAAGCTGGATTTATAAATCTTTATAAAATTATCAAGTATGGAAGAAAAGAAAAAGAAACAAATGAAAAAAGAAAAAACTCCTATGCCTGAGCAGCAGCCACAGGAAAGAATTAAAAATTTCAATGAAGTTGCTCTCGGCTATAATGAGGAACAGGCAATTGAAGAAGCAGAAAGATGCCTTCAGTGCAAAGTCCCAAAATGCACAGAGGGCTGTCCTGTGGAAATCGATATAAAATCTTTCATAAAGCTTATAACCCGGAAAGATTTCAGCAGTGCTCTTGAAAAAATAAGAGAAAAAAATTCACTTCCTGCCATCTGCGGAAGAGTGTGCCCCCAGGAAGACCAGTGCGAGAAAAAATGCATACTGGGAATAAGAAATGAACCCGTAGCAATAGGAAGGCTTGAAAGATTTGTTGCAGACTGGAATGATAAAAACAAGAATGATCCCGGCAGTAGTAAAAAAAGTGATGACAGCCTGGAAAATGCTTTTGCTGAACTGGAAAGAATACATGATGGTAATGGAAATAAAAATTTAAATATTAATGTCCAAAAGCTGCAAAAGAAAGCCAGGATAGCAGTAGTCGGGTCTGGTCCGGCCGGCCTTACATGCGCGGGAGAACTTGCCAAAATGGGGTATGGCATTACTATTTTTGAAGCCCTTCACGAATCTGGCGGAGTACTTGTGTATGGCATACCTGAATTCAGGCTTCCGAAATCCATATTAAAGAAGGAAGTAGAATTTGTAAAAAATCTAGGGGTGGAAATAATTACAAATGCTTTAGTCGGCAATACTTATACCCTTGAAGACCTGTTCGGTGCTGGCTATAAAGCAATATTCATTGCTACAGGCGCAGGATTACCTTATTTTATGGGTATTCCGGGAGAAAATTTAAACGGAGTTTATTCAGCAAATGAATTTCTAACCAGGAATAATCTTATGAAAGCATACTTGTTCCCGGAATATGACACACCCATAAAAAAGGTTAAGAATTTTGCCGTAGTGGGAGCCGGTAATGTTGCAATGGATTCTGCAAGAACTGCCAAGAGACTGGGAGCAGAGAAAGTCTATCTTATCTACAGAAGAACAGAAAAAGAAATGCCTGCAAGAATTGAAGAGATAGAACATGCGAAACAGGAAGGAATAATTTTTCATATACTCTCTAATCCAGTGGAAATAATCGGAGAGGACAGTTTTGTAGAAAAAGTAAGATGTATAAGAATGGAGCTTGGAGAGCCCGACAGTTCCGGAAGGAGAAGTCCGGTGCCAGTCCCAGGTTCTGAATTTGAGATAGAAGCCCAGGCCATAATAATGGCGATAGGGCAGGGGCCTAATCCGCTTCTGCTAAAGAAAATACCGGGGCTTGGACTGACAAGAAAAGGAAATATAATTGCTGATGAAAAAACATGCAGGACAAATATAAAAGGTATATTTGCAGCAGGTGATATTGTTTCAGGTGCGGCAACAGTTATTCTTGCAATGGGGGGCGGTAAAAAAGCAGCCATTTCAATTAATGATTATATTAATTCCGGAATATGGTAAAATTAATAAAAATAATTTTCATTATTTTTGATTAATATGATTTGTTCCTGTTTTAAATTCTATTGATTAAAGGAGTATAAAATGAAAAAAAGCATTGCTGGTGCTTTTGTCTTATGTATGATTTTAATAATATCTTTTGGCATTATTTTTACCGGATGCTCAAGAATGGCAAGCGAACAGTCTGCTGCTGTGGATGAAGGCTATTATTCAGAAGATGCAAAAATGGCTGAAACGACTGCAGCTGCGTACATGCCGGAAAACGCTGAAGAAATGGCTGCCGGCAGTGAAAGCGCAGGAAGCGGGACTCCCTCTGTTTCGCTTAAAATAATTAAATCCGCCTATATTTCAGTCCAGGTTGAAAAAGGAAGTTTTCAGAACAAGATGCTTGAGCTGACCCTGATAGCTGAGCGAAGCGGTGGATTTGTAAGCAATACGGAAAGCTATTCCAATCCTGAAGGAAACATATCAAGCGGCAGGATAGTCATAAGAGTTCCGGGTGAAAAATTTAATTCAGTCGTTGAAGAGATAAAAAAAGTAGGGGATGTAAAATCCATAGGTATTTCAGGACAGGATGTTACACAGGAATATGTTGATCTTGAAAGCCGGCTTAGAAATTATGAAGCACAGGAAAAAGTCCTTTTAGACCTTATGTCCAAGTCTACGGATGTTTCTGACAGTATTGAAGTGCAGAAAGAACTTAGCAATGTGCAGGGTGAAATTGAAGTAATAAAAGGAAGAATGAATTATCTTGACAATATGGTAAGCCTTTCCACTATTGACATAAACCTTTATGAACCTGAGGTGGCTGCTCCCATAGAAGGCGGAGGATTTATAAATGCTGTTAAAAGAGGCACTGAAGGGGCAGTAAAAGTACTGAATGGAATAGCATTCTTCTTTATTGCCATAAGTCCTTTACTTGTACTTGCAGGAATAATAATCCTTATTGTATGGGGTTCAATAAGGGGAAGAAATAAAAGGAGAGCAAAAAGAGCTGCGCAATCTTCACAGCAATCATCTGAAAAATAATTTCAGCAAATTATAATAATATTTTAATAATTTTATACAGGAAAGCAGGAATATATGAAAAAATGCGATGTTTTTGGTTTTATGATGCTTGCATTAGGTGTGGGAGTTGCTGTTGGAATCCTTGTCGCTCCAAAATCCGGCAGAGAAACAAGGAAAGAACTTTCTGAAAAAATAGAGCAGGGTTTTGAGGAAGCGGGAAGTTTTCTTTCTTATGAGTCCGGAAGAGTAAAAAATTTCTTCAACGAGACAATTGATAATATTAAGAATAAAGCTGATTCTTAAAGAATTATTTTAATCAGTTGATTTTTACGATTTGTATTTCTAAAGCATTATCTGCTATTTTGAATTTATTCAAATCTCAGTGCTTCTATGGGGTTAAGCCTTGCAGCCCGCATTGCAGGATAGATTCCAAAAAACAAACCTACAAAAGTCGAGAAAGAGACAGCAAGCAATATTGAAAAGGGTGATATGGTTGCGGTTATAGGTGAGTATTTGTTTAAAACAAGAGCTATTATTCCCGCAAAAATTATCCCCATTATGCCTCCGCTTAAACTGAGTACGACACTTTCTGTAAGAAACTGAATAAGTATGTCCCTGTTTTTTGCCCCAATTGCTTTTCTTATGCCTATTTCCCTGGTTCTTTCAGTAACAGAAACAAGCATGATATTCATTATTCCTATACCTCCTACAAGTAAGGATATGGCTGCTATGCTTCCGATAGTTATGGTAAAGATATTTGTTACGGTACTTAAAGCATCAAGTATTTCTGTCTGGCTTTGAATTGAAAAGTCATTTTTATCCCCGCTTTTCAAAGCATGCTGTTTTCTTATTATCCTTGTCATCTCTTCGGTAGCGATATCAATATCTTTTTCTGTTTCAGTATCAGCTATTATCATGCTGAGATATTTCTGTCCGTAAAGTTTGTTCATGGCAGTTGTTATGGGAACAGCTATAGCATTATCCTGATCCTGGCCGAACATATTTGTTCCTTTTGATTTGATAGTTCCTATTATTTTAAAGTTCCTGCCCATCACCTTCATTGTTTTGCCCAAAGGATCTTCATCGCTGAAAAGTTTGTCTGCGACTGTAGGGCCGATACATGCAACATTGGCTGAATTTGCAACATCACTTTTTGAGAAAAATTTGCCTCTTTCAATTTCAAAATTATATACCTTTTCGGCATCTTCACTGGAGGCATAAACAGAGGCATTAATTCCTTTGTCAAGATAAGTGACAGGAGCTGCGCTTAAAATTACAGGTATTACGCCGTTGACATGTCTGGAATATTTTTTTATTGCTTCGACATCTTCAAGTTTCAGGGATTCTTTATTTGCCGTACTGAACTGGTTTAAGGCACCCATATCTTCCTGTGAACTTCCGGGAATTACAATTATAAGATTAGAGCCGATTCCCTGGATGCTGGCGATGACCGAATCCTGTGCCCCTGAGCCGATGGACATTACAGCTACGACAGCGCCGACCCCGATAATAATACCGAGCATTGTAAGCACGGATCTCAGCTTATTGAGAAAAAGAGATTGAAAAGCTATTTTTATATTTTCACTAAAGGAACCCATTTTAAGCCTCTGAGTTTATTCTGTCTTCTATCTTTGGCATTTTTGCCAGCGTTTCACGGGCGTTAACAGGTTTGTCTATTTTTTCTTCCTTTATTATCAGCCCGTCTCTGAGATATATTATTCTTTCTGTATGATGAGCAATATCCAGCTCATGTGTTACAAGTATTATTGTCTTTCCCTCTTTGTTTAATTGCTGGAATATCGCCATTATTTCTTCACCGGTCCTGGAATCTAGATTACCTGTAGGTTCATCTGCCAGGATTATTGTCGGATCATTTATAAGCGCTCTTGCTATGGCAACCCTCTGCCTTTCCCCGCCTGACAGTTCATTAGGTTTGTTTTTTTCTTTACCCTTCAGGCCCACATTCTCTATATATTCATATATCTTTTTACTTTTATTCTTTATTTTGTCTAAAAAATATATAGTTGGAAGTTCAACATTCTGGAATGTGCTTAATCTTGGAAGCAGATTAAAAGTCTGGAATACAAATCCCACCTTGCTGTTTCTTATTGCAGCAAGCTGATTATCGTTTAACTGGCTTACATCGATGTCTTCCAGGTAATATCTGCCTGAAGTAGGAGCATCAAGACAGCCGATAAGATTCATCAGAGTTGATTTGCCTGAACCGGAAGGACCCATTATAGATACAAACTCTCCTTCGCTTATATTCATGTCGACACCCCTTAAGGCTTTTACCTGTATTTTTCCTATTCTGTAGGTTTTAGCTATCTGCTCCATCCTGATAATGTTTTTTGCCATGGCCTGCCCTGAATATATGATTTAATAAAAATTATTCTGTGTAAAATGATTTATAATAATTAATAATGAAATATCAGCTGTCTTCATTTCCATGATTTTAATAATTCTTATCCTGAAAAAATATTTTCCCTCTCACTTTCCGGTTTGATTAAAAATATTTCTTCTCCCTCGCTTAGTCCTGATATTATTTCCGTATTTTCAAAATCACTTACGCCGGTTGTTACTTCCTTTATTGTAAACCCTTCTTTTTTTGAAGGATCGTAAAGATAGACAAAACTTTTTCCGTTTTCCTCAAATATGCTTATTGAAGGGACGACAAGAATATCGCTGCTTTCACTAATAAAAATTGTTATATTTGCGCTTATCCCATACATCAGTAAATCTTTTTTCTCATCTGTAATTTTTATTGCAACAGGAAAAGTTATAACCCCTGCCAGATTATTTGATATCCTTGATACTTCCTCTACTTCCCCGATAAAAATTTCATCCGGGTATGCATCAAAAATTATTTCCGCTTTCTGTCCGGTTTTTATCTTAGAGATGTCTGATTCTTCAATATTTGTTTTTATTTCGAATTCACTGCTGAATACAGTAACTGCAGAAATACCGGGGGTGAGATATTCCCCTTCAGTGAAGTTTATATTCTGGACTATTCCGTCAAACGGCATTTTTATTGATGTATTTTCCAGATCAAGCTGTGCTATTTCCAGGTTTATTTTTGCAATCTCCACCTGGGTTTCTGCTGTGCTTATACTTTCCAGGGCAGCCTTTATCTGGCTTTCAGCCTGCTCAAGACTTGCAATGGTATTCCAGTAAGTGACTGACTGGCTGATAAGTGCCTGATTGTATGCTTCTTCTGCGTTCTCACTGCCGGAACGTGCACTTGCTTCTGCCTGACCAATTGCTGAAGCGGCTGAGTCTATTGAGGCTTCTGCAGCTGCAACTGCGCTATTATAAGAAGCCCGTGCATTAGCCACTGCTGATTCATATTGGGCAAGCGCCACACCGGTAAGGCCATTATTTTTTGCTGTACTGAGCTGATAATCTGCCTGTTCCAGAGCTGTTTTTGCCTGGCTTATTGTCTGGTTATAAGAATCCTGTGCGTTAGCAAGAGATATGTTTGCAGTCTGTATAGATGCAGAACCGAGATTATTCGCATTTTCAAGAGCTGTAAGAGCACTTTTAACAGACTGGGCAGCCATATCATTATTATCTTTTGAGAGTTGTACTGCTACATGGTTTGCATCAAGGGCATTCTGATAGTTAAGTTTTGCCATCTTAAGAGAACCTTCAGCTATTGCGATATTTTCTTCAGTCTGGCTTATAAGCAATTCTGTCCTTCGACCATCGATTTCTATCAGCATCTCTCCTTTTTTTACCGAATCGCCTTTTTGGACAGATTTTATTACCCTGCCTGATGAAGGAATAGAAAGATTCTTATATTCTGATGAATCGACATTTCCGGTTGTATCGACTACCTGCGAAATAGTGCTCCTGACTGCTTTTACAGTTTCTATTGAAGTCGTCTCTTTTCTGCATGCTGTAAGAGACATACCTGTAAAAATCAGAATAAATGCCAAAAAACAATAGAGAAACTTTAATGCTTTATCATATTGTCTGACTGTATGCTTTGCTTTATACATGTCTTTCACCTGTTATTTAGATGTTGAAAATATTGCTAAAAGAATGATTTATCAAAATGTTTTAAATCAGGTTACAATACAGAAATAACTGGTTATTTGTAAAATAAATTATTTTTCCGGTTCAGTTTCCAGGTTATCGACAGTATCGATTTTTTCAAGAAGTTCTTTTGCAAGTTCCCTGATTTTTTCTGCCTTGAAAATAACCGCCCCTCTTTTTTTTCCTGCGATAATAAACAAATTATCTCCCGGGTATATTTCAAGTAATTCCCTTGCATTTTTTGGAATAACTATCTGTCCTCTTTCGCCGACTTTTACTGTTCCAAAAACCTGGTTATCTTTTACTTCCACCTGACTATCCCTTTTTTAAAGTACTTTAATATTACAAAGTTCCTAAAAATCATATTTTTCATATTAATTGAATAAGTATGTTTAGATAACTTATTATATTTTCCAGGAAGTATTTGTCAAAAACAATTTTTGATTAAAAAAATTTTGAAATCTGTTTTTTTCCGGATTTATTATTTTGATTTTGAAATAGTTGCTTTTTTTGCTAATATTAAGTGTTTTTAAAAAATATATTGAATATAATTATATAAAATATATTGTTTTTAATAACTGAAAATAAAAATATTTAAAATTATATTGAAAGGAAAAAAATGAGCGAGTACACCAGCATTTTAGACGTACATGCAAGAGAAATAATTGACTCAAGAGGCAATCCTACTGTTGAAGTCGAGACTGTTCTTGAAAGCGGAGCGGTAGGAAGAGCCGCAGTTCCTTCCGGAGCTTCAACAGGTGCTTTTGAAGCTGTGGAATTAAGGGATGGAGACAGTAAAAGATACCTTGGAAAAGGAGTACTTAAAGCTGTTGAGAATGTTAACAATTATATTGCCCCTGAACTGGAAGGATACGATGCAATAGACCAGAGGACTATCGATAAACTCATGATCGATCTTGACGGAACAGAAAATAAAGCAAAATTCGGTGCAAATGCAATTCTCGGTGTTTCTTTGTCAGTTGCAAAAGCTGCAGCATTTTCTCTTGAGATGCCTCTGTATAAATATATCGGCGGAGTAAATGCACATACTCTTCCGGTACCGATGATGAATATACTTAATGGCGGCAAGCATGCTGATAACACTGTAGATCTTCAGGAATTTATGGTAATGCCGGCAGGAGCTGCTAATTTTTCAGAAGCTTTAAGAATGTGTGCCGAAGTATTCCACACCCTGAAGTCTGTACTTAAAAAAGACGGACTGAATACGTCTGTTGGTGATGAAGGAGGCTTTGCTCCTAACCTTAAAACAAATGAAGATGCAATCAAGTATATATTAAGGGCAATAGAGCAGGCAGGATATGCTGCCGGAAAAGACATCTTTATAGCTCTTGACCCGGCTGCAACAGAATTATTTAAAGATAACAAATATCATCTGGATGGTGAAGGCAAAATTCTTTCCGTTTCCGAAATGGTTGATTATTATGCTTCGCTTGTTGAAAAATATCCTATTATTTCAATAGAAGACGGTATGGCTGAGGAAGACTGGGACGGCTGGAAAATGATTACTGACAAAATAGGCAATAAAGTACAGCTGGTTGGAGACGATCTTTTTGTTACAAATACAAAAAGGCTGGAAAAAGGTATAAAAATGGGCGTGACAAACTCCATTCTTATAAAATTAAACCAGATAGGAACTCTTACAGAAACACTGGAAGCAATTGAAATGGCCAAAAGAGCCAATTATACTGCAGTCGTTTCTCATCGTTCAGGTGAGACTGAAGATACTACAATATGCGATGTTGTAGTAGGGACCAATGCCGGCCAGATAAAAACAGGAGCTCCTTCAAGAACTGACAGGGTAGCAAAATATAATCAGCTAATGAGGATAGAAGAAGAACTTGATGAAGAAGCTGAATATCTGGGAATGAAAGCTTTCTATAATATAAAGAAATAAGCTTAAAATTTTTAAACCGTTTTCTGCAGGCTTACTTATTAAAAATAAGCCTGCAGAAAAAATAAATTAAAATTAATTGTCTTTGACAAAACATTTCTGTTTAACTAACATTTGATTAGTAAATATCGTATTGAATGACTAATTGTTTTTGTTCTTTGATTTTCTGATTTAAAAAAGGTTTTTATAAAATAATCAAAAGGGAAGTTCGTTAAAATCGAACGCGGGCCCGCCGCTGTAATCGGGACGAAACCTGCAATATGTCACTGCTTATAATCAAATAGGCGGGAAGGCGCAGGGATTAGGATAAACCGAAAGCCAGAAGACCTGCCTTTTTTAAAATATGACTTTCTTCGTGGAAAGAGAAAGGATTATATGCAATTGATTATAATCCTTGGTGTTTTTACTTTCCATGTAAGAACAGCAGGGATTTTTTATTTTTAAGCTTAATTAATTTGACAGAAAGGAAAAAATGAATTCCTATAATAATGAAGATGAAAAAAAGCTTTTTTCGTTGCTTGAAGAAAATTTAAGCAGGATCGGCGTATTGGACAGCAGCGCTCTGGATAAAGCACAGAAGAAGCTTGATGATCTTACCAAACCCAGAGGCAGCCTTGGCAGACTTGAAGAACTTGCCAGGCAGATAGCAGGAATAAGCGGAAGATTAATCAGCGGTTTTGATAATAAGATCATATTTACCATGGCAGCTGATCACGGAGTAACCGAAGAAAAGATAAGTGCTTATCCGAAGGAAGTCACCCCCCAGATGGTAATGAATTTTTTAAACGGAAAAGCTGCGATAAATATACTTGCAAATCATGTGGGAGCCAGAGTCATGGTCGTTGATATGGGTGTATGCTTTGATTTTGAAGACCATCCTTTTTTAATTAATAAAAAAATAGGTTACGGTACCAGGAATATGGCAAAAGGACCAGCCATGACCAGAAAAGAAGCGATACTGAGCATCCTTCACGGCATGGGGACGTATAATTTGGCTCCCAAAAAAAAACCAAATCATAATACCGGTACCGATATTATAGGGACAGGCGATATGGGGATAGGAAATACCACAGCAAGCTCTGCAATTACTGCCGTAATCTGCAACACTGATGTATCTGAAGTCACCGGATGCGGAACAGGATTAAACGAAACAGGCCTTCAGAATAAAATAAATGTTATCAGGGAAGCAATAAAGTTAAACAAGCCTGACCCTGATGATGCACTTGATGTGCTTTCAAAGGTGGGGGGTTTTGAAATAGGCGGGATTGCCGGATCGATCATAGCGGCGGCAGTAAACAGAATCCCTGTTGTAATAGACGGTTTTATTTCAGGTGCCGGAGCTCTTATTGCTTTAAAACTATGCCCTGACACAAAATATTTTATGATTGCTTCGCATCAGTCTGTTGAAAAAGGACATGCGGTAATACTTTCCGAACTTGGAATAAAACCTTTATTTGATCTGGACCTGAGGCTGGGGGAAGGAACAGGAGCAGCTCTTGGAATAGATTTTGCAGAAGCATCCATTAAAATAATGAATGAAATGGCAACTTTTTCGGAAGCCAGGGTTTCAGGAAAAATGAATAAATAATCAATAGCCGTAAACAAAAACCAGGATTATTAATTATGATTAAAATTAATTGTGTCTGCAGGCGATTATTAATTACATATATAATACATTTGAATATGTCAATTGCTTTTCAATAATTATTTAACGGAGTATTAACATGAGCAATATAATCTTGTTACTCGGAGGTGCCAGAAGCGGAAAAAGTTCTTATGCTGAGAAGATGGCCAAAGAAATGTCCTGTAATGTCGCATATCTTGCGACATCGGAAATAATAGATGAAGAAATGAAAAAAAGAGTCCTGGTACATAGAAAGAGACGCCCTTCTTCATGGAAGACTTACGAAATTGAAAACAGATATCCTGAGCCAGATGATCTGGAAAAAATATTCGAACTGATTTTGAAGAACAGGCACAATGTAGTGCTGATTGATTGCATAACCATACTGCTTTTCAGGATAATACATAAATTTAAAATAGATGAGGCCGAAATAATAAACAATAAACTGGAAAAGAAGGCAGAAAAGGAAGTAAAAGAATTTTTCAACAGATTTTTAAAAATGTGTATAAAGATTTCAGAAAGAAAAAATATCAGTTTTATAATTGTCTCAAATGAAGTCGGCACGGGAATTGTCCCCGCATATCCTCTGGGAAGAATTTTCAGGGACACAATGGGGATGGTCAACATAATGATATCTGATGCTGCAGATGAAGTTTATTTTTTCATTGCCGGTAACAGGATAAGGATTAAATAAATGAAGATCTTTTTAAATGCACTGAGTTTTCTTACAATTTTCAAAGTTCCTGAAAAATCATATATTGACCAAAAGATATTTTATAAAACACTTTATTATTTCCCTTTTGCGGGATTTTTAATAGGGCTTTTCAGTTCGTCAGTTTTCTTTATTGCCGGTTTTATATTTCCAGGGTTTTTATGCATTATTATCGCTGTGCTGACGGAGGTAATATTATCGGGAGGGATGCATATTGACGGTCTTGCAGACACTTCTGACGGTATATTTTCCGGAAAAAGAGATAAGAAGAAAATAATTGAAATCATGAAAAAAAGCGATATAGGCGCTTTCGGGGTAATATCTATTGTTTTTCTGTTTATTTTAAAGATTGCCCTTGCTTACGGCATCTTTATTATTTTGGCAAAGAATATTGAAAGTTTTAATTTCCTGGAAAATATTGGCAATGCCGCAGTTACCCACAGCATTATTTATGATTATTTTTCTTCCCTGCCCTCATTTAATCTAATAACAATTGCAAACTTTACTGCCATCTTTTCACTGATGCCTGCATTTTCAAGATGGACAATAAATTTTCAATTTGCAAGATTTGCAGAATTCTCGTCTTCCGGAAGCCTGACAGATATTTTTTTGGAGAATGCCAATAAAAAAACTTTTTTTATTGCATCCGTTTACCATTTTGCTTTTTATATATTGTTTAATGCACTGGCAGGATATTTTCTTAAAAAAAATTTTTTATTCAACAATTTCAGCATTACTATTATTCAAAATTATCCGCTTGCTTCCGGCACTGCAATTCTGTTTGTTATAATACCTGTTTTAAAAAGTATTATTATCATCTTGCTGATTATACTTTTTTCAGAGATTGCCGGCAGATTTTTCATTAAAAGGATAGGAAGGCTATCAGGAGATGCAATAGGTGCTGTTGTAGAAATGACTGAAATAATATATCTTTTTCTTGTATATATTTTTGTATTTGTTTTTTAAAAAAATAATATATTAATAAAATAATTAAAAACCATAAAATCGATATGATTAAAGATGATTGTTACAAAGAAATAAAAAAAGGCCTGATTCTTATCAACACCGGAACCGGAAAAGGGAAAACCACCGCTGCCCTTGGCTGTGCATTGAGAGCTGCGGGGCACAAACAGAAAGTTCTTATTCTTCAATTTATCAAAGGCAGCATGAAAACAGGTGAAATAGAATCTTTGAACAAACTTAAACCCTATATTGAAATAAAACAGCTTGGAGAAGGATTTATAAAATATCGCGATGGTAAACCGCAGATAACAGAAAAAGATATAAATAATGCCAGGGAATCATTCGAGCTGGCAGAAAGAATGATAAAAACCGGCGGTTACGATCTGATAGTGCTTGACGAAATAATCAATTCCGTAAATTTTGGATTAATAAAAATCCAGTCTCTTATAAATCTTCTTTTACAAAAACCTGATAATCTTGCCATAATACTGACAGGAGCATATGCTCCTGAAGAACTGATAAAAATAGCTGATACAGTTACGGAAATGAGACCTATAAAACATGCTTTTGAAAATGGCATAAAAGCAAGAAAGGGTTTTGAATACTGATATGAATTTATATTATTTTGATTTTAAAACAAAAGACGGGGATTTTTACTGCATCTATAAAAATGCCTGCACTTCAACAGAAAACGATTTGAAAAAAACAAGTATTTGTTATCTGGGTGTCGGAAAAGATAATTTCGACAAATATCTGGACAAGTTAAGAAAAGACCACGATGAGCCTGATATGAAATACAGGAAAAATCCTCTTATAAGCACACAAGTTACTGATTTCTTATGCGGGAAAAGAAAAAGTATTGATGCCTGTACCTCTTACCTTACAGGAACTGAATTTGAACAAACTGTATGGAACATGGCAAAAGAAATAGAATATGGAAATAAAATAAGCTACAAACAACTTTCAGAAAAAGTCTGCATCCATACAGGAAAGCCAAAATCATACAGAGCTGTAGGAAATGCTCTTGGCAAAAATCCGCTGATATTTATTGTTCCATGTCACAGAATCATTAAATCAAATGGTGATATAGGTAATTTTTCAAGCGGCATACCTCTCAAAAAGAAGCTTCTTGATCTTGAAGCAAAAGCAAATGTCAGTCCATGAAAATTTTTTTGGCAGCACACAAAGCGCCGGGATGCAATTGAAATGCAAGAGATAATTCACAATGTGCGAAAAAACCGCAGTCTTTGCACGATATCTGTACAGCCCTGTTTTTAAGGTAGCAGCCATTAGTGATTTTGCCGTCAGCCTCTACGCTTGATACAAGAAAATCGTCGCATCTCCAGCTGTTATCAGGCATTTTTCTTAAAGCATCATAAGAATCAAGGATTTTAAAACCCTGTTTTTTTAATTCAATGATATCATCCAGAATATTTTTTTTCCGGGTGGCTGAAAGTCTCAGGTCAGCAAGACCCTGATAGGGATAAAAAAACTGCAGCGTAAAACCATACACAGATTCATTTAATGCTCTTATGGTAGAGACAACATCTTTATAAGTCACTGAATTAATAGTTATATTAATGATAATTTTTTTATTTTTTGCATTTTTTATGTTTGAAAGCACACTTTCCAGAAAGTCTCCTCTTATATCTGAATAACTTTCTGATGCGCTTTCGATGCTTATAAAAATAATATCAGGATTTATATTATTAAAATTTATACTGCCGTTTGTTGTTATTGCCGTATAAAAAAAATATTTTTTTGCAAACTCGATAGCATCACTTATATCTTTTTTGTATTTTTCATCATTCCACAGCATAGGCTCTCCTCCTTCTATGACAAGTATTCTCACACCGTTATCGTACAGTGTAACAACTGTTTCCTGAAATGTATCCCAGCTCATGTAAAAGCTGCTATTATCTCTCCAGAAAGGGCAGTGTATGCATTTCATGTTGCATTTTGTCGTTATTTTGATACCTGCAAGAAGGGGCTTTCTATATTTTCTGTTAAAGATATTTTTAACTTTAAAAGATATAAAGTAAGATAACTGTTTTATTTTTTTTAAAATCATAATAAATTTAAAATATATCTGGTATAATTTCAGATGTTTCTGTATTTCTATTTTATTAAAATATGTTGTTTTAATTAATAAGAATATTAAGCTAAAAAAATATAATATAAAAGCGTCCGGAGTTTTTATAGAAAATGGCATCTTTCTTAAAAAAGTTTAAAAATTTTTTTGCCCAGCCTTCTTCTTATCAGGCAGATAATTTCATCAGGATAGCAGTTAAATGTAAAAGATGCGGAGAAGAAATAAGCGTGGGATTAAGGAAAACAAGTGATTTCTCCAGAGTATATGAAGATGATGAAGCTCCTTCAGGTTCATCTTTTATGATAAGAAAAGAAATACTTGGCAGTAAGTGCAATAATCTCATTTATCTGACTATTTTTTTTGATGAAAGCTTTAGAATAATCTCAAAAGAAATTGAAGGCGGAGAATTTTTGTAATTTTATATTTTTCTGTTAAAATTCTAATCTGTTTGTTTGGATTCAGACAATTTTAACTTGTAGATCAATATGAAGGATTGTAAAAATCTTATAATAGTAATACTAGCTGCCGGCAAAGGCAAAAGGATGCTTTCCCATACCCCGAAAGTATTGCATAAAATCCTTGACAAGCCGATGATCCATTATGTTTTAAAAGAAGCATACAAATTAAATCCTTCCAGGATATATGTCGTTACAGGATTCGGTCATGAAGAGCTTGAAAACTATCTGAGTACAAATTATCCTATGGCAATCCCTGTTTTTCAGGAAGAACAGCTTGGCACAGGCCATGCAGTAAATATGGTAAAGAAATATTATGCTAAAGACTGGGATGAAGTAATGGTACTTCCCGGTGACAGCCCTCTCATAAAAAGCAAAACACTTGAAAACCTTTATGCCAGTCAGCAAAGCAGGGATAATTCATGTTCACTGGTTTCTTCAGTAACCGGAAATCCCGCCGGTTATGGCAGAATTGTAAAGAATGCAAAAGATGAGGTTGTAAAAATCGTTGAAGAAAGAGATGCATGCGAAGAAGAAAAGAAAATATGCGAGATTAATTCTTCAATTTATTGCTTCAGGGCTTCAGTTTTATTTGACTATCTAAAAAGATTGAAAACAAATAATTCACAAAACGAGTTTTATCTGACAGACATAATAGAAGAAATGATTAAAGAAGGGCACAGGGTATCTGCTTTTAAAGCTGAAGATATTCTGGAAGTCTTTGGGGTAAACGACAGGCTTGCATTATCAAGAGTCTCAAAAATAATGCAAAAAAGAATAAATGAAGAATTAATGATGTTTTCGGGTGTAAGCATGACAGATCCTGATTCTGCCTATATCGGGGACGATGTAGTAATTTCAAATGATGTGACAATCCATCCGAATACTTTTATATTCGGAAAATCCATTATAGAGAGCGGTTGTATCATAGGACCTTCTGTTCAGCTGAATGATTGCCACATAGGTAAAAATACTATTATTAATTCTGCAGTTTTAACAGAGGCGAAACTGGGAGAAAATAATAATATCGGACCTTTCACCTATGTAAGACCCGGCACGACAACTGATGATAAAGTTAAAATCGGAGGTTTTTGTGAAGTCAAAAAAACAAAGGTCGGCAAAAACAGCAAGATACCGCATCTTACCTATATCGGAGATACGGATATAGGACAAAATGTTAATATAGGTGCCTCTTCTGTAACCTGTAATTATAATGGTTATAGAAAAAACAAGACCGTAATAGGAAATAATGTTTTTATAGGTTCAGATACCATGATGGTTCCGCCAGTTGAAATCGGTGACGGAGCTATTGTTGCGGCAGGTTCAGTGATTACAGAGAATGTGCCACAGGATTCTCTTGCAATAGCAAGGGGCAAACAGGTAAATATCGACAATGGAGCAGTAAGGTTTAGGGCAAAAAAAGAGAAGGAAAAAAATGAAGGAGCTGTTAAATGAGAGATTATCCTACCAATAAAAGAATGATGCTTTTTTCAGGTTCATCAACTCCGCAGCTTGCAGCAAGAGTTGCTGAATATCTTAATATTGAAGTAGGGAAAGTTGAAAGAAAAAAATTCAGGAATGGCGAGATTTATGTCAGATTCAATGATAGTGTCAGAGGTGCTGACGTTTTTTTGATGCAGACATGCAGTCCTCCTGTTAATGATAATATAATGGAACTTCTCATAATGCTGGATGCTTTAAAGAGAGCTTCAGCAGGGATGATAAATGTTGTGATGCCGCATTACGGATATGCCCGCCAGGATAAAAAAGCTGAAGGCCGCGAACCGATTACAGCAAAACTTATAGCTGATTTGCTGCAGGTTGCAGGAATAGACAGATTAATCGTAGCCGATCTTCATACGGCAACAATACAGGGGTTTTTTGATGTACCGGTAGACCACATTACGGCAAGCCCTATAATTGCAAAATATTTCAGGGATAAAAATATAAAAAAGGGCGTTATCGTAAGCCCTGATGTAGGAGGGGTGAAAAGAGCAAGCATTCTTGCCAAACAGCTTGGCTTTCCCCTTGCCATTCTTGATAAAAGAAGACCGGAGCATAATGTTGCAGCAGTAGAGCATATTGTAGGAGATGTAGATGGCAAAGAGGCAATAATATTTGATGACCTGATTGATACCGGTGGAACGCTTGTGGAAGCCATAGATATCCTTTTAAATCAGGGGGCCAGGAAAGTATATGCAGCTGCCACACACCCTGTTTTTTCCGGACCGGCTATAGAACTTTTACAATCTTCAAGGGCAGAAGAGATTGTTGTTCTTGATACTGTCCCGATTAATTGCGCTGTTGACGGGAAAAAAATTGTTGTTTTGTCAATTGCCAATCTTCTTGCAAAAACGATAAAAAAAGTTTATGATTGCAAATCTGTAAGTGATTTATTTAAAGGAGAAAATCTCGTATAAAAATTTTTTATACTTATTTTATTGTGAAAGGTTAACCTGTAATGGAAAATTTAGTACTCGATATTTATAAAAGAAGCCCTGAAGAGCTTAAAAAAAATTCTTCTGGCAGGCTTAGAAAATCAGGATATATACCTGGTGTGGTATATGGACTGAAGAATGAGCCTTTGAATATCAAGGTTGAATCAAAGAAATTCAAGGACCTTGTAAAAGGAAAAGGAACATCAGGCCATATATTTGATCTTCATCTGAAAGATGATGGAAAATCAAAGAAAATTTCAGTATTGCTTAAAGATTTTCAGAAAGAACCAATATCAAGAGAATACTCACATCTTGATTTTATAAGAATCAAGATGGAACAGGAAGTCACAATTACTGTCCCCATAATTCTGGAAAATGAAGATAAGGCAATCGGCGTTAAAGAAGAAGGTGGCGTAATACAGCATAGTCTGAGGGAAATAGTGATATCCTGTCTTCCGAAAGATATTCCCGAGAGCATTGTTGTCGATGTCATTGATCTTAAAATCGGTGATATTGTAAGGGTATCTGATCTTGTTGTAGGCGAAAATATAAAGGTTTTAAGCATTCCTGAAGATGTAATTGTCTCATTGTCTTATGCAACCGAATTCAAGGAAGAGGAAGAAGTAGCAGCAGAAGGTGAAGCTGAGGAAGAACCTGTAGTCATAAAGAAAGAAAAAGCTGAAAAAGAAGAAAAAGAATGATCTTGATTGCTGGACTTGGAAATCCAGGCAAAGATTATATTTTAACAAGACATAATATCGGTTTTATAATTGCTGATAAGTTAATCAGTAAAACCGATGAAGCACAGAGAAGCAGAAAATTTAAGTCAAATACGACTTATTTAAATATTAAAGGCGAGAAAGTCATTGTTTTAAAGCCGCTAACATTTATGAATGATAGCGGCTATTCTCTTTCAATGGCTTTAAAATTTTTTAAAGAAGAAATTAAGAGCATTCTCGTCATCCATGATGATATAGATCTTGAGTTCGGTGTAATGAGATATAAAAAAAGCGGCGGAACGGCAGGTCATAAAGGTCTTGAATCCATTGTCAGCCATCTGAAAGATAAAAATTTTGACAGGCTCAGATTCGGGGTCGGGAGACCTCCCGGACAGAAAAAAGCCGCAGATTATGTCTTGAAAAAATTCAGCACTCATGAATTAAAGGAGCTTGAATTTCTTTGTGAAAATGCATATGAGTCAGTCATTGACTATATAGATTTCGGAATTGAATATTGCATGAATAAATATAATGGATCATTGCCCGGATAATACCCAGAAAAATATCTTATTCTTTATTTAGGCCTGAATTTTGATAATAAGAAATCCAAATGTTTTTAAATCTGTTTTTAAAGCAAAAAGAGTGGAAAGATTTTTCCGTTTCCAGTAAAAAAAATATATATGCCGACGAAAATCTCTGGTCATACATAATAGCCGGCCTGTTCGCCCATACCGGGAAACCTGCACTGATAATAACATCCACAAGCGATAAGAATATAGAGTTAATGGATGATTTCAACTGTATATCCGTTAAAAGTGATTTTATGAATTTTCCATCAGCAGGAGAGGGAGTTTTTTTAAAAAACAAACCTGCGGATATGGAGAAAGTATCCCAGAGATTATCTGTAATAAAAAAAATTTTAAATTTCAGGGAAAACAATGAGCCATTTGCAGCAATTGCAAGTGTTTCCTCTATGGTTAACCTGATATCATCAAAAAATCTGGAAGAATTTCCTGTAATAAAATTAAAAAAAGGCAGAGATTACAACAGGGAAGAATTAATCAGAGATATAACAGGACTTGGCTATGAAAGAGTCAGTAAAGTTTTTGATAAAGGAGAATTCAGTGTAAGGGGAGATATAATAGATATTTTTGATTTGTCTGCAAAAAATCCCTTAAGGTTTGATTTCTTTGACAATACTCTGGAAAAAATATTGTTTTTTGACATCAGTAATTATTCAGTATTGCATGAGGCTGATAGTTATGAAATAAGCCCCAATAATGATCCCTGGAAAATAGATAGTAATGAGCTCAGTGGGATCAAAGAACCCGGATTTCAGCAGTATTATTCCCTGCCGGAGCTTTTCAGTAAATTTGTCGGTGAATACAACCTTATAATCTGTGAGCCTGTTGAAGTCTATCTCAAATTAAAGAGCGAGAGAGATATCATAGAGAAATCACTTAACATGAAAAAAGATGAACTTTTGGTCCAGTATGTTGATTTAATAAGAAATTATATAATCCCGGGTGATTTTTTTGATAGTGATAGTTTTGATTTTAAATATAATTTGAATTCAGGCAGCTCCAGTAATCCGATGGAAGACTATTTTGAGTTTAAAAAAATAAAAAATCAGTCCCAGAATTTCAGTAATCCGGGAGCTTTTCTGGAAAATATTAAAAAAGATTTCAGTTCGAAAAAAAATGTTTTTATTTCACTGGATAATAATGAAAGAATAGAAAAAATATCAGAACTTTTGTCTGAAAATAATCTATCTTTTAAAAAAACAGAAGAACCTGAAAAATATACCGGTGATTTCAGAATAGTGAATCTTTCAGCAGAAAGGCTTTTAAGAGGCTTTAAGTCTGAGAATATTTCATTATATGGTGAACTTGATATTTATGAGCAGCTTGACAGGAAAAATGATGAAATCCAGGAAATAAAATCAAATGTTTTTAACCAGTTCAATCCCGGAGACTTTGTAGTTCACAAATCTCATGGAATAGGAAAATATATAAATATAGTATCTGAAACCAATGATGGGATAAAAAAAGACTATTTCCTCATTGAATATGCCCACGGGGACAAGCTTTATGTTCCTACATGGCAGGCTGAAAGAATCCACAGATATATTGGGGATTCCGAGCCTGCTGTCACATCGCTTAACTCAAAGCAATGGGATAATCTGAAGACCAAAGTAAGGAAATCAGTAAAGACATTAGCGCTGGATCTTGCAAGATTATATGCTGAAAGAGAATCAACTGAAGGGTTTTCATTTCAGCCTGACAGCCCCTGGCAGAGAGAAATAGAAGATCTGTTTCCCTTTAATGAGACAAAGGATCAGCTTGAAGCCATTAACACAGTTAAGGAAAAGATGCAGGAAGCAAAACCTATGGACATCCTTTTATGCGGAGATGTCGGTTTTGGAAAGACGGAAGTTGCAATAAGAGCTGCTTTTAAGGCTGCTGAAAATGGCAAGCAGGTGCTTGTCCTGGTGCCTACGACAATACTGGCGGATCAGCATTTTAATACTTTCAGGTCAAGATTTAAAAACTACCCTGTAACGGTAGATGTTTTAAGCCGATTCAGGAAAAAAACAGTACAGAAAGAAATAATAAACAAATTCAATATAGGCCAGATAGATATTCTTATAGGCACTCATCGAATTCTGGGAAATGACATTCTGCCGAAAGATCTAGGGCTGATAATAATAGATGAAGAACAGAGATTCGGTGTTAATGCAAAGGAAAAATTAAAATTATTTAAAAAGCAGGTAGATGTGCTTACAATGACAGCAACGCCTATACCCAGGACACTTTATATGTCACTGACCGGGATAAAGGATATTGTAATAATTGAGACACATCCCGAAAACCGCCATCCGATTAAAACTTTTGTAGGACGGAAAAATAATCTTATAATAAAAAATGCAATTGAAAGAGAAATACAAAGAGGCGGACAGATATATTATGTATCAAACCGCATAATAGGAATAGACCATCTGGCTTATGAGCTGAAAAAACTTATTCCTTCCGCAAAGATAGCAATAACTCATGGAAGGCTTGAAGGAAGAGAAATTGAAAAACTGATGGAAGATTTCATTAATAAAAAATATGACATACTGCTTACCACATCCATTATAGAATCCGGAATGGACATCACTAATGTAAACACTCTTATTGTGGAGAATGCACAAAGGTTTGGGTTGTCACAACTGTATCAGCTCAGAGGAAGGGTGGGGAGATCATCTGAAAGAGCATATGCTTATTTTTTCTACACCGAGCGCGATAATCTTACATTCAATGCACTTGAACGACTTAAAGCTCTTGAAGAATATAATGCTTTGGGTTCAGGTTATAATATTGCCTTAAAAGATCTGGAAATAAGGGGGGCAGGCGAACTTCTGGGAGCAAACCAGCACGGCCATATGAGCAGTGTGGGATTTGACCTTTATTGTGAGATAATAAGGGAAGAGATCGAAGTCCTTAAAGGAAATGAGCCCGAAAAAGAAAATAATGTTCTTATAGACCTGCCTGTAAGCGCATATATTCCCAGGAATTATATAAAAAATGAAAATGACCGTATCAATTTGTATAAGAGCCTGTCTGAAGCAGGAAATATCAGTGAACTTGATTTATTATCAAAAAAAATAGCCGAAAGATTCGGAGATATGCCTGATGTCCTTAAAAATCTGTTTAATATCTCCAGGATTAAATTATTGCTTAAGAGAAAATCAATTGAAAAAGTAAGATACATAGTTAAAAAAGGCGTATTAGTCATGCCTGTGAGGACTTCAAGGGAAAAAGCGCTTAAACTAAATAGAAAAAATAAAAATATCAGTTATAATTTTAAAGACAAATCTATTATAATAAGTCTTTTAGATTCAAAACTAGATACAAATAAACTTTTTGGAATCTTAAAAGACATAATTAACAATATATAAATTAATTATTGATTGATAAAAATATATCAAAAGAAGGTAAATATTAATGGTAAAGAAAAATAATATCCTAAAAATTGTTTTGCTTTTAACTATGATTTTTATAATTACGGGATTGTTGCTGACTTTATCTTCATGTGCGTCATCACTTGCAGAGGTAAACGGCTATAAGATAACGCAGAAAGAGGTAGACAGCTATACTACATCTCTTAAGACTACAAATCCCGAAATTTTTGAAGAAGAAAACAAAGATCAGCTCAAGGCTGTCGAAAAACAGGTAGTAGATTATATTATAGTCAATAAGTTAATTGAAAAATATGGTGCCGAAAACAATTTAAGTGTTCTCGATAAAGAAATAGATGTTGAACTGGGTGTAATACAGGATTCATATGGAAGCGAAGCTGACTTTCAGAAATATCTGACAACCAATAACATTAATGAAGATTTTTTAAGAATCTGGCTGAAAGATCAGATACTTGGTTCAAAAGTATATGAATCAATAACCAAGGATATTTCTGTCACAGATGAAGAAGTACAGAAATATTATGATGAAAACAGGGAAACAGTCTTTAAGACTCCTGAGCAGATAGAAGTAAGCCATATACTGGTTAAATTCGGTGAAACCGATACTACGCAGAAAACCAAGGAAGAGGCTTTGGAAAAAATAAAAGTTGCACAGGAAAAAATAAACGCAGGAGATTCTTTTGAAGATATTGCCAACAGATATTCTGAAGATGAAAATACCAATACCAAAGGCGGTGCTTTGGGATATTTTTCAAAAGGAGAACTTGTTTCAGAATTTGAAGATGCGGCTTTTACCCTAAAGATAGGCGAAGTCAGCGACATAGTAGAAACCACCTATGGCTTTCATATAATAAAAGTTACCAGCAGGAAAGCTGAAGCCATAACTCCTTTTATAGAAGTCAAAGAACAAATAAAGGATTATCTGCTAAAGGATTTAAAAAGCAAAAAATGGGAAGAGTTCATACTTGAGCTTAAAGATAAATCAGAAATAGTATATAGTGATGTTTTTAATACTGATGAAAGTACAACGACTACAGGCACAGATTTACAGGAAAGCGGATCCACGGAATCGGAGCAGGAAAACGAAAGCCCTGTTGAAGAGCAGTTGATAACTCCATCTACTTAAGTAATGTCAGGGACGATAAATAAAGTTACAGATTTTATGGATATCGATATTAAAAAAGCCAATGAAAGTTCAAATCCAGCCGAACTTTTCAAATTTCTCCTGGAAATGATGTCTGCTCTGCGTTCTCCGCAGGGATGCGTCTGGGACAGGGAACAGACACACGGCTCAATCAAGCGGAACATAATAGAAGAAGCATATGAAGCGTCAGAAGCAATAGATAATAATGATACGAATTCTTTAAAAGAAGAGCTGGGTGACGTACTGCTCCAGGTTGTTTTTCATTCCCGGATAGGTGAGGAAAAAAATGAATTTGCAATAAGCGATGTCTTAAAAGAGATAATAAACAAACTTTACAGAAGACATCCCCATGTTTTCGGAGACAAGAGCTTTAAAAACTCCGGGGAAGTTCTGGCCAGCTGGGAAGAAATAAAGAAAACTGAAAGAAAAAATAATCCTTTAAAAACCGAATCGATATTCAATGATATTCCGAAAATAATGCCATCGCTTCATTTTGCATATGAAATCCAAAACAGGGCGTCAAGGCTGGGCTTTGACTGGGAAGACGAAAAAGGTGTCCAGGAAAAAATAAAAGAAGAAATCGCTGAACTTAATAATGCTATAAAAATCCAGAATAAGGATGAAGCAGAAAAAAACAAGGAAAATGTTTCCGGTCCTTCCAGTGAAGTTATGCTTGAGCTCGGGGACCTGCTTTTCAGTATTGTTAATCTTTCAAGACATCTTGGAATAGACAGTGAAGATGCCCTGAGGCTCACCTGTAAAAAATTCATTAAAAGATTTGATGCAATGGAAAAACTTGCAAAAGACAGAAATCTTGAATTTAAAGATATTCCTCTCGAACAAAAAGAAAAATTATGGAATGAAGTAAAATCAAATGAATAGAACTATTACTTTACTTTTTTTTAATTTGATATATAATACATTTACATAAATAATCATTTACTTAAAGTAGAAAAAAAATAGCAATATTATAGTTGATTTGGTTAAATTAATCGTAGCAATTTTGTGAAATTATGGCCAGGAATACAAAAGTAATCAGCAGTATATCCAGAAAAGCAAAATTAAATATAATAACTATTGTATTTATCCTATTTATTATTATCTGTATCCTTTCTTCCATTAATCCTGTCATAACAATGTTTTCCAAGAGAAACCAGGTAGCTGAGCTGCAGGCGGAACTAAATGAGGTCAGAAGCCGGAATATAGAATTGCTTGCCCTGGAAAAAAGCCTTTATGAAGAAGAATACATAGAAATGGAAGCCCTGAAGCAGTTTGGCTACGCTGACAGCGATAACAAGATAATATACCAGGTAAATGAAATAGATAAATTAGAACGGATAAATGAATCACAGACAGAGCAGATAATGGATGATAATGTTGTGTATTCCAATAACAATCTATGGGAAAATATCCGGATACTTTATTATAAAGAAATCAATAAATAAACTGGTTAAAAACTGGGGAAAAGAGACCAAATCTGAAGGATAACAGATACCAGTCATAACCCAATATAACAACTTGCAAAAGCAAAAATCAATGTCAAACATAGCTGCAATAGATATCGGTACAAACTCTACCCGGTTGCTTATAGCTTCGCTTGCTGAAAACAAAATAAATACTGTGGTCCGGGAAATGATAATCACCCGTCTTGGGAAAAGTACAGGTTCAGAAAATAAAATACTTGAAGATAGCATAGCAGATACTATCAGAGCTTTATCCTCATATCTTGCATTGTGCAGGCAATATGAAGTTGAAAAAATCCGTGCTGTGGGGACCAGCGTGCTAAGAAGAGCTTTCAACAGCGATGTTTTTGTAAAAAGAGTAAATGAGCAGACAGGATTGAAAGTTGAAATAATTTCCGGGAATGAAGAAGCAGGACTGAGTTTTGAAGGCGTTGTCAGAAGCTTGAATAATACTGAAAAGAATCCCGGACAATCCGGGAATGTTCTTTCAAAAGATAAAAAAAAAGAAAAAAATATAATAGTTCTTGATATCGGTGGAGGCAGTAGCGAAATAATCTCTGGCTGGCCTGACTGCAGCATCAAAACTATTAAGAGCATCGAACTTGGCAGTGTAACCATAAGTGAAAAATTTTTAAAAAAAGACAAGCCGGAAGCCGCAGATATTTCTTTAATGAATGATATTATTGAAAAAACCATTCAAAAAGAGCTTGGCAGTATAGATCCATATAAAGATGCACTTATAATCGGAGTTGCAGGAACGGTTTCCAGCATCGGGAGTATTTTTCTCGGAATGGAGATGTATGAAAGAGATAAATTAAACGGACTGATTCTTTTAAGGAAAGATATAAAAAAGATTTTCAACCGGCTTGCCGGTTTATCTCTTAAAGAAAGGGAAAAAGTCATAGGACTGCCGCCTCAGAGAGCTGATATTATTATTGGAGGGACTGCCATACTGCTTGCATTTTTAAATTATTTTAAAGCAGAAAGCCTGATGGTGAGCGAACACGATATTTTGGATGGAATCATTTACAGTTTATATAATTTCTGATATTATTTCTTTTGATTTTTTACCTTAATTGCCCGGGTGGCGGAACAGGTAGACGCAACGGACTTAAAATCCGTTGAGGCTTGTCCTCGTGTCGGTTCGATTCCGACCTCGGGCACCAAGGGGACGTATAATTTGGCCCCATTCAATAACTGTCTGGCTCTAATCCGAAGCTGATTTTGTCTTCAGAAAGATTCATTTCCTCAGCGATTATCCTTGCAATCTTTGCAACTCTGAGCTGATGATTCAAAGCATACAGGTCTCTTATTTCCAGCATAGCTGCAACTGCCTTTATGGTCTGGTTAAAGTATCTAAATCTTTCATATATGCTCTTGACCATCCATAAATTTCTTCGCATTTTTTGTTAACGTAAAGATTTTTACCATCACTTATAATATTTTTGATAATCAAATACTAATCTTTAACAGATCCGTTGGTTAAAAAATCTACCATTAAGAATGACTGATACCCTCTTTTTGTGTAAAACAGCCTGATTTTGGGTATAAAAAAGAGCGGTTTTGGGAAAAACCGCTCGGAGGGGAAATGAATCTTTATTATTCTATCAAATATAAAACATTTTACAATATTATTTTCTTATTTTTATAACATATATCACAAATATTTATAAAATTCCCTGGTTTTTCCTGAATTTAATATTTTTAATCAGTTTTCTTTTCTATTTTTCTTTATATATCCAGGTTTTTTAGTAAAATTGGGACATGCTTTTCCCACCCCAGAGCCTGTATATGAACTCCGTGAGCCATCGGTTTTATTTTTTCAATCAGTTCCTGGGTTATTTCAAGCATTGCTGAAACTTTATCCTGCGAATTTTCCATCTTATTTATAATATTTTGAGGAACATTTATCCCAGGTACAAATTTATTCATGTATCTTGCCATTTTTTCTGATTTAAGAAGTATTATCCCCGCAAGAATGGGAGTCTTAATATCCAATTTGTCAATTCTTTCCATGAACCTTTCAAATGTATCAGCATCAAAAATAGCCTGAGTCTGGAAAAATTGTGCACCTGCATCTATTTTTTTAAGCATTTTCAGAAACTGGAGTTGCAAAGATACCTCAGTATCTGCCCCTGGATTCACAACTGCACCTTTAAAAAAAACAGGGCTTCCTGTCAGTGCCTTACCGGCAAGATCCACTCCGCTTTCAAGTTTTTTCATAGCCCAGAGGAGGCTGACAGAATCCAGATCATAAACCGGCTTTGACTGTGGGTGGTCACCGACGGTAGTATGGTCTCCTGTAAGTGCCAGGACATTCTTTATTCCCAGTACATAAGCACTCAGTAGATCGGACTGTAATGCAAGCCTGTTTCGGTCTCTGCAGGTCATCTGGAAAATAGGTTCAATTCCGTAATCCCTAAGAAGATGGCATGTGGCAAGAGAGCCCAGCCTCATTACTGAACTTTGAAGATCTGTAACGTTTACTGAATCAACAATACCCTTAAGTATTTCTGCGGTTTCCTGTATCTCGGTAATATCTACTCCTTTGGGTGGCCCTATTTCACAGGTTATAGCAAACTTTCCATCTTCGAGCTTTTTCTGAAGATTTGTTTTTTCTTTAATATCCAAAGATTTATTGTTTATTGATGATAAGTTTTCCATTTATCCTCCAAAAATATGAAACCGACGCATTAACCTTAAACTGAATTTAACAATTATAATATTGTTTCTATAATAATAATAGGACAAAGTTAGTTTGTAAAAGCTATTCTAGCCATAGTAGCTTCAAAAACCAAATGAATATAATTGTTATAAATAAGCATATAATAGAAATGAAAAACCGGTAAAAGGATTTTGTCATGGTTTCGGGTAAAAATTTTGAAGTGATTGATTATACATCAGATGTAAAAATAAAAGCTTATGGCAAAACAATGGAAGAGCTGTTTGAAAATTCTGCAAGAGGAATGTTTTTTCTCATCAGCGAAAATGATGCATCTGATTTAAAAGTCATACAGAAAATATCAATATCTACAAAACATAAGGTTACATGTGAAGAACTTCTTGTTTTCTGGCTTGAAAGACTTTTATTTTATCATGAAACAAAAAAAATACTTTATTTTAATTTCAAAATAAATTCTCTTTTATTGGAAAACAATGATGAGAATCCTTGTTCTGTTCTGGAGGCAGAAGCTTCAGGAGAGAAAATAAATATGAAGAAGCACGAAATCCTTAATCACATAAAAGGACCGACTTACCACGACTTGAAGATAATATATAACAGTAAAAGCAAAGTTTTTGAAGCAAATATAATTTTTGATGTTTAGGTGGTGGATGAAATGGATGAGAAAAATGTAATTAAAACAGATGACTACAAATTTGAAGTAGTTATGGATAAAGAAAAAGGAATGAATGTACCGGGAATAATATTTTCTAATGACTTGCTTATGGAAAAAGTTTTACAGGAAGAAACCATAAACCAGGTCATCAACGTAGCATCTCTTCCCGGCATAGTAAAAGCTTCTTATGCAATGCCTGACATTCACTATGGTTATGGTTTTCCGATAGGAGGGGTCGCTGCTTTTGATATGGAAGATGGAATCATATCCCCTGGAGGAGTAGGCTTTGATATTGCATGCGGAGTAAGAATCCTCAGAACAGATTTTGAATTCAGCGATATCAAAAATAAGATTGCACCTCTTATGGAAAACATATTCAGGAATGTCCCTAAAGGAGTAGGTACAAAAGGAAGATTAAAATTGTCAGACAGAGAGATGAAGGACATTTTTCTAAAGGGTGTCCTCTGGACAGTAAAAAATAATTGCGGATATGAAGAAAATCTGGCTCATATTGAGGAAAACGGGACTTTTCCTGATGCTGTCCCTGACTATGTAAGCATGGAAGCTCTTGAAAGAGGAAGGGATCAGCTGGGTTCTCTGGGTTCTGGTAATCATTTCGTAGAAATACAAAAAGTCTGCGAAATATTTGATAGCAAAGCATCAGAAGCAATGGGCATTTTTGAAAACCAGATTTTAATAATGATCCACTCAGGCTCAAGAGGTCTAGGACATCAGATATGCAGTGATTACCTTAAAGTAATGCAGGCGGCTTCATCAAAATACAATATCAGCCTTAGAGACCGTCAGCTTGCATGTGCTCCTCTCGGTTCGCCTGAAGGCGTAAAGTACTTTAAGGCGATGGGATGCGCAGTAAATTTTGCAATGGCTAACAGAGAATGCCTGTCTTACTGGGTTATACAGGAGTTTGAAAAAATGTTTTCAAAATCATACAGAAAAATGGGAATCGGGCTGATATACGATATATCACATAATGTGGCAAAAGTAGAAAAGCACAGCATTGATAATAAAATTAAAACCCTCTGTGTCCACCGGAAAGGTGCAACAAGGTCATTTGGCCCGGGGCATGAATCAGTACCGGATGATTACAAGTCTATTGGACAACCGGTTATAATCCCGGGCGACATGGGAAGATATTCATATATAATGACAGGGACAAAAAAAGCAATGTCGGAAAGTATGGGTTCGTCCTGCCATGGAGCAGGAAGACTGCTTTCAAGGTCGGGTGCCAAAAGAAAAATAAATGGCAGCGAGTTAAAAAAGGAACTTTTCAGTAAAAAAGGTATTATAGTTCTTGCAAACAGCATGGCAGGTCTTGCAGAGGAAGCTCCTCAGGCTTATAAGGATGTTGCTGAAATAGTCGATATAGCTGAAAATGCGGGATTGTCTAAAAAAGTTGCAAAACTTGTTCCACTGGGTGTAATAAAAGGATAATATTAAAAATATCAGAAAAAATCTCTTTTAAAAGACTCTAAATTCAAAATTCATCTGTTTACATCATTAAATTATAAAAATCTTAAATAATATAGCAAGTTTTTCATTTTTTATCTAATATCTTGCTAAATTATTGATTTTATTAAAAATTTTCAATGATTTTTAAATTATTAATAAAAATTAAGTGTATTTATTAAAAATTATGCTATAATTCAGTTAATTTATAAAAATTTCACTTTAATATCAAGAAATAATTCAGAGGTAAACATGAGAGGAATAAACATACTAACTGAATTTTCGCAGAAAGCCAGCGAAAAGATAGATGCAAAAGCTATAAAGATAGATGATACGACACTAAGAGACGGCGAACAGACAGCAGGAGTTGTTTTTGCCAATGAGGAGAAAATACATATAGCGAAAATGCTTGATGATATCGGTGTTCACCAGATAGAAGTGGGAATACCTGCAATGGGGGGAGATGAAAAGGAGTCAATTAAAAAAATTGCTTCAATGGGGCTTAACTGCAGCCTTCTTGCCTGGAACAGGGCAGTTATTTCCGACCTTCAGGCAAGCTATGAATGCGGTGTGGATTCAGTAGCGATATCGATTTCTTCATCAGATATCCATATAGAACAAAAATTAAGGAAAACAAGAGAATGGGTTCTTGAAAGCGTAAAGACAGCAGTAGATTTTGCCAAGAAATATAATCTTTATGTATCAGTAAATGCAGAAGATGCATCAAGGACAGATATGGAATTTCTCCTGCAGTTTGCCAGAAATGCAAGAGATGCCGGAGCAGACAGAATCAGATATTGCGATACTCTCGGAATAATGGATCCTTTTGAAACATTTCTGAGAATCAAAACAATTAAAGATATAGTCGGAATAGATATAGAAATGCACATGCATAATGATTTCGGTATGGCAATTGCAAACTCTATAGCAGGAATAAAAGCAGGAGCGAAATATGTTAATACAACAATTAACGGACTTGGGGAAAGAGCCGGCAATGCTGCTTTTGAGGAGTTGGTAATGGCTCTTAAATTCCTTGAAGGGATCGATCTTGAATTCAATACCAGAAAATTCTGGGAGATATCTGCTTATGTCGCAAATGCATCAGACAGGGTAATACCTGCATGGAAACCTATCGTAGGTTCAGGAATATTTGTTTTTGAATCAGAAAACAGAATAAAACTTTATTCATCAGATCACAAAAATTATGAACTTTTCGATCCTGAAGATGTAGGTCATGAGAATAAAATCATTGTCGGAAAGCATTCCGGACTCTTTTCCCTGAATGCAAAGCTGGTCTCAATGGGCTATAAGTTTAGTGAAAAAGAGCTTCCTGTCCTGCTCGAGATAATCGTTAATAAAGCTATTTCTTTAAAAAGGGCACTTTTTGATAATGAAATTATTGAAACCTGTGAATCATATAAAAAAAGCAGGTAGTTTTAAAATTTAATCCAAAAGGAGTTTAAATGGCAGCTGAAATAAATAACAGAAAAATAAATATTATAGATTCAACTTTAAGAAGCGGAGAGCAGACTGCAGGTGTGGTCTTTTCAAAAAATGAAAAAATAAGAATTGCCAAGATGCTTGACGAAATAGGAATACCTGAGCTTGAAGTGGGAGTACCAAGTATTTCTTCTTCTGAAAGAGAAACTATTAAAGAAATCTTAAAACTGAATTTAAGCAGCAAGGTGTTTGGCTATCTTGAAGCTATTCCCTCAAATATCAGTTATGCAAAAGAATGCGGGCTTAAAAATATCGTCATTACTGTATTTACTTCTGAAGGGCATATCAGGGAAAAATATAAAAAAAGCAAGAATGTCCTTATATCAAGGCTGAAAGAAACAATAAAAGAAATAAAAAAACATGATATTGATTTTATAATCAGCGCAGAAGACGGAACAAGGGCTGATCTGGAATTGCTTCTTCAGATAATCAATATTGCAAAATCCAAAGGAGC
>DBPS01000052.1:0-8958 GCA_002304935.1 Candidatus Humimicrobium oleiphilum | reverse complement strand
TGAGGATAAATACTATTTTAAGCACAGTAGATTTTCCGATAGAAGTCCATACCAAGAATAGTTTCGGAATGGCTACTGCTAATGGTATTGCCGCCATAAGAGCAGGAGCTTCCAGCATAATGACTTCAGTAAACGGACTTGCAGAAGGGACCGGGAATGCTGCACTTGAAGAAATCGTAATGGCATTAAAATATCTTGAAAATATAGATCTTGGAATAAATACATCAAGATTCAGGGAGATTTCCGAGTATGTTGCAAAAGCATCTTCCAGAGCCATACCGGTATGGAAAGCAATTGTCGGAACCAATGTTTTTGCCCATGAATCAGGCATACATGCAGACGGAGTTCTTAAAAATCCGAGAAATTATGAGGTTTTTGAACCTGCAGAAGTCGGACTTACACGACAGCTTGTTGTCGGGAAACATTCGGGTTCTCACACCATACTCCACAAATTTAAGGAATTCGGGATAGACCTGACAGATACTGAAGCCAATGAGATACTTGCACTTACCAGGGCAATGTCTGTTGATTTGAAAAGAACACTTTTTGACAAAGAACTGATGTATATCTACAGAGATTATAAAGAAAGCAAAAAAAAGCAGGAAACTGCAGAGGATTCGGATAATATTGATTAATTAATATTACTGGTACATAATTAGTTGTTTTGTTTAAAAAAAATATCAGGTTTTTTAATATTTTAGTTTTTAGGAGGCTTCTTGGGAAAGACAATTGCAGAGAAAATAATAAGCTCTCATGCAGGAAGAGATGTAAAACCGAATGATATCACTGTTGTGGATGTAGATGTGGTTATGGCTCAGGATGGCACAGGCCCTCTTGCAGTAAGCCAGCTGAAAAAAATGGGATTTGACAAAGTAAAAAATCCGGCAAAGTCAATTTTTTTCATAGACCATGCTTCTCCAAGCCCCAGAAAAGAACTTTCAAATTCTCATACTGTTTTGAGGGAATACGCCGGTAATGCTGGAATGGTTTTAAGCGAAGTAGGAGAAGGTGTCTGCCACCAGATATTAGTTGAATCATTTGTATCTCCCGGAGATATTGTAATAGGGGCTGATTCCCATACATGTACTTCAGGAGCACTGGGAGCATTTGCAACAGGGATGGGATCGACAGATATCGCTGTCGGTTTTGCTCTTGCAAAAACATGGCTTATGGTCCCCCCCACCATAAAAGTAAATTTTAATAATGCTCTGGCAAAAGGGGTTTATGCAAAAGATCTTATTATTCATCTTATCGGAAAAATCACTGCAGAAGGCGCAACTTACAAAGCCCTGGAATTTTCAGGAAGCCGGAGCAGTAAAATGAGCATTGAAGACAGATTCACTATTTCAAATATGGCAGTGGAAGCAGGCGCAAAAGCAGGGATATTTGAATCTGATGAAGTTACAAAAGAATATTTGAATTCAATCGGCCGGGCTGCTCTTTATAAAAAAATATTTGCTGATGATGATGCTGTCTATGAGGATATCATAGATATTGACTGCTCAGAACTTGAACCGATGATTTCAAAACCGCACACAGTCGATAACGTAAGTCCTGTAAGCATGATGGAAAAAGTAAAAGTAAACCAGGTTCTTATCGGCACTTGTACAAATGGCAGATTATCAGATTTAAAAATTGCAGCAGATATCCTGAAAGGCAGAAAAGTTGCCAGTGGAGTAAGGCTGCTTGTTGTCCCGGCATCAAGAAAAATATATCTGGATGCACTTGAGTCAGGAATTATAAAAACTCTTATTGAGAGCGGTGCAGTCGTTGAATCACCAGGGTGCGGTCCCTGTGTAGGCGTGCATCAGGGAGCACTTGCAGATAATGAAGTCTGTCTTTCCACACAAAACAGAAACTTTAAGGGAAGGATGGGAAACCCTGATTCATTCATATATTTAAGTTCTCCGGCTACTGCAGCTTATAGTGCAGTAAAAGGGTATATTGCTGATGTCAGAGAGATATTGTAAGAGTATAAATTTTTAAAAAACGGTAAACGCAATTGATAATTAAGACCATAAATAAAATTAATATTAATTAATATCAGATTCAGAGAAGAGAAAAATGGATAAAAAAGAAGTTATTAAAAGTAGTATCCTGGAAGGAAAGAGTTTTAAATTCGGTGATGATATTTCTACTGACTTAATTGCTCCGGGAAGATATTTTCATTTAAGATCCAATATGCCGGAACTAGCAAAACATGTCCTGGAAGATGCAGATCCTGAATTTGCAGGCAAGGTCAGAAAGGGTGATTTTGTTGTTGCAGGCAGAAATTTCGGCCTTGGTTCATCAAGGGAGCATGCACCTACTATAATTAAAATGGCAGGAGTCGGTGCAGTTCTTGCAAAATCCTTTGCCAGAATTTTTTTCAGAAACAGCATAAATATCGGCCTGCCTGTTCTGATATGTGACACAGACAGGATAGACGATCAGGATAATCTTGAAATCGACCTTGGAAAAGGTATTATCAGAAATCTTGCAAAAGGGACAGAACTTAAATTCAGTCCCTTGCCGGACGTTATGATCAAGCTGTTAAATGACGGTGGTTTGGTTGAACATATAACTAAGAATAAGGGGTTTAATCTATGAAACATATAATTACACTTATCCCGGGAGACGGGACAGGACCGGAAATATCGGAAGCGACAGTAAGAGTTGTTGAAGCCACAGGAATAGATGTGGAGTGGGACGTAGTTAATGCAGGTGCAGAAGTCTATGAGAAAGAAGGCACGGTCCTTCCGGATAAAGTCCTGGATTCACTGAGGAAAAACAAAATCGGAATAAAAGGGCCGATAACTACACCTGTTGGAACAGGATTTCGAAGCGTAAATGTAGCAATGAGAAAGATTTTCGATCTTTATGCCTGTCTTCGTCCATGCAAAAGCTACCCGGGAGTAAAATCACGTTACAAAGACCTGGATCTTATAATTGTCAGGGAAAACACCGAAGATCTTTATGCAGGCATTGAATTCGAACTGAACAAACCTGAAACCCTTGAAATAATAGACTTCATAAAGTCCAAAAAGGATATACAGATAAAAAAAGACAGCGGAATAAGCATCAAGCCCATATCAGTATCAGGTTCAGAGAAAATAATAAGATTTGCATTTGAATATGCAAAAAAGAATAACAGGAAAAAAGTAACAGGCGTGCATAAAGCAAATATAATCAAATATACAGACGGACTATTCCTGGATACGTTCAGGAGAATTGCTCTTGAATACCCCGGGATAGAGTCTGAAGATAGAATAGTAGACAATATGTGCATGCAGCTTGTACAGAAACCCGAAATATACGACGTTCTGGTATTGCCTAATCTTTACGGAGATATCCTATCTGATCTGGCAGCAGGTCTTGTAGGTGGCCTGGGTGTTGCTCCCGGAGCCAATATCGGCGATGAAATAGCGCTTTTTGAGGCCACTCACGGGAGTGCTCCCAAATATAAAGGTTTAAACAGAATAAATCCTACAGCACTAATGCTTTCTGCCGTGCTGATGCTAAGGCACATCAATGAATCAAAGGCAGCTGATGTTCTTGAAAAATCAATTGCAGAAGTAATAAAAGAAGGCAAAGATGTTACATATGATTTAAAACCATACAGGGATGACCCGAGCGCAGTAGGAACCAGCCAGATGGCTGATGCAATAATCAAAAAAATAAAAGAGCTTTCAGGATAGGCAGATCATTATTACCATAATATCCGTATTCAATGGTTCAGGCATTAATCAGTATTTTAAAGAATCATTGAATATGGATATTTTTTTGCTAAAAAATCCATAGATATGTTAATCTGGCTGATGTTTTGTTTTAAGAAATAATGAACATTTATTCAAATTAAACTATAATTAAATTTAAATTTAATGGAGATTAAATAATGAATTTTTTACAAAAACTTGAGAAGTTAGCCTCTGAGGGTTCTTCAATAAGAACCGGCATAGTCGGAGTCGGGCAGATGGGTAAAGGACTTTGTGCGAATCTTGATAAAATTGCCGGAATCAATATATGTGCCATTGCTACAAAATATATTGATTCCACAATAGATTTTATTATAGGGCAGAAGATAAAAGAACCGGAAGACATCAGTGTATTCAGGTTTTACGGAGATGAAGGAAATAATTCTTACAGGAATATAGATTATATCTATATGTCCCCGGGAACATCTCTTGCAGAAGCGGCAGGAAAAGTCAATAATCCTGATTTTCATAAAAAACTGATAATAACAGATAATTCAGGTATTCTTCCGCTGATTGAAAGCCTGAATGTTATAGTGGATGCAACAGGCAAGCCGGAGGTAGGAGCAAAACTGTCGCTGGAATCCATATTGCATGGAAAACATGTCGTAACGCTGAATGTCGAGGGCGATGTAACCATCGGTCCCTTTTTAAAAAAATTGTCTGATCAATATGGCGTTGTGTATACTGTTTCTGCCGGAGATGAGCCTGCTGCAACCAAAGAACTTTTTGATTTTGCAAAACTTCTGAATCTAAATGTGATAGCTGCCGGCAAAGGGAAAAACAATCCTCTTGACAGATATGCAAATCCTGAATCCTTAAAGGAATTTGCAGATGAAAAAGGTTCCAATCCATATATGATGACCTCTTTTGTCGACGGGACTAAGTCAATGATTGAAATGGCATGTCTTTCAAATGCCACAGGACTTGTGCCTGACATCAGGGGGATGCACGGACCCAAAGCAAATATAAAAGATCTTATAAAAATTCTGATTCCCAAAAAAGACGGGGGAATACTTGATAAAACAGGGGTAGTTGATTTTGTAATAGGGGATCTGGCTCCCGGTGTCTTTCTTGTATATTCCACAGATTCAGAAATTTCAAGAAGAGACCTGGAATATCTGAAAAACGGAAGCGGGCCATATTTTCTTTTATACAGGCCATACCATCTTGCCAGTATTGAGACGCCTGTATCAATAGCCAGTGCAGTTCTTTATAATGAACCTACGATACAGCCGATCGGCGGTCTTATCTCTGAAGTAATGACATTTGCAAAAAAGGATCTTAATGCCGGCGAAAAGCTTGATGGAATAGGAGGATTCGCTACTTACGGATTGATTGAGATGCACTCGGTTATCATGAAAAACAACTATCTTCCCATTGGAATGAGCGAAGGTTGCATAACCAGAAGGAAGATTCTAAAGGATGAACCTATAACATATGAAGATATAGATATCCCGAAGAATTCTGTTTTATTTGAACTTAGGAAAAAACAGGATAATGAGATAGGGTAGATTTGATAAATTATTTATTATTTTCCGGAGGAATAATTGCAAGAACTTCCAGAAATCTTTAACAGATTTAAAGACGATATCGACAAAGAAATGCAGTCAATCATTTCAGCAGGCAGCCTGCCTTTATATGATATGCTCAAATATCATATGGGCTGGATAGACGAAAAAGGAGAGAGCGGCGATTTTGGGAAAGGGAAATTTTTAAGAGCGACTCTCTGTATTCTTGCATATATTTCTACTTTAAAAGAAGAAGAAAAAGAAAAAATTTCATTCGTAATGCCTCTTGCCGGTTCTATTGAACTGATTCATAATTTTTCCCTGATACATGATGACATACAGGACAATGACAGACAAAGAAGACACAGACCGACCTTATGGTCTATATGGGGAAAGCCTCAGGCAATCAATGCCGGGACAACAATGAAGGTCCTTGCAAATCTTGCCGTTACAAGGCTTGGAAATTATGGTATCAGTTGCGAAAAACAGCTCGAAGTGTTCAGGATAATAAATGAAAGTTGCCTGAAAATGCTGGAAGGACAATATCTTGATATTGAATTTGAAGATAAATCAGAAGTCAGCCTGGATGAATATATTACAATGATAGAAAGAAAAACAGCTTCACTCATAGAAGGAGCAATTCTGATAGGGGCAGCTCTTAATATTAAAGAAGATGAGCTTGAAAAGTTTAAAAAATTCGGGAATTTTCTTGGTATTGCATTCCAGATAAGAGATGATATCCTGGGGATATGGGGAAGCCAGGATAAAACCGGCAAACCTCATGCGAGCGATATACTGAAAAAGAAAAAATCTTTTCCGATTGTATACACTCTTAATAATGCTCCTGATAAAATAAAAAGAAGCCTTCTTAAAATATATGAATCAAAAAGAATAACCGGAAGTCAGATGTCAAAGGTTTTGAAATATCTTGAAGATGTGAAGGCAAAAAAGTTTTGTGAGGAAAAATGCAGGTACTATTATGAGCTTGCAGTAAATGAGATTAAAAAACTGCCTGTTTCGCAAAATTATTTTCAATCATATTATGAAATATCTGATTTTCTTCTTATAAGGGATTTCTAGGATATGAAAAAAAGTAGTGATAAAAGCATACATTCAGCCAGGAAAGAAGAGCATCTGAGCATCAGCCTGAATCATGATATAGATTTTATCGAAAAAAGTACCGGTCTTGAAAAGTATTATTTTATACATAATGCTCTTCCGGAAATCTCTCTTGAAGAGATAGACACATCTATTGTTGTACTTGGAAAAAAACTTGCCCTTCCTCTTATGATATCGCCAATGGTTGGCGGAATTGATGAAGCAGCAAAAATCAACAAGGATCTGGCAGTTGTCGCAAGGGAATGCAGGATAGGGATGGGAACAGGGTCGCAAAGGATGGCAATTGAAGATAAAGAACTGGCAGATACCTTTAATGTAAGAGATAATGCGCCTGATATACTTCTTTTTGCCAATCTCGGTGCCGTACAGCTGAATTATGGTTATGATATAAAACACTGCCGGAAAGCCATTGACATGATTGATGCAGATGCCCTGTTCCTGCATCTTAATCCGCTTCAGGAAGCACTTCAGGTTGAAGGAAATTATAACTTCAGGGATCTGATATCAAAAATCAGTGCTGTCTGTTCAGGCCTGAAAAAACCTGTTCTTGTGCGTGAAGTCGGTTTTGGAATTTCGGCAGAAGTCGCTTTAAAGCTAAAGCTTGCAGGAGTGTTCGGGATTGATACCGGCGGAAGCGGAGGAACATCCTGGATTGAAATTGAAAAGACGCGCCTGTCTTTAAGTTCTTTAAAAAAAGCAGCACAGTTTTTTGGAGGATGGGGCATACCGACTGCCGATTCCGTCAAAATGGTCAGAGAATCCTGCCCTGATATTTTTCTTATTGCGAGTGGCGGGATAAGGACAGGCATAGATGTGGCCAAAGCAATAGCGCTTGGCGCTGATATTGCAGGTATTGCTCTTCCTGTCCTGAGACAGGTAAGAATTTCTGTAAAGGAAGCAATCAGCTATATCAGAGAAATAGAAGCAGGGCTTAAAATAGCCATGTTCTGTATAGGTGCCCAGAATATCAAACAATTAAAGCATAATTTTAATTTAAGAAATGTTGAAAAGTGAAATAGCTCCTGCAAAAATAAATCTGACTCTTGAAATCTCGGGAAAACGTAATGACGGATATCATGACATATTTTCCCTTATGCAGACAATTGATTTATGTGATTATCTTACATTTCATAAAAACCCGTGGCTGCAGATAATACCGGAATACCACAATCTTCCGGCAACTGACAACCTACCGGGATTTGACAGAAATAACTATCTTGTCAAAAACCTGGTCCATAAAGCTGCAGAGACTTTAAAAAATTATACAAATTATAAAAGCGGAGCGGTCATAGAACTGAAAAAAAGTATACCGTCTTCAGCAGGTCTTGGCGGAGGCTCAAGCGATGCAGCCGCAGCTCTGAGAGGTCTAAACAGATTATGGAATCTAAAACTTAGTAACAGCGAACTTGCAGAAGTGGGGCTTAAGGTCGGCAGTGACGTACCTTATTTCATATATGGAGGAACATGCATAATCAGCGGCAGAGGTGAAAAAATAAAAAAAGTAAAATCCATACCTCCGAAATGGATACTGGTAATACTTCTTCCTTTCGATTTCAAGGAAAAGACAAAAAAACTATACTCTTATGTCAATTCCAAAAATTATACATCCGGCAGCATCACAAAAAACCTTGAGAAAAAAATAAGAGATAATAGCTGCAATAATATAAGAAAAGATTTGTTTAATGCCTTTGAAGATATATATGCAGAGTTTTTTGAAGAATATAAAATATGGATAAAAAAGTTTAGTGAACTTGGCATTGAAAAAGTACATCTTGCCGGTAGCGGACCATCCGTTTTTTATATCTCTGAAGATGAAGCAGACGTACTTGAAGCTGCAGAAAAGATATCAAACATAGCCAATCTGCAGCTTTATATTACAAGGACAGTCCCTTAAGCTTGGGGACGGTTCTTTTGGCCCCTAAGCTCCTTGGGGACGGTTCTTTTGGTACCTCCCAGTTTTAACAGCCTGTCCTTACATTAACAGCCTGCTTACATATCAAGTTAAAGCCAGAACTACCCTATTAAATTATTTATATAATCCGTGATCAGACTAATAAAATCGGGCAAAAATATAATCAGGATATGCCCCTATATGCTCCTGAAATATGCATCATATTGTTTTACCCATGAAAGAGACCTGAAATGGATAAGCCCCAGAGGCAGTCCTATTGCGTAAGGGATAAGCCCAGGTCTTTTAAACAAAGTCCAAAGCAAAAGCTGCCAGTAGTAATGTCTGCCGGTCTGGATCATCCCAAGTATCCATATAGAAGCAAATAATGCCCTAATATGATAAAAACGCAGACTGAGAGTATTAATCCTTCTTGGATTAAACTCTCTTAAAAAGGTCTTTATTCTCGGATAATAATGATTTGGCGAATAAATAGTAGAGACTACATCCATATACCCTTTTATCAGAAGCTTGCTGTCCATCACAGGGATGAAGTTAAGAGAAGATATCTCTGAAGTCGTGTCGTCAGGGTCAATAAGCCTGTTAGATTCCTTCAGCCTTTCATGAAGACGGCTTTTTGGAAAAACATTCAGCAGGCCGACCATAGATGTCACAATTCCGCTTTTCTGTATAAATTCAATCTGATTTT
>DBPS01000027.1:18216-32857 GCA_002304935.1 Candidatus Humimicrobium oleiphilum | reverse complement strand
TAATTTAACTGATGTTGTCTGAAATGAAAGCGGAGGAATGGGGTTTTGCGAAAATTTTTAATTATTTTTTCATATATTAATATTATTCTTTATTTTGTTCTTTATGGCTTGTTTGATTATATGCTCGGGAAAATCCCCAGACTGGCAATGCCGGGCGCTGCAATAACTACTATAAAGATAATATTTCTTATTGCAGCGGGGTTCTGTCTGGGCATAGTAATATCGATTCTCAGAGGTCATGAAGGCATGAAAAGCGATTTTGACTATCGTTTATTCTTAAAAACCGGAGTGCTTCCTTTTATACTTCTTATATTGTCAGGCGGACAGATAACTAATTTTGTCATAACCTATTTACTTGCTGGCAGCAAGCAGATGTCAGAGCTTGCCTTTTATCTTTTTTCACGGGATGCGATATGGGCTGTCTGGCTGGGCATATCTCTGGGAGTTTCAGTCAGGCTAAGATTTAAACGACAGAGACAGTTAAGAATTACCGATACATGGGAAGTCAGGCAGTAATGAATTATTTTTATAATTAAGGCAATGATATAATTGTTTTATAACTGTCCGGTATTTTAAAAGATTAACCTCTTTCTACCTTTATCTATTACCTCTTCTTACCTTTATCTATTATATAAAACTTAAAAAGGATAGTTATTAAGATTTTGCAGATTATTTCTATTCCTGATATAAAAATACCGGTCCCCAGTCATCACCGGGTATATCTGTCAGTTTCTGGACATTTGAACCATCCATATTCATCATATATATTTCATCGTTGCCGGTTATATCGCTGTAAAAAGTAATAAACTGATTATCAGGAGAAATGCAGGGCTGGACATTATATGCTGCATTATCGGTAAGCTTTTTTAGTTCACTTCCGTCAGAATTCATAATAAATATTGAAGAGAAATTCTGCTCATATCCTGCAAAGACGATATATTTTCCATCTTCTGAAATACTTGGAACTCTTTTTCTGATTTGAAAATCAGATACCCTGCTTATATTGGAACCATTATAATCCATAAAATATATATCTTCATTACCGACAGGGCCTGATTCATATATTATTTTAAATTCAAAAGGATGAGCAAACGGATGCCAGTCATCAATACCGGGACTAAAAGTAAGTCTTGTCTGATTTGTCCCGTCAGAATTCATTCTGAATAATTCCCAGTCATCATCGATATAAACTTCATAAAAAATATACTTTTTCTCAAATGTCATTGTAGGGAATCCGCTCCTGTATCTCCCGTTAGTAAGCTGCTTTTTTTCTGATCCGTCAGTATTCATGCTCATAATCTGCCAGGTACCGTTTATATCTGCTGTATAAAGGATTTTATCTCCATCCGGAGAGATCTGGGGATACATGTCATTTGAAGGATTGTCAGTCAGCTGTGTCAGTCCGGAGCCATCTATATTTATGGAAAATATATCCTCATTGCCGGTTTTTGTTGAAGTAAATACTATTTTCTTTACCTTATACTGCTTTTCCCCAGAAGCAATTATATTTTCTTCAAAAGACTCTTTTAATACTGCCCAGCCTTTGATTTTAAAGAAACCCTGCATGATTTCAGAGGTTATATTATTATCAACAGAAATAACAGCAGCCTGGTCTGCCCTGCTGCCGGCAGATTTTAACTCAAGAATATTCTCATAGCTTTCCCCGTTTGCTGAAATGGCATAGCAGTATAAAAGGTTATTGGTCCCGGGCTCAAATATATTGGAAGGAAGCAGAAAATTAAAGCCACTGTTCAGATAAGCAGGATTACCGGTTGATGCAGCCACATCTTCCCTTACTGCTCCAAGCGAAGCATCCCCTACCTTTTTCCCAAAACCTTTCGGGCCATTCAGATAAAATTCTATTGCTGAAATCCCCGGTGAGTCGGATACTGCTGCATTGACTGCCCATCCTCCTACATTTATGTCCTGCTCTATCGTGCTGCCGTTTGCAGGTGCATCGATAAAAAATTTTATATTTGAAGATTGCAGACGATCACCCGGAATAGTTATGGTTTCTTTGGTGTATTCCCACCCTGAATCTGTAATATATGCATATACATAAAAGCTATGAATTGTTCCAGGTTCAAAAATGTAGCCTGTACTGTCCCAGGATAGCTCAAATCCCGATTTGGAAAATTTTTCTCCATATACGCTTTCAGTTTCCGGAGAGTCTAATCCATATTCTGCTTCTCCAAGAAAAATCCCTCCGCCTTCTTTTGTGCCGTCAAGATAAATTTCAATTTTTTCTATGGATACATCTTTCTCTCCAGGCGTGGAAGTGGTCGTCTGTACAGAAGTGGTAGTATTCTCATCAATTCCGGAAGTTGTCCGGGTAGTGGTAATAATTTCTTCCTCATCAGTAATTGTCCTGCTGGATGGAGAAAGAAAATTAAAGGCAAAAATCAGCAAAAGACTTAAAGCCAGAATAAAAAGTATTGTTATTATTATTGCTGTGGTCCGCATCCTGCATCATTTCCAGAGCCTTTTTTAAACATAAGTTTGCTTTTTAATTTTAAGTAAATATATAATAAATGAAAGTTTAAGGCAAATTAATACAATTATAAAGCCATCATAAAAAATAAGGAAATCAATGAGCAGAATCGTTCTTTTCGGGATGAGCCCACTTCCATTTGAAAATGAGAAAAAAGCATATGGAACCGGAATAAGGACCTGGCAGTTTTTACTGCCTCTTTTGAAAGAAAATCATGAAGTATGCCTGATTTCTTATGCGATACCTTCTGCATTTGACAGTGATTTCAGGAGCGTGGTAAATAAAAATAATTCATATAATGACAAATCTTTTTTAAATCACATCATATCCTCAAAAGATTTTGAAGATACAGATTTTTTGTCAGGCCTTGTATCGGATTTCTCGCCTGATATAGTTGCGGGAGCGACATTTTATCCAAGCTTTGCAGCTTCGGAAACGATGCAGTTATTAAAAGGAAAAACCGATATGCCGTTTTGGGCAGATCTGTTTGGCCATGTTATGGCGGAAGGGCAGGCAAGAGCTTTTATTGATAAATCAGATGAATGCCTTTTTCATTACTGGAATAAAGAATACAGTATTATAAGAAACGCAGATGTATTTTCCTGTGTCTCGGGAAGGCAGGCATATGCTACGATCGGCGAGCTTGGGGCTGCAGGAAGACTGAACAAAGAAACTTCCGGATATGAATTTACAAGAGTAATACCCATAGGCATTCCAGATGAGAAATATGTGCATGAAAGACAGGTTTTCCGCGGCATGGGAAAAATCAGTGAAGATGATTTCGTGGTTTTATGGACAGGAGGTTTCAATACCTGGACAGATGTGGATACTCTTTTTAAAGGTCTTACAATGGCAATGGGGGTAAATCCAAAAATAAAGTTTGTTTCAACAGGAGGCGAAATACCAGAGCAGGATATAATTACCTATCCTCATTTTAAAGAACTTGTAAATAAGAGTGATTTTAAGGAAAACTTTCTTTTAACGGGGTGGATAAACGGAAAAGATGTGCCCAATTATTATTTTGAAGCAGATGTGGGTATAAATATAGACAGAGATATCTATGAGGTAAAGCTTGGAAGCAAGAGCAGGATACTTGACTGGATGAGAGCCGGTCTTCCGGTCATCTCTTCCAATGTTTGTGAACTTACTGAAATAATGGAAAAAGAAAAAATAGGATACACCTTCAAGCCGCATGATGCTGCAGATCTATCTGAAAAACTGGTTGAGCTTTCAGGTAAAAAAGGAGAGCTGGTAAAAACAGCTCTGAAAGCGAAAAATTATGCTGAAAGTAATTTCAGTTTCCCTGAAACAGTAAAACCTTTTACTGAATGGATACTGAGACCGGATTTGGCACCTGACAAAAATACACACAAGCAGATTTTTTTTGAAAAGGAGGAAGCTCTTAAAAACTGTGACAGGATAATAAAAAATCAGTTAAAAATGATAAAAGAAAAAGACTTGAGGATAAAAGAGCTTGAAAGTATTACAGACAAAAACCCATTAAGAAGAATTTACGGATATTTCCAGATCCTAAAAAGAAAAATAAGAAAAAATAAATAAAAACTGATGGAAAATAAAATACTTATAGTTATTGTTACCTATAATAGCGAGAATTTTATTGAAAGATGTCTTTTCTCAATAGCAAACCAGAATTTTAAAAACTTTTTTCTTTTTGTGGTTGACAATGCTTCAACTGACAGAACTGTTGACATAATAAAAAACTACAGGAATGCAGAGAGCAGGATCCTTCCCTCAAAGTTCAGGTTCATTAAACTGAAAAAAAATATAGGTTTTGCCGGAGCAGTTAATCATGCTGTCTTTAAAAGCTCATCAGATAAAAAAAATATTGAAACCGGATTTGATTTTATTCTTTTAATCAACCCTGATATGGTACTTGATGATTTCTCGATTCAAAATCTTGTCAATGTTTTCGTGACAGAAAGCCGGGATAATAGCCGGGAGATAATTAATAATAAAAAGAATAATACGGGAGCTGCAGGCGGGCTTATTCTTGAATATGATATGGACAGCATTCAGAATCTGGGAGGATATATGCTGCCGAATTTTGTGACCTGCCATAAAGGAAAAGATAGCCGGCTGGATGTTGAAAAAATAATTAATAATGATACCGGATATATAAATTCTTTGGAAAAAATTTATCCTGACTATGTCACAGGAGCTTTCTTTATGACCCCTTTTGATTTGTTCATAAATTTAAGAGGGCTGGACAGCGGATACCGGCCTGCTTATTTTGAGGAACTTGATTACTGCCTTAAGATAAAAAGACTGGGCTTAAGTGTTGTTGTCGAACCGTCTTCTTTTACCAGGCATTTTGAAGGCGCTTCAAGCAGAAAATTTTCGAAAAACTTTTATTATTATTATCATAAAAACCGTATCAGATGTGCAATCATTAATTCAGGTTTTGTAAAAATATTTAAGATTTTTTTCTGGCTGGAACCGAAATGGCTAAGAAAAAAAGCAACTAAAGACCAGATGGGGCCTTTAATAAAAGCTTATCTTGTAAATTCGCTGCTATGCTTGTTCAATCTGTTGGTAAAAGCCAGAAATTCGTTAATAATATATAAGATAAATAAACTTTATAAATCTGTATAAAATAATTAAAAAATATTTAATTATTTTAATTAATCTGAATTTATTTTATTATTAAGTTTTAAATAACCAATTACAGGAGTTTCTATGGAAAATGAGATAATTTCTGAAAATATAATCGGAAAGAAAAAAGTTTTGGTCATAAGCTATGATTATGTGGGGCAGAATATGGCAGGTCCGGGAATCAGGTTTTATGAATTATCCAAAATTCTTTCATCGGTATGTGATGTAACTCTTGCTGTCCCCAATAAAATCGATATAGAAACACCTGACTTCAAATCTTATATTTATGATTTAAATAATTATAAATCAATACAAAAAGCTGTAGAATCTTCGGATACTATTTTTATACAGGGGCATTTACTTTATTATTTCCCGTATTTAAGGAATTTCAAAGGCAGGATAGTCGTTGACCTGTACAATCCTTTTAACCTCGAGAGCCTTGAGATGTATAGAAATGAAAATGAAGCAGAGAGAATAAGAATTGATAAAAACAACTTGAACATACTCAATATCCAGCTCTCTATAGGAGATTTTTTTATTTGTGCCAGCGAAAAACAAAGAGATTACTGGATAGGGATGCTCACATCTCTTGGAAGAATAAATCCATATAATTATGATAATGACAGTTCATTAAGAAAGCTGATAGACGTTGTACCTTTCGGGATTCCTGCAAATGTTCCTGAGCACAACAGGGAAATGATAAGGACTGTATTTCCCAAAATAAAGACTGAAGATAAAATAATTCTCTGGGGAGGCGGTATCTGGAACTGGCTGGACCCGCTTACAGCTATAAAATCTGTGTGGGAGCTTTCCAGGCACAGAAACGACATAAAACTTGTATTTATAGGAATAAAACATCCGGATCCCAAGCTCCCTGAAATGCAGAAATGCATTGAAGCGATAAATTTAAGCAAAGAGCTTGAACTTCTTGATGAGTATGTCTTTTTTAATGAATGGACCCCTTATGATTTAAGGCAGAATTTTTTACTCGAAGCAGACGTGGGAATATCCATTCACCAGAAAAGAATAGAGACAGAGTTTTCATACAGAACGAGAGTGATGGATTATATATGGGCAAGGCTTCCGATAATTTCTACCGAAGGAGATTCAATTGCAAAAATGGTCAAGGAAGAGAATGTGGGAGAAGTAGTAAAATATGAGAATGCCCACAACCTCGCACGAGTCCTTGACAGCATTCTTTCCAATAAAAGCCTGAGGGAGATATACAAGAGAAACCTTAATAAAATCGCACCGAAATATTCATGGCAGAATGTGGCAAAACCACTGGCTGATTACTGTGTAAAATCAGAACCGGCTTCAGACAAGAAGAATCTTTTTAAGATAATCGAGATGCAGAATAAAAAGATGGTTAATCTTGTAAAAAATAATATTGAAGGTATTACAAGTGCGCTATTTATAACTGATAATAAGAACAGGGATTACCAGTACATAGGAGAAAATGAACTTGGCAAAATCTTTTTTATTGAAACAAACCTGGAAACAGAAAAAAAGAAAATCGATGATGATTATCAGGATATAATAAGCGGAATTAAAAATTCCATACTTAAGAGGACAAGCTTTGATGCTGTCATTGTCAATAATGCATTTCAAAGCCTTACCCCAAAAAATTTTTACGATATCATAAATATAATAAATATGCGGCTGAAAAATGATGGAATATTATTTTTCTCAATTCCGGAAAAGAAGGGGCTGAGCCAGTTCATAAACCTTAGCGGAAAGTCATTTGATAACAGGGAAACGATAGATAACTTTACAGCTGAGTATATTCTGAAAAATGCAGGATTTGACATAATTGAAAAAGGAAATTATGAAAAATTTGACGAAGAGTCAGAGCTGGCTAAAGCCTATTCTGAGATAGGTGAGATTTATGGCAAAAATGAATTATTTGAATTATCTGAAATAAAATTCAGACAGGATAATTTCCGTAATTTAAAACTTCTGAGCAAATTTGACATTCTTAATTCTGAAGAGCTCAATGTTGACAAATCAATAAAAGGTAAGCTGAAGAAGTATTTCTATTCACTTACAAGCCTTTATTTTGAGAATGTCAGGAAGAGTTTTAATGAGGTAATGAAATCAATTAATAACAATATACATCTGCAGATAAACAATGAGATGAATGAGCTTAACAGGAAAAACAGGGAAAGGCTTGTAATCATATATTTTAATATATTCAAGCAGTTAATGTTTGAGGTAAAAAATCTTGGTTATGATATTAATGAACTTAAACAAATAATATCAGACTTAAATGCCAGCAATGAGGAAAAAACCGGAATTGAGGATAAAGCAGACCTTATAGCCAAAGATTTTTCAAATATTGACAAGCTGCTTGGTCTTCAGTTTACCAGCAGATATTTTCTTGCAAGAAAACTTTAGGAATTTTTCCGAAAGGTATTAATTGGAAACAAACTCTTTGCCTCATGTTTCAGTTATAACAGTAAATTATAACGGAAAAATATATCTAAAAAACCTGTTTGAATCAATCAGCCTTCTGGATTATCCAAAAGATAAAATCCAGATCATAATGGTCGATAATGCTTCATGCGATGATTCAGTCTGTTTTACACAGGAGAGATTTCCATTTGTAAAAATAATTCCCTGCAGGGAAAATACCGGTTTTGCTGAAGGCAATAATATCGGCTTAAGGCATGCAGAAGGAGAATTAATTGCATTAATCAATAATGATTGTGTAGCTGAACCCGGGTGGCTTTTATCGATGGTAGAGGCTTTGCTGATTAAGGAAAAAGAATCAGGGAATTTAAAAAGCAGTGATTATAAAATAGGAGCGATAGGTTCAAAAATATTTTTTTATTATCGTTATTATCCGTTGAATATTATTTTTGACAGAGACAATAAACAAAACAATGGGCAGGATGATTTTTCTGGTGAAATATGCGAAATTGAAATAAGAAATATTTCAATACCAGAGGATAAAAAAAGGATAGAAAAAGATAAGACGGAAAAAGAAAATGAAAATGACGGCTTTCTCTTAAAAAGAAGTATCAGATATCTTTCAGGCATATCTCCGGCAGGGAAAAATATAAACGGCGAAGTAATTTATAAAGTCAGAAAGAAATCCCTGATAGCTGTTCCCGTGCCTGATAATAATTTTAAAATAAGTATTAAAATTGATTTTTCCAGCCTGGCCATCGGTGAAATAATAAATATAAGAATTGCCGGTAAAGATATTGTTTCAAAAAAAATTAAAAGTAGCGAAGAAACGCTAACTTTTGAAATTGATAGCAGCAATATGCCTGATCCCCAGCATATTATAAACAGCCGGGGAAGTATGATAAACAGGAAATTTTATGCCAGGGAAATAGGGTATGATGAATTTGATGCAGAATCCGACATTAACATCCGGGCAGAAATTCAGGAATCCGAGGATACGAAAAAAATAACGGAAGTATTTGCTATTCCGGGGACAGGATTTCTATGCAGAAAAAGTATTTTGCATGATATGGGATTTTTTGATAAAAAGTTTTTTACATATTATGAAGATATTGATTTTTTCTGGCGCCTCAGACTTTCAGGATACAGAAGTTATATCTGCAGTGATTCTGTACTAAGGCATTTTCATTGTGGCTCAGGAACAGAATGGTCATATGGTTTTACTTATCATGTGCTAAGAAACAGGCTGCTGATGATTTACAAATGTGCATGGTTCGGTGCATTTTTAAAAAATTATCTTTCTTTTGCTGCATCTGCATTTATCAATCTGGCACACGTGATAGTTTTAAAAATAAGAAAATTATCTGTATCCAGAATAGATATCCCGATAAGAATAAGGATATTTTTTGAATTTTTTATACTTTTTTTTCAAAAGCTTCCCGAAAGAATAAAAATAAGAAGAAATAAAACAGTCAGTGATAATGAAATAATAAAATGGTTAAATGATTTTTAAATTTGGTTTTTTTTATTATTATTTAAAATCAGGATATTGCTTCCGGATTAAAAACTGATAAAAAAGAGTGGTTGTTACGAGATGATAAAAATTGGTATTTTTGACAGGTATCTTTCAACTCTTGGCGGAGGGGAAAGATATAGCTGCAAAATAGCAGAGGTGCTTTCTAAAAACAAAGATTACAAGGTTGATTTAATCACTGACCTTTATAGCGATTTATCAGAAGTATCAGAAAGACTGAATCTTGATCTTTCAGAAACAGCTCTGAAAATCTTCCCTTTTATTTCTGATGATTATTCTCAAAGCATTACAGGTATTTATGACATTTTTATTAATGCAACTTATTTAAGCGCTTTTTCCCCAAAAGCAAAATATAATATATATGTATGTTATTTCCCCACACCGTTTGACTCGGATTTCAGGCCCATACATCGTTTTCTGCTTGTTTTTTTCAGGAAACCTGCAAGATGGCTTTATAGAAAGTCAGAAAAGCTTCTTTCTTCCTTAAAGAAATTTGAAATAACAGAGGGGATATATGATTTAAAAAGATTTATGCTCGGAAGAGGTAGCTGGAGCACCGGAGAAGTCATAATCAGGACAGACAGAACCAGGCAGGATACAGATAAAGTTCTTCTTTCGGAAAGCACTAAAAAAAATAATGATCCTATTATAAAGCTAGGGATAAAAAATCCCACAGACACCAATCTGAAAACGATGCATGTCAGAATAACGGCACACGGTTCTTCGTTATCTGAAAGCCCTTTTTTAAATATAAGGGAGAATCTTGATGCCGGCCAGAAGAAGAGCATTGAAATACCGGTCAAACCAGGTGAAGTCAGCTATATCAGAATCAAATCCGATGTTTTTATTCCTTCCGTCCAGAATAACCAGATAAAGGACTCAAGAAAACTGGGGGTTGTTTTATATGATGAGTCAGATATCAGCATGCCAAAAAGGATTTTTTTTAAAATCCTTGGTTATATCCCGATGTTTCTTGTTACCTATCCTTCAGATTTTAAATTCCTGGAAAGTTATGATGAAATTGTATCCATATCTGAATTCTCAAAATACTGGATAAAAAGATACTGGGGAAAAGACAGCAGGATACTTTTTCCTCCTGTTGATACAGACAGTTTTGAAACAGGGCTTAAGGAAAAAATAATTCTAAGTGTCGGAAGGTTTTTTCCTGAGCATCATAATAAAAAACAGTATGAACTTGCCCAGGCATTTATTGATATGATAAAAAGCAATCCGGATGATATGAAGGATTACAGGCTGGTTCTTGCAGGCGGCCTTGAAAACAGAGAAAATCATATTGCATATGTTGAAAAAATAAAAGAAATATCCAGAGGCTATCCGATAGAGATAATGACAAATATTTCCTGGAGCGACCTTAAAGCTCTTTTTTCAAAGGCAATGATTTTCTGGCATGCCTCAGGGTTAAATGAAGACGAAAGTAAAAATCCTGCAAAATTCGAACATTTCGGCATAACGACTGTTGAAGCAATGTCGGCAGGGTGTATTCCTATAGTGATAAACAAAGGCGGCCAGAAGGAAATAATCGAAGAAGCAGTAAACGGATTTAAATTTGAAGATATCTCTGAATTAAAAGCAAAGACAATTTATGCTATAAGGAATTATGAATCAGTTAAGGAAATAAAATTAAAGGCAGGAAGTGATTCACAGAAATATTCCAATAATAATTTTAAAGAGAATCTTTTAAAAATCATTTCTGAAGCTGTCGGGCAATTAAAGAAATAATAATTATTTGTTTTTACTTACTCTGATTTGATGCTATGAAATCATTAAGTTTCATCATTGTAAACTACAATGGTATGGAATTCCTGAAAGGGCTTACGAAAAGTCTTGAGGAATTAAATTTCAGCTATGAAAATATAAGAAATACCAACCAGGACAAAACATATGGTTCTGTCTGGGAAGCGATTTTTTTTGATAATGGTTCAACTGATGGAAGTCTGGAATTTCTAAGACAGGCATGTTTTAAAAAAGCTAATTTAAAACTTATAGAATCAAAAACAAATACAGGTTTTTGTTATGCCTCAAATGAAGCAGCAAAACAGGCAGAATCAGAATATCTTGTATTTCTTAATCCCGACACTGTGATAAAAACAAAAAACCTTAATATTTTATTAACGTTTGTAAAAGAAAAAGCGGATTACGATGGCAGGATGGGAGCCTGCGGGGTGAAGACGTTCAATAATGACGGCACCCTCCAGTTCAGCTGCAGGACATTTCCAACTATTGCCAGGCAATTCTTTGAAAGCTTTTTTCTGGCAGGGCTATTTAAAAAATCAAAAATTTTCGGTTCCTATTTTATGACATGGTGGGATCATAAATCCTTCAGGGAAGTAGATTGGGTATCAGGTTCTTTTCTGCTTGTAAGAAAAGAGTTATTTTTCAGGATAAACGGATTTGATGAAGATTATTTTATGTATAGCGAAGATACAGATCTTTGTCTCAGATTAAAAAAAGAAGGATTCAGGAACTGCTATTTTCCTGATTTCGAGATAGTCCATCTTGATAGTGCAATTGCCGGCAGGGATTTTAAAGGCAGGGAAACCGGGATATGGAAGAGCAGAAAATTGTATTTTGAGAAAAATCATTCCAGGATACATGCGGGAATCGTTAGTTTCCTGTATTTCTGCGGAATTCTTAAAAGAGCTTTTCTGTTTTTTTTATTTTATCTTTTTACTTTTAAGAAGAAACATATTATAAAATCAGGTAATTATTTTAAAGTCATAAAATCATATTTCTCAGGTTTGTAAAAATGGAAAAAAAGACCCGTCAGATTCTGGAAAACGTAAGTTTTATCACTACTATTTTTAATGAGGAAAAATCCATAACAAATTTTTTGAAGAGCCTTCTTGACCAGAACTATCTTCCTGGAGAAATAATCATTGTTGACGGAGGCTCATCGGATAATACAATAGCAGAAATAAAAAATTTCTTTTTAAATAAAATAGCAGACAAGTTTTCTGTAACCGGGGATGACAGGAAATCTGCAGGATTTATCTGTGTAAAAAATGAAGAAATAATTGAAGATATCTTTCTGGCTGTAAAAAAGTATAGTATTCCTGAAGAAAAAATAAAAACAAACAATGGACAAGAAATCAGAGTCCTGTTGCTTAAGTCTCCCGGCTCAAAAATATCAGAAGGAAGAAATATAGCTATAAGCCATGCATCAAATGAAATAATATGTTGCAGTGACGGAGGATGCAGTCTTGATAAAGGCTGGCTGTATGAAATAACAAAATACTATTTTAATGATAAAAATCATTTTGATATAGCCGGAGGATTTTCACATCCTGTCGCCCTTACATTTTTGGAAAAACTTCTTGAGATGTGCATAATGCCCGGACCAGAAGAAATAGATTCCAGGAAATTCATGCCTTCCTCAAGAAACATAAGTTTTCTGAAGAGCGCATGGAAAGCAGTCGGAGGTTACCCACAGCATCTTGATTATGGCGAAGACATGAAGTTTAATTTTAATCTTATTGAAAAAGGATTTAAAATAGCCTTTAATCCTGATGCAGTAGTTTACTGGAGAATGAGAGAGAGCCTTGCACAGGTTTTCAGGCAGTTTTTCCGATATGCAAAAGGTGATGCTATCGGAAACATGTATGCGTACCGTCATTTGGTCAGATTCTTCTCACTTTTTTTATTTACAGCTTTGGTAATTATTTCAATTTTTTTAAGTCCCTGGTTATTATTACTTTTTATACCTCTTATATTATTTTATATCTACAAACCTTTGTTGAGGGTTAATGATACGTGGTCGCATATAAAAAATTCTTTTAAAAGAATAAGTTTTAAAATATTCTCCGTCATGCTTGCTCCTTTTATGCTTGCTTTCATAGATACAGCAAAATCGATTGGTTATATATATGGAAAAGCAAGAAAGAATATCTGAAAGCTTCTGAACAAAAAACAAATAACCAGATATTTGATCAAGGCTATAATATAATATTTGTTTTTAATAAATTATTTATTAATATGTGCATATTTTCTTTATTTATGATTGCAATATGTATAAATTAGTTTTAATATAAAAGTTAATATATTAATAATCAGAATATTAATATAATTTTGATATTTCTAATTATATTAAATAATGAGTTTTGTTTTTATCTTCAAAGAGGAGGAAGAATGGATAACAATGAAAAAATGGGAGACAATGTATTAAGAATTGATACTAATGATCTTAGAATCAATCTAACCAAGTATCTTACAGAAAATCTGGGAGATACAATCTATATTACAAGATACAATAAACTTGTTGCAGAGTTAAGAGTCTATAATGAAGAAATAAAGAGAAAGACTGAATTAAGGCTGGCAAAGAAAATGCTTGAAGCTGCTGAAAGAGACAACGGATAAACTAAAAGCTATAAAACTGCTGCACAGCACATCTCCTCAAACCTATAGGGGATTTTTTTTTCATTACAGAAAGAAATTGTTTCCTGTGAGGGGAAAGAGATACAGTCAATATTATTTTCAATGAGGCTGATTTCAAATCGGCCTCTTTTTTTTGATGAAGGGCTGGCGCAGCCAAGAGATATTTTTGTATCAGGCATTGATTCTTTTGCATAGATTATTAAATCAGTCAGTTTTTCATAGCCATCGAACTCTTTAGTATCAGAATTTCTGCTTAATTTTTTTAAAACTACAAAAACCAGCTTTTTTATATTTAATTCTGCAAGTTTTTTTACAGCCCTGTAATCGCTATCAATATTTAAAGCATCAATGCCGGCAATTATATGCGGAATTGTTATGTTACCTGTCTCTTCAAGTATTTTTATAGTCTCCAGATAATCCTTTTCTGTTTTGTTTTTTAGATTATAAATATTTTTTATGGCATTACTGCCTGAAATCATATTGACAAGGACATAATCTATGCCACTGTCTTTTATTTTTACAGCTTCTTTGTAATCAGTAAAACCGACGTGTGCAAGTATAGTCAGCCGGGGACAAGACTTTTTTAATTCTTTAATTATTCCGAGATATTCCCAGATCGGTAATTTTCCGTCATGGTCAAAACCTCCGCTTATGAGAATACCTTTAAGATTATTATTTTTGTGCCCATTTATTATTTTGTCTAAACCATTTTTGGAATTTTCAAAAATATCCATGCCGTCAAGGAGTTTCTTTTTACAGTGTTTACAGTCAAGTTCACAATTGCCTCCTGTTATGCTGTAATTTTTAAAACTCCCTGAGCTGTTCCGGTAAAAAGAATTAATATATTTTTTTGAACCGGGAACAGCAAAAATAATTTCTTTATTTCTTTCCATTAATGTTTTTAAAACTGAAATGAATTTCTAAAATAGAAAACTTAAAAATATAGTTGTAAAGCCTGCTATTTAAAACCTGAATCTCAAATATTTTGATTAATCAGTGATGCCAGCTGATTTCTTATTATATCTTTTTCACGGCTGTCGGGTATATAAGGATAATTCCTGAACGGCTCTGACGGTCTTTCATTTGCCAGTGGCCTGTTACAGGCAGATATTCCTTTGGAAGTTCCCGGACAGCCTGAAGTGGTAAAAGCATGTCCTTCCTCTATGATCTTATCCAGATCATAATCAAAAGAAATTATT
>DBPS01000027.1:11529-18209 GCA_002304935.1 Candidatus Humimicrobium oleiphilum | reverse complement strand
ACCTGTATCTTTCTATAATGAAGCAGGTCCGGGGGGTTAAGATTTTCAAGTGCACTTAAAGCTTCAGGATAGAACGAAAACAAGTGTGTCTTTGCTCCCATCTGATGAGCATTCCATATTGTTTCTGTCATTTCCTTTTCAGTTTCACCCAGACCGGCAATAAGATGGATCCCGACTTTGAATTTCCCAAAGACCTCTATCGAGTCATTTAATATTTGCCAGTACTTTTCCCATTTATGAGGTCCTCTGACACCATTTCCCCTGAATCTGGAAAATATACTTTCATTTGCTGCATCTATGGCAACACCTATCATATCAGCTCCTGCTTCTTTTAATATTTTAAGCTCATTTACACCTTTCAATATGGTCGGTGTTATAAGGATACTGATTGGGTGGGGCAGCTCTTTATGAATTTTTTTTGTTATTGTAACTGTATCATTAAAAGCTCTGGATTTTGTAATCATCGAGATGCATATTCTCTGGAACTGGTCAGAATTTTCTTTTGTTTTTCTAATTACTTCTTCCAGTTTGTAAACAGGCCATTTAACCCTTATGAATGTCTTGGATTTTCTTGCAGAAACATGATTTTTCATTTCAGTTCTTTGAGCGGAAAGTCCGCAATAAGCACATCTGCCGATGCATTTATCATCATAAACCAGCAGCAGGTTTAAGCCTGTAAGCCTGACCTTTTCTTTAAATCTGCCTGGCTCAAGACCAAGGCTTATAGCTGCAGCCAGACTGGTCTGTATATATTCTGGACTGTTCATATATAATCAGATAAAACTCAAGTAAATTAAAAAATAAATATATCTTAAAAAAAACAAACATTCAATTTTAAAAATACCTTAAAAATTTTATTACTGTAGCAGGGTATAATCAATTAAAAATCAAATATTCAGGAGTTTTAAATGAAATTAAACATAGCCGGCTTTAGCCAGAGTCGTGAAAAATAAATTTAGAAAAGAAAAAGGCAATAAATTTGCTAAAAAAGCTGGAATGCTATGATTGATTATTTTTCAGAATCTTAATAAAAATGCCAGATATATATGCAATAATTAAAAAATTAAAAATTTAAAAAAAATTAAAATAATCCTTTACATACTATTGCCTTAATATAAAAATATAATATATTGGTTATCAGCGTAATCTGCGCTGTTAATATTTTTAATCTTTTAAATTTTAAAGAAATTGGAGTTTTATATGGCTATTCCAGAGGGTGTAATAGTTGCGATGCTCACTCCCTTCAAAGAAGATGGGAGAATTAATGAAATCGAAGTAAGAAAACTTGTTAATTTTTTAATTGACAGTGGTGTTGATGGTATTTTTCCTGTTTCATCATGTGGTGAATATGTGCATATGGATATGGAAGAGAGAAAATATCTGATTGATATAGTTACTGATGAGAATAACGGAAGAGTTGCCATAGTCCCCGGTACTGGCGCAACCTGCTTTGAAAAATCAATTGAACTGGCTAATTATGCGAAAGAAAAGGGTTGTTCCGCTGTTGTGCTGCATGGCCCTTATTTTTTTAAAAATATAAATGATGTTGTGGAGGAACATTTAAAGAAAGTTGCAGCTGCTGTCGATATTCCGATTTTTTTGTATAACATACCTTTTTTTGCAAATGAAATCACACCCCAGATAGCACATGATCTCTGTGTACTTCCAAATGTCGTTGGCATCAAGGATTCATCAGGCAATATGATAAATGTCATGAATCTTATAGAAATGACTAGAAAGATAAAACCTGATTTCAAAGTACTGGTAGGGGTGGAAGAGATTCTTTATCCCGCGCTTGCAGCTGGCGGAAATGGTTGCATGACAGCTACCGCAGGGATTCTGCCGGAATTCATGGTGGGAATTTATGATAATTTTTTAAACGGGAATCATTCTTATGCTCTTGAACTCCAGCTTGCTATACTTGAGTTCATCAGGACCATGAAATCAGTTAATTTCCCTCAGGGCTTTAAGGAAGCTCTTGATTTGAGAGGGATAAAAATGGGCCCTCCCAAAATGGCTTACAGCACTTTGCTGGGCAATGAACTGATTGAAGTAAAAAACAAATTAAGAAAAATCACGGAAGACCTCCTTCTGAAGTATTTTCCGCATAAAAAAATGGAATATTCACCATCAAAGGAGATAATTCCATTCTGTGAATATGTAGAAATCAAAACCAGGCAGTATGTCGATTCGGCAAACTGTAAAATCGATCCTTCCAGTCCTGGCAATAAAACAACTTCATCACTTTCAGGCAGTAGCATAAATGATATGGTAGAGATTATATCCAGCCAGATCATACAGAAAATGATGAAATAAAATCAAATAATAAAAATTTTTTATAAAACCAGATCTGGTCTCTGTCTGAAATGTTGCAATTTACTCAGAACCTGTCTGGTTTTCATTTATTTTTAAAACAAAATAAATAATCTGTTATAATTTATAAAGCTTATAAGTATTCTAATTACTGATAAACAAATGTCGTATATGAAGAAAAATTATGGTTAAACCGAAAAAAGAAAGAAAAGTCCTTTATCCTCCCAGGTTTTATTTTTTCAAGCCTGCCGGAGTTCCTTCTTCCAAACTTGAATCAGTAAATCTTACTGTTGATGAATATGAGGCGATAAGGCTTGCTGATATTGAGAATTTAAATCACCTTGAATCAGCAAAAAGTATGGAGATATCAAGGCCTACATTTACCAGGCTCTTAGACAGTGCCCATAAAAAAATAGGAAGTGCTATTGTTAATGGCTATGCAATCAGCATAGAAGGGGGAAGTTTTGTTTTTGTCAACAATGCTTACAGATGCAGAAAGTGCGGTTATGAATGGGACCTGAAAATAGATAAGGAAAAAAAGGATTTAAAAAATGAAGAAAATTGTCCAAGCTGCAGGGAATATGATGTAGAAAACATGGAAGAGATGCTTAAAAATCATAATCCTGGTTACAGACATGGCCGAGGGGGAAGGCCATGGAGGAGAAGATTTTAATAACTATCAAATGCCTCTATTTTTTTCTTGCAAATTACCGTATAAAAAATATAATAAATCATATTGAACTATAGTTCATAAGTGATTTATTTTTATTTCAGGAAGAATAGACTGTTTGAACAGATTCATATTATTAAAAGACCAGACAGGAGTTTTTATGAAGAAAAACATTCAGCCTTCAAATATTACATATCCACAGCCAATAGCGCTTGTTACATGCTGTGATCCTGATGGGAATGATAATATTATTACAATTGCCTGGACAAGCAATGTTTCAAGAGTGCCGCCCATTGTCATGATTTCCATAGGTGGTGAAAAATATTCCTACAGGCTCATACGCGAAACTAAAGAATTTGGATTGAATATACCCTGTTCTTCCATACTTGAGAAAGCAGATTTCTGTGGTGAAAACAGTGGCGAACAAATTAATAAATTTGAAAAAACCGGCCTGACAAAAATTGATTCATCTGTTATAAAACCAAAGCTTATTTGGGAATGCCCGATAAATTACGAATGCAAAGTTATCGACATTATAAAGATTGGCGGAGGAAACATTATTTTTGGTGAAGTGGTAAGCTGCATGACAGATGAAAATATTCTTGATGAAAACGGAACTGTATCTGTTGAAAAATTAGACACATTTGCTTATATAAATAAGGGATATTTCGCTCTCGGAAAGTGCTTTGCCAAAAGAGGATTTTCAGGTAAATAGTAAAAAATATTTTTTATGTGAAAACAGAAATAATCTTGACAAATGAACTATGGTTCATTATCATAATAATGTACCATAGTTCATTTACATTTTAATTATATTTTTTAATATTTACAGGAGGTGAAGTTATGCCAAGAGGAGACGGAACAGGACCGGCAGGAATGGGACCTAAGACTGGCAGGGCGGCTGGATATTGTGCAGGTTATTCTGTACCCGGATTTGCTAATCCTGCGGGAGGAAGAGGTGCTTTCAGAGGCCCAGGATTTTATGGAGGCGGTTTCGGCAGGGGAAGAGGCTATAGGAATATGTATTATGCAACAGGGCTTCCCGGATGGTACAGGGCAAATGCAGGGATGCCTGAAGGGGGCTCTTATCAGGGAGCTGAGCCATACCCTTTTCAGGGCGCTTCCCGGTCCGGAGCAGCAGAAGATGAAAAAGCGTTTTTAAAAGACCAGGCAGAGTTTTTAAAAAGCCAGATTTCAGATATTGAAAGCAGGCTGGCTGAACTGGAAAAAAACGAAAAGCAGGAAAGGAAATAATTGATAAAAATCTTTATTCTTTCCATAAATTATATAAAACATGAACAGGCATTTCTGTAATGCCTGTTCATGTGCTTTTTTAAATAAGAAATAATATTTATATTAAAAACAGATGTTTTTTAAGGATGGATATGCAGCAAAATAACGAAATGATGGACAAAATAGAAGAAGACAAGGCAATAGCAAAAAATATATCAAAAATAAAGAACAAGTTCATTGTTTTAAGCGGCAAAGGCGGTGTAGGTAAAACTACATTTTCTGTAAATCTTGCAAACTATCTCGCCGTCAAAGGATACGGGACCGGTTTGCTTGACATAGATATTCACGGTCCAAATGTAAATAAAATGCTGGGACTTGGAAGCAAAGGGCTCATGCAGGAGAATGGCAAAATAATCCCTTTGGTAACTGAGGAAAATCTTAAGGTAATAAGCACAGCTTCTGTAATAGGTGATCCTGATACTCCTTTAATATGGAGAGGTCCGCTGAAAATGAAGCTTATAAAGCAGTTTCTTTCAGATGTCAACTGGGGAGAGCTTGATTTTTTAATTATTGACTCACCGCCGGGAACCGGAGACGAACCATTAAGCGCAATACAACTGATACAAGATTTAAGAGGTGCAATAATCATAACAACCCCGCAGGAGATATCAATACTTGACGCAAGGAAAAGCATAATTTTTGCCAAAACATTAAATATTCCATATATCGGCATGGTTGAAAATATGAGCGGCCTTATATGCCCTCACTGTAATAAGGAGATAGAATTATTCGGCACAGGTATTGCAGAAAAAACTTCAAAGGAAATGAAAATTGAATTTCTTGGAAAGATACCAATGGACCCTGAAGTAATAAAGCTGAGCGACAGTGGAAAAACTTTTATTTCAGTAAAGAAGAATTCACCCATTGCAGATGCCTTTAATGTTATAGCTGAAAAGATAATTTCCAAATCTGTACTATAATATTTTCAAGAGTTTAATTAAGATTTATAGTTTTCTGGCAAATACAGATATTTATTTTAGGTAATTTTTCAAATATTAGATTATATTAATGGTTTTCGATAAAAACGGGAATTTATCATGGATTCAAAAATAAAAATAACTTCATTAATAGATAATAGTACCTATGTTCCAGGATTAAAAGCAGAGCATGGTTTATCGCTTTTTATAGAAACTGAAAAAGAAAAGATACTTTTTGACTGCGGACAGAGCGATTTGCTATTGAAAAATGCTGAAAAATCAGGCATAGATTTAAAAGAAACAGACAAAATAGTAATCAGTCATGGACATTATGACCATACTGGCGGTCTTATGGATGTCCTGAAGTATATTGGAAAAGAAACCAAAGTCTGCTGCAGTCCGAAAATATTTGAAAATAAAATGGCCGGAACAAAAAAAGGAGAAGAAATACAGGGTTTCAGATTTGTAGGGGTTTCCTGCAAAAAGAAGGAATTTGAGGAATATGGTGCAATTTTTAATTTCATAGAACAGCCCTGCGAGATAAGCGATGATGTTTTTTTAAGCGGAGCAGTAAAAAAGATTTTTTTTAATCCGGAAGAAAAAAGCCATTTTTTTATAAAAAAAGATGGCTTTGCTCTTATAGATGAAATGTCTGATGAGATTTCCCTTTATTGTTTTAAAGAGGGAATAAACCTGATAATAACAGGCTGTGCCCACAGAGGGATAGTAAATATTATGCTTCATTCAGAAGAAATAATAGAAAAAATAATTTTTAAAGATAAATACAAAGCTGATAAAAAAAACAGGCACTTATTCCAGAAATTCATAATAGGCGGGTTTCATCTAATTGGTGAAAATGATAAATATCTTGAGAAAGTAATAAAAGAATTCCAGAAATTTCAAATAAAAAAAATAGTTCCGATGCACTGTACCGGATTCAATGCTGCATGCTTGTTTAAAAACGCATATAAAGATAAATTTGAATACGGCAGAGCAGGTCTTGTAATTGAAATATAAAAATAAAAAATTAAGGAAAATAAAGTGAAAAATATATTTTATGGTCCGGTATTTTCCAGAAGATTCGGATATTCTTTAGGAATAGATCTTACTCCGTATAAAATATGCAGTTTCGATTGCATATATTGCCAGCTTGGAAAAACGACCTGCAAAACTACAGAGATTAAAAGATATACAGACATTGATTATGATAATTTCAAATCAGATCTTTCAAAGATAATAGATAATTCATCCAGAACAGACTATATAACTTTTGCCGGTTCAGGAGAACCCACCCTCTCGTCAGACTTAAGCGATCTGATAAAAATAACAAAAGAAATAACAGATATACCAGTGATTGTTCTTACAAACGGTAGCGGATTTGCCAATGAGTGCGTGATTGATGCAGTCTCAGAATCTGATGCAGTAAAAATATCTATTGATGCATCAGATGAAATATCTTTTAAGAGAATAAACAAGCCACATGAAAG
>DBPS01000027.1:0-11461 GCA_002304935.1 Candidatus Humimicrobium oleiphilum | reverse complement strand
GAAAAATTTATGACTTTGTTTCCAGGGAAGACAGAAATAATAAAAATCTCAGAAAATCATGGAAATGCAATAAAGCATATCCACGAAGAAGATCTTCTTGAAAAAATACAGGATATTGTAAAAAGGCGCCCGTCTACTGCAAAAGATATCAGCCAGAGCCTGGATATAAATATAAATGAGTCTATAAAGATGCTGACTTATCTTATAAATGAAAAAAAAGTTTATTATGATATTAAAGGAACAGAAAAATTATTTTTTCTGAAAAGATAAAAAATAATGATATTTAAAAGGAGGATATTTTGAAAATTGCTGTAACAACTGAAGGCAATATGGTTTTTCCCCATTTCGGGAGAAGTCCGCAGTTTACAATTTATGATGTTGAGGATAAAAAGATCAAAAACAAAGAAGCAGTAGATAATCCGGGCCATGAAGTAGGGGTTATACCTGAATTTTTAAAAAACAAAGGTGTTGATCTGATTATAACAGGCGGAATGGGAATGAGAGCCCGGGAGCTGTTCAGCCAGTATGATATTGAATGCTATGTGGGTATTGAAGGTATTTCCGATGATGCAGTAAAAGCATATTTAAATAATGAACTTGAAAAAAAAGACAGCATTTGTTCGCCGGGAAGCGGAAAAGGTATGGGTGTTGAAAAAGGCGAATGTCACCATATATAAAAAATCTGAAGGAAAGCACAGGATTTTAAATAATACTGGCGGATAAGATAAAAAAGCGAAATAAAATATAAAAATAAATAAGAGAAAAATCAAAATTATAATAAATAAGTTAAAGGAGGGGAAATGCCAAGAGGAGACGGAACAGGACCTGCGGGGCAGGGTCCGGGAACAGGAAGAGGCATGGGAAGAGGAGCCGGCTCAGGAAGAGTCGGCGGAATGGGTATAGGTGCCGGACAGGGAAGAATGGGAGGCCAGAGCGCCGGTATAGGAGATTACTGTGTCTGCCCAAACTGTGGTGAAAAAGTGCCACATCGGCAGGGAGTACCCTGCAGTCAGATTGAATGCCCGAAATGTGGCACCAATATGACAAGAGAATGAAATATTTATTTAATCAAGGAGTAAAAATGAAAATCTGCATATCTTCTACAGGTGATAATATTGATTCTTCCGTAGACCCCAGATTCGGAAGATGCCCTTTCTTTTTAATTTACGATGACAGTACTGAAACTTATGAGTTTATTTCAAATGCAAGCAGAAATGCGATGGGTGGTGCAGGCATACAGGCAGCACAGGAAGTCATTTCCAAAGGTGCGGAAGCTGTAATAACCGGAAATATCGGCCCCAATTCCTACAGGGTATTTGAGAGTGCAAAAATAAAGATATATACAGGTGTCAGCGGACCGTTAAAAGAAGCAATCGCAAAATTTAAGGCAAATCAGCTGACATCTACTTCAGGTCCCAGTGTGCAATCTCATTTCGGTATGGGTAAAGAATAAAGACGGAGGTTACAAGTGATTATTTCAGTTGCCAGCGGAAAAGGCGGGACAGGAAAGACTACAGTTTCTGTAGCTCTTGCCCAGTCTCTGGGATATTGTAATTTTTATGATTTTGATGTTGAAGCTCCAAATTCTGACATTTTTCTTAAGCCGGATATCAATCATTATCAGAAAGTTTATGTAAAATACCCTTATTTTATCAAAAAAGACGGGGTATCGTTTAAGGCATGTTCAGACTTCTGCCATTTTAATGCAATTGCTTCCATTAATGAAGATTATATTTTCTTTGAGGAGCTTTGCCATGGTTGCGGGGGGTGCATTCTTGTCGGGCCGGAAGGTTATGTCAGGGAAAAAGATGCTGAAGTCGGTGAAATAAGCAAGGGGTTTAAAAGCCCGGGTATTTATTTTTTTATGGGAAATTTAAAACCAAAAAGTATGAGGACTTCCAATATCCAGGGAGATCTTGAAAAAATGCTGGATAGGAACCAGACTGTTATAATTGACAGTCCTCCCGGAAATTCATGCAGCATGGTAAATGCTGTCAAAAATTGTGACTACTGCATACTTGTCACAGAACCTACCCCTTACGGACTGAGTGATTTAAAGATATCGATCGATGTTCTTAAGAATTTAAATAAAAAGTTCGGGATTATTATTAATCGTGACGGCATAGGCAATAAAGAGCTTGAAGATTTCTGCAGGCAGAATTCGTATAAGATACTTTTAAAAATCCCCAATGATATAAATATTGCAAAAACCTATTCAAAAGGAGGTTCGCTTCTTGAGTGGGAACCGAAAATGAAAGATAAATTTTTAGGAATAATCGATGAAATAGAAAAGGAAGTGGGCTGATGAAGCAGATGACTATAATCAGCGGCAAGGGAGGAACCGGAAAGACTACTCTCGCCTCAAACTTTATAAAGCTCGCAAAGAATCATATAGCAGTCGATGCAGACGTTGATGCTGCCAACCTTTACATATTATTAAAACCCACTATTCTTCAGACCCAGGAATTTACAGGTGGTCCTATTGCGTATCTTAAAGGAGAATGCATAAATTGCGGCAGATGCGAAGAGTTGTGCAGATTTGATGCAATCAGTGATTCTCTGGCAGATATAAAATTTGATAATTTGAAATGTGAAGGTTGCGGAGTCTGCGAATATGTCTGCCCGGCAGATGCAATCGGATTAAAAGCAGAAAAACAGGGCGAATATTATATTTCTGATACTTTTTATGGAAAATTTGTACATGCAAGACTTGATCCGGGAGCAGAAAACTCAGGAAAACTTGTTACAATTGTCAGAAATGTCGCAGAGGATATTGCATACAGGGAAAACAAAGAACTTATAATAATCGATGGTGCTCCAGGCATAGGATGTTCTGTTATCGCTTCCTTAAATGGAGTAGATTTTGTTGTAATAATAATAGAGCCAACGCTGTCAGGAATAAGTGATTTTTTAAAGATATATGATGTCGTTAAATTTTTTGGCATAAAACCATTTGTAGTAATTAACAAGAAAGATATAAACGAAGAAAACCGTCAGAAAATAATCAGGTTCTGTGCTTCAGGCAATACTGAAATAATCGGAGAAATCCCTTATGATGAAAGAATACCGTTTAATCTTGCCAATAATACCTTTGCCGTGGATGACACGGAAAGTATAGCAGGAAAGGAAATAAAGAATATTTGGGAAAAGATAATTTCTTTAGAGTTATAGACACAGGACCACTTACAGCTGCACAAAATATGGCAATGGACCAGACCATACTGGAATCGTGTGATTCAAATATCGGTCCGGATACAATAAGGTTCTTAAGCTTTGAGCCTCACTGTGCTCTTGTGGGAAGATTCCAGAGTATTGAAAAAGAGATAAGAACGGATTACTGCAGGGGAAAAGGCATAGATACAAACAGAAGAATTACCGGCGGGGGTGCTCTTTACTGGGACACAAAAGATATCGGATGGGAGATTTTTTCAAGATTCGATGGTTTTTTCGGAAAAAAGAATATTGAAAGTTTTTATGGTATTTTCTGCTCCGCAGTTGCTTCAGGAATAAACGGTTTTGGCATCAGTTCCAGGTTCAGAAGAAGGAATGATATAGAAGTAAACGGAAAAAAGATTTCAGGTTCCGGAGGAACTTCGCTTCAGAACGCATTCATGTTCCAGGGGACTCTTCTTGTAGACATTGATATTGAGATAATGCTGAGGGCTCTGAGAATTCCTGTTGAAAAGTTAAAATACAAGGAAGTCAATTCCCTTAAGGAAAGAATAACATGGCTTTCCCGGGAACTGGGGTATTGTCCCGAAAGAGAGGATATCATAGAAAAAATAATCTCGGGTCTTACAAAATCACTGGGCATCAAAGTATATAGAGACAAATTGTTACCCAGGGAAAAAGAAATTTATGAAGAGAAACTGGAATATTTTCAAAGCAGAGAATATATATACGGAGATAGCAAAAGCGGGAATACTTTTTATATTACTTCATTTACAAAATCAAGAAAAAAAGTAATTAAATGCAGTGCCAGCATAGATATAAAAAGAAATGTTTTAAGAAATGTAATTTTCAGGGGCGACTTTTTTATTTATCCCCAGAGAGCAGTAAATGATATTGAATCTTTTTTAAAAAACCTGCCTGCTGATATTGGAAAAATAAGACCGCTGCTTCAGTCCTTTTATAGAAATTATCCCGGCGCAATTTCCGGTATCAGCTGTGACGATATAACAGATGCTCTTGGAATATGTATTGATAAAATCGCATTAAAGAAATATAAAATCCCTTTTAAATATTTTAACGACATATATCTTATAAATAGCCGCTTCAGCAATAATAACAAAATAGAAGTTTTTCTTCTTCCATATTGTGCAAAATTACCAGACTGCAGATTCAGAAAAAAACAGGGTTGTACTCTTTGTGGAAAATGTTCGATAAGCGATGCAGAGAAAATAATAAAAGACTACGGAATAAGAAGTATTACCATTTTAAGCTTTGAACATTTAAGAAAAACACTTCTTCGTTTGAAAGAAGAAGGTATAAAATATTTCGGAGGGAGCTGTTGTGAAAGTTTTTTTCTGAAACACAAGGAAGATTTTGAAAGAATAGGGCTTCCGGGTATCCTTTTGAATATTGAAAATACAACCTGCTATGACCTTGGCAGGGAAACAGATGCTTATAGCGGCAATTATGAGGGGTTTACCGATATAAAGATCGAGCTGCTTAAGAAGATCCTGGATATCTTAAGCTGAAATAGCTTAATCTGAACTTTCCAATCTTCTTCAGATGATTTTAAAGGGTATTTTGATAAATTGTATATTATACTTATATGTATAATTATATTTTTAGAACTTTTAGATAACTTTATTATCATTGGCGGATTTAAATTTACCGGAAAAAATGAGTTGTGATGTCCTGATAATAGGTGCAGGACCTGCAGGAGCTTCTCTGGCTTACTTTCTTTCCTTATGCGATTGTAAAACTATTCTTGTCGAGAAAAAAAAGGTTCCTGATTTTCCTGTAAGATGTGCAGAACTTGTTTCAAAAAACCTTTTTTCCCTTTTTAGGGAAAAGGTAAAAGGCATCAATTCTGAAATAAGCAGCATGCAGACTTATATAAATGGAAAGATGGAAAATGAAATTCCTTCACCTTCAGTTATGCTTGACAGGGAAGTATTTATTGATTCGCTCATACAAATATTTATTAAAAACGGAGGTATTTTTTTAAATCCTGCTTCTTTTGACAGGATTATATCTTTTAATAAAAATAAAAAAGAAATTAATCCTGATGATTTTATTAAAAATAATTTTGCAAATAATGATACTTTGGTAAAAAAAGAAGCTGTTATCGAAAAAAGGAAAAATATTATTTTTAATAATAATAGTGATAGTGTAAATGCAGCAGTTTTTAAAAAGGATACAGACAAATCAATAGCTATAAATGCAAAAATCATTGCCTGTGCAGAAGGATTTTCTGGAAAATTAAGGGGAATAATCGATAAGGCATCCTTCAGAGAAGATAGCAGCAGTTATGTTCTTGCTTATCAGGAGACAATAAAAAAGAAAAATAAATACTCAGATAAAGCCATGATTTTCTTTTATCCGTATATTGCAAACGGATATGGCTGGGTTTTTCCCAAAAGAGATACTCTTAATGTGGGCATAGGTATGGGAATCAGTGATAGCAACCAAAATAAAGAAAATCTACAGGACAGATACAACATGTTTAAAAAAGATATCAGAACCTCTGGTTTTATCAGTGGAGGTGAGAAGCTCATAAAAAATATAACGGGAACAGCTCCATGCAGGGGAATCAGATACCCTGTAAGTTTTTTAAATTTTGTTTTTGCAGGAGATGCGGCAGGATTATGTAATCCTGTAACAGGAGCAGGAATTTATAATGCTGTATTATCTTCAAAAATCATTTCCGATAATATTTCAGGTTTTTTAAAAACAGGTGATTATAATATGCTTGAAGAAATAAACCAGAAAATCAAAAGCTATTTTTCATCAAGCATTGAAAGAGCATTGAAAAAAAGACAGGAAATAAATAAATACTGGCCAGGCAGTGATTTTGAAAGACTTATAAGACGGACATGGGTTTCTTTTAAGGATTACTGGAAAAAGTAAATGTTTTTTATGATAAAATATCATAAAACTTTTACTTTTATATTTCCGAACTTTAAAGCATTATGGGAAAAAGCAAAACAGAAGAATATTTTAAATCCGATGAAGCAGTGTCGGATTTTTTGCTTGCCATAATAGTTGTAAGCTATAACAGTAAAGAATATCTGGAAAAGTGCATCGATTCCATAATAAGATTTATTCCTGAAGCAGGCAAAGAGCTTATAGAAATAATCATTGTAGATAATAATTCCACCGACGGTTCCAGAGAGCTTATTGAAGACTTCAGCAGCAGGTTTGCTTTTTTTAGAAGCATTATGAATGATAAAAACATGGGGTTTGCTTATGCAAACAATCAGGCAATTACTTCTTCTTCTGCAGACTATTTCTTTTTACTCAACAGCGATACCGAAGTTTATGAAAATTCCCTGAAAAATGTATTGGAATTTATAAAAAAGGATGTTCCTTCAGAAAAAATAGGCATCCTGGGGCCAAAAATAATAAATTCGGATGGCACAATCCAGAATTCCTGTCGAAGATTCCCATCACTTGTTAACGCTGCCGCACATAATATTCTATCTCTGATAAATCCTGATAACAGATTTTCCAGGCAGTACAAAATGGCAGATGCAGACAGAGACAAAAGTTTTGAAACAGACTGGGTTTCCGGTTCAGCAATGATTATTTCAAAAACCGCACTGGGAGCATCCGGTCTTTTTGATGAAAAGTATTTTATGTATGTGGAAGATGTGGATCTATGCTACAGAATGTGGAAATCAGGATATAAGGTTATTTATTACCCAGATATAAGGATACTGCATCATATTGGCAAGAGCGGGGATAATAATCCCGTAAAAGTGCAGAAGATGATGCAGAAAAGCGCCCTCAGGTTTTTTTTAAAAATCAATAAAAAGTCCTTCAAAATCATACTTATCCCCCTGGTTCTGCCAATACTGGGATCCAGGATTCTTTTAACATGGGCTAAATATCAAAAATCAAAAAATACTAACTTTAAAAGCATTAAAAGATAAAATAAAAGTTAAAAGTATTTACTTCTTTGATTTATATATAAAATAAATATAGAATTATTAAAAATATTTCCGGGATATTTTACTAATTTGATATAAGGAAGAATTTTGAAAATATTAATAACTGGTATCAATGGTTTTGTAGGGACATATCTTGCCAATCATTTATCAAAAATTGATAATTCATCCATAATCGCCGGGATAGATATCAGTACAGGCAGTTTTTTTGATAAATATAAGGGAGACAAGAAAAATGTTAAACTTTTTGATATTGATCTGACTGATGAAAAGAATGTAGAGCAGCTGATTAAAGATTTTCTTCCGGATCAGATATACCATCTTGCTGCTCAGGCATCTGTCAGCAATTCCTGGAAAGAACCTGTAAATACTTTTAAAAATAATGTTTTTGGGGGCATCAATCTTCTCGAAAGTATAAGGAAGCATAATAATAGATGTAGGTTCCTGTCGGTATGTACTGCAGAGGAATATGGTATTTTTGAAAATTCTTCTGAACCTATCAGGGAGGAAGCCAGAATATATCCTACTAATCCTTATGCAATAAGCAAAGCGGCTCTTGATTTTTTTTCAATTACTTATTACCTGGGTTATAAGATCCCTGTTTTTGTCAGCCGTTCTTTTAACCATATTGGTCCAGGACAATCGGATGATTTTGTTTGTTCTGATTTTGCAAAACAGATTGCCCAGATAGAAAAAAAATTAAGGAAGCCTGAGATTTTTGTTGGCAATCTGGAAGCATACCGGGACTTTCTTGATGTCAGGGATGTAGTAAATGCATATTATTATATTATGAATAAGGGAAAGCCGGGGGAAGTATATAATATATGTTCAGGAGAAAAAATTAGAATTTCTGATATCCTTAAAATCCTTATTTCTTTCAGCAAAGAAAAGAAAATATCTGTTAAAATAGATAGTTCAAAATTAAGACCTGTTGATAATGAAATAATATATGGGGATAATGGTAAAATAAAAAAACATACAGGATGGATGCCTGGGTATTCTATTAAAGAAGCATTAAAAGATACTTTGTATTACTGGAGGAATATAGTATGAAAGCAGTTATTTTGGCAGGTGGTTTCGGAACAAGAATAAGACCTCTGACGTGTTTAAATCCCAAACCCATGCTCCCGCTTGTCAACAAGCCTTTTATGCATAATTTCATTTCATGGATAAAATCCCATGGCATAAAAGATATTATTCTTTCAATAGGATATCTTCCGAAAGTATTTGAAGAATACTTTAAAAATGGTGAAAGCCTGGGTGTAAATATAAATTATATTACGGAAGAGGAACCTCTCGGCACATGCGGAGCAGTAAAAAATCTTGAAAATCTTCTTGAAAATGACAGCTTTATGGTTTTTAACGGAGATGTTCTTTCAGCAATAAATCTGACCGATATGATAAAGTTTCACAAGGATAAAAAATCGGATATAACTATAGCCCTGACACCTGTTGAAGATCCTACTTCTTACGGACTGGTACCTATAGATGAAGATGGAAGAGTAGAGAAATTTCTTGAAAAACCAAGCTGGGATGAAATAACGACAAACCTGATTAATGCAGGCACATATATAATTGAAAGAAACCTTCTGGAGCTTGTCCCTCAGGGTGATAACTATTCTTTTGAAAGAGGTCTGTTCCCTAATGCTCTTGAAATAGGGTATAAGATATTCGGTTTTGTTTCAAATGCTTACTGGCTTGATCTGGGGACGCCGGCAAAATATCTGCAAGCCCACCACGATATCCTTAATGGCAGAATTAAATTTGATTTCAGGGAAAAAGAAATCTTTAACCATATAAGAATCGGGGAAAATACAAATTATCATAAAGAAAGCCTTCTCTCAAGTCCTTTGGTAATCGGCAATAACTGCCAGATCGATAATTCTGCAGTAATAAGCCCTCTTACGGTCATTGGAAATAATTGCATTATCGGTGCAGGCTCTTCGATAAATGGCAGCGTGTTGTTTGATGGTGTAAAGATAGGAAAGAACTGCATTATAAAAGATTCAATCATTTCATATAATGCTGCTATCAAGGATAAAGTTATTATAGAAAACAATTCTGTCGTTGGTGATAATGCAGAAATCGGTAATAATAACATTTTAAAAAACCATATTAAGATTAATGTTGACGCAAAAATCAAAGATGGTGAAATATTTTTTTAATTCAAAAAATCATTAAAAACAATTTATTTTTAATTATCGGGAGGTTTTTTTGAAGAGAGCATTAATAACAGGAATAACAGGCCAGGATGGTTCTTACCTGGCGGAACTACTTTTAGACAAAGGATATGAAGTATACGGTATGGTCAGAAGATCTTCTTCTGAAAATTTTGGAAGGATAGAGCATATAAGAGAAAAAATAAAGCTTGTCCAGGCTGATTTGCTGGACCAGTTTTCAATTATAAGCGCAGTAAAAGAATCTAATCCGGATGAGATATATAATCTTGCAGCCCAGACTTTTGTACCGACTTCCTGGGCTCAGCCTGTACTTACCGGAGAATTTACTGCACTGGGCGTGACAAGGATTCTTGAAGCTATCAGGCATGTCAATAAAGATATAAAATTTTACCAGGCTTCCAGTTCGGAAATGTTTGGAAAAGTACAGGAGGTCCCTCAGAAAGAAACTACTCCTCTATATCCTAGAAGCCCGTACGGAGTTGCAAAGGTATACGGACATTATATTACCGTGAACTACAGGGAAAGTTATAATATATTTGGTTGTTCGGGTATTCTGTTTAATCATGAATCTCCCAGAAGAGGCCTGGAATTTGTAACCAGAAAAGTCACATATAATGCAGCAAAGATAAAGCTTGGGCTTTCAAATGAATTGTATATGGGGAATCTTGATGCGAAAAGAGACTGGGGATTTGCAGGAGATTACGTAGAAGCTATGTGGCTTATGCTCCAGCATGACAAACCTGATAATTATGTTATTTCGATGGGCAAAACCCATTCCGTTCAGGAGCTGATAGAGATTGCATTCGGCTATCTTAACCTGGACTGGAAAAAATATGTAAAAATCGATGAAAGATTTATCAGGCCTGCTGAAGTCGATCTGCTTATAGGTGATGCAGGCAAAGCAAGGGAAATCCTCAAATGGGAACCAAAGGTTGGTTTTGAGCAGCTTGTGAAAATGATGGTTGATTCTGATTATAAGTTACTTACATGTAAATAGATCTGAAACTGTATCAGCTTAATGATTTTTAAAAAATTTGACCTGTAATTCTGCTAATGGTTATCCTGCCAGTGGTCATCAATTAAAAAGATTTTAAGGAAATAAGGATATTTAAATATGAGTGAAAAAGTAATTAAATTCGGCACCGATGGATTCAGGGGAGTAATAGCAAAAGATTTTACTGTGGAAAAGATTGAGTATATTGCCCATGGTATAAGCCGGTATCTTTTGAATAAAAAAGTCCTTAAAAATAAAATCCCCAGGGTAGTAGTCGGATATGATACAAGATTTTTATCAGATTATTTTGCAAAAAGCGCTGCTGAAATTTTTTTGCTCAATAATGTGGAGACATTTCTTTCTGAGAATTTTATCCCTACCCCTGTACTCTCAAATGCAGTTCTTGCTGAAAATGCTGATCTGGGGATAATGATTACCGCAAGCCATAATCCATACATTTATAATGGCTTTAAAATAAAAGGCCCGTTCGGGGGGTCTGCGACAATGGATATAATAAATGAAATCGAAGGCATAATTAATAAAGGATTATCAGACGACTCCTTTGATGAAGAAATAAATATTCTTAGGAAAAATATCTCTGATGACAGAAACGGATATAAAAAAGTCAGCTTCACAGAAAAATACTGGCAGCAGATAGCAAAAATAATAGATTTAGATATTATTAAGAATATTAATTTCGGTTTTTTAATTGATCCGATGTATGGTGCAGCACAGGGCCTGTATAGATCTTTTTTCGACAGAAACAATATTAAAAATGTATTCGAGATCCATAATATGTTCAATCCCTCTTTCGGGTGTATTAATCCTGAACCTATTGGTGAAAACCTGAACGAAGCAATAGAATTTGTAATAAAAAATAATTTAAAAATAGGCATTTGCGTGGATGGAGATGCAGACAGAATCGGTGTAATAGGAGAGAGCGGTAATTTTATAAGCTCCCATCATATATTTGCAATTGTCTTATATGATCTTATAAAAAATGGCAAAACAGATGGAAGGGTGGTAAAAACTGTTACCACATCTTCAATAATAGACAGAATAGCGCAGAAAAATAATCTGGATATTTTTATCACCCCAGTAGGTTTCAAGTATATAGGAGAAGAGATCTTAAAGCAGGACGTACTTATGGGAGGGGAGGAGAGCGGAGG